>JAKFBW010000138.1:0-40420 GCA_036676965.1 Flavobacterium sp. | reverse complement strand
ATCACATCCCAAGTGATGGTGTTTTGGTTTAGTAACGCGATGCTCGTGTCTCTGTTCATAATAAGGTAGAATGGAATGCTCAATGTAAGCATTTTTGAGGACTATCAAAATAAAGCATTCTGGAATTTATTTAAATAATTTGACTGTCCTTATCAATGCCAAAAGAAAAATCAGCCATGAAATCTGCTGAATCTGCGTGCTAAAAATTTTTCACGCAGATTTTGCAGATTCAAGAGATTAATGCTGTTGAAAATCTGTTTTATCGTCGTTGTACTTTAACAAACTCATTTCACCCAACGGGTTAAAATAAAAACAACTATTCTTCCAGCAGCATGGCAGCGAGACGTTCGTCTCTTTTGTAGATGTCGTCATAGAAATGGACGGTTCCTTCGCTATCGACCCAGGTGGTAAAATACCCAATGTAAACCGGGATTTTGTTTTTTAGGGAGTGCCAGGATTCCTCTCCTTTATTCATAGCCAGGGTTATTTTTTCAGGAGTCCATTTTTTATCGTCTTCCAGAATAAGATTGGCCAGTTCTACGGGTTTTTCTATACGGATGCAACCGTGACTGAAGGCTCTTTTCTCTTCGTTAAATAGATTTTTGGAAGGCGTGTCATGCAGGTAAATAGAATTCGAATTCGGAAATAAAAACTTGATTAATCCCAGGGAATTCTTTGGTCCGGGTCTTTGTCTGAGGTCGCCTTTGTACCATTCCATGTCATTTTCGGCAAGGTAGTTTGGGTTTTTTTCCAAGGCTGGCAGGATTTCTTTGTTTAAAATGCTTTTCGGGACGTTCCAGTATGGGCTGAAAACAATGTATTTCATATAGGCACTAAATACGACGGTTTTGTTTATCGCTTTCCCTACAACGACTTTAGATCGTAAAACCGGTTTATTATTCTTGAAATAGCTGAGCTGGTAAGAAGGGATATTGATGAAAATGTATTCTTTGGCTTTAGAGAGATCTGCCGAAATCCAACGGCAGCGTTCCATATTGGCCAGAATGGCTTTGATGCGTTGTGAAATGGGCACATTCATGGCCGTAATGTGTTTAGGTAAAATGGTTTTCTCAGGGGCAAAAGCGTGTCTTTTTTTGAAATTCAAAATACCGTCTTCTAATTCGGTGTCATACAAAGGACTTTTCGAATTGGTTTTGATATCGCCTGTCATGAAAAGCCATTTCCGTATTTGTACAATAGTCTGGGCGCTGTCTCCCGGTTTAAGTGATTTTTTGTCGGAGGCTAAAGCGATGGAATCCCATTTGTTTTTTTGGTCTATTTCGCGGTATTGTTTTAACACCTCCCGAAGGCGGTAATATTGCCCTAATACTTCCTTTTCGTCTTTATTAATCAAAGAGGGATTGCTGATTAAAGAATCCAGATAATTGATGTAGGATTGTTTTTTTTGAGGCAAATACCAGCCTAATTCTTTTATTTTTTCATTGTCTAAGCCTTTGTATACCTTGTCGGCATAAAAAAAGTACAGGGACGAAATTAATAATTCGTCATCTACATTGGGGATTTGTTCTTCATTTGAAGCTTGAAAAAGATCGTCTAAAGTGTTTTTATAGGGAATAGTTGCCTGTATGCCTTCTTCTTCTAAATTGGAGATTTTGTTGTAAAGTAAGTTCCCGATTTCATTGATGCCATTTTCATCAAACCAGATGAAACGATACTGTTGTTTTTGGTACAAAGCGATAACATCGGCTTGAAAATTTTTCAGTTTGGGGTGTTGTTTAAAAAAAGCGGCAATTAAAATGCTGTCAAAGGGTGTTTCGATTTCGTCTTCGGCAGTGGTTAGGATAGAGGCGGTATCCTTGTCCCTGCATGAAACAATGCTCAGCAATAGCCCCAGAATAAATATTGTAAAAAATAGAATCGACCTTTTCATACCTTGAATTATCATTCGTGGAATATAAAAATACAAAAAAATCTTCGGTTCAGCAGTCTTAAGGCTTCTCATTTCAAATATGCGCTGTAACGGAGGATTGATTTTTAATTGGTTTGTAAGATAATTTTTTGAAACAGTTGTGAGCTACTATTTTGTATTTTAAATTGTAAACTTGGAAATGAAAGGACTCTTTATGATGGGAGTTAGGTGACAGATGGTAGAAAAAACACACAGAAACCAAATTAAAGAATGAAACGATTTGTTTAATTAAAGCGTTTTTTTTAAAATAATTCTCATTTTAAACTCGTTTTGTTAGAATTAAAACTAATTACCGGAAGTAAATAGGGGGTGAAAATGATAATATTGTTATATTTATATGCTTGGTGTTTGTTTTTTGACTGATTTGGGTATAAAATTTATTTTTTTTTTAAATTTGCCCCCTGTTAAATATGGGGTAAAATAAATAAAATGAAATCGCCATTAACAACAAGTTTGCGTAAGCAAACACCTATGATTAAAAAAGCGATAACATATGTTACCTCTTAAAAATATAATTTAAACATATGAAAATAGAAAAACACTGGGTTATTTCCTTCGTAATTATTAGTATCGTTTGTATCACCGGAGCTTTGTGGCCGGTAGCGGCTAAAAATGATTTGATATTGTCTCAATTTGGAACCATGGAACAACTGGTTCCGTCTGATATTGCCTGGATGCTTACTTCTTGTTGTTTGGTATTGATTATGACACCGGGATTGTCTTTTTTCTACGGTGGGATGGTAGGAAAGAAAAATGTAATCTCTACCATGTTGCAAAGTTTTATTTGTTTGGGAGTCGTTACCTTATTATGGGTTGTCGTTGCCTTTAGTTTGGCATTTGGGGAACCGATAGGGATTCATATCGGGGACGGATTTTATAGTTTTGTAGGTGATCCTACCACATTTGTATTTATGGATAATGTAGGAGTGTTGCCGCATAAGAAAATAGCGGCTACGGTTCCGTTTATGTTGTTTGCTTTGTTTCAGATGAAATTCGCCGTTATTGCACCGGCTATTATTACCGGTTCTTTTGCAGAACGCGTTCGGTTTATTTCGTATTTGTTATTCATTTCGTTGTTTACCATTTTTATATATGCTCCTTTATGTCATGCCGTTTGGTATCCTACAGGGATTTTAGGGTCTTATTTTGGAGTGAAAGATTTTGCCGGAGGAACAGTAGTACACATGAGTGCCGGTTTTGCAGCTTTGGCAGGGGTGATGGTTTTAGGAAAAAGAAAAAATAGCAGTCATGTACCTACCAATATCCCTTTTGTTTTATTGGGAACGGGAATGCTTTGGTTTGGTTGGATTGGTTTTAATGCCGGTTCTTCAATGGAAGCGAATGGCGTGGCAGCTATGGCTTTTGGAACCACAACAACAGCTTCGGCAGCAGCGATGCTTACCTGGATATTCTTTGATCGTCTTAATGGTCGAAAAGTGTCCGCCTTAGGGGCTTGTATCGGTGCGGTGGTCGGATTGGTTTCGATCACGCCGGCAGCAGGATATGTGTCGATTCCCGAAAGTATGTTTTTTGGGTTTATCGCCGCAGTGGTTTCTAATAGCGTAGTGAATGCCAGAATCTTAAAAGGTGTTGATGATACGCTGGATGTTTTTGCCTGTCATGGTGTGGGTGGAATTATGGGGATGATCCTGACGGCCATTTTTGCCCATGGTGAAGATGCCAGTTTGTTACATGGCGGTTGGATTGTGTTTGGGCATCACATGATGGCCTTGGTGTTGGTTTCTATCTTTACTTTTTTCGGGGCGATGCTTTTGTTTAAATTGACCAACAGAATAATTCCGTTGCGTGTTTCCGAAGAATCGGAAGCTATCGGATTGGATTTGTCCCAACACGATGAAACACTCTTTCCGATAGAGTGTGTAGATTAGTGTGAGGTTAAAAACGATTGCTATTTTTCGGCAGCCAGCAGTTTGGCCAGATAATCGTCTTTTTCGTAGATGTCATTGTAAAAGCCTATTTTGCCGGAATCATTTACCCAGGCGGTAAAATAAACAAGATGAATGGGGGTTTTCTTTTTAAGGGTACACAAGGTTTCTTTGTTTCCTTTCAGGATGCCATCTATGCGTTCTGCAGGCCAGTCCGGTTCATCTTTTAAAAGTAAAAGCGCTAATTCTTTCGCCTTATTCATGTTGATGCATCCGTGGCTTAATGCCCGATATTCGGATTCGAATAAACTTTTGGAAGGGCTGTCATGCAAGTAAATGGCGTAAGCATTGGGGAATAGGAACTTCATCTTCCCCATAGGGTTTGTTCCACCGGGTTTTTGTCTGAGCGTGCCGTTACGCCATTCCATATTATGGGTTTTTAGGTAATCTTTATCCTTTGCCATGGCGATGGATAACTCATCTTCGACGATGCTTTTGGGAATAATCCAATAAGGATTAAATACAATCTGACTGATGGCACTACTGAAAATGACTGTTTCGGTGATGCTTTTTCCGGTAAAGACATTCGACTCTAATGCTGTTTCTCCATTTTTTATATAGCTGAGTTTGTAGGAAGGAACATTGATGAGGATGTATTCATCGGCTTTGGTTAATTCCGGTGAAATCCAGCGACAGCGTTCCATATTGACAATGATGGTTTGGATGTATTTTTCAATGGGGATATTCATGACATAAATATGGCTTTTGGTGATTTCGTAATTCAGGGTATAGCCATTTCTTTTTTTGTATTGTAAGACGGCTGCCTTCATTTCGGTATCATATACATTACTTTTTGAATCGTTTTTTAAGTCGCCCATCACGACAAGTCGGTGCCGGATTTGTCTGATGGTTTCCGAAGTGTCGTTGGGGTGGTATTCCAGTGTCGAAGAGTCGGCTGGTATGGGTTGCCAGTCCCCGTTTTTTGCTATTTCCCGATATTTTTTTAAGACAGTTTTGAGTTTGTAATATTGGTCCAGCTGCATGTTTTCGTTTTTGTTTAAGATTTCGGGATTAAGCAGTAAGGAATCTAATAATGATTTATAGGAAACCGTTTTTCGGGGAATGAACCATCCTAGTGTTTTGAATTTTTCAGCGTCAATTCCATAAAATACATTTTTGGCATAAAAAAGATATAGCGAAGACAGCAGTAATTCGGTATCAATGGGAGTAAGTTGGGAATTGCTGCTAAAAATAGCCTCAAATTGTTCTTTATAAACGATTTGGATTGTGATTCCTTCTTCATGCAATGAATTTGCCTTCGTATATAATGTTTCCGCAAGCGGTATGAGCCTGTTTTTGGAAAACCAAACCGGGGCGTATTTTCGGGATTTGTATAGGGATAATAAGTCTGATTGGTGTTTTTTTAAATCGGGATATTTTTTAAAAAAAGTGGTAATGATAGCGTTGTTAAGCTGAATTCCGCTTTTTTGATTCCAATAAGACAAAGACAACAATTTTTCCGAAAAAGAGTCATTGCGGTAAACTGAAGTGAATATCAATCCGCATAAAACAACTACAACCGATAGAACATATTTTTTCATGCCATGCTTATTTATATAAAGATAGCGAAAATTCCGCTTTTCTTTAAACCAATAAGCACAATGATGACAGGTCTTGAGTCGGTTTAGAAGCTGAAAAAAAAACCGGGATGTAGTATGATTATCCGAATGATTTTTTCATTTTTTCAAAGGGAACCCCTTCGTTCATATATATTTCCTTAATTTTGCCACCCGAGACCTTTAGGTCGAATGGTATGAAGTAAAAATATTCAAAAAAGGTGGGAAGCAAAAATAAATTAAAGAGATTCAAAGAAAACGAAACATTCGATAACGTTTTTCAACCAACAAGAGAAGAAGTAGTGGGTGATTTGTTTCCGCTTAAAGGGAAATGGAATGCCGAATTCTTCAAAAATGATAATCCGTTAGTATTGGAATTAGGTTGTGGGAAAGGGGAGTACTCCGTTGGTTTGGCCGAAAGATATCCGGATAAAAATTTTGTGGGGATTGACATCAAAGGGGCACGTTTTTGGCGTGGAGCTAAAACGGCTGTCGAAACAGGATTGGATAATGTGGCTTTTGTGAGAACCCAGATCGAATTAATCAATCATATTTTTGCCGAAAATGAAGTGGATGAAATCTGGATTACGTTTCCGGATCCGCAGATAAAATACAAAAGAACCAAACACCGTATGACCAATTCGGAGTTTTTGAAGCTGTATAAAAAAATCCTTAAAAAAGACGGTGTGGTCAACCTGAAAACCGACAGTGAATTCATGCATGGTTATACCCTTGGCTTGCTTCATGGGGAAGGACATGAGGTCTTGTATGCCAATCATAATGTTTATGTAAATGAAGGAAGTCCGGAGGAAGTGACTGCTTTTCAGACCTTTTATGAAAAACAATATTTGGAAATTAACAAGGCAATTACGTATATTCGATTTAAAATAGCTCCCTAATTCCTGAAGGAGGTATAAATAATTAGTGATAATATGTTGAATCTATTTCAGGTAGCATTAGAAATTCCCCCTTCGGGGATTAGGGGGCTTATAACGCCCCTGTTTTTCGGTTTTGTTACTGCGGTTGTAGGAATTATTCCTCCGGGCTTATTGAATATGACGGCAGCGAAAGTAAATTTGAAAGAGGGGAAGATCAACGCGCTGAGTTTTGTGTTTGGTGCCGTAACCGTTATTTTTTTTCAGGCCTATTTGGCCATATTGTTTGCCCGCGTCATCGACAGAAGACCTGATATTGTGGCTTTGTTAAGGGAAGTTGGGTTTGGAGTATTTTCGATTTTGACTATTTATTTTTTGTGGTTGGCCAAAAAGCCAAAGCTAAAGGAAGCTAAAATCGACAAGAAAAGTAAAAAGAAACGTTTTTTTCTGGGAATGTTGCTTTCAGCACTCAATTTTTTCCCTATTCCGTATTATGTTTTTGTGAGTATCACCTTGTCTTCGTATGCACTGTTTTCGTTTAATTCGACTCCTATATTTATCTTTGTAAGTGGCGTGGTGCTGGGGTCTTTCCTTGTTTTCTATTCTTATATCGCTTCTTTCCAAAGAATAGAAGAAAGAGCCGATTCTCTCCTTAAAAACATGAATACGATTATTGGAGGTATTACGGGACTGATTTCGATTATTACGCTATTTAATATCATAAAATATTATCTGCAATAAATAAGTTTTTATCTCTCTTAAGATTCCTTTTGTAAATTTAGACCATGTCAGACGACAATTTTTTCGAACGGGTGTATGAAGTGGCCAGGCAAATTCCATACGGTCGGGTTACTTCTTATGGTGCTATTGCAAAGGCATTGGGTGCGGCACGTTCGGCACGGATGGTGGGTTGGGCGATGAATGCCTCGCATAGTCGGAAGGATGTTCCTGCACATCGGGTCGTTAACCGGAAAGGACTGCTTACCGGAAAATTTCATTTTGACGGAACAAATTTGATGCAGCAATTATTGGAAAGTGAAGGGATTTCTGTAATAGACAACCAGATTGTCGATTTTGACAAATACTTTTGGGAGCCGGAAATTAGTGTTCAGCCTGCCTGTCGGCAGACAGGTAATCAGTTGTAGTTTTCAGTCTAAAAAAATAGTGACTGCACATTTATCTCGATTGAATACTAAAAAATAGACCACTGATTACTTCTTTATTTAATCATGTATAGGCAAAGTTACTTCTCTTAAATGCCAATATCCATATTCAGATTTAAAAGTAAGGTTTCCATTTCCTGAATAGTTCATCTTATCATCGGTGTCTTTTATTTTTGCCCAAAAATCAATGTTGAATCTAACAACAGCATCTTGTTCATCAAAAGTGATTTCTTGAAACTCGAAAAATGTCATTTGGAATTCTTTAAACAATGAACGGAAGTTGTTTAATGCAATATGATTTGTTGCTTCTTCATTATGACTTCTTTTGTAATAATCATCTTTTGTATTGAAGAACATTCTTAAAAAATCTTCGGTATCTCGTTTTAAATCGTATTCGTGATTGGGATGGAATTCCTCATAAATAAAACAAGTTTGCAATCCAGGAATGTTCATATCGGTTATTTCGTGCTCGAATAACTCTTCGGTTATAAATTTGTAAATCAGGCGTTCTTCGTCTGTGTAATCTGCCAGAACATCTAAGTTCATGCCGTGATTTTGCATTAAGAGTTCTATTTTTTCCAATTCAATTGTTATTTCGTCATTGGTTAGTGTCGATTCGGGTTTGTATTCGGGTTCTCCTAATTTTTTAAAAACCGTAATTTGTTTTGCGTTTTTAGAAGCATTTTCGAAATTTGCGATATAATCTAAAAACTGACCTTCTATTTCGGGTGGTAGATTTGAAGAGCCTTTGCTGAAATAACCCGCCCCATGCTCAATCGAAAGTTTTAATTTCTTGAATTCATTTTCATCATGAATGTCCAATTTAGGAAATTCTTCTTCTTCTTCTTCTTCTTCTTCTTGGTTATTGTCTTCCATAGGATTGTTTTTTTGGACAAATTCAGCCATTCGCAGTACATAATCTTCGGGGGATTCCCCAGGGGTTATTGGGGTATTTTCTAATGAACTCTGAAAACTTTCTGTCAAATTGGTGTATCTGTTAAAAATGGTTGTCAGTAATTGTTCGTCTCTGGTTTCCCAAAATTGCCCTTCGTCATAAAGTTTAAATTGTTCAAAATAGGTTGTACTCAAATAATCAAAAAGTAAAATTATTTTTTTATGAATTTCAATTCCGGCATATTGGGTTTTGGTATGTAAATAATATAAATTCTCGTCTTCTTCTATATTTTCTACATGTTTGTTGATTTGTAATTTTTCAACTCCACACATTTTTCCATTAGAGAGAAAGCTAAAACTGACCATTTCGCATTCTGGAGGTGAAACACAAATGCCATAAAGTTTCTCCTTGTCGGGTTTTTGTTTAAAAGTCGAATTTGGAAATTCATTTTCAAAGATGAAATATTTCCAATGGTTTGCTTTTGCAACAGTAAGGACTTCTTCAATCATTAAAGGTAAGTCCTTGGCGTTTTTAAAATAGCCTTGATAATGAATACTTAATCCCATGTTTTTTTGACTTTGGATTATAAAAATACCTTTTTTCTTTATAAAAGACACAATTTCACTTAATATAAACATACAATTGTACTATCAATAAATCCGATTTAAATCCTTTAAAATAAGAACTTAATCCGTTATCTTTGCAATCTGAAATTGGTTTAAATTGAGATTGTCTGTGCAGACATGAAAGACTAAGCCTGAAACTTGAAATTGTTATAATGAAATTAGATAGAAAAGAAGTTCTTAAAGCTTTAGAAACGATTACTGTAGCCGGGGAAGGAAAAAATATGGTGGAAAGCGGAGCAGTTACGAATGTCATCACTTTTGGTGATGAGGTTGTAGTTGATTTAGTGTTGCATACACCGGCCATGCATATAAAAAAACGTGCAGAAGACGACATCAAAAAAACAATATTGGAATTGGTTTCAGCTGAGGCTAAAATTAAAGTTAATATTAAAGTGGAAGTTCCTGAAAAACCTCAAATTAAAGGAAAAGCCATTCCCGGGATTAAAAATATTATTGCCGTTGCTTCCGGAAAAGGAGGTGTCGGGAAATCTACCGTAACGGCAAACTTAGCCGTTACATTGGCCAAAATGGGATTTTCTGTAGGAGTATTGGATGCCGATATTTACGGGCCTTCGATGCCAATCATGTTTGATGTGGAAAACGAAAAACCAATCTCGGTTTTGGTGGACGGAAAATCAAAAATGAAACCGGTAGAAAGTTATGAAGTGAAATTACTTTCGATAGGTTTTTTTACGGCACCAAGTCAGGCTGTAATCTGGCGTGGACCAATGGCTTCGAAAGCCTTAAATCAAATGATTTTTGATGCTGATTGGGGAGAATTGGATTTTATGTTAATCGATTTGCCTCCGGGAACAGGAGATATCCATCTTTCCATTATGCAATCGTTACCGGTTACCGGTGCGGTAGTGGTAAGTACCCCGCAAGCGGTGGCTTTGGCCGATGCTAAAAAAGGGGTTTCGATGTTCATGTCTGAAGCAATCAATGTTCCTGTTTTAGGGATTATCGAAAATATGGCGTACTTCACTCCGGAAGAATTGCCTGAAAATAAATATTACATCTTCGGAAAAGAAGGGGCTAAAAACTTAGCACAAGATTTGGGTGTTTCCTTCTTGGGAGAAGTGCCAATCGTTCAGTCTATCAGAGAAGCTGGAGATTATGGCCGTCCTGCAGCGATGCAAACCGGTTCTGTAATTGAAAGCGTTTTTGAGGAAATTACCCGAAATGTAGTTCAGGAAACCGTAAGCAGAAACGAAACGTTGCCGGCAACCGAAGCAATTAAAATTACAACAATGGCAGGTTGTTCTGCAGTAAAAAAATAGAAATTAGAATTTTTAAAATTTTCTAATCTTTCAATCTTTAAATAAAGAAAATGACAACAGAAGAATTAACCAACAATGTTCTAAAAGCACTCGACGAGATCAGGCCTTTTTTGAATTCAGACGGAGGTGATATTACCTTAATCTCAATCGAAGACGGCAAACATGTAAAGGTGCGTTTGGAGGGAGCCTGCATCAGTTGCAGTGTCAACCAAATGACATTAAAAGCGGGTGTAGAAACGACAATCAAAAAGTATGCCCCACAAATAGAAACTGTTGTAAACGTACTATAATTTATTGAAGTGGTATTAGAATAATTGAACGGTATTTTCATGATGGAAATGCCGGACAGTCACAGGCTGTTTTTTTCTTTAATCCCAGATTCCACACAAACAAAATAACAAACAAAACCCAACACCCAAAACAATGGATGTATTAATAAAAATTAAAGACAGAGATGGGGTAGTGCATGAATTGCAGGCTCCGACAGATATGGCCATGAATATCATGGAATTGTGTAAAGCTTATGAATTGCCTGTTGAAGGGACTTGCGGAGGAATGGCGATGTGTGCGTCTTGCCAGTGTTATGTGTTGAATGATGTAGAGCTGCCGGAAATGGGGGAAGATGAAGAGGCGATGCTTTCAGAAGCGTTTTACGTAAAATCGAATAGCCGTTTGGGTTGTCAGATTCCAATCACCGAAAGCCTTGAAGGCCTCGAATTAGAATTGGCTCCGGAGAGTTAAAAAAAATGTCCCAAACAAATTGGGACATTTTTTTTATGTGGTAGCTAAATGATTTTCTATAATATGTTCTTCAATGGCGTCCCAAAGACCGATTCGTTTTTCCAGTGCCATAATGGACACTTCTTCAACATCGGACCATTTTTGGACATCATCACCGCAAAGTTCACTTATCATTTTCATGGCCATAGGGCCGTGTTCGTCGGCGTCTAAAATAATATGTCTTTCAAAATAATAAATTAACTTATCTAAATTGCTTTCAGGGAAATTAGCCTGAAAATTTTTCAGGATTTCAGTAAACATACTCGGAATCAATTCTTCCCTTCCAAAAGTAAAGGCTGCTGCAATTTCATGAGGTTTGCCTTCTTCAATGATTCGAAAGGTAAAATCTAAAAAAGCTTTGATATTAGGGTGGGTGTTGCTTGTTTTTATGGCAACAAATATATTTTGCAAAGAATTTACCTCTGACAGGAAATGCTCTATGGATGTAGTGTCTGCTCCGCAATCCAGCATCGCTTCAAGATACATCTCATAATGGCTTTGATGACGGCCGTCAAGCGTTAAATCGGATTCCTCTGCAAGAACGATTTCATTGATTAAATAGCGTGTTTCGGGGTTTGTTGTAGGGAACCATGGAGTTGTCGTACAGGTTAATTTCGTTTGAAGCGCTTTCAAAAGCGACATGAAATCCCAAACGGCATAGACATGATTTTCAAGAAAACAATGTAAGTCTTCAATCGTTTTTACTCTGTTGTATAAGCTGTGGTTTAACAATAGGTTTTTTCTGGTCTGGATGCTATCGTTAATGGTTGCTATGTTCATTTTTGGTATTTTATTGTAAATGTAAAAAAGCTTCTTCTTTTAGAATGTTTTTTTGCGTTTAATTTTATAAATATTTTAGTATTTGTTCAGGGTTATTTAAAGGCTGAAATCCCCGTGATGTCCATTCCGGTAATTAATAGGTGGATGTCGTGGGTGCCTTCATAAGTAATCACCGATTCCAGGTTCATCATGTGTCGCATGATAGAGTATTCTCCGCTTATGCCCATTCCCCCTAAAATTTGTCTGGCTTCCCGGGCGATGGTAATGGCCATATTCACATTGTTTCTTTTGGCCATGGAGATTTGCGCCGATGTAGCCTTGCCTTCATTTCTCAAAACACCGAGTCTCCAGGTTAGCAATTGTGCTTTGGTGATTTCGGTAATCATTTCGGCTAATTTTTTCTGTTGCAATTGGGTGCCGGCAATAGGTTTGTCAAACTGGATTCTTTCCTTGGCGTAACGTAAAGCGGTGTCATAACAATCCATTGCGGCTCCGATGGCTCCCCAGGCAATACCATAGCGTGCCGAATCCAAACAACCCAGTGGGGCTGCCAATCCTGATTTGTTGGGTAAAATATTCTCTTTCGGCACTTTGACATTATGGAAAATTAATTCTCCGGTGGCAGAGGCCCGGAGTGACCATTTGTTGTGGGTTTCGGGAGTGCTGAAACCTTCCATGCCCCGTTCAACGATTAAGCCGTGAATTCGGTCGGTTTCGTCTTTGGCCCAAACAATGGCGATATCGGCAAAAGGAGCGTTGGAAATCCACATTTTTGCCCCGTTCAACAGGTAATGGTTGCCCATGTCTTTGTAATGGGTAATCATGCTGCCGGGATCTGAGCCGTGATCCGGTTCGGTCAGGCCAAAACATCCCATATATTCCCCTGTGGCCAGTTTGGGCAAGTATTTTTGGCGTTGTTCTTCGGTGCCGTATTTCCAAATCGGATACATCACCAGCGAAGATTGTACCGATGCGGTAGAACGAATGCCTGAATCGCCACGCTCAATTTCCTGCATAATCAAGCCATAGGAAATCTGGTCTAAGCCCGCGCCGCCATATTCTGCCGGAATATATGGGCCAAACCCGCCAATTTCGCCCAATCCTTTGATGATGTGTTTAGGGAATTCGGCTTTCTGGGCATATTCTTCTATGATGGGGGAGATTTCTTTTTTTACCCAGTCCCGTGTAGCCTGACGCACTAATTTATGCTCGTCAGAAAGTAAATCGTCTAGATTGTAATAGTCCGGTGCTTGAAAAAGATCTGGTTTCATCTAATTTTCATTTTGAAACAGGTAGTTTGTACTTGAATCGTTTTGAAAATAAATTTACGCAAATAAATGTAACTATTATAGTTATTAGGAAATCTATTTTTAGGAGCTTTTTCCTGCTGTCGTTATATCTCATGTGTCGAAAAACGCCACATGAGGTAATTGTGATAACAATTTGACCATCAAGGCTATGGATGTCGTTACATTTTTAAATAGAACTCCTTTGTCAATTCTATATATTCCGGAGTATAAATATGTCTTGCGGTTTCGATGATTAATTCATCAAGAGGGAAATTGGCAATTTCGTTTCGGCTAAAAGCCAATAGACTGCGTTTGATTTCGGTAGTTGGGGTTCCTTTTACGCGGGTGATTTTTACAGGATACAATTCGTATTCATGAGCTAAATTCAGGAATTTTTCTTCTTCTTTGAACGGAATGATAACGGCAAAAACACCGTTTTCTGAAAGTAATAAATCGGCAGCTTCTATTAAATCCTCAAAAGGCATGGCGTCCTGAAAACGGGCTAAATCGCGTTGTTCGTTATTCGATTTGTAATCTTCCTGGTGAAATGGGGGATTGGAAACAATTAAATCGTACTCGTCTTCCGGTTCTTCCATAAATTCGTCCAAGCCGGCATGAAAGCAAAACAAGCGGTCGTTCCAAGGGGAGTTTTCGAAATTATCCGTGGCCTGTTCGTAAGCTTCTTCGTCAATTTCCAAAGCATCAATTTGCTCAGCATGACTTCTTTGCGCCAGCATCAGGGCGATAATTCCGGTTCCGGTTCCAATGTCTAAAATGCTGTAGGGATTATGTTCAATCGGAGCCCAGGCACCTAATAAAACGCCATCGGTTCCAATTTTCATGGCACAACGATCTTGTTCTAAGGAGAATTGTTTGAATTGAAACATAGGGAATTTTGATTTCAGATTGCTTCGCCAGTTCGCCTTTTAGGCTCGGGTGAAGATTAACGAATGCTGATTTCAGATTTTTCAGGAGGCTGAACACTGCTACTGAATACTGTTCACTAAATTAAAGGTACATCTCAATCAATCCTTCCGGTAAATCCATGATGACTTTTTTGTTTTCACGATCAATTTTTACTAAAAAATGATCAATCATGGGTATTAATATTTCTATATCGCCATTGAGGACCTCAAACAGCGGTTGTGCAGTAGTGTCGTTGATGGATTCTATTTTTCCAACCACGCCAAGGCGTTGGTCTTCCACTTCAAAGCCAATTACTTCATGGAAGTAGAATTTGTTGCCACTAAGTTTGGGTAACATTTTTAAAGGAAGATATAGATCATTGCCAATTAAAGTGTCGGCCTCTTCTTCGGTGTTGACATCTTCGAAACGAATTCGTAGAAAATCGTTTTTGTGCAGGGAACTGCTTTCAATAAAAAAAGGAACCAAGTGTTTGTTGCATTCAACAAACACTGATTCCAAGTTTTCGTATAACTCAGGTTCGTCCGTGTCTAAATAGGCAAGAACTTCTCCTTTAAAGCTAAATTTTTTGGCGATTTTACCTAAATAGAAACAATCTTCTTTACGCATTATCGCTTATAAATTATGCTTGAGCTTCTTCGTTGTTTTCTTCAGCAGCAGGAGCTTCTTCTGTTGAAGCTTCCACTTCAGCAACTTCTTCTTCTTCTTCTACAGCAGGAGTTGCAGCAGCAATAGCATCAGCTTCAGCTTGTGCAGCAGCAGCTAAACGTTTTGCATTTACTTCTTGTTCTGCTTTGAAAGCTTTGGCTTTAGCATCAGCTTGCGCTTTTGATAAACCGTCTTTTTTGGCATCAACTTTTCCAGCTTTTGCTTCTAACCAAGCAGCTAATTTTGCGTCAGCTTGTTCTTGGGTTAAGGCTCCTTTACGAATACCTCCGTCAAGGTGGTGTTTCAATAAGGCACCTTTGTAAGAAAGAATTGCTTTTGCAGTATCCGTTGGTTGTGCACCATTGTGTAACCATTTCACTGCACTATCCAAGTTTAAATCGATAGTTGCCGGGTTAGTGTTTGGATTGTAAGTACCGATTTTCTCTAAGTATTTACCGTCTCTTTTTGAGCGTGCATCTGCAGCTACTACCCAGTAAAAAGGTTTTCCTTTTTTACCGTGTCTTTGTAATCTAATTTTTACTGACATAATCTATATGATTAAATTTTGAGGTACTCGACCTCTGTTAATTAAGGCTGCAAATATATAACTTTTATTTGAAATAACTAACGGGAATTTATTATAATGAAATCGCCATTAACAACAAGTTTGCGTAAGCAAACACCAATAAATAAAAGCGATACCATATATGGCCGCTAAAAAACAACTTTTACATATGTGAAAAAGAATAAGTTGGCTTCTTTTTGATGCTATTTTTTAGGGTTAAATGGCGTTTTTACACTATAATAGTATACTTTTGTTTGAATAGATTAATTGATATACCTATGAAGAAATACTTTCTATTTGTTGTGGTGTTATTTTCTTTGGTTTCCTGTGAAGAAGATGTGCATTTTAATACATCATCTTTTCAAGGAACAAAAGATAATGTGTTTTGGAGGGCTGTTCAGTCTAAAGCAACAGTGGCTTCCGATGGTTCTTTGGTAATTGAGGCTTATACCGGAAATGAAATAACGACATTAAAAATAAATGAAACCGCACTTACATCCTATTTTTTAGGTGTCGATGCTGCTAATATGGCTACCTATGTTTTGAACGATGCCAGTGGGAAAGTAACTTTTGCTACTGGAACCGATGTTGGTAATGGTGAGATTGTATTGACGGAATACGACGCTGTAAACCATACTGTTTCAGGTACTTTTAAGTTTAATGCTGTAAATATCAATAATAATCCATTGTTCGGGGAAGAGGTAAATTTTCAGTATGGGGTTTTTTATAAAGTGCCTGTAGTTTCAGCTTTATAGCCGATTTAGTTTGAGAATGATTCTGATTTGTGTGCTGAAAATTGGTTTTTGATTTTATGAAATCAAAATAAAAACATAAATAAGCTAATATATAGTAGATTAGAAAAAAATTAGACTACATTTGCTTCAATTATTATAAATAAGTACATATGAATATTTTTGTTGGAAGCCTTCCATTCAGTATTGAGGAAGCAGATTTAAGAGAGTCTTTCGAGGCTTATGGAGCAGTTGATTCAGTTAAGATCATTACTGATAAATTTACTGGAAGAAGTAAAGGATTTGGTTTTGTTGA
Organism: Flavobacterium sp.; assembly: GCA_036676965.1. Lineage (GTDB taxonomy): Bacteria > Bacteroidota > Bacteroidia > Flavobacteriales > Flavobacteriaceae > Flavobacterium. The sequence continues at coordinate 24,116 of JAKFBW010000138.1, read as the reverse complement.
AATGACAAATGATGATGAAGCTCAAAAAGCAATTGATGAATTGAACGGAGCTACTGTTCAAGGACGTGCAATTGTGGTAAACAAATCTGAGCCAAAACCAGAAGGCGAAAGAAGAAGTTTTAATAACAACCGTGGTGGAGATTCACGCGGAGGTTACGGAAACAACCGTGGTGGAGACAACCGTGGTGGTAACAGAGGAGGATATTAATATTTTTTTCTTAATATAAAAAAAGGGGACAATGTAAATTGTCCCCTTTTTTGTTATACAAATGTTTCGCCCTGAAATAACGATGCGCAAAACAATCGTTATGAAGAAAGAAAACAAATTAAAAGTAAGTCAACGAGATTATAGTTTGTCGTTAAAGCTTAAAATTGTTAGTGAAATGGAACGAGGTTTAGCAACCGTTACCCAAGCCCGAAACAATGCAGTATTCAAAAGAAGAAAATTCTTTATTAATTATTTTGGTTGTGTAAGAAATAATCCCAAACAACTATTATATTTGTGATTACTAACCATTGATTATTTACTTTATGAAAAAAATTCTATTCATCGCAATTGCTTTTTTTACAATACAACTCGTTTCTGCTCAAGAAACAACAACTGATTCTAATAAACTTATTTACAATCTAGATCAAATTGAAAAAATACCGGAGTTTCCGGGTGGCATGGAAGAGTTTTATAACTTTATTAGAAAAAATTATAATGCTCCATCTGAGACTCTTTCAGATAAAGTTTTGGTACGTTTTATAGTTGAAATAGATGGCAGTCTATCCAGTTTCAAAGTATTGAAGTCTGTTAATTATGATTCCGATAAAGAAGCTGTTAGGGTTTTGTCAATATGCCCTAATTGGATTCCAGGAGAAAAAAATGGTCAAAAAGTAAGATGCAGGCTCATTCTTCCAATCTCAAAATTAATTTATAATTATCAGATCCGTACTGTCTCTCCTGAACAAAAATTAAAAGGGGATATTTACAGCGCAGCAGGTATTGAAAAAAAACCGGAGTTTCCAGGAGGGGTTGTGGCTTTTTATAAATTTATTGCCAAAAATTATAAATCTCCATCGACATCTGTAAAAGGTAAAGTCTATGTAACTTTTATAATTGAAATAGACGGTAGTCTTTCAAATATTAAAGTGCTACGAGATATTGGTTATGGAACCGGGGCAGAAGCAATAAGAGTTTTGTCAATATGTCCTAATTGGATTCCAGGAGAGAAAAATGGTCAAAAAGTAAGATGTCTTTATAGTTTGCCTATTTCTATAACGTCTTAGTTTTGTAGGATACTTTCGGAAAAGTAATTCATAACAAAATACCATAAAAAAAAGCTGTCAATGTAAATTGACAGCCTCTTTTGATTTTATAAATAAGGTCTAATTAGATATTAGCAGCTAACCAATCTCCTACTTCTTTAGTACCATAAGCTTTTCCGCCATCAGCTAAATCTTCAGTAACAACTCCTGCTTCTAAAGCTTTATTTACAGCGTCTCTCATTGCTTTTCCTTCTTCCATCAATCCAAAGTTTTCAAACATCATAGCTGCTGATAAAACAGTGGCCATTGGGTTAGCAATGTTTAAACCAGTTGCTTGTGGATAAGAACCGTGAATAGGCTCAAACAAAGATACTTCAGCCCCCATAGATGCAGAAGGCATTAATCCCATAGATCCAGAAATCACAGAAGCTTCATCAGTTAAGATATCCCCGAATAAGTTTTCGGTAATCAACACGTCATAAGAATTTGGCCATTGAACTAAACGCATAGCCACTGCATCAACAAATTCGTAGCTAACAGTAACTTCCGGATAATCTTTTTCCATTGCTTGAACTGTTTCTCTCCACAAACGGGAAGTTTCCAAAACGTTGGCTTTATCCACACAACATAATTTCTTAGAACGCGTCATAGCTAATTCGAATCCTTTTTTAGCTAAACGTTGTACTTCAGCTCTTGTGTAAACACAGTTGTCAAAAGCAGTATCTCCACCGTCTTTTCTTCCTTTTTCACCAAAGTAAATACCACCGGTTAATTCTCTTAAGAAAACTAAGTCAGTTCCTTCAATTCTTTCTCTTTTTAATGGAGATTTATCTAATAAAGATGGAAATGTAAACGTTGGTCTTACGTTTGCAAACAAACCTAATGCTTTACGCATTTTTAACAAGCCTTGTTCAGGTCGTACAGGTGCAGAAGGATCATTGTCGTATTTAGGGTGCCCAATCGCTCCAAACAAAACTGCATCAGCATTTTTACAAATCTCATGTGTTGCATCTGGATAAGGTTCACCTACTGCATCAATCGCAGCAGCACCAGTTAAAGCTGGTTTCCAAGTAATTTCATGTCCAAATTTTTGTGCAATTGCATCAGATACTTTTACTGCCTGATCAATTACTTCTGGTCCGATTCCGTCCCCTGCTAAAAGTGCGATATTTAACTTCATTATTTTATATTTATATTAATTTATTGTTTTGTTCTAATTTTAAACCGCTATTACATTAAGCATTTTTTGAGTGGCAATAATGGCAGCAACCGTTTGGTCTGAATCTAAACCTCTTGTTTTAAATTCTTTTCCGTTGTTGGTCCAGGTGATGATAGTTTCACACAAGGCATCAGAGCTGCTTCCGGGTGGGATTCTTACGGCATAATCCGTAAGTTTAGGCAAAGTCATTTTTTTGCTCTTGTAAATTTTAGTCAAAGCATTCATAAAAGCATCAAATTGCCCGTCACCTTGTGCGTGCTCTTCGATGATTTCACCATCTATTTTTAAACAGATGGTGGTCGAAGGGCGCATTCCTTTGGCATGTGATAACAAATAGGATTCTACCGAAACTTTTTCTTCATACGAATGGCTGTCCAAAACATCCGAAATGATATAAGGCAGATCTTCTTTGGTAACCGTTTCTTTTTTGTCACCCAATTCGATGATGCGTTGGGTAACCAGTTTTAAATCTTCCTGATTTAGTTGTAAACCCAGTTCCTGAAGATTTTTTTCAATGTTGGCTTTACCGGATGTCTTTCCTAAGGCATATTTTCTTCTTCTTCCAAAGCGTTCCGGAAGCAAATCATTAAAATACAAGTTGTTCTTGTTGTCACCGTCGGCATGAATTCCGGCAGTTTGTGTAAATACATTGTCCCCAACAATAGGTTTGTTGGCTGGAATTCTGTAACCGGTAAAAGTCTCTACCAGTTTACTCACAGAGTATAATGCGGATTCTTTTACGTTAATTTTTACCTCTGGCATAAAATCATTGATGACGGCTACGGTGCTTTCGAGCGGGGCATTCCCGGCACGTTCTCCCATTCCGTTAACGGTAACGTGTAGTCCGTGGATTCCGGCTTTAACGGCTTCCATAACGTTGGCAACGCTTACGTCGTAATCATTATGGGCATGAAAATCAAAATGGGTATTTGGATATTTAGCGGTGATTGCTGAAATAAAGCTAAAGGTTTCTGACGGAATCAATACGCCTAATGTGTCCGGTAATAAGATTCTTTTAATCGGTTGTTGGGTTAGAAAATCTAAATATTGGTAAACGTATTCCGGGGAATTACGCATTCCGTTACTCCAATCTTCTAAATATACATTGGTTTCAATGTTGTTTTCTTTGGCTTGTGCAATCGCTTGAGCAATTTCGGAAAAATGTTGTTCGGGTGTTTTCTTTAATTGATGGGTCAGGTGGTTCAGGGAACCTTTGGTCAATAAGTTTTGTACTTTGGCTCCTGACTTTTTCATCCAATCAATAGATAAGCCACCATCCACAAAAGTTAAAACTTCCACACGGTTGGTGTATCCTTTGGATTCCGCCCAGGCCATGATTCCTTTTACTCCTTGAAATTCCCCTTCACTGACACGAGCCGAAGCAATTTCGATTCGATCCACTTTTAATTCTTCCAGCAATAATTGGGCAATGGTTAATTTTTCTGCGGCAGAAAATGATACTCCTGAGGTTTGTTCACCATCACGAAGCGTCGTATCCATTATTTCAATTTTTCTTTTTTCCATTTCAATTTGATGCTAAAGCGGTTTAGATTTCATTGATTTTGAAATCCTAAATTGTATTCTGTTTTATAAAACGGTAAAAGCAGTTACTGAGCCCAACCCTAAGGTTGAACGTACAGTAACTGCATTTTTGTTGTTTGTTTTTTTAGTAAGGAAGTTTATCGGCAAAGCCAACAATTTCTTCTTTCATACTTTGTAAGTAATCAATATCGTCAAAACCATTCAACATATTGTTCTTTTTGTATCCATTGATATCAAAAGATTCTTTTTGACCTGTAGCCAATAAAGTAATAGTCTGCTCTGGCAAGTTGATTTCCAATTCTGTTTTTGGGTCTGCTTCGATTGCTTTGAAAATTGTTTCAGCAAATTCAGGGCTCACCTGTACCGGTAAAACACCAATGTTCAAGCAGTTTCCTTTGAAGATGTCTGCAAAGAAAGAAGAAACAACTGCACGGAATCCGTAATCGTAAACCGCCCAGGCAGCGTGCTCACGAGAAGAACCTGAACCAAAGTTTTTTCCACCTACTAATATTTTTCCGCTGTATGTTTTGTCGTTTAATACGAAATCCGCTTTTGGAGAATCATCATTATTGTATCTCCAGTCTCTGAAAAGATTGTCTCCAAAACCTTCGCGTTTTGTCGCTTTCAAGAAGCGGGCTGGGATGATTTGATCGGTATCTACGTTTTCTATTGGTAGTGGCACTGCACTACTGGTAAGGATATTAAATTTATCGTATGCCATTTTATTTTAGATTTTAGATTTCAGAATTTGGATTTTCCATCAAGGGAAATAAATCATAAATAGTTGAAACCTTTTTATTTTTAATTCTTTTTTGAAATTGTTGTTGCTATTGAATTGCTATTCAATTACAATAAATCTCTAGGGTCTGTCAGTTTTCCGGTAACGGCAGCAGCAGCAGCCATAATTGGAGAAGCTAACAAAGTTCTTGAGCCAGGACCTTGACGACCTTCGAAGTTTCTGTTAGAAGTACTTACTGCGTATTTTCCAGCAGGTACTTTATCATCATTCATAGCTAAACAAGCAGAACAACCTGGTTGACGCAGTACAAAACCAGCTTCAGTAAGAATGTCTAAAATACCTTCTTCTTTGATTTGAGCTTCTACAACGTGTGAACCCGGAACTAACCAAGCAGTTACGTTATCCGCTTTTTTACGTCCTTTTACAATTTCTGCAAAAGCCCTGAAATCTTCAATACGGCCATTGGTACAACTTCCTAAGAAAACATAATCAATTGGTTTTCCAATCATAACATCATCTTCTTCGAAGCCCATGTAAGCCAAAGATTTTTTATACGTTTCCTCGCCACCTTCTACCTGGTTGGCACTTGGAATATGTTTAGAGATACCAATTCCCATTCCTGGATTAGTACCGTAAGTAATCATTGGTTCGATGTCTGCAGCATTGATGTTTAATTCAGCATCAAAAACAGCATCAGCATCAGTTTTTAAAGTTTTCCAATACGCTACCGCTTTATCCCAAGCGTCGCCTTTTGGAGCATATAATCTTCCTTCTAAGAAATCAAAAGTAGTTTGGTCCGGAGCAATCATACCACCACGGGCACCCATTTCGATACTCAAGTTACAAACGGTCATACGACCTTCCATAGACATATCTTCGAAAACATTTCCGGCATATTCAACAAAATATCCTGTACCTCCAGAAGTAGTTAATTGAGCAATAATATAAAGAGCAACGTCTTTTGGACCTACCCCTTTACTCAATTGACCATTTACGTTGATACGCATTTTCTTAGGTTTTGGTTGCATGATACATTGTGTAGACAATACCATTTCCACCTCAGAAGTTCCAATACCAAAAGCAATAGCACCAAAAGCACCATGAGTAGAAGTATGTGAATCTCCACATACAATTGTAGCACCTGGCAAAGTAATTCCATTTTCGGGTCCTACTACGTGTACAATTCCATTTTTTTGGTGACCTAATCCCCAGTGAGAAATACCGTATTCAGCAGCATTATCTTCCAACGCTTTCAATTGGTTTGCCGATAAAGCATCAGCAACCGGTAAATGTTGGTTTATTGTTGGCGTGTTGTGATCGGCAGTAGCAAAAGTACGTTCCGGGTATAAAACCGAGATACCTCTTGTTTTTAAACCTAAAAAAGCAACAGGACTGGTAACTTCATGGATGAAATGACGGTCAATAAAAAACACGTCTGGTCCATCTTCAATTTTACGCACTACATGTGAATCCCATACTTTGTCAAATAATGTCTTACTCATTTTAATTTTTTTTAAGTGTATTTCTTTTTTTATGATCACAGCATTCCCGACAATCATAAATTAGTGGATGCAAATTTAGAAAAAGAAATAAAAGTGTCAATTAGGCGATTGCATTATATACGATACCCAACGCTTTTTTTACAACACTTACCTCTTGTTTTAGAGGTAAATGGTTTAGTTGTTGCGTTTTAATTTTGACTTTAATTTCCTTTTTAATGCACTTTTGTTGTGATTTTCGCGAATTAAATAATTTGCAAATTTATACTTATTTTCAGCTAAATGAGTCATTTTGAATTAAAAAAATGTAACAAAACGTTTTAAAATAGTATTAATCGATAAAAAATAACAATAATTTTAGTTTTTTAATAAAAAGCAGCATCGTTTTTTGAGAAGTTAAAATGCGATTCTTCTGTTGAAAAGAGTGATGTATTTTTTTGGTCAAATACTACGACATCCAAAAAGTGATAAAATCGAATTTATTAGGTGTTTTTTAACAGCTTGCCATAGAAAAAAGGGACAATTATTTGTTAAAAACAGCCATGAAATTCATTCGTATAAGTTCGTTTGTTTTTTGAGTTGGATTTTTTCTCAACTTCCCTTTTCATTGATAAAAAAAAACTAAATTTGGAATTCAATTTTTGTGATTTCATAAAATTGCAATTACTTCACTAGCAGATATGTACTTAATTTTTGATACCGAAACCACGGGATTGCCAAAGCGTTGGGACGCACCCATTACTGATACAAACAACTGGCCGCGATGTATTCAAATTGCCTGGCAGTTGCATGATGATATGGGAAATCTCATCGAACATCAGGATTATCTGGTGAAACCCGAAGGATTCAATATTCCCTATGATGCCGAGCGTATTCACGGAATTTCAACTGAATTGGCTGAGGCCGAAGGGATCACTTTAAGTGAGGTTTTGGAGAAGTTTAATATTGCTCTAGGCAAATCCAAATTTATTGTGGGTCAGAATTTAGGTTTTGACGTCAATATTATGGGCTGTGAGTTTCACCGAATGGGAGTCGATTCTCCTATGGCGGCCATGCCGGTGCTCGATACCTGTACCGAAGTTACGGCTTCGTTATTGAAATTGCCTGGAGGTCGTGGTGGTAAATTCAAGTTGCCGACCTTAACCGAATTACACAGCTATCTTTTCAATCAGCCTTTTGCGGAAGCGCACAACGCTACTGCCGATGTTGAGGCAACTACGCGTTGTTTTCTGGAGTTGATTAAAAGAGAAGTTTTTACTAAGGAAGAACTGGATGTTCCGGCTTCTTATTTTCAGGATTTTCAAAATAGGAATCCGAGAGAAATTCAACTCATCGGATTAAAACATATCAACTTAAAAGCGGCTTCGGATAAAATCCGTCAGCAGCTTCAAGCGGTGGCGCAGGGTACTACCCAAACCACCATTTCGGAGGCAGATAAAGAAGGTTTTTCTGCGGCCAAGTTTGCGCATTTGCACAATCATACCCAGTTTTCAGTTTTGCAATCCACTATCGGAATCGTGCCTTTGGTTGCTGCTACCGCCAAAAATAAATTTCCGGCGGTCGCGATGACCGATACAGGGAATATGATGGGAGCTTTTCATTTTGTGAGTGCGGTAATGAATCACAACAAAGGGGCTTCCGCCAAAAACAAAGCCTTGGTGGAGAGTGGGGAGGAACCAACAGAAACCGAGATTAAACCTATTGTAGGCTGCGAGTTCAATATTTGTGAGAACCATTTCGATAAATCCAAAAAAGACAATGGTTATCAGGTGGTTTTGTTGGCCAAAAACAAAAAAGGCTATCATAATTTGGCCAAAATGGCTTCTATTGCTTATACAGAAGGTTTTTATTATGTACCCAGAATTGATAGGGTAGTTGTAGAAAAATACAAGGAAGACATCATGGTTTTGTCCGGGAATTTATACGGGGAGATTCCGAGTAAAATTCTGAACATTGGAGAAAATCAGGCTGAAGAAGCCTTGATTTGGTGGAAAACACAGTTTGGGGCTGATTTTTATCTCGAAATCATGCGTCACAATCAAGAGGATGAAAATCGGGTGAATAAAACCCTGATTGAGTTTGCACAAAAGCACCAAGTAAAGTTAATCGCGACCAATAATACGTATTATGTAAATAAGGAAGATGCGAATGCACACGATATTTTATTGTGTGTAAAGGACGGTGAAAAACAGGCGACACCTATCGGTCGTGGTCGTGGTTATAGATACGGATTACCTAATCAGGAATATTATTATAAGTCGGAAGAGGAAATGAAAAAACTCTTTGCCGATTTGCCTGAAGCGGTTATCAACATTCAGGAAATTGTAGATAAGGTCGAAATTTACTCGTTGTATCGAGATGTCTTACTTCCAAAATATGACATTCCGGAGGAATTTGTTGTTGCTGAAGATATCGCCGATGGAGGGGTTCGTGGGGAGAATGCCTATTTGCGACAGCTTACGATGGAAGGGGCTAAAAGAAGATACGGTGATATTACGCCAGACATTCAGGAACGATTGGATTTTGAGTTACTCACGATTTCGAATTCCGGTTATCCGGGATATTTCCTGATTGTGCAGGATTTCATTGCCGAAGCCCGTAAAATGGATGTTTCGGTTGGGCCGGGACGTGGATCGGCGGCGGGTTCAGCAGTAGCTTATTGTTTAGGGATTACCAATATTGACCCCATTAAATACGATCTGCTTTTTGAGCGTTTTCTGAATCCGGATCGTGTGTCCATGCCCGATATTGATATCGATTTTGATGATGAAGGTCGTGGCCGTGTAATGGATTATGTAATCAAAAAATACGGTGCGAATCAGGTGGCGCAAATTATTACCTATGGTAAAATGGCTACCAAATCAGCGATTCGTGATACAGCGCGTGTATTGGATTTGCCTTTGTTTGAGGCGGACAGAATTGCCAAGCTGATTCCGGGAATGATGCCATCCAAATGGAATCTGGCCCGTTTTATTTCGGAAAAAGAAGAGGATGTCAAAAAAGCCCTGCGCTCGGATGAGTTTGATAAGGTAAAGGAATTGATTGCGATAGCCAACGAAGGTGATTTGGCGGGAGAGACTATTCAACAAGCCAAAATTTTGGAAGGTTCGATGCGAAATACGGGGATTCATGCCTGCGGGGTGATTATAACGCCATCGGATATTACCAATTTCGTTCCGGTAACCACCGCCAAAGATTCGGATTTGTATGTTACCCAATTTGATAACTCGGTTGCCGAAAGTGCCGGTCTGTTAAAAATGGACTTCTTGGGTCTGAAGACCCTTACCCTGATAAAAGATACCGTTAAGTTGGTCAAATACAGGATGGGGATTCAATTGGATCCGGATACGTTTCCGATTGATGATGTCAAAACCTATGAGTTGTTCCAAAGAGGGGAGACGGTGGGGATATTCCAATATGAGTCACCCGGAATGCAAAAGTACATGAAGGACTTGAAGCCGACGGTTTTTGGGGATTTGATTGCGATGAACGCCTTGTATCGCCCGGGACCTTTGGAGTATATTCCGTCTTTCGTTCGAAGAAAAAATGGGGAAGAACCTATTGTCTATGATTTAGATGCCTGTGCCGAATATTTAGGGGAGACTTACGGAATTACGGTGTATCAGGAGCAGGTGATGCTTTTGTCCCAGTCGTTGGCCGATTTTACCAAAGGTGAAGCCGACGTCTTGCGTAAGGCGATGGGGAAAAAGCAGAAAGACGTACTGGATAAGATGAAACCTAAGTTTGTCGAACAAGCCGCAGCCAAAGGTCATGATGCCAAAGTGTTGGAGAAAATATGGAAAGACTGGGAGGCTTTTGCGAGTTATGCGTTCAACAAATCACACTCCACCTGTTATGCCTGGATTGCCTATCAAACGGCTTATCTAAAAGCGCATTATCCTGCCGAATATATGGCGGCGGTACTTTCGAATAATATGAATGATATCAAACAGGTGTCGTTCTTTATGGAAGAATGTAAACGTATGGGGTTACAGGTTTTGGGGCCAGACGTGAATGAGTCCTTTTATAAATTTACCGTAAATGATGATTATGCGGTACGTTTCGGGATGGGAGCCATCAAAGGAGTGGGACAGGGCGCTGTAGAAACGATTGTAGAGAAACGGAAAGACGGCAAATACAAATCTATTTTTGATTTGACCAAACGCATCGATTTGCGTGCAGCCAATAAAAAAGCATTGGAAAATCTCGCTTTGGCCGGTGGTTTTGACTCGTTTACAGGAACCATACGGGCACAATATTTTCATGATGATGGCGATGGTATTACATTTTATGAGAAAGCCATTCGATATGGTTCGAAATTTCAGGAGAATGAAAATTCTTCTCAGGTGAGTTTGTTTGGGGAAGCCAGTGAAGTACAAATTGCCGAACCTGTTGTGCCACCTTGTGAAGATTGGAGTACAATGGAGAAATTGTCCAGGGAAAAGGAAGTGGTTGGGATTTACATCTCAGGGCATCCATTGGACGATTTTAAGTTTGAAATGAAATATTTTTGCAATGCCAAATTAGAAGCCTTGAAAAACATGGAGTCTTATGTAGGGAAGAATCTCACTTTTGGCGGAATAGTTAACAACATACAACACCGGGAATCCAAAAACGGAAAAGGCTGGGGAATGTTTACCTTAGAAGGGTATGATGAAAGTCATGAGTTCCGGATTTTTGGGGAAGAGTATTTGAAATTCAGGCATTTCTTGCGTCAAAATGAATTTGTGTTTATTAAGGTTTTAATCAAAGAAGGTTGGGCCGATAAAGAAACGGGCAAAAAAGGGGAACCGAGATTGCAATTTATGGAAGTCAAGCAATTGCAGGATGTCCTGTCTACGTTTTCTAAAAAGTTAACGTTAATCCTTAATATAACCGATTTGCAAACGGATTTTATCCATCGCTTGAGTCGTTTGTTTTTGGAAAACAAAGGAGATCATAGTATTGCATTTGAAATTATGGAGTTGGAGAAAATCAGAAAATTGGTTGAAGTTGCTCCGGTGTCAATCGAGACTGAGGATGAGGTTTTTGAAGAGGAGACTGAGGATAATGATATTTTGGAATCGGATGTCCCTAAAGTGGCCGAAGTCAAAGAAATTGAGGAAATTCAGGTGGTAACCAAATTATCGATGCCAAGCCGGAAAATGAAAGTGAAAATCTCGAATGAGTTATTAGTGGAATTGGAAAAAATGCAGATTAACTTTAAGTTGAATTAGGGTTTTTCAAAGAAGGGCGTAAATTTTTAAAAACTTTGACAATTGAATTGTATAATAAAAAAACAAGGGTTCGGAAATGATTTTCGAACCCTTGTTTTTTAAAACGATATTAATCGAGTTTGTAAAACTTTTTGGCATTGCCGGACCAAATCATTTCCTGCTGTTCAATCGGCAATTGAACCATATAATCTTCGAGGGTTTTTACCACCAAATCATATTCTGAAGCGACCAGACAGACAGGCCAGTCGGAACCGAATAGCAGTCGGTCCGGAGTGAAATTTTCAAAAACCACATCCAAATACGGTTTTAGATCATCGGAAGTCCAGGTTTTCCAGTTGGCTTCGGTCACCATGCCGGAGATTTTGCACATGACATTTTCGGCTTTGGCTAACTCTGTAATATTCTTTTTCCAGGATTGCATATCGCCCGATTTGATATCCGGTTTGGCAATATGATCCAGTACAAAAGCCTGATTCGGGAATCGATTCGCCAAATCAATGGCGGCAGGCAGCTGACGGTGAAAAATAAGGATATCGTAGGTGTAATCAAAAGCTTTCAAGGCTTCGATTCCGTTTCTGAAATCAGGTCTCAGCATGAAATCATCTGCTTCGCCCTGTACCACATGTCTGAATCCTTTCAGTTTTTTCTCATCCGAGAAAAATTCCAAACGCTCAGCTATGTTTTTATCCAATAAATCTACCCAACCCACCACGCCTTTGATGAAATCGTTTTGCTTGGCCAGGTTCAGTAAAAAAAGTGTTTGCGTTTCGGTTTGATCAGCCTGTACGGCGACACAGCCTTCAAACAGGTTTTTTTCTAATGCCGGAAAAAGGTCTTCGGGCAAAAAATCGCGTTGAATGCGTTGCATACTTTCGTCAATCCAGCTGTCGCGAACGGGATCAAATATCCAAAAATGTTGATGGGAATCTATTCTTTGGGACATGCTTTTAGGCTAAATCATTGATTAATGAACGATCTAAATGCACATAACCACCATCTACAAAAACAAATTGTCCGGTAGTGTGGGAAGAACGTCCGGAGATGATGAAAAGGGCGGTGTCTGCCAGTTCTTCCGTTTTGGTCATTCTGGATTCAAACGGGATACTTTTGTTGATTTTGGCCAAGGTAGCTTCGCCATCTTCAAGGGTTTTTATCCAGTCTTCATAAGCCGGAGTGTAACTTTCGGCAATGATTAGGGCATTCGAACGGATGCCAAATTTGATTAAATCAACAGCCCATTCTCTGGTCAATCCGAGTACACCACCTTTAGCAGCAGCATAGCCCGAAGTGCCTCCTTGGCCGGTCAGGGCCACTTTGGAACCAATGTTCAGGATGTTTCCTTTGGATTCTTTCAGGTAAGGCAGGCAATTTTTAGTCAATAAAAAGTAGCTTACCAAATTCAATTTTAACGATTCCATGAATTCCTCGTAACTGGCATCCAGCCCGGCGCCATCATTCACCCCTACGTTATTGATAACGGCATCAATGCGGCCATATTTTGCGACTATTTTTTTAACCGCATTTTCTATTTGTTCCGGGTCGGTAACATTGGTTTGTGCAAACAGGGAATCGATGCCTCTTTTTTGAAGATTGGCCACATATTCGTGTCCACGGTCGTTACGATCCACTAAAACCGGAATCGCTCCTTCATCTGCCAATCGGTTTACGATGGTTTCTCCGATACTGCCTGCTTTTCCGGCAGAGCCCGAAACCACTATTATTTTTCCTTTTAATCCTAAATCCATGGGTTTTTATATAATTATTGGGTTAGTCTAATTCAATTACGGCTTTGATTACATTATTTTTAGGATCAATCCAGCTTTCGAATTTATGAATCATTTCGCTAAATTCCGCTTTGTGGGTAATGTATTTTTCAGGATCTATTTTGCCTGATTTGAGACAATCAATGACATAATCGAAATCTTCCCTAGTGGCATTTCGGCTGCTCATAAGAGTCGATTCGCGTTTGTGAAAATCAGGATGGCTAAAGGCCAATTCCCCTTTTTGCAAACCAACCAACACAAAACGTCCTCCGTGTGAAATATAATTGAAAGCGGCATTCATCACATTGCGGTTCCCGGTGGCGTCAATAACTACGGTAGGCATACTCCCGTTGGTGATTTCCATTAATCGTTGTACCACGTCTTCCTTCATCGGATTGATGATGTCATCGGCCTGTAATTCCTCTTTGCAAAAGTTCAATCGGTATTCATTGATGTCCATCACAATTACTTTGGCTCCGGCAATTTTTGCAAAATTGATCAGTCCTATTCCGATAGGTCCTGCTCCCATGACCAGAACGGTGTCTGTAGGTTTTACGGCAGCTCTGCGAACACCGTGTGCTGCAATTGCCAACGGTTCCACCAAAACCAGTTCTTCGTAATTCAATCCGTTTCCGTGTAACAGGTATTGTTCGGGAACCGAAACATATTCGGCCATGCCGCCATCGATATGTACCCCAAAAACCTTGATGTTCGCACAGCAATTGGTCAATCCGTTTACACAGGCGATGCATTCCCCGCAATGAAAATAAGGGATGAAGGTTACTTTATCTCCCGGGGTAAATCCTGCGGCTTCCCCTTCGATGTATTCTGCGGCCAATTCATGTCCCAGGATTCTTGGGTATTCAAAAAAAGGCTGGGTTCCGCCAAAAGCGTGAATGTCTGTTCCACAAACGCCTATTTTTCTGATTTTCAACAATGCTTCTCCTTTTTTTCTTACGGGCATAGGTTTTTCTTTAATCAAAAACTCATGCGGTTTTTCGCAAACGATATATTTCATTAGTTTAGTAATTATGCTTTAAATGGTTGTCTTTAACTCTTTTCGAATTTTAGTTTGTAAACTGTTTTTGGAGCCGAACGTAAATATAGTAAAAAAATCTACTTTAGATTTTAGAAGTGATACGTTCTTCGTTTTGTTTATTCAATTATATAATGTATTAATTTTCAATTTCTTGTGCAGGTGCATGATGTATAATTGTTTTTTTGACAAATATAAATAAATTAGTGTACTAAAAAAGGACTCCGGTATGTGTTTTTTTTGCATATAAGTAGAAACAATATGTTTATAGTCAAAACTAATTTGGGAATGGTGGTGGATTAGTTTTTAATTTCTAAATTTGTCCTTGAGTTTGAAACTCATTCAATATTCTTTCTTTTAGGTTGAACTAAAAGTTAAACTTTAAATACAAAATAATATGGCATTAGCAATAACAGACGCTACTTTTGACGAAGTAGTTTTGAAATCAGACAAACCGGTAATGGTAGATTTTTGGGCAGCATGGTGTGGACCTTGTAGAATGGTGGGTCCAATCATTGATGAACTTAGTACAGAATACGAAGGTAAAGTGGTAGTAGGTAAAGTTGATGTTGATGCGAACCAAGAATTTGCAGCTAAATACGGAGTGAGAAACATTCCAACCGTTTTAGTTTTTCATAACGGTGAAGTAGTAGGGAAGCAAGTAGGAGTAGCTCCGAAACAAACTTACGCAGATAGTTTAGACGCTTTGTTGTAATCGGTAGATTATGATTTATATAGGAAGAAGGTTTGACGAAAGTCAAGCCTTTTTTTGTTTAAGCTGAATTCAGTTCAGCTCCCGAATTTGGTTTTCTTTTCAATCTTTAAATTTTTAAATGGTTTAATCTTTTTATACATTTGAGAGATGAAGATCGAATCCCAAATAGAGAAAATTTCCAGTTTTCAGCATATGGAACTGTTGGCAAACCAGGTGGTGGAAGGTTTTATTTCGGGCATGCACAAAAGTCCGTTTCATGGCTTTTCAGCCGAATTTGCCGAACATAAAGTGTATAATATGGGCGAGAGTACCCGTCATATCGACTGGAAGCTTTTTGCCAAGACCGATCGGCTGTATACTAAATGTTTTGAGGAAGAAACCAATTTGCGATGCCATTTGATTATCGATAACTCTTCTTCGATGCACTATCCCAAATTGAAAGGCAATCAGCCTTTTTTTGAAAGTAAGATTGGGTTTTCGGTTTTAGCTTCGGCAGTTTTAATGAATTTGTTGAAGAAACAACGCGATGCGGTAGGTTTGAGTGTCTTTTCGGATAGTTATGAGTATTACGCGCCCGAAAAGGGTAGTGACCGTCATCACCGCATGGTTTTACATGCGTTGGAAAATCTAATAGAACAGGCACAAACCGGAAAAAATACCGATACAATTACTTTTTTGCATCAAATTGCCGAAAAAATCCATCGTCGTTCGATGATTGTGTTGTTTACAGATATGTTCCAGTCGGCCAATGAAGAAGCTTTGTTCAATGCGTTACAGCATTTAAAGCATAATAAGCACAAAGTGGTTTTGTTTCATGTTATAGATGCCAAAACGGAACTCCAATTTGATTTTGATAACGCGCCCAGGAAGTTTGTTGATGTAGAAACAGGGGAGTCTATTGCTGTTTTCGCCGATAATGTGAAGCAGGAATACGAAAAAGAGGTAGAAAGTTATTTCAAAAAACTGGAGTTGCGCTGTGCACAGAACCGAATTAAGTATGTTCCGGTGAATGTAGGTGAAAATTTTGAAAAAATTTTACTGACCTACTTAATTGAAAAACAAAACTTTGGCTAAAGTCATGAAATTTTTTTTAAATTTTTATCTGGAAACACTTGCGTAAACGGAAATCTGTTGTATCTTTGCCACCGCAATAAAGCAGTAGGTTTGGTAGTTCAGTTGGTTAGAATACATGCCTGTCACGCATGGGGTCGCGGGTTCGAGTCCCGTCCAGACCGCTAATATTGGGGAAGCCTTTCAGAGATGAAAGGCTTTTTTTTCCAATATACAGTATCTAAAGCTAGTTGTGTTGTTAGGTCGGCCTAGTTAGCTGACCTTGGTTTAGTAGTTAGACCAATGAAAAGCTGTTCGCCTTGGCGAAGGGCTTTTTTGTATTTTAGGACATTCCAAAAGAGTTCTGATTTTCAAAAAGCGTGAAGAATACATCCTTTTTATAAATCTCAAAAGAAATAATTGTATTTTTATAAAATATTAGTTCCATTCAAAACCAAAACCTTGAAGCACTTTTACTTTTTTTTAGGATTTCTGTTTTTTAGCTCTTGTCAGTTTCTCGACAAGCAAGTGCCGTCAGAAAAGGAGTTGTTGCAAAAAGAACTGAAAGCCATCAATTGGAAAGAGGTGGACGAATATCCGTCGGTTACAGCATGTAATGCCATAGAGGATAAGGCGCGTCGTCAGCAGTGTTTTTTCGAATATTTAACCCAGCTGATACAAGAGCGTATTAATGTCGATACACTCTCTGTTTTGTATCCGGAGTTAGATACGATAGAAGTGAAGGTGACTATTTTTCCCAATTCCAAAATGAAATTTGAACCGCAATTCCCCAAAGATTCAACGGTCTATGATACCGTAAAGATAGACAGTATCCTCAATGCGCGATTGGTTGGTTTTCCTAAGGTCAATCCGGCCATCAAACACGGGATTCCGGTAAAAACCCAATTTATACTTCCTGTAATTATTAAAGTGGAGTAATTTAATCCTGAGCTCAGTCGAAGGAAGGAGCTAATCATGCTGTACACTTTGTCTTTTATGCCGAACACCAGCATAAAAGGATGCCGTTCCCAACCGGGCTAATCGTGCGGATTTAAGAATTGAATCTCCTTCCTTTCCATTCGTATTTCCCAAACGCAGCATACAATGCCACACTTACACTAAAAAAAGGATAAAACAAACTGCTTACTACCAAATAGCATATTTTGTTTTTTGTTAAAAAGCGATTAGTTATATAAATCAAAATGCTATCAAGAGTAAGTTTTGAAAGGAATAACAAAAAGATTTGTAGAAACGGAATAAAACCCATAACCCATAACCCATAACTCAAAACCGAAACCAAGTTTCCTCCAAAAACCACTAATCCCAAAGCAATTCCAAAGTTACTTTGATAGGAACCCGTTTTGGATGCCCAACGTACTCGCTGATAAAACAACGATTTCCAGTCTTCAACAGGTTTCGTGGTGACAATGGTGTTTTTAGATTTCAAATAATGGACTTTTTCGGGTGATTTTGCCATTGCTTTTTGCAATAAGAAAACATCATCGCCGCTGGCAATTTTGTCATTTCCATCAAAACCATTCAATTCGTGAAAGAATGATTGAGTATAGGCGAAATTGGCACCATTGCACATAAAGCCTTTTCGCAGTCCAAAACTGCCTATAGTGGCTCCCTGTAGACTGGCCAAATCCAATTGTTGAAAATAGTGCAGAAAAGAAGCCTTGCCATCATAAGTCACCGCGCCGGCTATCATGGCAGGATGATGCAATTGGATGTAATTGTCCAAGGTTAATAACCAGTTGGGATTCACGATGCAATCGGCGTCGGTGGTAATGATCCAGTCGTTATTTACGACTTGCATGGCGGTGGTAATGGCGTCTTTTTTTGGGGAATTCGAAATTCTTTTATTTTTGATTGTTCGAATGTTACATGCTGAATTCGGAACATTAAATCCGTCTTCGGAGTCGTCATCCACCAAAATTACTTCAAATAAGGCTGTCGGATAATGCAGTTTTGAAATACTGTCCAACAACAGCGGTAAGTTGTCGGCCTCATTCCGGAAAGGGATAATGATCGAAAAGCCGGTTTTTGGCGTTAAGCCGGTGTATTCAAAAGCATTGATTTTGGTAAAACCGAAAATTAAGGCACTAATGGCGACAACATAGATAGTTACTAAAAAGAATAAAAGCCAAATCATACTGCTTTCACGGGCTTAAAATTCAATACATAAAAACTGCCGATAATTACGGGGATGACTACATTGAGAAACCACATCAGTGTGGAGATAAATATCACAATCCATTCGTTTACGCCCAAAATGCCAAAGAAATAAATGGCCACACTTCCTTTGACTGCAAAATCCAAGAACTGAAATGTCGGTAACGAGGAAGCTAAAAAATAGACCGCGGTTACAGCCGACATCAGGGTTAGATAAGGCAAATCGACATCAAAAGCCAGGAATAGGAAATAATATTGGTGCGAGAAAACCAGATAGCGGCAGATACCTAAAACAATGTTTTTTTGATGGATTTGCTTCGGGATGGTATTGATTTTATGAATCAGTTTTTCGATAGAATAGCCTTTGATGGTCAGTTTTTTGACCAAAAATAAAACAGCAAAAAGGAGCATTAAAATCCCAAAAAGAATAGCTACTGTTTTTGTGGTAATCACATGGTAGTTGGCATTAAAATACAACAATCCGAAAACCCCAAAAATAACGGTCAGAATCATCTGGATTCCGTTGCAAATCAGGTTGAGGAATATAATTTTTCTGACGGCTGTTTTTTCAAAGTACAAGGCTTTACCGGCATATTCTCCCACGCCATTGGGCGTGAAAATCCCTGCCGTAAGTGCGGCCAATACTTGTTTAGTGGCTTCAGACAATGAATTCGGTCGAAGAACGGTAACAAGGTTTTGCCATTTTAAAATCTCGAAATACCGATTCAATACACTCAATAATAAGATAAAAGTGATTCCGGTAACAGACTGATTTTTTCTGAATACCATCAGAAACCGTTGCCAGTCGAGTTTGTCGTTGTTGGCCAATTGGTTGTAAATAAAAAAAAAGGCACCGCCTACAATCAAAACTTTGATTAGAAGTACAAGGAATTGTTTAGATTTGTGAGGAATTGAAATCATAACGAAGAAACTATAACGCAAAGAAACGCAAAGACTCACAGAGTTTCACAAAGAATTTTAAATTTTTATTATACCCAAAAAACTTCGTGATTTTCTGTACTACCTTCGTGCAACTTAGCGGAACAAAATAATGACAAAAGAACGCATCATATTAGGGATTGATCCCGGAACCACCATTATGGGTTTTGGTTTGATAAAAGTGGTTGGAAAAAACATGCAATTTTTACAATTGAATGAACTGCAATTATCTAAATATGATAACCATTACCAAAAATTAAAAATCATTTTTGAGCGCACCATCGAACTGATTGATACGCATCATCCGGATGAAATTGCGATTGAAGCCCCTTTTTTTGGTAAAAATGTACAGTCGATGCTCAAACTGGGAAGGGCACAAGGGGTTGCGATGGCTGCGGGATTATCCAGGGACATTCCCATTACCGAATACGAACCCAAGAAAATAAAAATGGCAATAACCGGAAACGGAAATGCCAGCAAGGAACAAGTGGCCAAAATGCTGCAACAGTTATTGGGTTTGAAAACCTTGCCCAAAAATCTCGATTCTACCGATGGTCTGGCGGCTGCGGTTTGTCATTTTTTTAACTCCGGAAAAGTAGTGGCTGGAAAAAGCTATTCGGGTTGGGATTCTTTTGTGAAACAGAACGAAGAGCGGGTTAAGAAATAGCTTCCAGGAATCTGAAAGATGTTCTGTGCTCACAAATAAAGTACGCCATTTTTTTTATGACTCATTCGTTATCAGTTACATTCAATACTTTTTTGTTTAATTTATTGAAGGGAATGCTTTTTGCTGTCATCTAAAGTGTTATTTTAAATCGTATAAATTATTAAGGGTAATTTTATGTTTTGTGTTTTTTTATCCTATTTTTGAAAATAATCTACTAAAAAATGGCAGGTTTTAACATTTAAAATATATATTTGGGTAATCGATTACATATAGCTGTAGTCTGTTGTTTCTTTTTATTCAGGAAATAAGATTTTTTATTGTAAATTTAGAGTTAGATATGAATTTATCAGGAAGAATAGAATGTTAAATAGTTAATAACCCTAGATCTTTAAAAGAGTAATTTTTGAGATATGAGCATGATCAATTTTATAAAAATAGATGAGACTTCGCGGGTACCCAAATACCAGCAGATTGTTGATTCTATTATTTTTAATATATCCAACGGTAATTTAAAAATAGATCAAAAAATACCCTCTATCAATAGATTCAGTGAGGAATTCTATATGTCAAGAGATACGGTCGAAAAGGCGTATAATATCTTAAAAGACAGAAAGGTAATTTCTTCTATAAGGGGCAAAGGGTATTATATAACCAGAACGAAATTAATCTCTAAGGTAAATGTTCTGTTCCTGTTTAATAAATTGAGTGCGTATAAAATGAAAACATACAACTCTTTTATTAATTGTATTGGAGCCAATGCCCATACCGATTTGCATATTTATCATTGTGATGAAACCCTGTTTTTGAATTTGCTCGACAAGTTTGGCGGGGCTTATGACTATTATGTGATTACGACACATTTTAAAACAGATGATTTAAAACACATCAGTTATACCGATGAGGTGGTTAATGCAATTAAAAAAATTCCGAAAAACAAGCTTATCATAATGGATAACATTAAGCTTGGAATGGAGGATCAGATTATTCAGATTTATCAGGATTTCGAAAATGATATTTACAATGCTTTAAAGGAAGGCCTGTCAAAAATCGCGAAGTATGATAAATTAATTTTGGTTTATCCTGAAAAAGCAGTCTATCCCTATCCGAGAAGAATTTTACACGGTTTTAGAAAATTTTGTGTAGAACACTCGATTAATTTTGAAATCCTCGATCATGTCTATGAAGATATCATTCTTAAAAAAGGCGATCTGTTTATTACTATTGAAGAATCAGACCTGGTCAATTTGATTAACCAAATCAGAAATGATGAATTAGTATTAGGTTCAGATATCGGGGTGATTTCTTATAATGATACTCCATTAAAAGAATTATTAGGAATAACTGTTATTTCTACAGATTTTAATATTATGGGAGAAACAGCTGCCAGAATGATTCTGAATAAAGAAAAAGGAAAGGTTAAAATTCCGTTTAATTTTATAGATCGAAATTCTATTTAGAAAAAAGACATTTTTGATATAAAAGGATAGCCCGGAACAAACGTTGTTCTGGGCTATTCTTTTTTTATGATTGACTATTAAAAAGTAGGTTTTAGCAAAGGGTTTAGTACAATATTCGGTTTTGGGGCAGGTTTCATTTTTCTTCTAATACAAAGTAAAGGCGAAGTCTCCTGAGTGTGCTGTGAATGAATCGTAGTTGCGAACACGATTCAATGCTGTATAAAAGATGGTAGTAGGTCTACCAAAGTCGTTGTGCAAGCGAGGGCTTTAAACCGCCTCTCGGTGCTTTGAAAGTAATGGATAGGTATTGAACGGAAAGAGGAAAAGGCTAACTAGATTGGTCAGGTAGGAATAAGAGAGATGAACGCAAGTGAACCTTCGATGAAGTTGTGTGATAGCGTTACATTTTGTCAAAAGCCTATTTTTCGGAGAATGGGTAATAATTATAGCGGGAACTTGCTTACTGGCTATAGGGCAAACGCAGTTGAGAAGGCATGACTCTTATTTAGGCTTTTATACGGAACTCAGGAAGTCCTTGTTGGATGGAAAGAGAACGGCACAAGTGGGCAGTACCCACAAGGCTTATAGTATCGAAGCCAACAAGGATGGCGGATGGTGTTGTAGTAGTGATGAAGCTTTTGTAATGAGAGTGGAGCGAAGAACACCAATCATACGGTTGTTGGTAGATTAACAACTTAACTATTTTAAGGATGACTAATTTATTTACGACAGAATCAAAACCAATTCCGATAACCAAAAAGATGGTCAAGGAAGCGTACCGTAAAGTAAATTCTAACAAAGGCAGTGCTGGGATTGATAAATAAAGCTTGGAGAAATTCCAAGAAAACTTACTGGGCAACTTGTACAAAATTTGGAATAGAATGAGCTCGGGCAGTTATTTTCCTCAAGCCGTCAAGGAGGTTGTCATTCCCAAAGCAGGCGGAGGCGAACGAAAGTTGGGCATTCCAACAATAAGCGACCGAATCGCCCAAGAAGTAGTTAAAACGTATCTTGAACCCAGAATGGAAGCCATTTTCAGTAAAAATTCGTATGGTTATAGACCCAACAAGAGCGCACACCACGCTCTTGAACAGGTAAGAGAAAACGTAAGACGGTATTCTTGGGTAGTGGATATGGACATCAAAGCCTTTTTCGACGAAGTGAATCACGAACTATTGCTCAAAGCAATAGACAAACACGTTCCGGAAAAGTGGGTACAGATGTACATTGTAAGATGGTTGGAATGCCCGATTCAAACTTCAAGTGGCGAACTTGTCCAAAAGAAAGGAGAGGGAACGCCACAAGGAGGCGTAATCAGTCCATTATTGGCGAATCTGTTTTTACATTATGTTCTAGACAAATGGCTCGAAAAGGAATATCCACAATTAACCTTTGTGCGTTATGCCGATGATGTAATTGTGCATTGTTACAGCGAAAGTCAAAGTCTGGAAGTATTAAATGCGATTAAAAACAGATTAGCCGAGTGCAAATTGAGATTAAGTGAGGTAAAAACTAAAATTGTTTACTGCCTAGATTATAATAGAATGCAAAGAAAAGATTATCCGAAAAAGTTTGACTTTTTAGGATTTACTTTCAAACCACGTTCTATAAAATCAAAAACAGGAAGAGGAATGTATTTAGGGTTTGGGTGCGAGATAAGTCAGAAATCACAAAGTAGAATAACTAGATTTTGGAAAGAACTCGAACTCCATAGAAAAAGTCCTTTAACAATACAAGATATTGCCAATAAAGTAAACTCTCAAATACGTGGAATAATCAGATACTATGGTTATTCAACAATTAGGCATTTGCAAGGATTGTTTAGAAACTTAGAGTTCAGACTGGCAAAATGGTATCGGAATAAGTATAAAGAAAGAAGCTATCGTGTAGCATTTAAAAGGATGAGAGATATAAAATTCAACTATCCAACAATGTTTTATCACTGGCAATTCTTTTAAGAAAATGATTTGTATGATAAGAGCCGTATGAAGCGAGAGTTTCACGTACGGTTCTGTGAGAGGCTTCGGCTGTAAGGCTTTTGCCTACTCGACCTTCGTACCCATTCCTATATGCCGTTACGATATTGTCAAATTCAATATTCATTATACCTCGTGAAATTATTCAAATTCAAAATATCAACAATAGGAATATCCGCTTTTTCGATTTTTAATAGCCCTATATCAGAAACATAATTACTGGTACTGGAATAAATATAATGCGATGCTTTCTCGACAATTCTGGCCCGAACTGGATTGAGATGGATATAATCCAACTTTGACCACATAAATTTGTTTGTGTAAATTTCTTCGGGATGGTTGCCGTACTGCCAAAACTGATAATTTTTATTTCTGGAATGACTTTCTGTTGCCAATTTAAACCGTTCTAACATCCATTCTCTTTGCTCTCGGGTTCTGCTTTTATTTTCTCTATAATTTTTGTAGCAGTAAAATTTTAAAATCTCGTAATAAATCGGACAACACTCCATCTCCAGACTGTACTACCATATGTATATGATTAGTCATAATTACATAGCCAATAAAATCATAGATTTTTTTTTAATGCAAAAATCCAAACATTCTACAACAGTGTCTCTGTAACTTTTTCTTGTAAAAACATCAATCCAATCAACAACGGTTGCTGTTACAAAATGTGGTAGCGATTGGTCTCTGATTTTATACCCGTTTTGCATAACTTTTTATTCAAATATAATGATGTTTTACTACAAACCTGAGTTCGATTATTAATATAAGGCTAACTGTTTAGATTCCAGTGTTTCAAATTTAATAGATGGTTTTTTAGGGAGGAAATGATACGCAATTATCCCAGCAATCATATTGGTTAAAAAATT
>JAKFBW010000137.1:0-97976 GCA_036676965.1 Flavobacterium sp. | reverse complement strand
AGTTAAGCCCGCCTGCGCAGATGGTACTGCAGTTATGTGGGAGAGTATGTCGTCGCCTTTCTTTAATCTGAACTCGTTTCAGATTCTATAAAGCCTGTCTTTTTTAAGACAGGCTTTCTTTTTGACTTATATTTTTTGTTGTATGGCTTTAAAAAGCCTGTAAGAGGGAAAAAATTAATTTTATAGATGATTCTTATAATACTCGCAGTACATATTTATCATACATTCGTTACATTTAGGAGGTTGTGGTCGGCAAATTTCTCTTCCTAAAAACGAAATAGCCATACCAATTTCTCCCCAAATTTGTTTTGGTATTATTTGCATCAGTTGTTTTTCGGCTTTTAATCCATCTTTAGTTTCGTGGATCAAACCAATTCTGTGAGCTACCCGCAGGACATGTAAATCGACAATGATTCCTTCTGTTGGTAAATTAGTTTCGCGTAAAATTACGTTAGCAGATTTACGACCGATGCCTTTTAATGCTGTTAATGAGTTAATTGTGATAGGGATGTTTTTATCTTTTTTAATGGTTTGTGCAATTTCAATTAACCATTTAGTTTTGGTTTCATAATTTTTTACTTTAGTAAGATAGGGAAGGAGTCTTGATTCATCTGATCCTGCAAGACTTTCCATGTTGGGAAAAATTTCAAATAATATTGGGGCAATTTTGTTTACGTTAGCATCAGAATCTTGTGCGGAGAGTACAACCATTACCATCAATTGGTAGTTGTTTTTATAATCCAATGGATGTTTTTTGTTTTTGTATTTGGTTACAATTGGAGCCAATTTCTCAGCCCAATGGTTCGAATCTTCAAATAAATTCATAATTTAATGTATGATAGATTGGAAATAGTTGCACATATTAGGCCAAAGTTTTTAAGGTACTTGAGTTTGATATTGTATTGTATAAAAAAACCTGCTCATTCGAACAGGTTTGTATTTTTTAAGCTGGTATCTGTTGGCTCAAACAATGTAAAGTCCCGAATCCCCAAATCAAATCAATCGCGTTAATGCCGATTATTTTTCTCTCAGGGAAGCATTCTGCCAAGATATTTAAGGCTTTTCTGTCGTTGATATCATTGAAAGTCGGCACTAAAACACAATTGTTCAAAATCAGGAAATTAGCATAACTCGCAGGTAATCTCAAATCTTCAAAATCCAAGCGTTTTGGCATCGGTAACGTAACGATAACTGGTGATTTTCCATCTTCTAGTTTGGCATTTTGCAAACGTTTTAAGTTGTCTTGCAAAGGTTTGTAGTTGGAGTCGTTCGGGTCGGTTTCCACGATGGTTACAATGGTGTCTTCGTTTACAAATCGAGCTAAATCATCGATATGACCGTGAGTATCGTCGCCTTCGATTCCGTCGCCTAGCCAAATTACATTGGTCACACCCAAATATTCTTTAAAAAGGGCTTCGTAATCTGCCTTGGTAAAACCGGTATTTCGCACTTGAATACTCGGATGCATCAAACATTCTTCAGATGTTAGCAGCGTACCGCGTCCATTTACATCAATGGCGCCACCTTCTACAATTACTGGTTTTCCTTTGTAAATAACTTGTGCTAATGGCATTTTTAAGAAATCAGAAACTTTGGATGGCACGTGTTTGTCCAGCTGAAAATTTTTATATTTCGCCCAACCGTTAAAGTTGAAATTCAATGCTTCTCTTTTACCGTCTTTAAAAACTACAATAGGCCCAGAGTCACGCATCCAGCTGCGATTGGTTTTTTGGATGATAAACGAAACTTGATCTAAATTTACCCGGGCTTTGTCGAGCATGTCGTTTACTTTGGCTTTTAGTTTTTCGTCAGCAATGATCAAAAACACTTTTTCATAAGTAGCCACTTTTTTGATAAACTCTACAAAAGCCCATTGAATCGCTTCGTATTTTCCTGGCCAATCGTTCCCATTGTGTGGAAAACAAAGTAAAATTCCCTCTTGTTTTTCCCATTCAGCAGGAAAACGTCTGTTTGTATTTGTCATAAAAATGATGCTAAAATTTGATGACCGCAAATATAAGCATTCGCAAGGAATTTAAAATAGTGCAGTCAATTTAGCTTTCGAAATAAAAAAATAACATTATTTTAAGAGTTTGTAAATTGGTATTGTTGAAGTTTTAACTTTATGATAATCAGAATAATACTGTTTTTTTTATTCGCCTTGTAAGGGATAAACAAGTAAAAATACTAATAAAAATGTGAATTATGTAAGTTTAAAATAGCAATTATCAGAATAATATGATTTATATTTGCAATGATTTAAACATTAAAAATATAAATTAAATAAAATAATTATGAAAAAGAAATTTGCATCTGTATCCTTGTTAATACTATCTTTTGCTGCAAACGCTCAAGATATGGGAACAACTTCTGCAGAAAAGACTATTGAGAAAGATCCTTATAATAAGTGGTCTATCGAATTAAATGGTGGAATAAACAAGCCAATGAGAGCTATGACAGCAGGTTATTCTACTGCTACACTTAATCCTTTTCACGTTGATTTAGGAGCAAGGTATATGTTTAATCCTAAATTTGGTTTGAAATTGGATTTTGGATATGATAAATTTCAAGAACGTGATAACACAGCACCATTTGAAAGCAAACTAATTAGAACAAGTTTACAAGGAGTTGTGAATTTAGGTAGAACTTTAAATTTTGAAACGTGGACTAACACTTTCGGTTTATTGGCACATGGTGGACTTGGAGTTTCTCAATTAACTTCAGAAAGCGGTTTTAATGGAGAAGATTACACAGGACATGGAATTATTGGTTTAACTGGACAAATTAAATTAAGCAAAAGTGTTGCTTTAACTGGTGATTTAAGCGGACTGGTTTACGGAAGACAAAACTGGAACTTTGATGGTATGGGTGCAGCTCAGACTGGTTCTTTTGATGGAGTAACGCTTAATGCATCTGTTGGTTTGACCTTTTACCTAGGTAAACATGAAAAACATGCTGATTGGTATTCAAAAGATAAATACGACGCATTAGAAGAAAGAGTTACCGCAATTGAAACAGGTCTTATTGATTCTGATAAAGATGGTGTAGCTGATTTATACGATTTGGAACCAAATTCTATTACTGGTGTAGCCGTTAATACAAAAGGACAATCTATTGATAATAATAAAAATGGGGTTCCGGATGAATTAGAAAGTTATTTAGATAAAAAGTATGGACAAAACACTAATACTAATACTACTGTTACTAACAGCACAGTTGAAGAGTTAATTAACGGAGGATATGTAAATGTATATTTTGATTTTAACTCATCAAAACCAACAAATGCATCATTATCAGGAGTTGACTTTTTAATCAAATACTTGAAAAATAATCCATCTAAAACTGCAGATATCATAGGATATGCTGATGAAGTAGGAAGTTCAAGTTATAACCAAGAATTGTCTCAAAAAAGAGCTGAAGCGGTTAAAAGTATTGTAATCAATGCTGGAATTGATGGATCAAGATTATCTGTAAAAGGTAATGGAGAAGATGCTTCTGTTAATAAAAATTCTCAACAAGCACGTCAAATCGTGAGAAGAGTTACTTTTCAAGTGAAGTAATTTTTAAATAAAAAAATACGAAGGGCTGTTTTGACTAAGGTTGAAACAGCTTTTTTTTTGTGCCTTATTTTTTCGGTTTATTTTTGATATCCTAACATCAAAAGTAGTTTTCGATACCATTGGATGCTATTTTTCTTATTGAAATTAAAGATTTCATTATAATACCTAATCCAAAACCTTCATTCTAAATCTATTTTTGTCTGAAACAAAAAATAGTAAAACATGAAAAATTTTGGAATTCCATTACTGGCTGCTCTTTTTATTTTATGCAGTTGTGAAAATGATAAAGGAAATGACAACAATCAAGAAATTGAAATAAACGAAGATGTTGCCAGCTTCAAAGAAATAGGAACCATTACTGTTGGTGGGCTAGCCGCAGCCGAAATTAGTGCCTATGACGAAACGACTAAAAGACTTTTTACAGTAAACAAAAGCGGAACCAATCAAATTGATGTGATTGATTTGACTGAACCGACAATCCAATAAAATTAATACCTTTTAATTTATCCGTTTACAATGGCGCTTCTAACAGTGTGGTTGTTTACGGCGGGAAATTGGCAGTAGCCTTAGAATTGACTACCAACAAACAAGGGAACGGAAAAGTAGTGGTTTTCAATACTTCGGATTATAGTTTGATTAAAGAAATTGCGGTAGGTGCTTTGCTTGATATGGTTACTTTTTCGCCGGATGGAAATACATTATGTCGGTTAACGAAGGGGAACCAAATGCCGATTATTCGGTAGACCCTGATGGTTCGGTTTCTATTATTGATGTAACTAATAATTATGCCGTAACCACCTTGAATTTTGTTGGTTTCGAAAGTCAATTGGCTACTTTAAAAACGAAAGGATTTAGAGTTTCTAAAACGGCTAAAAGTTTTGCAGCCGATATTGAACCCGGATATATAACGTTTTCAACAGATTCTAAAAAGGCTTGGGTTACTTTTGCAAGAAAATAACGGTGTGGCTAAGGTGGATTTGACAAGCAAAACCATTACGTCAATTATTAGATTGGGATACAAAGATTTCAACACTGCTGAAAACGGAATTGACGTTAGTGATAAAGATTTAATTGTTGCATTTGCTCCTTGGAAAGTAAAAGGGCTATTTATACCCGATGCTATTGCGAATTATGCGGTAAATGGAACGCCTTATTTTATTACGGCCAATGAATGTAATATAAGATAATACAGTGCTTATGCTGATCTCAGCAGATTAAAATATTGACTTTAAACGCGACTTTTTTTCCTGATGCAACTACTTTAAAAGTTGATGCTAAAATGGGGCGTTTGAATTTGATTTCTACAGAAGGTGATGCCGATAACGACGGCGATTTAGATGAATTAATTAGTTTTGGAGCGCGTTCGTTTACGATTTGGAACGGAAATACAGGAAGTTTGGTTTTTAATAGCAAAAATAATTTAGACTCTACATAAATTCGCAAAAATCTGCGTGCCAACTTCTTAAAGGTAGTATAATAAAAATACATAAAGTTTAAAAAAAAAATGCCTAATCTTTGTGAGTAATTTAAGCACGCAGATTAGGCAGATAATTATTTAAAATATTCGAATTATATTAATCAATCGCTCGTTTCGTAATATCACCAAAAGCATCAATTCTTCGGTCTCTAAAGAACGGCCAGTTTTGACGTACGTTTTCTTGTAAGTCCAAATCAACTTCGGCAATTAAGATTTCTTCTTTATCATGAGAAGCTTGTGCTAAGATTTCACCTTGTGGACCCGCAATAAACGAAGCTCCCCAAAATTCAATTCCGGCAGTATCAGGTAAATATTGTTCTAAACCAATTCTATTGGCAGCAGCCACATATACACCATTAGCTACAGCATGTCCTTTCATTACGTTCATCCAGGCACCGTATTGGTTTTCGCCGTATTGCTCTTTTTCTTGTGGATGCCATCCAATAGCTGTTGGGTAAAATAAAACTTCGGCACCTTTTAAGGCTGTCAAACGAGCAGCTTCCGGATACCATTGATCCCAGCAGATTAAGGTTCCCACTTTTCCTTTATTGGTTTCAAAAGCTTTAAAGCCTAAGTCCCCGGGAGTGAAATAGAATTTTTCATAAAAATGGGGATCGTCCGGAATGTGCATTTTTCGGTACAATCCAGCTTCAGTTCCATCGGTATCAATGATGTACGCACTGTTGTGATAAATTCCGGCCATTCTTTTTTCGAAGAAAGGAACGATAATTACCACTCTCAATTCTTTGGCCAACGCACTAAAAGCAATAAATGAAGTGCTGTATAACGGTTCCGCCAAGGCAAAATTGTCTACATCTTCACTTTGACAGAAATAATGACTGCTATATAATTCAGGTAATGAGATTACTTCAGCGCCTTGACTGGCAGCATCTCTTACCCAACTGATACATTTTTTAAGGTTGTTTTCGGCAACATCATTCAGATTCAATTGAATTACGGCTATTTTGTATTTTTTATTTGGCATGGCTAAAAATTTAGACTGCAAAAATAGGGATTTTATAAGGAGTAGTAAATGAGTAAACGGAAAAAATTTACTTAAATGAAATGTTATTTATATCCTTGATTAGTAAAGTCTAAAAACAAAAAAGCAGTAAATAACTGCTTCGTTTTCTATATATTCTTTTCAAGTACAGACGTGTAAGAAGTCTATTCTTCTTCGGAATCATCATCGTCTTCATTATCAGTGTGATCTTCTTTTTCGAATTCGAAGAAACTGAAAATAGAGCCTCCATAGCTTTTCTGGAACGAGAAGTGAATCATATGATCCAGTTTGGTGTACTTAGAGTGCTCAATAATCATCATTCCCTCTTCATTCAAACTATTTTTTTCGAAAACCAGCAAAACAATTTTCTCAAAAGTAGCTTGGTCCAGTCCATAAGGGGGATCGGCGAAAATAATATCGAAGCTGGCATTGTTTCTTTCCAAAAATTTAAAAACATCACTTTTGGTCGCGGCAATATTAAAATCATATTCGGCTGCCGTTTGTTTGATAAATTTTACACAACCAAAATCTCCGTCTACAGAAGTAATAGGAGAACTTCCTCTGGAGGCAAATTCGTAACTGATGTTTCCGGTTCCGGAGAATAAATCCAACACTTTCAATCCTTCAAAACTGAAATGGTTATTCAAAACATTAAATAATGCCTCTTTAGACATATCGGTAGTGGGACGAACGGGAAGGTTTTTGGGTGGGTTGATGCGTCTGCCTTTGTATTTTCCTGAAATGATTCTCATGAGTTGAAAAGTATAAAATGATTTCTGTTTTCGGCTTCAGAAAAATAATTGTTCCAGCGTAGATCTTCAACATCCAGCAAAGAAACATTACGGATGTATTTGTAGGCTATAGTATAAAAATCACTTTCGGGGGTAATATTTCCGATTAATTCCAATGGAAAGTTTTCCGGATTCAGTTTCAATTGTTCTGCCGTGAATAAGATATAATAAATGAAATCCTCTGGAGTTTGATATTCGAATGAATTGAAAAACAACAGTTTTTGGTTTTGAATGACAATAATTTCAAAATGACCTTGGTTGAAATGCACCATCATTTTTTTGTCGTCTTTGTTTTTGGAAGCATCCAAAAGTTTGGTCACCAAAATACTGTTGGCATGTTTGTAATCAAAAGTACCAAATTGATCAATAAAGAAATTATTCATATTCACATACGGAATATAAACCGCATTGATCTGATAATTGCTGATTTCGTCAAAAGCAAAAAAATCAGTTTCAAAAACCTTGGTGTTGTATTGCAAATAACTGCCCAAATAGTTCTCATCAAATAGGGGAGTCGGAACAAAAGTCGATAAGTTGTTGTTGTGGATCACCAATACTTCATCATAGGTTTCATTCAGTTCCGCATGATTCCGAAACGCATCGGCAAACAAATCTTCAATTTTGATTCCTTTGTCAAAAGAGTCAAATTGGACTTCATTGAAAGAAGTAATGGTATGGTTGAGCGTATCAAAACAGCAAAAAGAAAGCCCCGTCAAGGAAACTTGAATGGAGAGTTTTTTATATTTCTTTTCGGTGATGCTTATCATACGGTTGATTTTTTAACAACGCAAACTTACAAATTTAAATAGCAATGGCAATGGTAATATTCAATAGCAATGACAATTTTCAATAGCAATATCTTTGAGGTTCTGTTCAGAGCTAGCTTATTAAGAAATTTCAATTACAAATGATGTGTTTTTATCTTTTCAGATTAACATTGTAATTGGTTTTTGATATTGAAAATTGATATTGATTTTTGCCTTTAAAAAAGCGTACTTTGCAGGTAAAATATACCAAATGAACTCCTCCCTGTTTTATAGTCTTTTACAAAAAAAGTTTCCTTTTCAACCCACTTACAAACAGGATGTTTTTTTTCAGAAGATTGCTATTTTTCTAACCGAAAAAGAAAACAATACCATTTTTGTACTCAAAGGATATGCTGGAACCGGAAAAACAACGGTGATTTCTACCATTGTCAATAACCTGATTGAAATCAATAAAAAGTATGTTTTACTTGCGCCAACCGGTCGCGCGGCCAAGGTAATTGCCAATTATTCGAACAAACCGGCTTTTACCATCCATAAGAAAATCTATTTTCCCAAGAAGTCTTCCGGTGGTGGAGTTTCATTTACCCTGCAACCCAACAAATACAAGAACACCATTTTTATCGTCGATGAAGCTTCGATGATTTCGGATACCGATTCGGATTCTAAATTGTATGCCAATGGTTCACTGTTGGATGATTTGATTTCTTATGTGTATTCAGGCACCAATTGCAAAATGATTCTGTTGGGAGATACGGCCCAGTTGCCTCCGGTGAATTTAGATATCAGTCCGGCATTGGATACCCATACCTTAGCGGTTCATTACGATAAAGAAGTGGAACATATTGAATTGGATGAAGTCATGCGTCAGGAAGAAGATTCGGGTATTTTGTATAATGCCACCGAACTTCGGGAATTGTTGAAAGATTCCTTTATTACCGATTTTCAGTTTGATGTCAAGAAATTCAAAGATATCGTTCGGCTTACCGATGGATATGATATTCAGGACGCGATCAATTCGGCTTACAGTAATTATAGTATCGAAGACACGGCTTTCATTGTGCGTTCCAATAAAAGAGCAAATCAATACAATGAGCAAATCCGGACGAGAATACTTGACAAAGAGAGTGAACTTTCTACAGGCGATTTTTTGATGGTGGTGAAGAATAATTATTTTTGGTTGAAAGATTCCGATGAAGCCGGGTTTATTGCCAATGGAGATATTATTGAAGTGCTGGAAATCTTTGGTATTATGGAATTGTACAGTTTCAAATTTGCGAAAGTAAAAATCCGAATGGTCGATTATCCCAATCAAAAACCATTCGAAACGGTGTTATTGTTGGATACTATCAAAAGTGAATCGCCGTCATTGACTTACGAAGAGTCGAATCGCCTGTATCAGGAAGTATTGAAAGATTATGAGGGAGAAACCAAATTCAAACAGTTTCAAAAAGTGAAAGCCAATGAATATTTCAATGGATTACAGGTGAAGTTCTCCTACGCGATTACCTGTCATAAATCACAAGGTGGACAGTGGAACACGGTTTTCATAGAGCAGCCGTATTTACCCAACGGAATTGACAGAGATTACATCCGTTGGTTGTATACAGCGATGACAAGAGCCAAAAATAAATTATATTTGATAGGTTTTAAGGATGAGAGTTTTGTGGAATGATTTTTTAAAAATTAGCGACAAATTCACGAATTATTTTAAATTTAAAAAGCATCAATAATTTGTGAATTCGTGGCTAAAACCAACCCATATAAAGTAGTGAAAAATGAACAGTTTAACCGACCTACATAAAATTTCGAGCTCTTTTTCGAATACCGATAAAATGCCTGTTTTATTTTTGGGGCATGGAAGTCCGATGAATGCCATTGAAGAAAATGAGTTTGTAGCCGGTTTTCGCAATTTGGCCAAAACTTTACCGCAGCCCAACGCTATTTTGTGTATTTCGGCACATTGGTTTACCAAAGGTACCAAAGTCACCGCGATGGAAATGCCTCGAACCATTCATGATTTTGGTGGTTTTCCGCAAGCCCTTTTCGAGGTGGAATATCCCGCCAAAGGAAGTCCGGAATTAGCCGTGGAAACCAAAGAATTATTGATGCCCACAATAGTGGAACTCGATGAACATTGGGGATTGGACCACGGCGCCTGGAGTGTCATTAAGCATTTATATCCCGAGGCCAATGTTCCTGTCATTCAGTTGAGTATTGATTATACCCAATCCGGGCAATATCATTTTGATTTGGCTCAAAAACTGAGTGCACTACGCCATAAAGGCATCCTGATTGTAGGGAGCGGGAATATTGTGCATAATTTACGCTTGATTGATTTTCAAAATTTCGACAGGGATAATTACGGATACGATTGGGCAATAGAAGCCCGAGCCACCGTAAATGACTATTTGTTAGACGGAAATTTTCAACCTTTAATCAATTTTGAAAAACAAGGCCAGGCACTACAACTGGCGATTCCCACGCCGGACCATTATTTACCGTTGATTTATGCACTAGGATTAAAAGGAAAAAACGAAGAATTGAGTTTGTTTAATGATAAACTATTGGCGGGTTCACTGAGTATGACTTCGGTTAAAATTGCGTGAAAAAAATCTTATATTTGATGTTTTTTATAAGGATTAAAAAAAATAAATAAATGAAATTCGGGAAGACAATAAAAATATTTTTAATAGACGGAGAACCAAATGGTAGGATGAGTTGTGAACTCTCTAATTGGTCTGGAAAGGCATATAAAATACCTAGAATTAAAGTAAAGGATTGCACGGATAGAAATGATTTAATGAGCACGGGAGTTTATTTACTATTTGGTAAAGATGAAGAAGGTAAAGATCTTCTTTATATAGGAGAAGCTGAATCTATATTAAAACGACTTAATCAACATTTAATTCAAAAAGATTTTTGGAACGAGACTATTGTTTTTATAAGTAAAGATGAAAATTTAAATAAGGCACACGTAAAATATTTAGAGAATAGACTTCACGCTATTGCACTAATAGCTAAACGTTATAAAGTTGAAAATACGATCACTCCAACACAATCATCAATTTCTGAATCTGATAGAGCTGAAATGGAAGAGTTTATTGAGAATATAAAAATGCTCGTGAATACACTTGGTCACAAAGTATTTGATGAAAAAAGAGAAATTAAGAAAAAACAAATCACAGATGTTTTTTACATAAAAACTGCTCGTGGTGCTGAAGCTATTGGAGAGCTTACTTCAGATGGTTTTGTTGTTTATAAAGGTTCGAAAGCAACAAGTAGTATAACAACTTCAATGAGTTTAAACCTAATTAATTTTAGAAAGAAATTAATTGAAGATGAAGTTTTTATAGATAAAACTGAATTTCTTGAGTTTTCCGAGGATTATTTATTTAGCAGTCCTTCAGCCGCCGCTGTAATAGTATTGGGAAGAAGCGCAAATGGTCTTACAGAATGGAAACTTAAAAGTGGTAAAACTTTGAAAGAGTTTGAGGCTAATTAAACTGTTTATGAAAGTAGTAATTTCTCTGTATGTTAAATGTATTAGAGTAAATGTAACTTAAAATCATTATTTAAAAATTACGTAAATAAACCGTACAATATTTTAGATGTACTGATATTTACCGTACATTTGTGGAAATATTTAATAGCATGGCAACCAACACGATAAAAAACGAAAAAGCAAGATTTGACACCAAGCTGCCTGTTGAACAAAAATTATTGTTCGAAAAAGCAGCGCGTTTGGGAGGGTATAGAAGTCTGACCGATTTTATAATTGCAACAGTTCAGGTAAAAGCCAAGGAAATTATAAATGAAAGGGAACAGGTTTTAGCTTCTCAACGTGACAGCGAAATTTTCTTTGAAGCGATTATGAATCCAGCTCTTCCCAATGAAGCACTTCAATCGGCTGCAAATGATTTTAAATCTTTGTTTTCTGAATGAACCAATTATCCGAAAGTCTTAATTCAGGGCACAAAAAGACCGATTTTTGTTGTGGAAAAGTGATGTTGGATACTTATTTGCATAAGCAAGCCAGTCAAGATGTACGCAGAAAATTATCAGCCTGTTTTGTATTGTTGGATAAAGGAAAAAAAGATATAATGGGGTATTACACTTTGGCGAATAGTAGTATACCATTGGACCTAATTCCCCAAGAACTACAAAAACAATTACCTAAATCATACACTTCAATTCCAACAACTTTACTCGGTAGATTAGCAGTTGACCAGAAATTTCAAGGCAATGGGACTGGCAAATTATTATTGATCGATGCACTGAAAAGAAGTTTTATCCTGTCTAAAAGTATTGGTTCTTTTGCCGTTGTTGTAGATCCTTTAGATAAAGAGGCTGAAAAATTTTATGCTAAATATGGCTTTATGATTTTGCCGGATAGTGGCAAAATGTTTTTGCCAATGAAAACCATCAGTTGCTTATTTTAATAATAAATATTTTCATTTATCCATATCACTATAATAATTGATTCGAGTGAGCTATTCATAATGACAATTAATAATTAAAATTTAAAATATATCTTTGCGGCTTGTGCCTTTGCGGCAAAATAAATACACCAATGAAAATAATAGCAGTCCTTCCCGCACGTTACGCCTCTACAAGATATCACGCTAAATTGATGCAAGATTTAGGAGGAAAAACGGTCATTTTGCGAACTTATGAAGCCGCCATCAACACCCAATTGTTTGATGATGTTTTTGTGGTAACCGATTCGGATTTGATTTTTAACGAAATTGTGTCTCATGGCGGAAAGGCTATCATGAGTATTAAGGAACACGAATCGGGGAGTGATCGTATTGCTGAAGCAGTGGAACATCTGGATGTGGATATTGTAATCAATGTGCAGGGAGACGAACCTTTTATTAATGCCGAACCTTTAAAAGAGATAATTGAAGTTTTTAAAAACGATTTGAATAAAAAAGTTGATTTAGCTTCGTTGATGTACGAAATCAAAGATGAGGAAGAAATCAATAATCCAAATAATGTGAAAGTGGTGGTAAATCAAAATAATTTTGCTTTGTATTTTTCACGTTCGGTAATTCCGTATCCAAGAGAGAAAAATGTAGGTGTCCGTTATATGAAACATATCGGAGTCTATGCTTTTAGAAAACAGGCTTTATTGGATTTTTACCATTTACCCATGAAGTCATTGGAAGCTTCTGAAAAACTGGAACAATTGCGTTATCTGGAATTTGGAAAACAAATTAAAATGGTCGAAACTACACATGTCGGCATCGGAATTGATACGATTGAAGATATGGAAAAAGCCCGAAAAATGCTTTTGAAATAATTCCGAATCTTTTAAAATATAGAAACCACTGGGTACGACACTCAGTGGCTTTTTTGAATTAATTAAAAACTATAATTATAATATCTTATTGCCAGCCGCCACCTAAGGCTCTATACAATTGAATAATGGCTTTGTATTGTTGGTATTTGTTATCTACCAAATTTAATTGCGCATTCAACGCATCGTTTTTAGAAGTCAAGACCTCTAAATAATTGGCTAATCCATACGTCAATAATTCATCGGAATAGCTAGAAGCTTTTGTTAAAGATTCTACTTGTTTTTCTCTAACCGAAATTTTATAGGTTTCATTGTTGTATTGTGCCAAAGCATCCGAAACTTCTTTACCAGCGGTCAAAAGTGATTGTTCAAATTGCAAATAGGCTTTTTTCTGATTGGCTTTTGCAATTTCGTATTTGGTTTTAATCTGTCTTTGATTAAAAATAGGTTGTGTCAAACCAGTAACCACATTTGCAAAAATAGAATTGGCGCTCAGCCATTTTTGGATGTCAATACTTTGTAAACCTCCCGTAGCCGTCACTTTCAACGAAGGATAGAAACTACTTTTAGCTACATTAGTCATTTCAAAATTGTTGATTAAATTGTATTCCGCAGCGATGACATCAGGTCTGTTGCGAAGCAAATTTGCAGGAACTCCCAACGTAATGGCAGGTTGTAATTTTTGAGATTCAAAAGTACTGCGTTTAATTTTTGTTGGCGCTTGGCCTATAAGAACACTTAGAGTATTTTCCAATAAAATGCTGTTGTTTTTCAAATCGGCAATAATCAATTCGGTAGCATATTTTTGTGCTTCGGTTTGTTTTACGCCCACTTCGGTAACATTTCCTGCTTTTTTCAACGCTTTGATGGTTTCGATACTTTTGTCTCTGTTCACCAAAGTTTTTTCTGCCACTTTAATTTGTTCGTCAACAGCCAATAATTGGTAATAAGCCGATGCAATACTGGCAATCATTTGTGTTTTTATCGCTTGATTGGCAGCATTGGTTTGCAAATAAGAAGCTTTAGTACCGCGTTTGTTGCTTCTTATCTTACCCCAAATATCGGCTTCCCAACTCAAAGTTTCTGTCAATTGATATTGGTCAACAGAGGTG
Source organism: Flavobacterium sp. (assembly GCA_036676965.1). Classification (GTDB taxonomy): domain Bacteria; phylum Bacteroidota; class Bacteroidia; order Flavobacteriales; family Flavobacteriaceae; genus Flavobacterium. The sequence goes on along the minus strand of JAKFBW010000137.1, from coordinate 83,967 downwards.
TTACTTACAATAGCCCCCATTTGACTGTTCTTGGATAATTCCTGATGCGTCCAGTCGGCGGTAGCTGTCAGAGTAGGGAAGAAGCCTGCTTTTCCTTGTAGCATAGTCGCTTGGGCTGCGGCTAAATTTTGCATGGCAATGCGAACATCATAATTACTTTCTAATCCTTTTTTGATATAGGCTTGTAAAATAGGGTCGGTGAAAATCTTGTCCCAACTTACATTCGCTAACGAAAGGGTATCTGTCGAAACCTTTTCAGAGCGGTATAAATTATCTGTTTTTACATCCGGACGCTTGTAATCTTTGGCTACAAAACAGGATTGCATTACAATTGCTGTAAGTAGAAGTAGCGTAATTTTATATATATTATTTTTCATTTTCTTTTTCTAAAGATGGAACATCTGATTCATTTGCAACAGGCAAGGGTTTTATCGAAATCTTTTCCTGTAAAGTTTGGAAAACGATAAACAAAATTGGAATTACAAATACCCCTAAAACAGTACCGATAAGCATTCCTCCAATCGCTCCGGTTCCAATCGCTTTGTTTCCTACAGCACCTGCTCCTTTAGCTAACATTAGAGGAAATAATCCAAGGATAAAGGCAAAGGATGTCATTAAAATAGGACGCAAACGAGCTACAGCACCTTGCACAGCTGCCTGAGAAATACTCAAGCCTTTTCGTCTGGCATCTGCAGCAAATTCCACAATCAAAATGGCATTCTTGGCGAGTAACCCAATAAGCATGATGAGCGTAATTTGCAGGTAAATAGTATTACTCAAATGAAATAAATAAACAAAAATAAAGGCTCCTGCTAAACCAACAGGTAACGATAATAAAACAGCAAAAGGCAAGATGTAACTTTCGTATTGGGCTGCCAATAAGAAATACACAAACACCAAACACAATAAGAAAATAAACAAAGTTTGTCCACCGGCATTAATTTCCTCACGCGTCATTCCCGAAAACTCATAACCATACCCAAGAGGCAAACTCTGACTGGCTACTTCCTGAACGGCTTTAATGGCATCACCGGAACTGTATCCGTCTTTTGGAGCACCTGTTATTTTTACCGAAGTAAACAAGTTAAAACGTTCAATAGCTTGGGGACCAAAGACTTTTTCTAGTTTCACAAATTGAGAAATAGGAGCCATTTGGCCATTATTGTTTCTAACTAATACTTTGTTTAATGATTCCGGATCCCTTCTGAATTGTGGTTCCGATTGATACACTACCCGATATTGTTTTCCAAATTTGTTAAAGTTAGAGGCATAAACACCACCATAATAACCTTGCATAGTTCCTAAAACATCGGTTACTGTTAAACCTGATTTTTTGATGGCAGCCACATTCAAGTCAATGCGATACTGAGGAAAATTTGGAGAAAACGAAGTAGCCGCGTATTTGATTTCCGGGCGACTGTTTAAAGCAGCCAGGAATTTATTATTTACCTCACTTAATTCCTGAATTGAGCCTCCTTTTTGATCCTGTAATTGAAATTCAAAACCATTAGAATAACCAAAACCAACCAATGTAGGACGGGCAAAAAACAATACTTTGGCATCTTTAACGGTAGCGGCACGCTTGAACAATTCCTGTACAATAGCCGTTATTTCCTGGTTGGTTTCTTTACGCTCGGCCCATGGTTTTAATTTTACAATTACCATTCCGTAGTTACTACCCGTACCACTAATTAAACTTCGACCGGAAATACGAAGCACTTCTTGAATTTCAGGAAGATCTTTTACTTTATTTTCGATTTGTATTAATACTTTTTCCGTTTTTTCCAATGAAGTTCCCGGCGCCAATGAAACATCAGAAAGGATGGCTCCTGTATCTTCGCTAGGTACAAAGGCTTTTGGAGTGGTATTAATCAATAAGATAAAAATTCCGGCAAAAACAGCAATTCCCAAGAAAGCCAACCATTTGTGTTTGATTAAGAACTGAACCGATCTTTTGTATTTAGCTGTTGTGGTATTAAATCCGGCATTGAATGCCGTATAGAAACGGTCTATAAATCCTTTATTACTTTTCTTCTCACCATGATTTTTTAAGAAAATGGCACACAAAGCAGGAGAAAGTGTCAACGCATTAATTGCAGAAAGTACAATAGAAATGGCTAATGTCAATCCAAATTGTTTGTAGAAAACCCCTGCCGAACCGCTAATAAACGATACCGGAATGAATACAGCCGACATTACCAAGGTGATGGAAATAATGGCACTACTAATATCATTCATGGCACTATGCGCTGCTTTTTTAGGATTATGTTCGCCGGCTTCCATTTTAGCATGAACGGCTTCGACAACCACAATGGCATCATCGACCACAATTCCAACAGCAAGTACTAAAGCAAATAACGTTAACAAGTTAATGGTAAAACCAAATAAACTCAGGAAAAAGAATGTTCCTATAATGGCAACAGGTACAGAGATAGCCGGGATAAGAGTGGATCTCCAATCTTGTAAAAAGATAAAAACCACAACGAATACCAATAAGAAAGCTTCTATTAAAGTATAAATCACTTTTGAAATAGATTCTTTCAGGAAATCATTTGCATTGATTAAAGTAGTGTATTTTACTCCTTTAGGGAAATTCACAACCGATTGATCCATTACTTTCAAAGAGCCTTCAATCACTTCCTGCGCATTAGAACCTGCTGTTTGTGCAATGGCAATAGCAATAGATTGATTTCCGTTAGTAAATGATTTACTTGCATAATTTACTGCTCCAAGCTCAATTTTAGCTACATCACCTAATTTAAGTACTTCTCCATTTGGAGTAGAACGTACGATGATTTCTTCAAACTCTTTCGTGCTTTGTAAACGTCCTTTGTATTTTAAAGTGTATTGAAAAGATTGGTCGCCACTTTCACCCAATTGTCCGGGTGCTGCTTCAATATTTTGTTCGGCTAACAAGGCTGAAATATCCGAAGGTACTAAACCATAAGCCCCCATCACATCTGGTTTCAACCAAATACGCATTGAATAATCCCTTTGACCAAATATCATGGCATCTCCAACTCCAGCTACACGCTTAATTTTTGGTAAAATATTGATGTTAGCATAGTTTTGAAGAAACGTAATATCATAATCTGGATTTTCACTGTACAAAGATAAAATCAAAATGTTATCACTTTGCTTTTTTGATGTGGTTACTCCCGCTTTTGTAACTTCTTGTGGCAATAATGCCGTGGCACGTGCAACACGGTTTTGTACATTCACGGCCGCTAAATCAGGATTGGTACCTAATTTAAAGAATATATTTATCGATGCTGAACCATCATTATTTGAGGTGGAAGTCATGTAAGTCATGTCTTCCACACCATTGATTTGTTCTTCCAAAGGAATAACTACCGAGTTCATAACTACTTCGGCACTTGCTCCTTGATAATTTGCGGATACCGTTACTGTAGGCGGTGCTATTTCGGGATATTGAGAAACGGGAAGCGAGATTAACCCTAAAATCCCCAGTATAACGATGATAATAGAAATCACCGTTGACAAAACGGGTCTGTCAATGAATTTTGAAAACATACAGTGTTATTTATTCGATTGTTAGTTAATTGCTTTTTTTTCAGGATTGATTATGGTAGTATAATCAACTAATTCTGGTTTGATTACTGTTCCTTCGGCAACTATTCCCACTCCTTCAATAAGAATCTTGTCTTTTATATTTAATCCTTTATCGACTACAAAAAATTGTCCGCCAGGTACAGCCCGTACTTCAACCGGAACGGCTTTTACCTTATTGTCTTTGTCTGCAACAAGCACAATGCGTTTGTCTTGTAGTTCTAAAGTGGCGTTTTGTGGAATTAAGATAACATCTCTTAAATTAGTTGGGATTTGAATTGTTCCACTTCCTCCGGAACGCAATAATTTGTTCGCATTGGAGAAACTTGCTCTTACGTTGAACGAACCTGTTTGTGTATTGGCCTGTCCGCTAAAAGTTTCAATTTTTCCTTTTTGTTCATATTGCATTCCGTTACTTAAGATTAAATTGACCTCGGGCATTTTAGTGATTTTTTCTTGAAATGTTTTCCCGGCCGCATGCATTGTTATATCCAATTGTTGTTTTTCGTTCATTGAAAAATACGCATAAATGGTACTCACATCTGAAATACGGGTTAAAGGTTCTGCTGTCTGACTGCTTACATAGCTTCCCAGTCTTAAAGGCAAAGTTCCAACGATTCCGTTTACAGGACTTTTGATGGATGCATAATTTATTTTTTCAACAATACTTTGATAGGTACTTTTGGCACTGGCTAAATTTGCTTTAGCTGTTTCTAATTGTACATCACTAATAATGTTGCGCTCTACTAGAGGTTTTAAGCGATTTACTTCCACTTGGGCGGCAGTTACTTTGGCTTTGGCAGCACTGGCTTCTTGGTTTGCCGTTTGTGTCTCTAATTTAAAAAGCAATTGCCCTTTTTTAACTTCCTGACCTTCCTGTACATATATTTTTTCAATATAACCATCCACTTTTGCACGAATATCGATATCGGTAACTCCTTCTAAAGTTGCAGGATATTCTGCCAGTAAAGTGGTGTTCGATTTTTTTATTTCAACCACTTTGTAAGGCATTACAGGAGGTGCTGCTTGCTCTTCTTTTTTTCCGCAAGCGACTAAGAATGCTAAACTTATGATGGTTAATGAAAGTTTCTTCATTGTGACGAATTATTTATTGTTATTATTATTGATTTCTATTTTTTTAAACTCATTGATTGTTTTGGTAAATATTTTTCCCACTTCGACAACGTGCGTTCTATAGGCTTTCACATTTTCTAAATTGCATCTTTCTTCTGGGCATGAAGCCGTTTTTTCTCTATAATCGACCATTTTGTTGATGATTACCATTTCTGAATCAATTAATTTAAGAAAATTGGCCAATCGTTCACTTAAATTGGCTGGTTTGAAATATTTTTTTCGATCCCCCGCTTTAGTGAAAAAGGATATTTTGTCCATATTTAGGAGTAAGTTCAAATTGGTAGAGATAGAACTCTTGCTGGCGCCCAATTTTTCGACTAAAGATTCAAATGTCAATCCGGTCTTGCATCCGTCAATGATTAGTGTCCCTAATATTCTTGCCGCAAGTGGGGAAATATTAAATAATTTCTCAAAATGGTTTCCGTATAATTCTATGATTTCTTCCCTTTCTTTTTCTATATCCATGATGAATTTTTTGGCAAATTTACAATTGGTTCGGTAATTACCGAACTATCCGAACTTAATTTTGTGTTAATTTTTTTTACAAACTGTTTCTCTTGGATTTTAATTCAGTTGGGATGATCTAGATTAAAAATCAAAAGTTTAACCATCAAATAGTTATTTTTAAATTAAAAGTCAGTTCGTAAAAAAAAAATGTTTAATATTGAAAAGAGAACAATTACCATCGTTTATATTTTATCAAACCAAATGAATTTAACTATGAAATCTAAAAAAATGAAGAATTCTTTTTTAATGATAGCCTTATTTTTTGCTACAGTAGCTATGGCACAACACAAATTTGTAAACACACTGCCGGAGGTTTCCCCAATGCCGATGAAACCTGAAATGACAGAAATTTGGGAACCGGAAGTGAAAATAATTACACCTGCTAAAATCCTTGGCAATGCCCCTTCGGATGCGATTATTTTATTTGACGGTAAAAACTTAGATCAATGGGTAAGCCAAAAAGATGTCGATAAGCCTGCAGGATGGAAAATTGTCGACAAAGATTACATGGAAGTTGTTCCGGGTTCTGGTGCCATTCAAACCAGAATGACCTTTGGTGATTGTCAATTGCATCTGGAATGGAGTGCACCGGATGTAGTTTTAGATGGAGGACAGGCAAGAGGAAACAGTGGTGTGTTTTTCCAAAATAGATATGAATTGCAAATATTGGATTCCTACAATAACAGAACCTACAGCAATGGTCAGGCGGGTAGTATTTATAAGGACCATCCACCATTGGTAAACGCTGTGAAAACACCATTAGAATGGAATGCTTATGATGTGATTTACACTGCACCACGATTCAAAACAGATGGCAGGATTGATGCCCCAGCCAGAATTACCGTGTTTTTGAACGGTGTTTTAGTGCAAAATAATGAGACAATAAATGGGTTGACCCTTTATGTAGGTTTACATAATTATCCATCGTCTCATGGCGATGATGTTATTTCGCTTCAAGATCATGATTCTAAGAATCAATTCAGAAATATTTGGATTAGAAAACTTTAAAAAAAGTATATAAACGGAGCGCTATAAACGCTCCGTTTTTTTGGAGTTTCAAAATCACAATTTGGAACATTTCTGTTTTGAAATCTAATTTACTTATATTTGTTGACCTAAAAAAAATCTTATAGTGAGTCAAATCAATAAGCTTAAAATATTCAATGATCCCATTTATGGGTTCATAACCTTACCCAATCCTTTGATTTATGATTTAGTTCAGCATCCTTATTTTCAGCGATTGCGACGCATTTCCCAAATGGGATTGTCTTATCTGGTATATCCAGGAGCCAACCATACCCGTTTTCATCATGCCTTAGGTTGTATGCATTTGATGCAGAAAGCAGTAGATGTATTGCGTTTTAAAGGAGTTTCTATTTCTGAAGCAGAAGAAAATGCACTCTATTTTGCTATTTTGCTGCATGATATCGGGCATGGGCCGTTTTCACATGCCATGGAAAAAAGCATTGTAGAAGACGTACATCACGAGGAAATTTCCCTGTTGTTTATGCATCAATTGAATAAAGAATTTAATGGTCAGTTGAGTCTGGCGATTCAGGTTTTTGAAGGGGATTACCATAGAAAATTCATGTTACAATTGATTTCGAGTCAATTGGATATGGATCGGATGGATTATCTCAAACGGGATAGTTTTTATTCGGGGGTTTCAGAAGGAAATATCAATTCGGAGCGACTCATTCAGATGATGAATGTGGTAGATGATGTGCTGGTGATTGAGGAAAAAGGAATCTATTCGGTTGAAAAATTCCTGATGTCCAGACGATTGATGTACTGGCAAGTATACCTGCATAAAACCAGTTTGGTGGCCGAGTTGATTTTGACCAAAATATTAAAACGGGCTAAAGAATTAACCATGAAAGGAACCGTGTTGCCATGTAGTGAGCCGCTTCAGTTTTTTTTACAAAATAAAATTACGGCAGCCACTTTTGATACTGCAACATTGGATTTGTTTTCACAGTTGGATGATTTTGATGTGATATCAGCGTTGAAATCCTGGCAATATCAGGATGATTTTATTTTGGCTTCATTGAGCAAAATGATTATCAACAGAGATTTGCTGAAAATAAAATTGACGCACGAAAAAGGTGAAGCAGATGAATTGTTGTCTTTAAGAGTACGTTTTGCCCAGGAAAATAATATCAGTATTACTGAAACCAATTTTTTTATTTTCAAAGGGAAAATAAAAAATCAGGGGTATAGTAAAGTGGCGGAGCCTATACGAATTTTGAAAAAAGATAGAACTGTGGAAGATGTTATTGAGTCTTCTGACCAGCTGAATTTAAAATCATTATCAAAATCGGTAACCAAATACTATAACTGTTTTCCAAAACAACTGGTCTAAAAGGACATTTAAAATCTATTTTTTTATATTTTTGTCGCAATGAAAAAGGAAAACATTTTTTTTTATATGTTTAGAGAACTGCATACCGCGAGTTTTATCTTATGCACAAATATAAAAGTATCTTAATAAGATGAAATTTACAGCAGAACAAATAGCAGGGATTTTGGAGGGTGAGGTTGTTGGGAATCCCAATGCAGAAGTTGGTACCTTGTCTAAAATTGAAGAAGGTAAAGAAGGGTCATTGACTTTTTTGTCTAATCCAAAATACAATAATTACATCTACACTACCGAGGCCTCTATTACCATAGTAAATAAAACGTTTGTCGCTGAAGCCGAATTAAAAACAACACTTATCAAAGTAGACGATGCGTATATGGCATTTTCTAAATTATTGGAATTTTATGATCAGGCCAAAGGAAATAAAAGCGGCATCGAACAGCCTACGGTCATTGCTGAAACGGTGAAATATGGCGCGAATCTGTATTTGGGAAGTTTCAGTTATGTAGGGGCAAATGTTACTCTTGGCGATAATGTTAAGATTTATCCAAGTTGTTTTATTGGTGATAATGTTGTCATTGGAAATAATGTGACTATTTTTGCCGGAGTCAAAATTTATTCTGAAACGGTAATTGGTTCCAATTGTACGATTCATTCCGGAAGTGTTATAGGCTCGGATGGTTTTGGATTTGCACCAATTGCCGACGGAACCTATAAAAAAATTCCTCAAATAGGAAATGTTGTCATTGAAGACAATGTTGATGTTGGCTCTTGTACTACTATTGACAGGGCTACCATGGGGTCAACCATTATTAGAAAAGGAGTGAAATTAGATAATCAAATTCAGATTGCCCATAATGTAGAAATAGGGGAGAATACCGTTATTGCAGCGCAAACCGGTATTGCAGGTTCTACAAAAATTGGAAAAAATGGAATGATTGGTGGTCAGGTTGGAATTGCAGGACATTTAACCATTGGGGACAATGTTAGGATTCAGGCTCAATCCGGCGTTGGTAAAAATATAAAAGACAAAGAAATTTTACAAGGAAGTCCTACATTTGGATATAACGATTTTAGTAAGTCGTATGTTCATTTCAAGAATTTTCCGAAAATAGTTGAAGAAATAGAAGAGTTAAAAAAACAAATATTAAACCAAAAAAACGGAAACAATGGTTAAACAAAAAACCATCAAAACAGAAATCTCTCTTACAGGAGTTGGATTACATACAGGTAAAGAAGTTACAATGACTTTCAAACCGGCTCCAATTAATAATGGTTTCTCTTTTGTTCGTGTAGATTTAGAAGGACACCCGGTTATTGAAGCTGATGCAAATTATGTTGTCAATACACAAAGAGGGACTAATCTGGAAAAACTAGGCGTAAAAATTCAAACACCAGAGCATGTTTTGGCTGCTTTAATGGGATGTGATTTAGACAACGTGATTATAGAGTTGAATTCATCTGAATTGCCAATCATGGATGGCTCTTCTAAATATTTTGTCGAGGCTATTGAAAAAGCCGGTATCGAAGAACAAAATGCCAACAGAAATGTTTATGTGGTAAAAGAAGTAATTTCTTATGTAGATGAAGAATCTGGCAGTGAAATTCTCATCATGCCAAGTGATCAATATAGTGTAACGGCTATGGTTGATTTTGGGACTAAAATTTTAGGAACCCAAAATGCTACAATGAAAAACATTTCTGAATTCAAATCAGAAGTTGCCGATTCAAGGACATTTAGTTTTCTGCATGAATTAGAATCGCTTTTAGAAAACGGTTTAATAAAAGGTGGTGATTTAAACAATGCTATTGTTTATGTGGACAAAGAAATATCTGCACCAACAATGGATCGTTTGAAAGTAGCTTTCGGAAAAGAAACTTTGGCAGTGAAACCAAACGGAATTTTAGACAACCTTACGTTACATTATCCAAACGAAGCGGCAAGACACAAATTGCTGGATGTAATTGGAGATTTGGCTTTGATTGGAACTAAAATTCAAGGAAAGGTAATTGCGAATAAACCTGGACATTTTGTAAATACCCAGTTTGCCAAAAAAATGGCTAAAATTATTAAAATCGAACAAAGAAATTTTGTTCCTACTTATGATTTGAATCAAGAACCATTGATGGATATCCATAAAATTATGGCTGTTCTTCCTCACAGACCTCCATTTTTGTTGATAGACAGAATTATTGAAATGTCAGATTCGCATGTGGTGGGGATGAAAAATGTGACCATGAACGAAAATTTCTTTGTCGGACATTTTCCTGACGCTCCGGTTATGCCGGGAGTATTAATCGTTGAAGCCATGGCTCAAACAGGAGGAATTCTGGTGTTGAGTACCGTTCCTGATCCGGAGAATTATTTGACTTATTTCATGAAGATTGATAATGTTAAATTCAAACATAAAGTTTTACCGGGAGATACCTTAATTTTCAAATGTGATTTGATTACTCCGATTCGTAGAGGAATTTGTCACATGCAAGCCAATGCTTATGCTAATGGTAAATTAGTTGCAGAAGCAGAGTTAATGGCTCAGATTGCCAGAAAACAATAAATTAAGCTTAAAAAGAACAAACGAAAATAAAATAATTTCGTTTGTTCTTTTAATTAATAGTAACATTAAAATTAAGTAGATGAATCAACCGTTAGCTTATGTTCATCCTGGCGCTAAAATTGCCAAAAATGTTGTGATTGAACCTTTTACAACCATCCATAATAATGTTGTTATTGGAGACGGAACTTGGATAGGTTCAAATGTTACCATCATGGAAGGGGCAAGAATTGGGAAAAATTGTAACATCTTTCCAGGGGCAGTAATTTCTGCAGTGCCACAAGATTTAAAATTTGGAGGAGAAGATTCATTGGCAATCATTGGAGATAATTGTACCATCAGAGAATGTGTAACCATCAATAGAGGGACAATCGCTTCCGGACAAACTGTTTTAGGTAATAATTGTTTGGTAATGGCAGCAGCTCATATTGCACATGACTGTCATGTAGGGGATAATGCGATTATTGTAAATGGGGTTTTATTGGGCGGACACGTAACTGTTGGGAATTATGCCGTAATCGGAGGTTTATCTGCCGTACATCAATTTATCAATATTGGAGATCACGCGATGATTTCAGGAGGATCTTTGTTGAGAAAAGACGTACCTCCTTATACTAAAGCAGCCAAAGAGCCTTTATCTTATGTGGGAATCAATTCTGTCGGGTTAAGAAGAAGAGGTTTTACCACCGAAAAAATCAGGGAAATCCAGGAAATTTACCGAATTCTATATCAAAAAAATTACAATACCACTCAAGCCCTAAGCATTATTGAAGCTGAAATGGAAGCGACACCTGAGCGTGATGAAATTCTGGATTTTATCAGAAATTCATCCAGGGGTATCATGAAAGGGTATTCAGGAAACTATTAATAGAAAAGAGATATTAAAAGACAGAAAATAGATATTAGATAAATATCGTCTGTTTTTTAAAGTAAACAAATTAACGAATTAATAAATTACACATAATGGCATCTACATCAGATATTAGAAATGGTCTTTGTATTAAATACAACCACGACATTTATAAAATAATCGAATTTTTACACGTAAAACCAGGTAAAGGGCCTGCTTTTGTGAGAACGAAATTGAAAAGTTTAACTACAGGTAAAGTATTGGATAATACTTTTTCTGCGGGACATAAAATTGAAGATGTACGTGTTGAAACACATACTTATCAGTTTTTATATGCTGAAGGGGATGAATTTCATTTTATGAATGCGGATACTTTTGAGCAAATTTCATTAAATAAAAATATTCTTGATGCTCCTGGTTTATTAAAAGAAGGAACCAACGTAATGGTACAGGTCAATACCGAAACAGATTTGCCTTTATCAGTTGATATGCCGGCTTCTGTAATCCTGGAAGTTACTTATGCAGAGCCTGGAGTGAAAGGAAATACCGCTACCAATGCAACTAAATCGGCTACTGTTGAGACGGGGGCATCTGTAAACGTACCTTTGTTTATCAATGAAGGTGATAAAATAAAAATTGATACCGCTTCAGGTTCTTATATGGAACGTGTTAAGGAATAGTTTTATAAGTTTTTAGTTTTCAGTCCCAATAGGCAGATTTTGTCAACACAGATTGAAAACTGGGACTGAAAACGAATACTAAAAACTAAAAAAATGAAATTCCCAAAAGCTTATCTTCTAGAAGAAATTGCCAGTATTATCGATTGTGAATATGTTGGTGACAAAGATTTCCCGATAACGGGAATGAATGAAATACATGTTGTTGAGCCGGGTGATATCGTCTTTGTAGATCATCCCAAATATTATGACAAGGCTTTGAACTCTGCAGCTACCATTGTTTTGATAAATAAAGAAGTAGCCTGTCCTGAGGGAAAAGCATTATTGATTTCTGATGATCCTTTCAGAGATTTTAACAAGCTGACCCATCATTTCAAACCTTTTCAATTTTCTAATGCTTCTATTTCTGCTTCGGCCAAAATAGGAAATGGAACGGTGATACAACCCAATGTTTTTATTGGGAACCATGTTGTCATTGGTGAAAATTGTCTGATACATCCCAATGTTTCTATATATGACCATACCCAAATAGGTGATAATGTAATTATTCACGCAGGATCTATTTTAGGGGCTGATGCTTTTTATTATAAAAAAAGAGAATCAGGCTTTGATCAATTACTTTCCGGTGGAAGAGTGGTAATTGAAGATAATGTGGGAATCGGTGCTCTTTGTACTATAGACAAAGGGGTAACAGGTGATACTACTATTAAAGAAGGTACAAAAATTGACAATCAGGTGCATGTGGGGCATGATACGGTAATTGGGAAACGATGTTTAATTGCTTCACAAACCGGAATTGCAGGCTGTGTTATTATCGAAGACGAAGTAACCATTTGGGGACAAGTGGGAACTACCAGCGGAATTACCATTGGAGCAAAAGCAGTAATATTGGGTCAAACCGGAGTTACCAAATCTGTTGAAGGAGGAAAATCCTATTTTGGTACACCAATTGAAGAATCCAGAGAAAAGTTGAAACAGCTTGCCAATGTCAAAAAAATCCCGGATATTTTAATGAGGTTGAAATAATATTTTCCCAACCGGATTCAGATTAAATTTTTATAATTATTGAGTGGCTCATTTTATTTAGTTTTGAGCAAAAAAATATAAAATTAGAGATAGTAACGAAAATCTTGATTTTTATAACAATTAAGGAAATTTATGATAATTAGTTTTTAATAAATTATCAAATTAGTTGATTTTCGTGATTTATTTTGATGGGAAAAAGCTTCAAAATAATTTCAAAACCTTATTTTTGCATAACATTTTTAAAAATCATATAAAAAATATATCATGAGTGTTTTAGTTAATAAAGATTCCAAAATAATTGTTCAGGGATTTACAGGAAGTGAAGGTACTTTTCACGCTTCTCAAATGATTGAGTACGGTACTAATGTTGTTGGTGGAGTTACACCAGGAAAAGGTGGTTCTACTCATTTAGACAGACCTGTATTTAATACGGTAAAAGATGCAGTTGTAGAAGCCGGTGCCGATACCACAATTATTTTTGTACCACCAGCTTTTGCTGCTGATGCAATTATGGAAGCTGCTGATGCAGGAATAAAAGTTATTATCGCAATTACTGAAGGAATTCCTGTTGCAGACATGATTAAAGCCAATGCTTATGTAAAGGAAAGAAACGCAAGATTAATTGGTCCTAACTGTCCGGGTGTTATTACTCCGGGTGAAGCTAAAGTTGGTATCATGCCAGGTTTCGTTTTCAAAAAAGGAACTGTTGGAATCGTTTCTAAATCAGGAACTTTAACATACGAAGCTGCTGACCAGGTAGTAAAACAAGGTTTAGGAATCACTACTGCTATCGGTATTGGTGGAGATCCAATTATTGGAACTACAACTAAAGAAGCAGTTGAATTGTTAATGAATGATCCGGAAACAGAATGTATCATCATGATTGGTGAAATTGGTGGTCAATTAGAAGCTGATGCTGCCAAATGGATCAAAGCTGATGGAAACCGTAAACCTGTAATTGGTTTTATCGCAGGAGAAACTGCTCCAGCCGGTAGAACAATGGGACATGCCGGTGCAATCGTTGGTGGTTCTGATGATACTGCTGCAGCTAAAAAACAAATCATGAGAGATAACGGAATTTTCGTTGTTGATTCACCAGCAGAAATTGGTAAAAAAGTAAAAGAAGTTTTGGGTTAATTCCTATTGATTATAAATATTCAAAAGTTCAATTTAGTCATAAATACTAAATTGAACTTTTTTTTATTTTGTAATAAAAATGTTGAAATGACAATAAAAGAGATAAAACAAGCCGTTATAAAATACAGTGCATATTTGGTATTACCAATTTTAGGGATAAGTTGTGCTCCATCGAAAAAAAGTCCAGTATATACTTCATCCTTTGATACGTACACTAAAGAAAGTCAAAACAAATTATACGCTGAAACATACTTAAACCCACCGCCATCAAAATATATTGAAAAATATAAAAAACTAAGTAGTGCTGAACTACAAAACAAAGAAAACGAACTTTTGAAAGAGTTGAACTACTTAAAGTTTGAATATTATTTAAAGAATATAGAAAAAGGTAAAAGCAGGTATTCACTAGCTACGGTCTCAGATAAAAAATTAAAATCATTAATGGAAATTGCTCCAAATGATGAGATCTATTATAAAGAATGGAAAGATGCAGTAAAACTATTTGTGGAATTTGAGGATACTAATTCGTTAAAGATAAAAGAACATCGAAAAAAATATAAAACTCATTTTGACACAAAAGAAGAGCGAGATTCTTATTACGAAGAGTATTCAAAATTAAGTAAGGTTTTAAAAAGAGAGAAATTAGAGGATTACACAACTTTACATGATGATTTTGATTCTAAATTAAACAAAATGTGGTTAAACAGAGGAAGGTATCTTTTGCAATACTACAAAGACAAGAACTTATTACTTCCGACAGATTTTTTAAAGTATCAGGATTATGAAGGTCTTGAAAAAGATGAAAATTATTACGATTTGAAAGAAAGAGTTAAAGTCATTGGGGAAATGATTAAAAAGTAAATCTCAACAGCTAAGGATCTTTTAATCCATTTAAAACTAAATTGTTTAATTTATTAAAAAGATACTACCTTTGCAAAAACAAAAAAAATGCACAAAGAATTAAAAAAGTTTAAAGTAACCAATAGTTTCACTTTTACTCCAGAGGATAGTTTAGAAGAAGTTTGTAATGCTTCTGAAGGTGGTAGCGGTGTATTTATCGTAAGTGCTATCAACGGTGAAGAGAAAGAATTAATCATGGTAGGTTCTACAGGAACAATACAGAATGACGGAACTTTGAAAAGCAAAAACGGTGGCCTGTATGACAAAATTGTAAACGGACACCAATTTGCCAAAACAGGAAGAAAATATTCTTGGCCGGCGCAAATGAAATTAGAAAATATTGAACGATTAGAAGTTTCATGGTTCGAAACTTTTAATGATAAATCAAAAGCGATCCCAACCTTTATAGAAGGACAGGTTTTGCAAAATTTTCTGGATGAAAATGGCCGTTTGCCAAGATGGAACGTCGCTTTTTAAGCAGCTGATTGCCAAATTATAATAAGCCCTGCTACTGTAGGGCTTTTTTTATGCTACTTATTTTATAAAACACTTAAATAATCTATATTTGTAGCGCTTTAAAAATAAACAAACGTATATCTTAATATGAAATTACTAGAAGGAAAAGTTGCCATAATTACTGGTGCAAGCCGCGGAATTGGAAAAGGAATTGCAGAGGTTTTTGCAAAACACGGAGCAAATGTTGCTTTTACATACAGTTCATCTGTAGAATCAGCGATGGCTTTAGAAAACGAATTGAATGCTTTGGGTGTAAAAGCGAAAGGATATCAATCGGATGCAGCCGATTTTAATGAAGCACAGGTTTTTGTGGATGCTGTTTTGGCTGAATTTGGAACTGTAGATATCTTGATAAATAACGCCGGAATCACAAAAGACAACTTGTTGATGCGTATGTCAGAAGCTGATTTTGACCAGGTAATTGATGTTAATTTGAAATCGGTTTTCAATATGACCAAAGCCATTCAAAAAACATTCTTGAAAAAACGTGCAGGATCTATCGTTAATATCAGTTCTGTAGTAGGGGTGTCCGGAAACGCAGGTCAAACGAATTATGCGGCTTCTAAAGCAGGAGCAATTGGTTTTACAAAATCAGTGGCATTAGAACTAGGTTCCCGTAATATTCGTTGTAACGCGATTGCCCCCGGTTTTATTGAAACCGAAATGACTGCCAAATTAAGTCCTGAAGTGGTTCAGGGATGGAGAGACGGAATTCCGTTGAAAAGAGGTGGAACAGCAGAAGATGTTGCCAATGCCTGTCTTTACTTAGCTTCTGATATGAGTGCTTATGTTACAGGACAAGTATTGAATGTTTGCGGAGGAATGCTTACTTAATAAAGTTTGCAGTAATCAGTATCAGTTTGCAGTAACTGAACACTGAAAGCTGAGACTGAATACTTAAAAAAATATGACAACAAACACCATTCTATTAGTATTATTTTCTTTATTAATAGCAGGTGGATTGTCTTTTTTTCAATATTATTACAAAGCCAAAAGTAAATCGAATCTGAATTTACTTTTGGCTTTTTTACGTTTTGTATCATTATTTGGGTTGTTCCTATTGTTGATTAATCCGATAATTACCAGAAAAACGCTCGAAGTTATAAAACCCACTTTGTCTATTGTAGTGGATAATTCGAGTTCGATTGCAACTTTGAATGCGGATAAAAAAGCGGTTGAATTGTATTCGCAACTTGTTTCCAACAAAGAATTACAGGAAAAGTTCCAAATCCAATCCTGTCGGTTTGACAGTGATTTTCAATTGGCGGAAACATTCGATTTCAAAGGAACTCAAACCAATCTGGATGTGATTCCGAAAGCGTTAAAAAACCTGAATAAAAACGGATTGTATCCAACGGTTCTTCTTACGGACGGGAATCAAACCACCGGGAATGATTATGTATTTGGTTTTGACACGGAAAACAAAGTCTATCCCATCGTTTTGGGTGATACGACCCAGGTGTTTGATTTGAAAGTGAACCAACTCAACGTCAATAAATATGCTTTTCTCAAAAATAAATTTCCGGTAGAAGTATTTTTGGAATATTCAGGAGATAAAAATGTGGTAGCCGATTTTAGTATTGCACAGGGGAATTCGGTTTTTAGTAAACAAAAAATTGCTTTTTCTCCAACTAAAAAAACAGCGGTAATCAATGTACTTTTATCGGCAGATAAAATAGGAAGCCAGGTATTTCAGGCTCGAATTTCTTCTAATGAAAAAGAGAAAAACATCTTCAATAACACCAAGAAATTTGCGGTAGAAGTCATCGATCAAAAAACAAATATCGCTATTGTTTCGGCTATAAACCATCCGGATATTGGCGCTTTAAAAAGAGCCATTGAATGGAATGTACAGCGTAAAGTAATCATTGTTAATCCAAAGGAAATTAATACATTACAGGAATATAATGTTTTGATTTTTTATCAGCCTACAACGGTATTTAAAACAGTGTTTGACCAAAATAAAACCGCACAAATCAACACCTTCATCATTACCGGAAATCATACCGATTTTTCATTTTTAAACCAACAGCAGAGCAGTTTAGATTTTAAAATGAGTAATCAGAAAGAAGATTATCTGGCTTCATTTGATTCACAATTTAACTTGTTTGCGATAGACAATATCGGATTTGAAAACTTTCCCCCTTTAGAAAACAGTTATGGAAAGATAAATACCAAAGGAAATGTTGCGGTCTTACTTTCATCCAGAATTAGAAATATAGACACCAATTCGCCTTTATTGGCTTTTGCCGAAAACCAAGGTAAACGGTCGGCTTTTCTGTTAGGGGAAAACAGTTGGAAATGGCGATTGCAAAGCCATTTGGATGCTAATTCATTCGAAAAATTTGATATAGTCATCGATAAAACCATTCAGTTTTTGGCTTCTAATGATGCTAAAAAATCCCTGGTCGTAAATCATGAAAGTTTTTACAATTCGGGCGATGCTATTGTGATTACGGCCCAGTATTTCAATAAAAATTATGAGTTTGATGAAAAAGCCCATTTGACCATTTCCTTGGTAAATACCAAAACAAAACAAACCAAGAACTACGATTTACTCAGGAGTAGTAATGCGTTTCAAGTACATCTGGATGGTTTGGCGGCAGGGAAATATACTTTTACGGTTAAAGAATTAAACTCTAAGACATCCTATTCCGGTCATATTGAAATCTTAGATTTTGATATCGAAAAACAATTTGTGAATCCGAATCTGGATAAGCTAAAGCAATTAGCCAATCAGACCCATGGTGCTGTTTATTTCCCGAATCAGGTGGAGACTTTGATTCAAACCTTGCTGGCCGATGAAAGTTACCAATCCATACAAAAAACAAATACCACGCGGTCTCCATTGATTGATTGGGTTTGGTTGTTGGTTTTAATCGCAGTTTCGCTCGCTTCTGAATGGTTTATTCGTAAATACAATGGATTATTGTAAAACTAAATCAGTCCACTAAAAACAGATTATAAAAACTATTTTAGATTGAACAAAAATTCTGAAATCCCGAAAAATAAAAGTTTCGCTTTTTTTGAAAACAATAAAACAGTACAGAAGATCTTTTTTGTGGTTTTATTGTTGGTTTGTACTTTCAATTCGGTTACCCCGCCTATGGCTTTGTTGTTGGGCTTGGTGGTAGCCAATCTTTCCGGACATCCTTTTTTACCGTTCAATCATATTGCCATTCGTTATTTGTTGCAAATATCGGTGGTGGGATTAGGATTTGGAATGAATGTCAACAGTGCGTTGGCTATTGGTTCCACAAGTCTTTTATTTACCATTGGCTCCATTTTAAGTACTATAATTATCGGGCTTTTACTCGGAAAATGGCTGTTGATTGAAAAAAAAACATCGCATCTCATTTCGTGTGGAACGGCTATTTGTGGCGGTAGTGCCATTGCTGCCATCGCTCCGATAATCAAATCGGATGAAAAGCAAACATCAGTTGCTTTAGGCGTCATTTTTATATTAAATTCGCTGGCCTTATTTTTATTTCCGGCCATCGGACATTGGTTGCAGTTATCCCAACAGGAGTTTGGTTTGTGGTGTGCCATAGCTATTCACGATACCAGTTCGGTAGTTGGGGCTGCCAATAAATACGGAGCCGAAGCTTTGCAAATTGCCACCACGGTAAAACTGGCCCGGGCACTATGGATTATTCCCGTCGCTTTGATTACCACCATCGTATTCAAAAACAAATCGGGAAACATTAAAATTCCGTACTTTATCGGATTGTTTGTCTTGGCCATGGCGATGAATACCTACATTCCGGAAATCGCAATTTATGCTTCTAAAATGGTTCTTTTGGCAAAAATAGGACTTACGATTACCTTGTTTTTAATTGGTTCCGGATTGAATGTCAATGTGTTGCGTTCCGTGGGTTTGAAGCCATTATTTCAGGGTATTCTGCTTTGGGCATTTATAGCCGGAGGAACATTGGTTTCAATTTTATACTTCAATTAGTTTTATGTTTGTTTTTTCTTTTGATTTTGAAAAACTGAAATCGTAAGTAGTCAAACATCAGTGCTATCAAAAGAAAAAAAGTACCCACTAAAAGCGTTTTCAGTTCCAGAAAAGTATAGACAAAACCGCCAAAAATACATCCACCAAAAAAGAAACTTATGATGGATAGTCTCAAATAAATACTGGTCTTTAATTTTTTGGTTTCCTCCGGTTTTTTATAAAAGAACAATTGGGACAATTCAATTCCTAAGTCGGTAAAAAGTCCTGTCAAATGTGTTGTTCTAACGGTTGATTGCGAAATTTTTGTAACTAAAGAGTTTTGGCTTCCCATAGCAAAGAGCAGGGCAAAAGCAATCCATTTTCCTTCAAAAGTAGTTAAATCTGATGCGACTCCGAAAATTCCAACAGTTAATAAAACCATAATTTCAAGAGAAATAGGAATGACATGGGACAGGTTACGATTGGTTTTGGAAATAAGTTCTGTTAAAAAATTTGACGTAAACGAACCTGCCAAAAAGAAAATAGTAAAAATAAAAAAAGTGATAGCCGCCGAAAAATCCTGACGGATTACTTCTTCGGCAAAATAGGCAAAATGTCCCGTTACATTGGTTGTTAATGTTTTTAGCGCCAAAACCCCTGTGATATTGACAATACCGGCAACAAATGATAATAAAGTGGCCAAACGTAAATTGTGAACAAAAGTTCTGTTTTTTCCCTGATGTCGAAACATAGTATCTGGTATAAATCCCAAAGGGATATTCTGTATGTAAAAATATGGAATTTGAATTGATAATAGCTTAAAGCAGAGCCGGATTCCATTCTTAACTTTCTGTGATTGCTAAGTTAGCATGTCCAATATTCAGTTGGAAGTCGAAAAACATTTAGAAGAAATAGAAATAGACAGAAACAATACGTACCTGATTCAAATGGATCAATGGCGCGCAAGAGAACACAATACGGTGAATGTAAACCCGGTTTTTGTTCAGTTTTTGGATATTAATGACAAATTGATTGACAAATATCCGAATTTGAAGGGACTGCAACTTAAATTGTATGACTATAGGATTTGGATAAAATTTTCAGTCCGTTTTACCGTTCCAACCCAACCGGTCATCCTGAAATCAAAGGTTCGGGCTTAGGTTTGTCCATCGTAAAAAGAATAGCCCAGTTGCTTCACGTTGAATTTGAAATACATAGCGAAATCAATAAAGGAACAACTGTTGTTTTGAGTTTTGCCTGAATTGAACTTAATACGTTTTAAAAGCAGTAATTCATTAACAAAAAAATCTTATTTTTACAATCTTGAAAAAAACAATTACCATATTATTCCTACTTGTCTTTTTGTGTGCCAACACGGAAATAGGGCAATTGTTGAAGTTTCCTAATTTAGTACACCACTATTTCGAGCATAGCGAACACGAACAGGATCATATAGTTTCGTTTATTGATTTTGTAAAAAGTCATTACAATAATAAGCAACACTCGGATAAAAATGAACATGACAATCATAATAATTTACCTTTCAAAACTATGAATGACTCTAATACCATTCTTGCTTTTGATAGCGAAATAAAGATTTCATTTTACAAACCAAATGTTATTTCTACAAGGAGTATAATTCCATTTTTTCAAAAATTTTATATTTCCGATTTTTTTGCCTGTATCTGGCTACCTCCCAAATTGAGTTAATGATTTTTTATAATAACTAATTATCAATATTTTAAATATTTTTAATATAGGAGTTAAAATGCTATTTACTACTTATGTTAATGAATAGTACTTTTATCAATTTCATTAATTCTAAAATTATGCTGAACAAAATAATTGATTTTTCAATCAAAAATAAACTTATTGTTGGTCTCTTTATTATTGCTCTTATTGGATATGGGAGTTACCAATTTACTAAATTACCAATTGATGCCGTTCCAGATATTACAGACAATCAGGTTCAGATAATTACATCTGCACCATCGTTGGGAGCAACAGATATTGAACGATTGATTACCTTTCCAATAGAACAAACCAACAGTAATATTCCCGGCTTGAAAGAAATTCGTAGTTTTTCCCGGTTTGGTTTATCAGTTGTAACTATTGTTTTTGATGATGCAACGGATATTTATTGGGCAAGACAACAGGTAACAGAACAGTTAAATACTGTTAAAGACCAGATACCAAAAGATATTGGAATTCCATTTCTTTCGCCCGTCACTACAGGTTTAGGTGAAATTTACCAATATGTTGTTCGCCCAAAGCCCGGTTATGAGAAAAAATATGATGCAACCGAGTTGAGAACCATTCAGGATTGGATTGTTCGCCGTCAATTATTAGGGGTTGAAGGTGTGGCAGAAGTGAGCAGTTTTGGTGGGAAATTAAAGCAATTTGAAATTGCCATAGATCCCAATAAATTACAATCCTATAATATTACGATTACGGATGTTTTTTCTGCTTTAGAAAAAAACAATCAAAATACGGGTGGTGCTTATATCGAAAAAGGTCCGAAAGTTTTATATATCCGAAGTGAAGGATTAATTAATACTATCGAAAATATAAAAGACATTTCCATTAAAAACACCAATAGCGGAAGTCCCTTATTCATTCGTGATGTGGCAGATGTTCGCATTGGAAGTGCTATTCGATATGGTGCAATGACTTTTAATAAAAAAGGAGTTCAATCTGGTGAAGTTTCGGGTGCAGTAGTTATGATGTTAAAAGGTGCCAACAGTAATGTGGTTATCAAAAAAATCAAAGAGCGTATTGAGCAAATCCAAAAAACGTTACCTGAAGGCGTTATAGTAGAACCATTTTTAGACCGAACAAAAATGGTGAATAATTCCATTTCAACGGTGGAAAAAAATTTATTAGAAGGAGCATTAATTGTTCTTTTTGTTCTTATTTTATTTTTAGGAAATGTCAGGGCAGGTTTAATTGTCGCATCTGTAATTCCAATGGCGATGCTGATAGCAGTCATACTGATGAATATATTTGGTGTCAGTGGTAATTTGATGAGTTTGGGAGCATTAGATTTTGGATTGATTGTAGATGGTGCCGTTATTATTGTAGAAGCCTGTTTGTTTAGTTTACACAGCAGGAAAACTTCTCAAATATCGCAGCAGGAAATGGACAATACCGTATTAAAAACATCAATAAAAATGCGTAATGTATCTGTTTTTGGGGAGTTGATTATATTGATCGTGTACATTCCAATTTTTACTTTGCGTGGTATTGAAGGGAAAATGTTTTTGCCAATGGCACAAACTATTGCATTTGCATTATTTGGTGCTTTTATATTGTCGCTAACTTATGTACCGATGATGACTGCTTTATTTTTGAATAAAAATATATCCCACAAAAAAACTTTTTCAGACAGGATGATGGAAAAATTAGAAAATTTCTATCAACCCCTTTTGAACAAAGCATTAGGAATTCCAAGAACAATTATAGCTGCAACTTTGGGTTTATTTGTTTTGGCCCTGATTACACTTTCGTTTATGGGTGGCGAATTTATGCCCTCATTAGAAGAGGGGGATTTCGCAGTAGAAACAAGGGTTTTGCCGGGAAGTAATTTACAAACTTCAATGACAGCTATTTCACAGGGTGCAAAAATACTGATAGAAAAATTTCCCGAAGTGGAGAAAATTGTAGGCAAAACTGGAAGTAGCGAAGTACCTACCGATCCAATGCCCATTGATGCCAGCGATATGATGATTATTTTAAAGGACAAAAGCGAATGGACTTCTGCCAAAACTTTTGACGAATTGTCAGAAAAAATGGCACGAGAACTCGAAGCCGTTCCTGGTGTTTCCTATGGTTTTCAATATCCGGTACAAATGCGTTTTAATGAATTGATGACAGGCGCAAGGCAAGATGTAGTATGTAAAATATTTGGAGAAAATTTAGACACACTCGCTTTGTACGCCAATAAACTGGGTAAAATTGTAAATACAGTAGAAGGAACTTCTGACCTTTATGTAGAAACCGTTACCGGAATGCCGCAAGTAGTGATTGACTACAATCGGGCAACAATAGCGCAATATGGTTTAAATATTGAAGATATTAATCGAATAGTAAACACCGCATTTGCAGGACAAAGCACTGGAGTTGTTTACGAAGGTGAAAAACGATTTGATTTAGTGGTTCGTTTAACAGGCGAAAAACGCCAGGATTTGGCTGATGTCCAAAATTTATTAATTCCAACGGCTACTGGTTCGCAAATTCCTTTATCCCAATTGGCAAAAGTTGAAATTACCGAAGGCCCAAATCAAATACAAAGGGAAGATGCCAAACGTAGAATTGTAGTTGGTTTCAATATTCGAGGTCGTGATGTACAAAGTATCGTAAAAGAATTGCAAGCTAAAGTCGAAGCCAAAATCAAATTTCCTGCGGGTTACTATTCTACCTATGGCGGTTCTTTTGAAAACTTAAACGAAGCCAAAAATCGTTTAATGATTGCTGTCCCGGTTTCATTACTATTAATATTTATCTTGCTCTATTTTGCATTCAATTCAGTAAAACAAGGGCTATTGATTTATTCTGCGATTCCACTTTCTGCAATTGGCGGTATTTTCTTTTTGGCATTGCGGGGAATGCCGTTTAGCATCAGTGCCGGAGTTGGTTTTATTGCCTTATTTGGCGTCGCCGTTCTGAATGGCTTGGTGTTGATTGCAGAATTCAATAACATCCGGAATTCTGGGGTTACAGATTTAAAAAGCATTGTGTTACAAGGAACTAAAATACGTTTGCGTCCCGTTTTAATGACCGCATTTGTAGCTTCTTTAGGTTTTTTACCCATGGCATTAAGTAACGGTTCAGGTGCAGAAGTACAAAAACCTTTGGCAACTGTGGTAATTGGAGGGTTACTGATTGCAACGTTCTTAACTTTATTTGTTTTACCAATTTTATATATCATGTTTGAAAAAGGAATTAAATTAAAAACAAAAAAGATAAAATCAATTACAACAATTATTGCATTGGCAATATTTTTTTCTTTTCAAAATGCAAATGCACAAGAAAAAATTTCAATTGAGCAAGCCATAGAAACGGCATTGCAGAATAATATCAAAATTAAAAACGGAAAACTAAATTCTGAATATTTACAAAAGATGACCAAGACGGGCTACGATATTTCCAACACAGGAATTATTGGTGAATACGGTCAGTTTAACAGCAATCTAAATGATCTAAAAATTGGTATTTCACAAAGTATAAAGTTTCCAACGGTTTACAAAAGACAGAAACAACTTTTAATTGAAGAAGCCAAAAAAGGCGAATGGAACGAAGCATTGCAAAGAAAGGAATTGACCAGGCAAGTGACAAAAGTGTTTTACGAAATGATTTATCTTAAAGAAAAAGAAAGGTTGTTGCTGAAAAGTGATAGTATTTATTCCGAATTTTTAAGGAAATCAACCCTTCGTTTTGATAGGGGGGAAAGCAATATATTGGAAAAAGCTACTGCCGAGAATCAATCTGGTCAAGTTAAAATCCAACTTCAGGAATTGCAAAGTGACTATAAAATAATACAATTACAATTCCGCTATTTACTTAATTTGGATAAGGATTTTATCCCTGTTTCAGATAAATACAAAATGGTTTTTGATGAAATGCTAGAGGATAAGGCAATAGACAATCTACCCAGTGTAAAATTAAAAGTACAGGAAGCAAGCATTAATAAAGCGAAAATTGCATTGGAAAAATCTAAAAAAATGCCCGAATTAATTGGGGGTGTTTATTGGCAGACATTTAAAACCAATACTGCATTTCAAGATGGCTACAATGGTGTTTATGGACAATTTGGAGTGGCACTTCCGTTGTTCAATACAGCAATAAATAATAAGAAAAAAGCATTAGAGATAAACACCCAAATTGCTGAAAATAATTTAAACAGTGAAAAACTAAAACTGCAAAATCAGTATCAGGAATTGGTTCAAGAATATAAAAAGTATCAGGAAACTATTATCTATTATGAAAGTCTGACATTAAAAAATGTAGATTTAGTAACCGATGCTGCCAATAAAAAATTCATAAACGGGGACATCAATTATTTAGAATGGGTGATGTTAATCAATCAAAATACCGAAATTCAAAATAATTATATTGAAGTAATTAGAAAAAACAATGAAACAATTCTTAAATTAAGAAACTTAACATCAAAATAAATGAAAAATACAATCATTACTTTAATTGGGGTACTTTTTCTTTTCTCATGTGGCAATAAAAAAAACGAAACAGAAACCGGAGAAACATCAACTATTGAAAACATCACTACACTCACCGATGCGCAAATAAAAAATGCAGGTATTGAAACGGGTAAAATTCAACAAAAAAATATTTCATCTACATTAAAATTAAACGGCACAATCGATGTGCCACCTCAAAATTTAGTTTCCATAAGTGTCCCAATGGGAGGCTATTTGAAAAATATTGACCTTTTAGAGGGAATGTATGTTACCAAAGGACAAGTTTTATGTATTGTGGAGGATCAACAGTATATTCAATTACAAGAAGATTATCTTCTGGCGAAAACAAAAATAGGTTATGCCAAAGCCGAATTTGAAAGACAAAAAGAACTCAATCAAAGCAAAGCCAGTAGTGATAAAGTGTATCAACAAGCACTTGCTGAATACAATTTGCTTACTGTAATGGTACAATCGTATAGACAAAAATTGAAATTTGCAGGGATAAACCCCGATAACGTATCGGCAAAATCCATTTCAAAGAGTATTAATATTTATTCGCCAATAAACGGTTATATCTCTAAAGTAAATGTAAATATTGGTAAATATGTAAGTCCAAGTGATGTCCTGTTTGAAATTGTAGATCCTTCAGACATTCATTTGGCTTTGACAGTTTTCGAAAAAGACATCAATAAATTGACAATCGGTCAGTCGGTATTGGCTTATACCAACACTAATCCGAAAAAAAAGCACTCTTGCGAAATTATTTTAATTGGTAAAGATTTTACAGAAAATAGGAGTGCAGAAATACACTGTCATTTTACGAAATACGACAAAGCACTTTTACCGGGAATGTATATGAATGCCGAAATCGAGTTAAATAATAAACAATCAAATGTGCTGCCATCGGATGCAATTGTTAATTATGAAAACAAAAATTATGTATTTGTAGCCAAAGCAAATAAGCAATTTGAGATGAAAGAAGTTTCAATAGGAACAACCGAAAATGGTTTTGTCGAAGTTATTCCAGCTGATAATTTAATAGAGGCAAAAATCGTGATAAAAGGTGCTTATTCACTTTTAATGAAAATGAAGAATTTAGAAGAATAAAATCGTAAATTTACTATAAAAACAGACTGTTTTTGAGTAAACTGAAAAATGTTTTTGATTTTGTGAATTGAATAAATTTTTAAACAGTAATTTTTGTATTCGCTTAACTATAAACCTTAAAACTAATTTATTATGAACGAAGCACATTTACATTTGTTGGTCAATCATTATCCAATTATCGGGACGATTTTGGGACTTGGCGTTTTAATTGCCGGAATGATTACTAAGAGCGATGCAGTAAAAAATACTGCTTATGTATTATTTGTTGTTGGGGCACTATTTGCTCTTGCCAGCATGGCAACCGGAGAAGGTGCTGAAGAACTGGTGGAAGATATGCCTAGTATCGGAAACGAAATCATCCATAACCATGAGGAAATGGCAGAGAATTTTGCCGTGGTGATGTATATTTTAGGGGGCGTTTCTTTATTGGGAATCTATTTTAACCGAACAAACCACGTCAGGGCTAAATTGGTATCTTCCATAACGCTGATCATTGCTTTTGTAGCGGTGGTATTTGCTATATTAGTTGGTACTTCAGGTGGTGAAATCCGTCATACGGAGATTAGAACCGATAGTATGGGAACTCCCATAGACTCTGTTAAACATATGAAAAATAAAAACAAAAGCATTAAATTTTTAAATTAAACTAAATCGCACGGATTTGAAGTCCATAGATTTGGTCGGCAGTCTGAAAGGCTGTACGGTTAAAGCAGTTTTTTTTAACCACAAATTATACAGATTAGCACAAATTAATTGGCATAAATTGGTGTAATTTGTGGTTAAATGCGTTTTAAAAGCTAAGGCTTAATGATAAAGTGATTATTAAGCACAATAATTTTATTTTTTGATCGATTATTTAACAATTATTTGACAAATAGTTGCTTTTAAAATTGCTTGGTAAGTAAAATATCTATTATATTTGCACTCGAAACAAAGGAATAGTAAAATTCATAAAACAATGTTATCAATTCAATTACATCACCATCATTCTCATTATTGCTCTCAAGCGATGTGTTAATGGTATGGATGTAAGTCATCATATTTAAAAACCCGTTTGAGTACATCAAACGGGTTTTTCATTGTGTATGAAAACCCTTTGTGACTCAGGCATAGCTATTCAAACATAAAAAAATATAAAATGAGTACTTTAAAAATTGCAATTCAAAAATCAGGTCGTTTAAACGAAGACAGCATCCAAATTTTAAAAGATTGCGGCATTTCTATCAACAACGGAAATGATCAGTTAAAAGCGTCTGCGTCTAATTTTCCGTTGGAAGTTTTATTCCTCAGAAACTCAGATATTCCACAGTATCTTATTGATGGAGTGGTAGATGCCGCTATTGTCGGGGATAATCTTTTGGTGGAAAAAGGGAAAAATATTGAAGTAGCTCAAAAATTAGGATTTTCAAAATGTAAAGTTTGTGTAGCCGTCCCTAAATCATTTGAATATACTTCCTTGAAAGATTTAGACGGAATGCGAATTGCGACTTCTTATCCGAACACGGTAACGGAATATTTTGCTTCGTTTGGTATGACAGTCGATATTCACCAAATTTCGGGTTCGGTAGAAATTGCCCCTAATATAGGTCTGGCCGATGGTATTGTTGATATTGTTTCCAGCGGAAGTACCTTATTCAAAAACAACCTGAAAGAAGTAGAGGTAATTTTGAAAAGTGAAGCGGTATTGGCCATTTCTCCAAAAATCACTCCGGATGTTAAAAAAATCATTGATACACTTCAATTCAGAATCGAATCGGTTTTAAGAGCCCGTAAATCAAAATATATTTTGATGAATGTTCCTAACGATAAAATTGATGCGGTGAGTAAAATTCTTCCTGTGTTGAAAAGTGCTACGGTAATGCCATTGGCTCAAGAAGGTTGGAGCAGTGTGCACACCGTAATTGATAAAGATACTTTTTGGGAAGTTATTGACCAACTGAAAGAGGCGGGAGCCGAAGGAATTTTGGTTTGCCCAATTGAGAAAATGGTACTTTAGAATTATAAATTATTTAAGTATGAATTATGAGTTTTTAAAACTTTGTTAATTGATACTATTGCAAACTTTGCGGTTAAATATTGAAGTAATGAACAAAATATACAATCCAACGCCTGATACCTGGACTTCTATTTTAGAAAGACCAACCAAAACGGTAAATGATATCGAACAAATGGTAAAAGAAATTTTTGCTGCTGTTCAAAAAGAAGGAGATACGGCTGTAGCCAAATATACGACTCAATTTGATAGCGTACATTTTGAAAATAGCGAAGTAACGGCTACTGAAATTGAAGCTGCTGTTGCGAGTTTGCCAAATGATTTGAAAGAAGCGATTGCTTTGGCAAAAGCCAATGTAGAAAAATTTCATCAAGCACAAAAAACAACTCGTGTTTCAGTTGAAACGGCTCCAG
This sequence comes from Flavobacterium sp., assembly GCA_036676965.1. Classification (GTDB taxonomy): domain Bacteria; phylum Bacteroidota; class Bacteroidia; order Flavobacteriales; family Flavobacteriaceae; genus Flavobacterium. The sequence continues at coordinate 55,092 of JAKFBW010000137.1, read as the reverse complement.
GTGTGCAATGTTGGCAGGAAAAAAGACCGATTCAAAAAGTAGGTTTGTACATTCCTGGTGGAACCGCTCCTTTGTTTTCGACAGTATTAATGTTGGCTGTGCCTGCTAAAATTGCAGCTTGTAGTGAGATTGTATTGTGTTCGCCTCCAGATAAAAACGGAAATATCAATCCTGCTATTTTGTATGCGGCGCATTTATGCGGGGTAACTAAAATTATTAAGGTTGGTGGGATTCAGGCGATTGCCGGAATGACTTTCGGAACTCAGGCGATTCCTAAAGTGTACAAAATTTTCGGGCCTGGAAACCAATATGTAACAGTAGCAAAACAATTGGCAACCCAATTTGGTGTAGCAATTGACATGCCGGCCGGACCATCTGAATTATTGGTTGTGGCTGATGACACGGCTGTTCCAGCCTTTGTAGCTTCGGATTTATTGTCGCAGGCAGAACACGGAACGGATAGTCAGGTAATTTTGGTTTCAACTTCTAAAGCAATGATGGATTCAGTTGAAAACGAAATTCAAGCACAATTAAATGTTTTGCCTCGTAAAGCCATAGCCGAAAAAGCAATTGCCAACTCGAAATTGATTTATGTTGAAAATGATGCTGTTGCTTTGGATTTAATCAACGAATACGGTCCGGAACACTTTATTGTTTGTACTGCCAATAACGATTTTTATGTGGATGGAATTCAGAATGCAGGTTCGGTTTTCATAGGCAATTATACGCCTGAAAGTGCCGGGGATTATGCTTCCGGGACCAATCATACTTTGCCGACGAATGGTTATGCAAAGAATTACAGTGGTGTCAACTTGGATAGTTTTATGAAATCGATGACGTTTCAAAAAATTTCTGAAAAGGGCATTCAAAATATTGGAAAAGCCATTGAAATTATGGCGGAAGCAGAAGGTTTGCAAGCACATAAGAACGCCGTGACCTTGAGATTAGCCCAGATAGAAGACGATAATAGAAAATAGAACAGGGAGAATAGAAAAAAGAAAGGATATTAATTAAGATTTTGTTTGGCAAGTCTATATTCTATTTTCTTTATTCTATACTCTTTTTCAAATGAAAAAAAATGAAAAATTTCAATATCAACAATTTAGTTAGAGAAAACGTTAAGCAATTAAAGCCTTATTCTTCAGCAAGAGATGAATTTGAGGATTTTGACACTGCCGATATGGTATTTTTGGATGCCAATGAAAATCCATTTGATAATGGGGTAAACCGGTATCCGGATCCGCAACAGTCAAATGTAAAAGTGGTTTTGGCGAAGCAAAAAAATGTTCAGCCGAATCAAATTTTGTTAGGAAACGGAAGCGATGAAGTGTTGGATTTGCTTTTCAGGGCTTTTTGTGAGCCAAAAGAAGACAATGTGATTTCGTTGCCGCCAACTTACGGAATGTATGGTGTTTTGGCAAATATCAACAATGTGGAGCACAAAGAAATTTTACTTTCTGAAAGTTTCCAACCAAGAGTAGAAGCGATTTTAGAAGCGGTAACACCAAACACGAAAATGATCTTTTTGTGTTCACCGAATAACCCAACAGGGAATTCGTTTACCGAAGAAAGTGTGACTAACATATTAGAAAAATTCAATGGTTTTGTGGTTATTGACGAAGCTTATATTGACTTTTCAGACAAGCCAAGCTGGTTGGCCAAATTAGACCAATATCCTAATTTGATTATTACACAAACCTTGTCGAAAGCTTATGGTTTGGCAGGAATTCGTTTGGGAATTTGTTATGGTTCACCTGAAGTGATTGCGGTTTTGAATAAAATCAAACCTCCGTATAACGTAAACGAATTGACGCAACAAAGAGCTTTGGAAAGATTGAAAGACCAATCCAAAATTGATAACGAAATCACCTCAATTATAGCACAAAGAGAGGCTTTATTGCAAGTATTAGACAAAGTGTCTTTTGTTAAAAAAATCTATCCGACCGAAGCTAATTTTATCCTGGTAAAAGTAGACGATGCAAACAAACGTTACGACGAATTAATAGCTAAAGGAATCGTAATCCGAAACAGAACAACACAGCCTTTATGTCAAAATTGCTTGCGTTTTACTATTGGAACCGAGGAAGAAAACAAGAAGTTAATTAATACATTATTAGCAATTAGCTAAGATTAAATATATTTTTAATTTCATTGTGTTTTTCATTTTCAAAGAGTGGACAAGAAACAGGTAAAATTTATTTTTTGCGTTCAACAGGTTTTCAAGGTTCTGCAGTTGCATTTAAAACTTTTATTGATGGTGAGTTCGTTTGTAAATTGAACAACAAAAAATACTCCATACATGAAGTTCCTGTTGGTAAACACGAATGTTCTGTACAATTTGGAGGAAAGACATCTAAAGAAAAAGCGGAGAAGTTTGAAGTTCAAGTGGAACTAGGAAAAACAACTTATGTGCAGCTTGTTTTTGAAACAGGTGTTTTTATTAATAATATTTATTGTGAAGAAGTAACTGAGAACACTGCTAAAAAGAAAATGGAGATATTAGTTGAAGACACAAAATGTCTTTAAAATTATAATAGAAGATATTTAACTTATAAAAATAAATGAAAAAAGTACTTTTTATAGATCGCGATGGAACCATCGTATTAGAACCGGAAAATTACCAATTAGACAGCTTGGATAAATTAGAGTTTTATCCGAAAGCTTTTCAATATTTGGCTAAAATTGCCAACGAATTGGATTATGAATTAGCCATGGTAACCAATCAAGATGGTTTAGGGACGGATAGTTTTCCAGAAGACACCTTTTGGCCAACACAGGATTTTATCCTGAAGGCTTTTCAAAATGAAGGTGTTATGTTCGATGATATTTTCATCGACCGTTCATTTCCTGAAGACAATGCCCCAACACGCAAGCCTCGCACGGGCATGTTGACCAAATATATCGACAATCCGGCCTATGATTTGGCCAATTCATTTGTTTTGGGTGATCGATTAACCGATGTGGAATTGGCCAAGAATTTAGGAGCCAAAGCCATATTTTTGAATACCACCGATGGCGCTGGAAGTGAAGAAATTAGTGCAAAAAGAGAGGAATTAGATTCGGTTATCACTTTACAAACAACCGATTGGAAGACCGTTTATGAGTTCTTGAAATTGGAAGCCCGTTCGGCATCGATAACCAGAAAAACACACGAAACAGATATTTATATCAATCTAAATTTAGACGGAACCGGAAAAAGTAAGATTGATACCGGAATTGCTTTTTTCGACCACATGTTAGACCAAATTGCCCGTCACGGACAAATGGATTTAGAAATTCTGGTAAAAGGCGATTTAGAGGTTGATGAACACCATACGATTGAAGATACGGCGATTGCCTTGGGGGAAGTTTTCGCAAAGGCATTAGGAAATAAATTAGGAATTGAGCGTTACGGTTTTTGTTTGCCAATGGACGATTGTTTAGCTCAGGTTGCTATTGATTTTGGAGGTAGAAACTGGTTGATTTGGGAAACCGAATTCAAACGTGAAATGGTTGGTAAAATGCCAACAGAGATGTTTTTCCACTTCTTTAAATCATTTTCTGATGGTGCGAAAGCCAATATCAATATTAAAGCCGAAGGTGATAATGAACACCACAAAATCGAGGCAATCTTTAAAGCTTTTGCGAAAGCGATAAAAGTTGCCGTAAAACGCGATACCGAAAAAATGATTTTACCTTCAACAAAAGGAATGTTGTAAAATAAAGCTGGAAGTTTGAAAAGGGAAGTTTAAAACTTCTGACTTCTAACTTCTGACTTCTAACTTAAAGTAATGAAAATAGTAATCATAAATTACGGAGCAGGAAACATTCAAAGCATTATGTTTGCCATAGAAAGATTGGGCTTTCATGCAGTTTTGAGTAATGATCCAGCCGAAATCAAAGCAGCGGATAAAGTCATTTTTCCAGGTGTAGGCGAGGCGAGTTATGCCATGAAAATGCTAAAGGAAAGTGGATTGGATACTTTGATTCCGACTTTGACACAACCTGTTTTGGGGATTTGTCTGGGCATGCAATTGATGTGTAATCAATCTGAAGAAGGAAATACTAAAGGCTTGGGGATTTTTGACGTGGATGTGATTAAATTCTCTCCGAAAGTAAAAGTGCCACAAATGGGGTGGAACCAAATTTATAATTTGAAATCGGGTCTGTTTAAAGGAATTGACGAAAACGAATACATGTATTTGGTACACAGTTTTTACGCACCACTTTGTGATGAGGCTATTGCAACGACTAATTATGAAGTGGAATACGCTTCGGCATTAGAAAATAATAATTTCTATGGAACTCAATTTCACCCTGAAAAAAGTGGTGATGTGGGAGAACAAATTCTTGGAAATTTTTTAAAATTATAAATAGCAATCAATGTCAATAACAAAATTCAATTTCAATAGTAATTCAAACTTCTTACTTCTAATCTCTAACTTCTAACTTTAAAAATGAGAATAATACCAGCTATAGACATCATCGACGGAAAATGTGTTCGCTTATCCAAAGGGGATTACAATACCAAAATTATATACAACGAAAATCCGCTAGAGGTTGCCAAAGAATTTGAGGCACACGGAATCGAATATTTACACTTGGTGGATTTAGACGGAGCTAAGTCAAGCCGAATTGTAAACCATAAAATTTTGGAACAAATTGCTACACAAACCAAACTGAAAATTGATTTTGGAGGTGGATTAAAAGCGGATTCTGATTTGAAAATTGCTTTCGAAAGTGGTGCCAATCAAATCACTGGAGGAAGTATTGCCGTAAAGAACCGTGCTATTTTCGAAAAATGGATTGCTGAATACGGTTCGGATAAAATTATTTTGGGTGCAGACGCGAATAACGAGAAAGTAGCGGTTTCAGGTTGGTTAGAAGACTCAAATGAAGATTTAGTTCCTTTTATTCAAGAGTATCAAAAGAAAGGAATTCAGTACGTTATTTGTACCGATATTGCCAAAGACGGCATGCTGGAAGGACCTAGTTTTGATTTGTATGCTAAAATTTTAGACAATTGTAATGTCAAATCGAGCGGAGTCGAGATTAAATTGATTGCTTCTGGTGGAATTTCTACCTTTGATGAATTGCCTAAATTAGCCGAATTGGGTTGTGAAGGAACGATTATTGGAAAAGCGATATATGAAGGAAGAATTTCGTTGAAACAATTAGAGAATTATATAATTCAAGGTTAGAAATACGAAGTTAGAGGTTAGAAGTGGTTGGAATAGAAAATTATCACTTCAATCTTTTTTTAACTTCGTATTTCTAACCTCTAACCTCTAACTTCTAATTTTAAAAATATGGCTCAAGATTTAAAGGCAAGAACTAAAAAATTCGCTATTGATTGTGGAAAGCTATGCAGAAATTTTCCTCATTCAAGAGAATATAATGCTTATGTTAATCAATTGATACGATGTTCGAGTTCAGTTGGTGCAAATTATAGAGCCTCACAAAGAGGGAAATCTACGGCAGATTTTATCAATAAATTAAAAATAGTTGAAGAAGAAGCCGATGAAAGCCATTTTTTTATTGAAATTTTGTTGGAACTATATGATTTGGGAGATGAAGATGTGAAAAATGAAATGATAAGATTATGTAAAGAAGCGAATGAATTGGTTGCAATAATAGTAACTTCAATTAATACAGCAAAAGTAAATTAAAGTAATTTTTCTTGGTTATGAACTTCTAAATTCTAACCTCTAACCTCTAACTTTAAATAATGTTAACAAAAAGAATAATCCCTTGCCTCGATATCAAAAACGGAAGAACCGTAAAAGGCGTTAATTTCGTAGATTTGCGCGATGCAGGAGATCCGGTGGAATTGGCTAAAATTTATTCGGACGAAGGGGCTGATGAATTGGTGTTTTTAGATATTTCGGCAACTGAGGAAAGAAGAAGAACTTTAGTTGATTTGGTTCGAAAAGTAGCCGCAACAATCAATATTCCGTTTACGGTAGGGGGAGGAATTTCATCTGTTGCTGATGTGGAAGTGTTGTTGCAAAACGGAGCAGACAAGGTTTCAATTAATTCCTCGGCGGTAAAAAATCCGCAGTTGATTAATGATTTGGCGCAGAAATTTGGAAGCCAGTGTGTGGTGGTAGCAATCGATGCCAAGCAAATTGACGGAGAATGGATCGTACATTTGGTGGGCGGAAAAGTGCCAACCGAAATCAAATTGTTTGACTGGGCACAAGAAGTAGAGCAAAGAGGCGCAGGAGAAATTTTGTTTACCTCAATGGATCATGACGGAACTAAAAATGGCTTTGCGAATGAAGCTTTGGCAAAATTGTCGAGTTTAGTCAATATTCCAATTATCGCTTCGGGAGGAGCAGGAAACATACAGCATTTTGCAGACACTTTTATTGATGGAAAAGCAGATGCAGCCTTGGCAGCAAGTGTTTTTCATTTCAAGGAAATTGAAATTAAAGCACTAAAAAAAGAACTTAGAAATAGTAATATAGAAGTTAGAATTTAGAGGCGCGAGGTAAGAAGTTTAAAAAAATTAACTTCAACTTTGCTACTTCAAATTTCTAACTTCTAAACTCAAACTTTAAATTAATGGAAATAAATTTTTCAAGACTGGCACACGGATTAATTCCAGCCATTATTCAAGACAGTGAAACCAAAACCGTTTTGATGCTAGGGTATATGAATGCGGAAGCCTATCAAAAAACAATTGAAACGGGTAAAGTAACTTTTTATAGCCGTTCGAAACAAAGACTTTGGACGAAAGGAGAAGAAAGTGGCAACTTCTTGAATTTGGTTGATATTAAAAATGATTGTGATGAGGATACGTTGTTAATACAAGCCAAACCAGTGGGACCAACCTGTCATACGGGTGCAGATACTTGTTGGCAAACAGAAAACAAATCCGATTTTGGATTTATTTCCCATTTAGAAGACACCATTAAAACGCGTCGTGAGAATGCCGATTCGGAGAAAAGTTATGTGGCCTCTTTGTTTAAATTGGGAATGAACAAAATTGCCCAGAAAGTAGGGGAGGAAGCTGTTGAAGTGGTTATTGAAGCCAAAGACAACAACGATGAGTTGTTTTTAGGTGAAAGTGCCGATTTGCTTTTTCACTATTTAATTTTGCTTCAAGCCAAAGGCTATCAATTGGAAGATGTAGTGAATGTTTTAAAAAAACGCCAGAAATAAAGTATTTGATTTTAAGAATAATCCCTGATTAACCCCAATAGCAAATTCATTTGTTGTTGGGGTTTCTTTTTTCTTTCTTTTTAGCTTTCAATCGATTATATTTACTATATAAAATTAAAGCTTAAAAAAGAGTAATGAGTTTAGGCAATTCCGGGACAAAAGGGCAAATAACAATTTCGAATACAAATGAAACCCACATCAAAAAAGTTTTTTCTTCTGATGAAATAAAAAAGTGGGTTCCTGACAACCAAAATTTAAATATTTTTTCGGAAGAAAGTCTAACTATAATTCTTACTACCGGACAAGATGATTTGAGACCCATATATATATCTGGAAATTTTAATGATTGGAATACACAGGATGATCGATATAAAATGATACCACAGGAAGACGGTTCCTATTATTTTACTTTTTCGGAAGACTTTAATTATCCTGACGAGCTATTGTATAAATTCACAAAAGGCGATTGGAGTGATGTTGAAATTGATAGTTTTGGGAATCGTACCGAAAATCGTTCGACCAAAAAACATTCAGGAATTCAGTTGGAACATGTAGAACGATGGAGGGAAAACTGGTTGCCGTATAAACCTAACTATTTGCCACAAGTATTGTTGATTTCAGATGAATTTGAAATTCCGCAATTGAACAAAACAAGAAAAATTTGGGCTTTGTTGCCTCATGATTATGATGATACGGATGAAAGGTATCCGGTGATGTATCTTCAGGATGCACAAAATTTATTCAACGAAAATGCCGCTTTTGGCAATTGGGAAATCGATAAAAAGTTGGCCGTCATGTCCGAATATAAAATTGGAAAAATCATCATTATTGCCATAGAACATGCCGAAGAAGAGCGGATAAAAGAGTATAATGTAGGAAAAACTATTTTAGGAAATGGACAGGGAAAAAAATACAGCCGTTTTGTGGAAGAAACCTTGAAACCTTTCGTAGACAGTAATTTCAGAACCAAAAAAGAAAGGCAATTTACAGGTATCGGAGGAAGTTCTATGGGGGCATTGGTCAGTATTTTTAGCGGACTGCGATATCCTGAGGTATTTGGTAAATTGATGATTTTTTCTCCTTCGCTTTGGGTGAATCCGAAACTTAAAATAAATGCGGAGATACAAAATCAGAACGACACAAGAATATATTTATATGCCGGTGGGGATGAAAGTGAAACGATGATTGAGCAAGTGAAAGATTTTAAGGATAAGATGGTTACCAACGAAATGGTGAAAGACAAAATCAAGGTCAATTTGAGCATAAATATGCACGGAAAGCATAATGAAACGTATTGGAGTGATGAATTTCCAATAGCAATGGAGTGGCTTTTTTTTAATACTAAAGACAATTAAATGAAATCGCCATTAACAACAAGTTTGCGCAAGCAAATGAAATTCGCTGAACACCTATAAAAAATATTAACTCAGTGAAGCAAACACCTATGATTAAAAAAGCGATAACATATGTTACCTCTTAAAAATATAATTTAAACATATGAAAACGAAATTAATTGATAATCTGAATGGTTTTTCGGGAACAGTTTTAGTTCCTGTGTTTGAAACCGGTGCCAAAAATTTGATTCCGATAAAATTTGATGGATTGGAAATTTCATCCAAAGTTTTTTATGGAAAAAAAGATAGCTATTACTTGGCTGAAAACAAAAATAACACCTATTTTTTTATCGGGCTGGGGAAAGCCATCGATTATAAATCACTCAAAAACAGTTTTCGCAGAATTGCTTTCAAAGAAAAAGAAAGTTTTGCAAAAAACGTCGCCTTACACATACCGGAACCATTTACCGAGGAACAGGTAGAAGCAACTATTTCAGGCTTACTCATGGGAACGTATGATTTAGGTCATTTCAAGGATGAAAAAGACCACCCCTTTCTGGAAAGCGATTTTGAACTAGAAATTCAGGCTTCAAAAGATTATGTTGAAACTATCGATAAATCCATAAAAATTGCACGGGCACAAATAGAAACCTTGACCTTGGTTGATTTGCCACCCAATACCGTAACTCCAAATTATTTGGCAAAATGGGCACAGGACAAGGGGGTTAAATATGGTTTTGAAGTTGAAATACTGGGCAAGGAAGCCTGTAAAATAGAAGGTCTGGATGCTTTTTTGAGTGTGGGTAAAGGAAGTGATAACGAACCCCAATTTGTTATAATGAAATATGAACCCAAAGCGGAACAATCCAAATTAAAGCATGTGGGCTTTGTGGGTAAAGGGATAACTTTTGATACAGGCGGACTCAATATCAAAACTTCGGGAATGGTGCATATGAAATCTGATATGGCCGGAGGAGCAGCCGTTTTTGGTGCAATGCAACTCATTGCCGATTTGCAATTGCCCATAAAGGTCACAGCAATTGTGCCTTGTGCAGAAAATTCGGTGGACAGTAAATCCTTTTTACCGAGTGATGTGATTCAGAGTTACAGCGGGAATACCATAGAAGTCATTGATACCGATGCTGAAGGCCGTCTGATTTTAGCCGACGGTTTATCGTATCTGATTAAAAATTTCAAGCCCGAATATATTGTGGATATTGCCACACTTACCGGAAGCAGCGTGAGTACTTTCGGTTATGAATGCGCTGCTTTGTTTACCAATAACAAGGCTATTTCGAAAAAACTGCAAGATGTAGGGGATACAATTGGCGAGCGATTATGGCCTTTGCCATTATGGGATGCTTATAAACCGGATATTGAAAGCGATATTGCCGATGTGAAAAATTACAGTGGCAAACCGGTGGCCGGTGCTATTAGCGCAGCCAAATTTTTAGAATTTTTTACCGAAAAGCATGCTGCTTGGGCACATCTGGATATTGCCGGTGTGGCTTTTGGAGAAGATGAATATGCCAAAAGTAAACATGCTACAGCGTATGGTGTTCATTTATTGACTAAATTCATAGAAAATCTATAATCCTATGGAGAACTCTAAAACTTTCGTTTGTATTTCTAATTATTTTAAGGGAGCTGATTTTTTAATTCAATTAAAAAAATTGGGGAACAAGGTTTATTTGGTGACTAGTGAAAAATTGAAAGACAAGCCATGGCCAAAGGAAGCAATTGATGAGATTTTTTATATGCCGGGCCATGATACCGAGTGGAATTTAGAACACTTAGTTTTGGGTGTTGCCGGTGTAATGAAATCGAATCCTATTGATGCCATAATTGCCTTGGATGATTATGATGTGGAGAAAGCTACCTATCTCAGGGAAAATCTTCGTATTGCCGGTATGGGACAAACCACAGGGCGTTACTTCAGGGATAAGCTGGCCATGCGAATGAGAGCCAAAAGTTGTGGTATTCCGATTCCTGCATTTTGTTCTTTATTCAATGATCATGATATCAATACATTTGCGCAGACTGTTTCTCCTCCATGGGTGTTAAAACCCAGATCCGAGGCTTCATCTGTGGGGATTATAAAAGTGTTCGATTCGGAAAGTTTATGGATTCATATCAATGAAATGGGAAATAACCGTTTCAAATATTTATTGGAACAGTTCAAACCGGGCGATGTATACCATTGTGACAGTTTAGTTTCAGACAGGAAGATTTTGTTTAGTCTAACGTCTAAATATTTAGCTACTCCAATGGAAATTACACAGGGCGGCGGCGTTTTTAGAAGTGCCAATATTCCCTATGATTCGGAAGATGATATCACCATTAAAAAATTAAACGAACAAATTATAAAAGACTTTGGATTGAAACATGGGGCTGCCCATACTGAATTTATCAAATGTGACGAAGACGGACAAATCTATTTCCTGGAAACGTCTTCCAGGGTGGGAGGTGCCCATTTGTCGGACATGGTTGAAGCAGCGTCAAATATCAATCTTTGGGCAGAGTGGGCAACAATTGAAGATGCATTGGTGAAAAACACCAAGTATTCATTACCCAAAGTTAAAAAAGGATACGCCGGAATAGTGCTGACACTTTCTAAATACCAATATCCTGATTTGTCTTCATTTTCTGATCCCGAAGTTTGTTATAAAATTCCTTTGGAGTATCATGCAGGGATAGTGATAAAATCAGATAAAAACGAAAGAATCGCTAGCTTACTCGACGATTATGTCGACCGATTATTGGCTGACTTTACGGTAGTCGTTGAACAAAAAAAGGTTTCCAGATTACATTAAAAATGCATTAGCCGATTCAATCTTCATGAAAAACAATTTTCTTTTTCTTGTTATCTTTTTATTCGTATCGAATGTAATGAGTGCCCAGGAATTGCATAAAAATTCAAATGGGGTATTTACCAGACAAGATTCTTTACGGGGAAGTATCACCAAAGAGCGGTCTTGGTGGGATGTAAAACAGTATCTTTTAAACATTAAAGTCAATCCCGCAGACAGCACAATTACAGGATCTAATGCCATACAATATCAAGTTATACAAGGATACAATCGGATGCAGATTGATTTACAAAATCCGATGGAAATTTATAAAATTATTCAGGATGGAGTGCTTTTAAAATACTCCAGAGAAGGGAATGTCTTTTTTGTAGAATTAGTTGCGCCTCAACGTATCGGAACAATTAAAGAACTGACCGTGTTTTATGGAGGAAAGCCTAGAGTTGCCGTAAATCCACCTTGGGACGGGGGGATTAGTTGGAAAAAAGACCCTAATGGAAAACCATTTATTGCTTCTTCTTGTCAGGGATTAGGCGCCAGTGCCTGGTGGCCCAATAAAGACCATATGTATGATGAAGCAGAAAGTATGCAAATCAGTATAAATGTACCTAAAAAATTGATGGATGTTTCCAACGGGCGTTTGCAAAGTGTCAAATCATTTAAAAACGGAACCAAAACCTACAATTGGTATGTTTCGAATCCCATCAATAATTATGGCGTAAATATCAATATTGGTGATTATGTTTCCTTTTCTGAGGTCTATAAGGGAGAGAAAGGAAATTTAGATTGTAACTATTATGTTTTAAAGCATAATTTGGCTAAAGCTAAAAAACAGTTCAAAGAAGTGCCGAGAATGCTCAAAGCTTTTGAACACTGGTTCGGGCCTTATCCTTTTTATGAAGACAGTTATAAATTAGTGGAAGTTCCTTATTTAGGTATGGAACATCAAAGTTCAATTACTTACGGGAATGGTTTTCAGAACGGTTATTTAGGTCATGATTTGAGTGGAACGGGTTGGGGATTGAAATTCGATTTTATCATTGTTCATGAATCGGGACACGAATGGTTTGCCAATAATATTACCTATAAAGACATTGCAGATATGTGGATTCATGAAAGTTTTACGAACTATGCCGAAAGTCTATTTGTAGAATATCATTATGGGAAAAAAGCAGGATATGAATATGTCATTGGAACTAGAAAAGACATTAAAAATGACAAACCCATTATTGGGAATTACTATGTAAACAGCAAAGGTTCGAGTGATATGTATCCAAAAGGAGGAAACATGCTGCATACCTTACGTCAAATTGTTGATGATGATGTAAAATGGAGAACCATACTAAGAGGTCTGAACAGTACTTTTTACCATCAAACCGTTACTTCAAAGCAAATTGAAGAGTATTTGAGTCAACAAGTTGGTTTGGATTTGAATTCTTTTTTTGATCAATATTTGAGGGATGTTCGAATTCCAACATTAGAATATTTTTTTAAAGATGGACATCTCAGTTACAAATGGGCAAATTGTGTTCCCGGATTTGATATGCCTTTGAAAGTAACTTTAAATGGAACTGAAAAACTACTAAATCCTAAAACAGAATGGAGTCGTATTGACGCTAAAATTGAAAATCTAAAACTGGAAGTTGACAAAAATTTTTACGTGACCGGTTTTAATGTTGGCGAATAAAATAAATTAAATTACAGAAATAGATGATACAAAAAAGGGATACGCCATACGGCAATGTCCCTTTTTTTAACTATTTATAACCAAATTTAAATTAAATTTTTTTCAATATAATTGAAACTTGTTTTTATAGATTCCAATGGATTCGGTTTGTAATTTGTTTCATGTTCCAAAAAGAAACGTTTCATTCCTGATTGTTTCGCTTTAGCAAAAACAGCTTTAAAATCAATCACTCCTGTACCAATTTCTGCATTCCAATCATGGTTTGTTTTATCCATATCTTTCACATGCCACATCGTAAATCTACCAGGATGATCTTTGAATAATTGTAACGGATCATTTCCGGAACGAACTACCCAATACAAATCCAATTCAAAATCAACCAGATTTTTATCCGTCTCATTCAATAAAATCTCATAACCGTTTGTTGCCCCAAATTTAGTGAATTCAAAATCATGATTGTGATACGCTAATTTTAAACCCGCCGCTTTACAAAGTTCAGCAGCTTGATTTACTTTAAGGGCTATTTTTTTGTAATCATCCCCGCTCGTTCCACGTAATTCCGAAATTATGTACGGCACTGTCACATATTCACTTCCTAACTGATTCGCCGTTTCGATATAGGCTTTTACTAAATCCGTAGAACCATCTTTAAACATCGGATTAAAATCAAAATGATTACTGGTTGCTTTTAAACCATTATCTGAAAGTATGGATTTAAAATCTTTTACTGAAGTTCCAAAAAAACCATTTTTGGCAGAAAAACCAAAAGTTTCCACCTCTGTAAATCCGGCTTTTCCAACTTGGGCCAAAACTCCTTTGATATCTTTAGGCAGACTATCACGCAGGGTCCATAATTGAATTCCGATGGCTTTTTTCTTTGAATCAAAAGCAAACGTAGGAGCAATGGCTAATGCGCCTAATGCTAAACCAGCATTAATTAAAAATTCTCTTCTTTTTATCATGAGTATGTTTTTTTTCTTTTTGATTAGTTAAATATCACAAATTGCAATGGCCTGTCTCAGAGAAGTCAGTTTATCCGGATTTAAAGGTATAAATTCCTGTCCCACAAATCCCTTATAACCTGTTGATGCTATTGCTTTCATTATTGCAACATAATTAAGCTCTTGTGTTTCGTCTATTTCGTGCCTTCCCGGAACTCCTGCCGTATGATAATGTGCAATATATTGATGGTTTTCTTGTATGGTTCTAATTACGTCACCTTCATCAATTTGCATGTGGTAAATATCGTAAAGAAGCTTAAAGTTTTCAGAATTCAGACGCTTTGCTAATTCCACTCCCCAGTTAGTTTTATCACATTGGTAATCTTTATGATTAATCTTACTGTTTAACAGCTCCATAACCAATGTTATATTATGTTTTTCTGCCAATGGAATTAGCTTTTTTAACCCAGTGGCACAATTATTCAAGCCCTCTTCATCCGTTTTCCCTCTTCTGTTTCCGCTAAAACAAATCAAATTTTTATAACCCGCATTTGCAACAAGCGGTATCATTTCCATATAATTTTTTATGAGTATTTCATGAAATTGTATATCATTAAAACCATCAACCAAATTAATTTCAGCCCCATTACACATAGTGGATACCAATCCATATTTTTTCAATATCGGCCAGTCCTTAGGTCCAACTAAATCAATACCGGTAATGCCAATTTTCTTAGCTTCAATACAAAGTGTTTCTACATCAAGATCATTAAAACACCATCTGGCAACAGAGTGATTTATATTTCCTTTTAACATATCTATTTGGTTTTTTATTTCATTTTCCGGCATCGCCAAAGCAGAAAATCCAGATGGAATGCCTAAGACAGCTGTTCCTGCAAGAATTCCTTTTATTGCAGATCTTCTATTTAAATTAGTACTCATTTCTTTATTTTTTTTAAATTACGGGAGCTTCTTCAGAAGCTTTATTTTTATCATTGAATAAAAGTGCAAAAAGTAAAAATACGGCAAGAGCAATACCTGCTGGGATAATCCAAACCATTTGCCAATTTATTCCACCTTCTAAATTTTTGTAATTGTCCGTTATCCAACCGGCAACTGCAAAACCAATTAACATACCTACACCGTAAGTTGCTAATGTTATTAATCCTTGGGCAGCACTTTTATATTTTTCTCCTGCTTTTGAGTTTGTATATATCTGTCCTGAAACAAAAAAGAAATCGTAGCAAATACCGTGTAAAGCAATACCGATAATAAGCATAAAGCTTAAGTCATTTCCATTACCATAGGCAAACAAAACATAACGGATAGCCCATGCTAACATACCCACCAAAATAGTTTTCTTAAAACCAAATCGACTGAAAAATACCGGAATTAACAATAAAAATAATGCTTCAGAAATTTGACCAATTGCCATTTTTCCGGTAGGATTTTCAACTCCAGCTTCTGTTAAAAACGGATGTGCATTTTGATAATAGAAGGCCAGAGGGATACAAATCAAAATTGATGAGATAAAAAATACAGCAAAGTTTTTATCTTTCAACAGTTTTAAGGCATCAAGACCAATAATATCACCTATTTTAATTTTTTCTGTAGCAGCTACTTTAGGGGGGGGTTTAGGCAACATAAAACTAAATATACCTAAAATAAAAGCAGCAATTCCTGCTAATAGAAATGTATTTTTAAGCATTCCTTGTGATACAGCTTCTGCAGCATCCCAATGAAAAACAAAACTAATGGATAATCCGGCTAAAATCCAGCCAATGGTTCCCCAAACTCTAATGTTTGCAAACTCTTTCTCCGGATCTTTCATCTGGTTGAATGAAACCGAATTTACTAACGCTAATGTTGGCATATATAAAACCATATAACTTAAAACGTAGGTATAAAACATTCCAACTTGCTCTGACTGGTACATCTGATACATCAAAAATGCCCCAATAAGATGAAGAACCCCTAAAATTTTCTCAGCATTAAAATAGCGGTCTGCTATTAATCCAATGATGAAAGGAGCTATAATGGCCCCCCAGGATTGGGTTGAAAAAACTGAAGCTGTCTCTGAACCAGAAGCATTTAGATTATTTCCCAGAAAAGTGCCTAGGGTTACAAACCATGCTCCCCAGATAAAAAATTCCAGAAACATCATTAGGGATAATTTAATTCGGATAGTTGTATTCATTCGTTTTTTGGTTTTGTTTTTATTGTTGGTTATTTTTATTTATGTGGTCATTTATTTATTACATCCCGTTTTCGCATCCGGTAGTTACTTTCAATGAATTCCATTCTTTAATCATAATGTTTCGGTACCACACATTATCTCCGTGGTCTTGTAAGGCAATTTTACCTTTGTTGAATGCTGCAAAACCTGGCCAAGAGGCAAATTTACTTCCTGCAACAAGCCCCTTAAAATTATCATCCCAAAGCGTAGTTTCAACTACTTTTACCCCGTTAAGCAACATTGTCAGTTTTCCAAATTTACATACAATGTCTACAGAATTCCATTCTCCCACCGGTTTAACTGGCTCAGAAGTACTTTTGATTAAATCATATAAATCACCTGATCTGTGTTTTTCAATTTTCCCGTCAGGGTGACCGTCATTGTCTAATACTTGCATTTCTAAACCGGTTTCATATGTGTTTTTGAATTTTGTCAAATCCTCATTCACATAGAAAATAATTCCACTGTTTGATTTTTCGGCCACTTTCCATTCTAATTTTAAATGGAAATTAGCGTATTCTACATCCGTAACAAGATCTCCTCCTTGCCCGTTCTTCGCGGAAACCGGATCAAAATGCAACACCCCGTCTTCTACTTTCCAAGCAGATCCGGCAGTCGTTTTTCCGTAACTATGCCATCCTGTCGTTGTCTGTCCGTCAAATATTGATTTGAATCCCTTAGGCAATGTTTGTGCGTTAGTCATTTGAATTGATGCCATTAGAAATAATGAAATACAAATATTTTTAATCATTTTTTGTTTTTTAGATTTTAAATAAAATTTTTAAGGTTTATAAAGTTAAAGCTTTCCAACCTTTTCGATATTCACGTTTGACGAATTGGTTAACTTCATCAAAATTAGTAATTCTCATAGCATCATTATCCCACAATAATTTTGCAGATCTCCCTGGATAAACTTCTTCACCAAGCTCTTCCCTCAAAACATCATATCCTCTAATAGCTAAATTTGCCATTAATAATGCTTCCGTTAAAGGTCCTGCAATCTCAAAAGGGGAACTTAGTTCTTGCTTGCCATAACCTGCGATGGAAGCTTCAACCCATTGTTTATAATGACCATCTGAACCGCCTTTTACTCTGTGATATTTTTGGGCAACATTAAGATTTTCATTCTTACCAAGGGGAAGTAAACGTGGATTTAATCCATAAGTATCACACATCATTTTTCCTTTTGTACCTATAAATAATGTTCCGTTACCGCCATCTCCAAAAATTTCATTTGCTCCCAACTCAGCAGGTCTTTCCGGTTGAATACCTCCATCCATCCAATGCACGGTTACGTCACCAGTTGTTTTTTCCGTTTTAGGAAAAGTCAAAGTGACATGACTTGACGGCGGACAACTTTCTGGGAAATAACCTCTCTTGAACTCATCAATATAAACAGATCCAACACTGCATTGTACATCTTTGGCGTATTTTAAGTTCAATACACTAAAAGGGGCCTCCAGCAAATGACATCCCATGTCTCCCAAAGCACCAGTACCGTAATCCCACCATCCTCGCCAGTTAAATGGAACTAACTTATCTACATAATCTTTTCGGGGAGCGGTTCCCAGCCATAAATCCCAATCTAATTCTTTGGGAATTTCTGCTTTATTGGCAGACCAAGGAATTCCTTGTGGCCATACCGGACGGTCAGTCCAGGCATGAATCGTATGGACATCACCAATTAAATCGGCTTCATACCATTCTTTCATTATTCTTGTCCCATCATTAGAGGCACCTTGATTTCCCATCTGGGTTACCACCTTATATTTTTTGGCAGCTTGGGTTAAAATTCGCGCTTCATAAATATCATGCGCCATTGGTTTTTGAACATAGACATGTTTTCCTAATTGCATGGCTGCCAATGCTTGAATGGCATGATTATGGTCTGGTGTTGACACCGAAACCGCATCAAAATTTTTATGCTCCTTATCAAACATTTCACGCCAATCTTTGTAATATTTGGCTTTAGGAAAAGCATTTATGCTTGCCGCAGCTCTTCTGGAATCTACATCGCATAAAAAAGCAATATTTGCTTTTCCGCTCTTATCAAACATGGCAATGTCAGATTTTCCCTTTCCTCCAACACCAATACCGGCTATTAATAAACGATCACTTGGAGCAACAAATCCTCTTCCTAAAACATGACGCGGAACAATCATGAATGCCGCAGCTGCTAAAACACCTGTTTTTATGAAATCACGACGGTTATTTGTGATTTTATTTTCTTCTTCTTTTTTCATTTATGATTATGTGGTTAGCAAATTAAAATAAAAACAGGGCTATAGTTTAGAAAGCATAGTAATCTACTTTTTTGTGAAGTAGCATTACTAAGCCTTTTTTATTTTTTTAAAGACAGGATATATTTAGCCATTTTTTTGGCGTCATCTTTTTTCAAAGTAGAATGTGCAGCCATTGGAACGCTTCCCCAAACACCTGAACCCCCTTTAATTATTTTATCCGAAAGATAATTGATGTTTTTATCATTCAATTGGTATTTTTTCGCAATGTCTAAATAGGTAGGTCCAATTAACTTTTTGTCTAATTTATGACATCCGACACAATCCATTTTTGAGATTAATTTTTCTCCATCAGATATTTGTTCAACTGCATTCGTTTTTTTTGTGTAGTTCTCTTTTAAATTCTCTTTAGAAAAAGAAGTTAAAGTAATTACAGCAACGCCTAATAATAAATAAGTAAGTTTCATTTTTGTTGTTATTTTATATTCCTAAATTTTTTCTGTTTAATGCTACATTCGTTTCAACGGCAGCAAAATCGTCAAATGCTTTTTCAGTAACTTTGATGATATGATTTTTAATAAATTCGGCACCTTCTCGGGCACCGTCTTCTTGATTTTTGATACAGCATTCCCACTCCATAACCGCCCAACCTTTATAATCATATTGTGCCAGTTTACTGAAGATTGTTTTAAAATCAATTTGGCCGTCGCCCGGTGAACGATACCGCCCGGCACGATTGGCCCAACTTTGATAACCTCCAAAAGTCCCTTGTTTTCCGGTTGGGTTAAACTCTGCGTCTTTCACATGAAAAGCTTTGATACGTTCATGGTAAAAATCAACGTATTGAATGTAATCCAACTGTTGTAAAACAAAATGGGATGGATCATATAAAAGACAGGCTCTGGAATGATTATTGACTGCTTTCAAAAACATCTCATACGTTTCGCCATCAAATAAATCTTCACCCGGGTGAATTTCATAACATACATCTACGCCATATTGATCAAACTCATTCAAAATTGGCATCCAACGTTTGGCTAACTCAGCGAAACCTTCTTCTATTAACCCCGGTGGACGCTGTGGCCAAGGATGAAAATACTGCCAAAGCAAAGACCCACTGAAAGTGGCGTGTGCATTTAACCCTAAATTATGAGAGGCCTTTGCTGCATATTTTAATTGCTGTACAGCCCATTCTTGTCTTGCTTTAGGATTTCCTCGAAGATTTGCAGGTGCAAAACCATCAAAAAAATCATCATAAGCGGGATGGACCGCCACTAACTGACCTTGTAAATGAGTCGACAGTTCTGTAATTTCTAATCCATAAGAAGCAATTGTACCTTTTAATTCTTCTACATAGGTTTTGCTTTCCGCTGCTTTTTGCAAATCGATAAAACGCGTATCTAAAGTTGGCATTTGAATACCCTTAAAACCTAAATCTGCTGCCCATCTGCAAATTCCGTCTAAAGAATTAAAAGGTGCTTCATCGCTGATGAACTGTGCTAAAAAGACTGCAGGTCCTTGTATTGTTGTCATATTATTTTTTGTCTAGACTTTTGTGAATTATCATTTACTATAAAATGTAAGGAGTCCATTTTTTATCGGACTGGGCTGAAGCCACTACGTTATCAATAAATGCCATACCTCTTAAACCATCTTCAACAGAAGGGAAGTCCAACATTTCAGGAGTAGCTTGTTTACCATCTAATTTACAGCCCAATGTCAGTGCAAAGTTGCGATAGATATTAGCAAATGCTTCTAAATAACCTTCCGGATGTCCACCAGGAGTACGGCAATTATGGGTGGCAAATGAAGATAAATGGGCTCCATAATTCCCGCCGGCTCTTAAAATCTGTGTAGGTTCTTCTAGCCATTTCACAATTAAAGTATTCGGATCGTGTTGTAACCATTCAATTCCGCCTTTTTCACCGTAAATTCTGATTCTCAATGCATTTTCTTCTCCGGCAGCCACTTGGGAAGCCATCAAAACACCTTTAGCGCCATTATCAAACTTTAACAGTACTGCGCCATCATCATCCATTATACGTCCTTCAACCAATGTATTTAGTTCAGCACAGACATCAGTGATTTTAGCTCCTGTAATGTATTCTGCCAAATGTGCGGCATGTGTACCTATATCACCCATTACAGAACTTTTTCCTGATTTTTTTGGATCTGTTCTCCAGGCAGCTTGGGCATTTCCTTCTCTTTCAGATAATTTACTTAACCATCCTTGAGGATATTCGACCCATACTTTTCTAATTTTTCCCAGTTTTCCTTCTCTTACCATCGCTTTCGCTTGCTTCACCATTGGATAACCAGAATAGGTATGTGTCAAACAAAGTATTAATCCTGTTTCTTTTAGTTTTTGTTCTAACAGTTTTGCCTCCTCCAGCGAAAAAGTGATTGGTTTTTCGATAACCACATTAAAGCCATAATCCAAAGCCATCATTGCAGGCGCAAAATGGGCAAAATTCGGAGTGACAATTGTAATAAAGTCAATTCTTTCATCTGCCGGTAATGCTGCTTCAGTTTTAATCATTTCTTCATATGTCAAATATGTTCTTGATTCCGGAAGAAACAAAGTTTTACCTGATTCCTTGGCAGTTTCCGGATTGATACTCAATGCGCCACAACTTAATTCTATTAGTCCGTCCATATTGGCAGCTAAGCGATGAATTGCACCTATAAAGGCATCTTTGCCGCCGCCGACCATACCCATTCTTAATTTTCTTGTCATAATAATAGTAACCTAGATATTTTTTTTCTTTAATTCTTTTACTGCATAATCACAAGCACGGGCCGTCAATGCCATAAAAGTAAGTGACGGATTTTGACAAGCGATGGAAGGCATACAAGAGCCATCAGTAACAAATACATTACTGACTTCATGCATTTGATTCCATTTATTTAAAACAGATGTTTTAGGATCGTTACCCATTCTTGCTGTTCCCATTTCGTGAATAGCCATACCAGGATAGCAATCATTATCATAGGTTTTAACATTTTTAATTCCGGCTGCTTCAAGCATTTCGGCAGCATCATTCATCATGTCTTCACGCATTTTTGCTTCATTCTCTTTGTATTCGCAATCGATGGCCAAAACAGGTTGTCCCCATTTGTCTTTTCTGGAATGATCGATATAAACCTTATTTTCATAGTAAGGCAACATTTCGCCAAAACCTCCTAACCCCATACTCCAGGAATCTGCAGGAAGTGACATGGTATCTTTGAAATCACCACCAAAAGCCAACTCAGCAACTTCTTTATGCCATAACCCTCTACTGGCTCCACCTTGATATCCAAAACCTCTCAAGTAATCTCTTTTGTCGTTGCCTACGTTTTGGTATCTTGGAATATAGATTCCATTAGCTCTTCTTCCGTAAGTGTATTTATCTTCAAAACCTTCTGCACTTCCTTCAGCACCACAACGAAAATGGTGATCCATTAAATTGTGCCCTAATTGTCCACTGGCGTTGCCAAGCCCATTTGGATGTGCTTCTGAAGTTGAATTCAATAAAATGAAAGTAGAGCCTAAAGTAGAACCATTTACAAAAACGATTTTAGCATAAAACTCCATTGTTTCATTGGTTTCTGCGTCAATAACCATAACCCCTTTTGCTTTTTTAGTATCTTTATCGTAAATGATATGGTTTACAATAGAATAGGGTCTTACAGTTAATCTTTTAGTTGCCATAGCGGCAGGAAGCGTGGCGGACTGCGTACTGAAGTAAGCCCCAAAAGGACAACCTCGACTGCATAAATTTCTATATTGACAATTACCACGACCATTGTGGGGAACCGTTAAATTTGCGGCACGACCAATAGTCATAATTCTTGTTTTGTTATAATGTTTTTCTATTCTTTCTTTAACAGATTTTTCTACACAGTTCAAATCCATCGGTGGTAAAAAAATACCATCCGGCAATAAAGGCCAGTTTTCTGCCTGACCGCTAATTCCTGCAAATTTCTCTGCATAATCATACCATGGAGCTATATCTTTATAACGTATAGGCCAGTCATTGCCATGACCGTCTTTAGCATTATCTTCAAAATTGTGGTCGCTGAAACGGTAACTTTGACGTCCCCACATTAAAGATTTTCCTCCAACGTGAAATCCTCTGTACCAGTCAAAACGTTTGTCTTCGGTATAAGGACATTCTAAATCATTTACCCACCATTTTTCATTGGCTTCGCTGTATGGATAATCTCTACTTTGGACCGGATGTGTTCTTTTTTGCTCTTCAGTAAGTTTGCCGGCATGTTTAAATTCCCATGGATCCTTCATTGCCGATTCATAATCCGTAACATGCTCGATGTTCATACCGCGTTCCAGCATCAAAACTTTTAAACCTTTTTCAGTAAGTTCTTTTGCTGCCCAACCACCACTAATTCCTGACCCTACAACAATAGCATCATAGGTATTTTTCTCTTTTAAATTGGTATTTATATTCACGTGTAGTATTTTTTATTTTAGATATTAGATTTTTTTAAGCCAATAGATTTTTAGAATAATTATTAGTTGGTCGCCCAAGCTTTTTGCCCTGGGGTATATTCAGCACTTCCATCATATCTTCCCGGAATAGGAAGGTATTCACGGGCTTGAGTACAACCTATTTCGGAAGAGAAATACCCTAAAATTGTTAAATCCCGTGCAATTAAAAAGAAAGATGGTGCTTTATCTGTGGCGATTGCTTCGTCTTTTAAAGCTCCCATTAATTTCTGACGCTCTTCTATTGTCATTGCCATGAAATCCTTATTGAAATCTTTTAAGCATTTTTCTTGCATATTCTTCATTCCTGAAGCAAAAATCTGTTGCATATGCGCAGGATAACAATCTGTTATCATCATAGGAATAAATGCGCCTAAACCTGCAGCTTTGGCTCCAGGAGAAGATTTTGTGGTTGGAATAATGATGTCGGCAAATTCAGCCAAAATTTCTTCATCTGTGGCAGTGAAGGAAACAAAGTTTTTTTCCTTTTCCGGGACAGTAAAACTTTCAAATAAAACCCCCATTGTAGTAGCTGATATTGCTCCTCCCATTAAAAATGCAACTTTTTTTAGTGCTTCCCGTCTATCCATTTGCTATATTATTAATAGTATTAATTATTATTGAATATTATCTATTTATTATATCGATACAATAATAAATAAAAAAAAGATAGATTCATTTTTTTAATGTTAAATTATTATCAAAATTAAATAATTTGCAAATTATTAAGGTAATTGCATCTAAAAAATCATAAAAACCTGTCTGTGATTAATTAAAACTAAAAGAAATTAAGTTTTCAAAGCAACAATAAGGGCATTAAAAGTAAATTTCAAGTGGTTTACGGCGTATTTTTATAGTTATTTAACTACAAAAATATTTACGGATTGATTTTAGAGGCTTTCAATGCGTTAAAACGACATTAAGAATGGGTGCGCTAAATCATTTTACTTTGATTTAGAATCCCATTTTATATTTGAAATAAAAATAAACAGAGAATGCCTTTATGAGTTAGGAAACTTCAATCCAATTTAAGGTAATTTATTTTTCAAACAAACCAACTGTTCCGCCCACCCAGTCTTTGTCCTTATTGTATTTGACGCCAATCATTTCTCCGCGGCTCAGTCGGGTAAGATTGCAAAGCAGGGTAGGGTTCTCATTGTCTTTTTTCCATACATACAGCATTCGGATTTCAACTTTTACTTTACCTTCCGGAGATTGAAGTATCGGAATATAATTTACTTTCTTTTGTAAAATATAAAGTTCTTTGTTTTCAACGGCCTCGATATCTCCTTTGGTCACATTAAAAACAACGCCGCTACCGGAGAAAGAAAATAATGGTTTCAGTACATAGTTTTCCAGATCTTCGGGAATTTCAGTCAATTCGCTTAGACGTTGGGTCTCAATGAAATATTTCCCTTTTAAAAACGGTAAAATATATTTACTGATTCTAAAGAACCAGTTGGGGTGTCCTGCCCATTCAACCTCTAAATTATCTGAAAAACTGAAGTTCAATTTTAAATCGGTTCGTAAATTCAATTCGTCAAAAATCACACGGTTATAGATGCGTTTTACAAGAATTTCTTCTCCTTTTTCGTTTATATAGAACAGCTGTTTTTCTTTTTTAATTAATTCGGTAACGCAGACTATCGGAATGCCAATATCCCGTCTACAATAATAAAAATCAATTTTCGTATTTTGTTTTTCGGGTTCAATTTCAAGAAGGATTACATTTTCCTTAGGGTGATAGTTGCAAATTACCTCTTCTAGTAAGGCGTTGTATTCTCCCGTATCTATCGGATTTACCAAAGGAGTTAATTCCTTTAAAAAAGGGTAATGCGCTATGAATTTTTCATAAAGATTAATCTGAAAATTAAACAAGGAAGGAAATCCCTGTACTTCAATCAGCTTTGGAATGATTTCACCGTTTTCTTCACAGACTCCAAAATCAACAGCGATAAAACTGGTGTGTTGGTCTTCGTTCGGAACGGCAGTATTTAATTCTAATGATTTATTTGTAAGACTCCTAAAATCTTTATTCTTAATAAAAGCTATAACATCATTACAGCCTTCAATCAATTGTGATTTTAATTCATTCGAAATAAAAAAAGGGGTTTCGGCTATTCTAAAAGTGGGTTGATAA
The DNA here is from genome assembly GCA_036676965.1 of Flavobacterium sp. GTDB lineage: Bacteria > Bacteroidota > Bacteroidia > Flavobacteriales > Flavobacteriaceae > Flavobacterium. Next base: position 30,072 of record JAKFBW010000137.1, on the reverse strand, counting down.
TCAAAATCGGAAGCGATATCATTTTTTAAATCGTTGTATTTCTTTTCAGAAAACTGGGCATTAAATAAGGTTCTGTATTTTGATACCATCTTAAAATAAAGTATTAATTAGAATGTATTCTTTTGGTTGTCATCAAATCATTGATAGCCATACGCAGGAAATTCGGAATCAGGACTTCGTTGGTTCGGTATATCTTATCATCGTCCAATAAATCTTCGAGCATGTTTCTGAACTTACGTTTGCCTTTCATTTTCCTGATTTTGTCTTTGGCTTCCTTATCTCTTAAATGTGAAATAAAACTGATGGGATCTGCTTCGGGATGAAATTGGGTTCCCACAAAATAATCGGTAAATCGTACTGCCATGATAGCGCGTTCGTATTGAACATGATCCCTGATTTTTTCCAGAGAAAGAATTTTGGCTCCCTTTTTCGAAAAAACATTCAATTTGGGCTGTACCACCTGATAATCCCTGGAATCAATGGCATAAAACGGGTCACTTAATCCTTCAAAAAGAGGATCCACAAGTCCGGTTTTGGTTTTATGAATGGTCATCACACCAAATGAAGTGTCGTTTCTTTTGGTGATTTCGGCCAGACCAAAGTGTTTACAGGCCATTTGAAAAGAATGACAAATGAATAAAACATGTTTTTTGACTGCATTTTCATTGTTCCATTTAGTCAATGCATCAATAAATGCGTAGTATTTAACATCCCAATTTCCGTCACCTTCCAATGGATTTCCCGGGCCACCGGTAGAAATGTAGATATCGTATTTAGCAATAGGGGGCAATTCCCCTTTTCCTCTGACATCAAATACTTTGAAATTCATAAATGGATTAAACCGGCTAACCACATCAATAATGCAACGCATTCCTTGATTCGGTTCTCCATTGTACATGTCTAATATGGCGATTTCTATAGCTTTCTTGTTCATTTGGGGGGAGTATAAAAGTATATTACAAATATAACCTATAATTTTATAACCCTTTGGTAAATTCTCCTGTGATAAAATCGACCACTTTGGTCAGGTCTTTTGTTTCTTCAAAAACGGCCAGTTGTTTGGCAGCTCCGGTACCGTTTTTCAAAATTTCGTGGACATAATTAATTTGCTCCCGGCTTCCCAATTCGTCTACCACATCATCAATAAATTCGAGTAATTCCAGAATTAAGCTTCTGGTTTCTACCTCTTTTTGAAGTCCGAAATCAATCATACAGCCTTCAATTCCGTAGCGGGCGGCTCTAAATTTATTTTCTTTGATTAATGCCAAACGATAAATATTGTAACTCATGTTGTTCAAATTGATCTTGTATAATTTTGCGACAACTGCCTGAATAACAGAAACAATACACATGGTTTCTTCAGCCGTTAGACTCATATCACAAATTCGAAATTCAATCGTGTCATAAAACGGATGCAAGCGCAAATCCCACCAAATTTTCTTTGGATTATCAATACAATTGGTTTTTACCAAGGTATCCAAAAAACAATCATAAGCAGATAGCGAATCAAAATATTCCGGTAATCCGGTTCTTGGGAATTTATCAAAAACTTTTGTTCTGTAGGACTTGTATCCGGTTTGTCTTCCTTCCCAGAATGGGGAATTGGTAGAAAGTGCAAAGATATGAGGCAGGAAATAACATGCCTGATTCATCAATTGCAAACCAATTTCACGATTTTCAATTCCCACATGACAGTGCATCCCGAATATCAAATTAGAACGGGCCGCATCCTGTAATTCATTGATAATATTATGATATCTGGGATCATCGGTTATGGGTTGGTCCTGCCATTTGGAAAAAGGGTGGGTTCCGGCTCCACCAACGATTAAGCCTTGTTTGTCAGCCAATTCTACAATTTTTGTGCGCAGAAATTTAATCTCCCTTTCGGCTTCTATAACATTGTTGCAAATATTGGTTCCCACTTCAACTACAGATTGGTGTAACTCAGCCTTAACCTGCTCATTCAGGATTATTTTGGCTCCATCAACAATTTTAGACAGATGGGAGCGTAGATCTCTTGTGACCGGATCTATAATTTGGTATTCCTCTTCAACACCTAGCGTGAAAGCTGGTAATTTTTTCATCGGTATTCTTTTTTTAAAATATTTTCCCCCTTTCCAAGTTCATTTTTCTGTTGGAAATTATTTTGCATGCAAATAATTAGGCTGAATTTCTATTCGAAATAAAAATTTAGACTTTGTTTAGTCCGTTATTTTAGAGTGACGGCATCTTTCATAAAGCTTCCCCAAGTGAGGTTGATTTTTCCCGGTTTTTGTTTTTTGGCCGCGACAATAGCCATTTTTGAAGCTTCTTCGACAACCCATTCAAAATTTTCAGCACCAACGGATGTCAGCTCCGCATCGGGAGCGGGATTGCCAAAATCAATGGCATACGGGATTCCGTCCCTGACCGCAAATTCTACCGTATTAAAATCATACCCTAATCCTTTGCAAAGGCGTAACGTATAGTCTTTGATGGTAGCCAACAGTTTTTTATTGGTCGGCGGGCCATCCATAACATACCGCAGGTGATGTGGATTTCTGGGTTCGTAGGGCATGATGCGAACCGCTTTGCATCCCAGGCAATACACCCTGAAATATTCCGTAAAGACAATTTCTTCCTGAAGCATCATAACCAGTTGTCCGGTTTCTTGATGTTTCTCCCAAAATTCATCTTTATTTTCCAGGCGATAGACGTTTTTCCAACCGCCACCGGCATAGGGTTTCATGTAAGCCGGAAATTGTACATAATCAAAAATAGCCTGCCAATCCATGGGGTATTTGAGATTTCGAAAGGATTTCTCCAAAGTTTCACTGGGACGTACCGCCGAAGGCAATAACACCGTATTGGGTAACGGAACACCTAAAGTGTCGGCCAGGGCATTATTGAAAAATTTGTCGTCTGCACTCCACCAAAACGGATTGTTGATGACATTGGTTCCCGTTAAAGCCGCATTTTTTAAATACGCCCGATAAAAAGGCACATCGTGTGATATGCGATCTATAATCACAGCATATTCCCCACCTTTATTTTGAACCACTTTATCAATAGAAACGGCTTCGGCCAGAATTCCTTTCTCGTTTTTTGAATTGACCCGGTCAATAAATGCCTGGGGGAAGGAGTCTTCCATTCCAAATAAAATCCCAATTTTTTTCATCCTGTTTGTCCTGAATTTATTATACTTTAATTCTTGATAAGAATAGAAAACCACTCTTCCTCTAATTATTCCGAGTGCTTAAAAATAGATATACTTAGAAAGCTTCGTTTAAAACCCGTGAATACAGTATACTATATTCTACTTCCATTATTTTGTTTTAAACAATAATAATAAAAATAGTCATACAAAAGAGGGTAGTTTTATAATAAAATCATTTTTTTTAGAGTAAAAAAAATAAGAATTATGAAATGGTTAAGAAATTGTCATTTTATGTCATAAATACCAGTTGATTCTTTGCGATTGGATTATTCCACGCTATTTTTTTCAAATAATTGAACCTGACTCTTTAATCTTTCAATCAGCATACCCATCATTCTTTTATTTAAATTGGAAGAGTTTTTAATATACGTCGCAAATTCATCAAGAGTAAATAAGGCGATAATCATTCCTTTTAAAGCATTCCGGAATTTGATGTCCTTTTGAATTACATTTTCTATGGTAGCTAATTTTTTATCAACCGTAAAATCGTAAAAATCCTTTTTATTTTTTTCGACATAATTGATGAACGAAACAATAAATAAATCATTCTGTAGTTTTAGAATGGGGCGTAAAACTTCATTTTGAAATATTTCATCCGAGGAAGATTGTGCGCTTATTGTGCCTATCGATTCCCCTCTGAATTCTCTTAAAAATGCATCTCTCTGGCTCATAATTTTTGGGTTTTATTTTACTTAAAATTAAATAAAAATACTTTGGGAAGTGTTATTTTAGCAATATTAAATTTAAATTATGCGATTTCATACTCGAAAATGGGTAAAACCCGAAGATTTAAACCCCAATGGTACGTTGTTTGGCGGTAAATTATTGGCTTGGATTGATGAAGAATTAGCTTTGTACACCATTGTTCAATTGGAAAACCCCAAAATAGTCACCAAATACATGTCGGAAATTAATTTCAAAAGTTCAGCCAAACAAGGCGATATTATTGAAATTGGAATTGATGTGGTAAAATTTGGAACGACTTCATTGTCGCTAAAATGCGAAGTGCGAAATATGATGACCCGGGAAACAATCATTACCATAGACAACACGACCATGGTTAACTTAGATGCCGATGGTAAACCCAAACCCCACGGGAAAACAGAAATAGAATACGTGAAAGACCGCTTGGAAAATTAATTATGGTAGCTTTAATATTTTACAAAATTGGTTAAATAAAAAAAAGATAGCTTTTTGGCTATCTTTTTTTATCGGTATAAACACAAAGTTTAAATCAGTACGTTTTCATTTAAATATTTCTTGTCTACATAAAAAGTGCCAAACGGGACCAATGAAGCCAATAGGATAATAGAAAATATTTTAAAATTCCAGTTTTGTGGTTTTTTAAGTAATAAAGCCAACAGAATGTATCCTATGAAAAGGATTCCATGACTCATCCCGATTGGGTATAAAAGGGTATGATACAATTCAAAATAGTTTGGTTTTATAAAAAGCATATTAGAAAATAAAACCAAATAGGAAATTCCTTCAAGGAGGGCGGTAATCTTAAAAATTTTGAGCATTGGAATGAATTTTAATAATATTCGGCAAAATTAAGGATTCCCATTCGTTTTTAATGCATTCCATGTCAAAGTAATTTACTTTTGTATGTTAAAAAATAGTCCATTATGAGCAAACGGGATTTGAAAAAATACTTGAACGAACTGACTAAAGATCAACTCGAAGACCAGATTATTGAGTTGTATGAGAAATTTAGTGCCGTGAAAACCTATTATGATTTTGTTTTTAATCCAAAGGAAGAAAATCTTTTGAAAGAAAGTAAACTCAAGATTTCCAATGAATATTTTCCCATCAAAACCAGTGGAAGAGGGAAGAAACCCAAAATGCGTCGTTCTGTAGCCCAAAAATGCATCAAGCATTTTATTCTATTGGGAGTTGACCCTTTTATCATTGCCGATGTTATGCTGTATAATATTGAAATTGCGCAAACATTCGCTGCCGAACACCCCATCAAGCAGGAATTATTTTTCAAAAGTATGCTCAAATCATTCGATCAGGCGGTGGTTTTCATCATCAGCAATGGTGTTTTGAATGAATTTAAAGCAAGAATATTGGCCATTCATCAGGAAACCATAACGCAAAAATGGAAGAATGAAGCTGAGTTTAACCGAAATATCACACAATTTTAGTTTTGACTTACACCCTGTATTCAATTTTATTTAATTAAAGCTGATTTTTTAATTTAAATATAACAGATTAACTGTTTTTTAGACGTATTTTTGCAAAAATCCAACAAAAGTAATGTTCGAAAATACAATTGAAATAGAGAAAGAGGAAAAAAAAGAACTTTATGCCTATCAACAGGGAGATATAGACGCCATTTTTGAGCGTATAGACTGTGCTCCCCAAACCCATCACTTATTGTATCAATTGCCTACAGGAGGAGGGAAAACTGTTATTTTTTCTGAAATCGTTCGCAGGTATTTGAAAAAACACGACAAAAAAGTCGTTGTATTGACACACCGAATTGAATTGTGTAAGCAAACTTCGAAAATGCTGAAAGGTTTTGGTGTAAAAAATAAAATCATCAACAGCAAGGTAAAGGAACTTCCGGACCAAAATGATTATTCTTGTTTTGTGGCCATGGTGGAAACTTTGAAAAACAGAATCAATGATGAAAAATTGCATTTGGACCACATCGGATTGGTGATTATCGATGAGGCGCATTATAATTCGTTTAGAAAATTATTGAGTTCCTTCAAAAATGCCTTCATCCTTGGAGTTACCGCAACACCATTGAGTTCGAATATTAAATTGCCAATGCACGAGAGCTATGACGAGTTAATCGTGGGGGATACCATAAGCTCTTTGATAGGAAATGGTTTTCTGGCCAGAGCAACTACCTATAGTTATGACGTTGGTTTGACTTCTTTGAAAGTCGGAATTAATGGTGATTATACCGTAAAATCATCCGATGATTTATATACCAATATGGCCATGCAGGAGAAATTATTGCATGCCTATACCGAGAAATCTATGGGTAGAAAAACCCTGATTTTTAATAATGGTATCAACACATCATTATATGTATATGAAACCTTTAGGGAAGCAGGATACGCTATTAGACATTTAGACAATACCAGCAGCAACGAAGAGCGAAAAGATATTTTGCATTGGTTCAAGCATACTCCTGATGCCATTTTGACTTCGGTTGGTATCCTTACCACCGGTTTTGATGAACCTACGGTAGAAACTATCATTTTAAACCGAGCCACAAAATCATTGACTTTATATTATCAAATGATTGGTCGTGGTTCCAGAAGATTACCGAATAAAGATGAATTTACAGTTATTGATTTAGGAAATAATGCCGCACGATTCGGACTTTGGAGTGATCCCGTAAACTGGCAGCATATTTTTAAATCACCTGAATTTTATTTAGAAAATTTAAGGGACGATGCTGAAATTGAAATGAATTTTAAGTATTCGATGCCGCCGGAATTGCGCGCTAAATTCAGTAAAACAGCCGATGTTACTTTTGATGTCGATGAAGAACATAAATTGGCAATTGCCCAAAATTTACGTTCGAAAGTGGTATTGGAAAAATCGTTAGATCAACATGCTTCCATGTGTGTGGATAATACCGAAGATTTAAAAGAAGCCAAAGCATTATCCAAAGAATTGGAACAGGATATTGAATGCCGTATCAAGCGTTATGCAAAATGTTTGAGTCAGTGTAGTAAAAACTATAGAGAATGGCTGATTGAAGATTATACACTCAAATTGACTTTGCTGATTGGAAAAAAATACAGGGAAAAAATCATGAACGAACCCGATGAAGATTAATACTTCCTCGTGAATTTCATAAAAATATAAAAAACTAAAAATGCCAAAACAATTCTCAGATTTAGGAATTTCAGCAGTCTTATTGCAAGCACTTACCGAATTGAATATAGTTGAGCCTACAGCCATTCAACAAAAAACAATTCCGTTGCTGTTATCCAACACCACTGATTTAGTGGGATTGGCCAAAACGGGTACTGGAAAAACGGCGGCTTTTGGTCTGCCAATTTTACAATTGACAGACCCGAATTCACCGGTAATTCAAGCGGTAATCCTGGCACCAACACGAGAATTGGGACATCAGATTTTTAGTAATTTAGAAAAATTTGCTAAATTTTTACCTGAAGTTTCTATTGCGGCAACCTGCGGTGGAATTCCGATAAAGCCTCAAATAGAACGCCTTTCGTCACCTACACATATCGTAGTGGCAACTCCGGGACGTCTAATCGATTTAATTCAGCGTAAGGCGATAAATCTAAAAGAAACTAAATTTTTAGTATTGGATGAAGCCGATGAGATGGTGACCATATTAAAAGAAAGTTTAGACGAAATCGTAGCCGAGTTACCTAAAAAACACGCCACTTTTCTATTTTCGGCAACCATGCCGGGAGCTATAAAACAATTGGTTCAGAACTATTTACATAAAAACGTGGTTCAGGTGAGTGCCAATATGGAAACGGTAGGAAACCAAGGTATTGACCACGAATATATTGTTGTGGATCCCATAGAGAAACTGGATGTTTTGATGCATTTCCTGAATTCGAAAGAAGGGGAAAGAGGTATTATCTTTTGTAAAACCAAAGCCGCCGTTAATAAATTGGCTAAAAATTTGGCCATAAACAAATTTTCTTCGGGTGCCTTACACGGGAGTTTGTCTCAGGGAATCCGGGACAGAATCATGGAACAATTTCGTGAGGGATACATCAATATACTGGTTGCAACCGATTTGGCTGCCAGAGGAATCGATGTCAAAGAAATTTCGTATGTGATAAATTACCATTTACCGGATACCTATGAAGCCTATGTGCATCGTAGCGGAAGAACCGCAAGAGCAGGGGCAAAGGGACTTTCCTTGACGGTTTTACAACCAGAGGAAGTAGCTGAAATTGCGGATTTTGAAAGAGAATTGGGAATTCAATTTTCTGAATTCAAAAAGCCAACAGCTGTCAGTATTGAAGAAAACAACACGCTATTGTGGGCCAAACAAATTTTTAAAACCAAGCCCAATCACGAAGTGGATACCACATTAAAAACAAAAGTAAAGACTATTTTTCATCATTTGACCAAAGAGGAATTAATTGAAAAACTATTGGCCAATTACCTTCTTCAAAATAAAAATGTACCCGTAGACAAAACAATTAAAAAAAAGTAACACATACCCTAAAATTAAAATTAAATGAAAATTGTAATAATTGGAGGTGGATTTGCAGGATTGAATCTTGCAAAAGAATTAGTAAATCAAAACGAAATTCAAGTAACACTCGTTGATAAAAACAATTATAATTTCTTTCCTCCGCTTATATATCAAGTGGCTACGGCTTTTTTAGAGCCTTCCAGTATTAGTTATCCTTTCCGAAAATTATTTGCTGGTAAAAAAAATCTGCATTTTCGTCTGGGAAATTTGCTTAAAGTAAATCCTTCCGAAAACAAAATTATTTTGAATAACGGGGAATTAGAATACGATTATCTTGTTTTTGCTACAGGTGCTGAAACCAGTTATTTCGGAATGGAAAACGTGAAGAAAAATGCCATTCCGATGAAAACGCTTAACGATGCCATCGTGATGCGTAATACCTTATTGAAAAATTTAGAAAAAGCCGCCATTTGTACCGATAAAAAAGAGCGTAGAAAACTCCTGACTATAGTAGTTGCCGGTGGAGGACCGACAGGGGTGGAAGTATCGGGAATGTTTGCCGAAATGCGTAAAAACATTTTGCTGAAAGAATATCCAGAACTAAGCACAACGGCAAGTAATATTTATCTGGTTGACGGTGCCAACGCTTTATTGTCGCCAATGAGTAAGGAATCTCAGGAAGATACTTTGAAAGCGGTTACCGATTTAGGGGTGGTTGTAAAACTAAACACCACCGTTATCGATTATATAGATGATGTTGTTTATTTTGCTAATGGAGAAACGATTAAGACTAAAAACTTAATATGGGCAGCTGGAGTTACTGCAAAGGTTTTTGAGGGAATTCCTGCCGAAAGCTACGGACGTGGCCGAAGAATGGCAACAGATGCTTTTAATAAAGTAAACGCTACTGAAAACATCTATGCCATCGGAGATACTTGTATTCAGCTTACGGACGAACATTTTCCAAATGGCCATCCCCAAGTGGCACAGGTTGCTATTCAGCAAGGAATCAATTTGGCGAAAAATTTCATCGCCATGACCCAAAATAAACCGCTAAAACCATTTGTTTATAATGATAAAGGTTCGATGGCAATTATAGGAAAAAACAAAGCAGTGGTCGATTTGCCAAAACCTAAGATGCATTTCAAAGGATTTTTTGCCTGGGTAATTTGGTTGTTTATTCACCTGATTTCATTGATTACGTACAGAAACAGAATCAAAACCTTTTACAACTGGATGATTGCTTATTTTGCCAAAGACCAGTCGTTACGAATGATTATCAGACCCGATAAAAAAGCAAAACCACAACTCAAGGAAGAGTAAAAAGAATACTTAAAATAATTAATAAGCCATTGTAAATCCTTCAAATGAAGAAAATACAATGGCTTTTTTCGTTATTCAAAAATAAAAATTTTGGTATTATTAAATATTGACAATGTAATGCTCTTTGTGCATTTTTTGGTAAATATCTTTACTGAACATAAACAATGTCGAAGGTTTTTTTGCAATACCTACCTGCTTTTCATCCAGCTTAACGATATATTTCTTGGTTATTAATTTTCTTCTGAAATTACGATTATCAATCTCAATCCCCAACATCGATTCATAGGCATCCTGTAATTCCTTGATGGTAAATTTATCCGGTAACAGCTCGAAAATAATGGGCTGATACATTGATTTTTCTTTTAAATCTGCATAGGCTTCATTGATGATGTTTTTGTGGTCAAACCCTAATTCCGGCAGATTATTCACTGGAAACCATTTAGCTTTGTGTTTATTGTCTTTTAAATCAACTTCATGCGTTTGTAGCAAAAAGTAATAGGCAATGGTTAAGGTTCGTTTATTGAAATTCTCTTTTTGTGCCCAGATTTGATCTTTTTCATTCATCAATCGATTCGGGTTTCCAAAGACTTTGAATTGCTTTTTATACAAATTATCCAATCCTGTGAGTTCTTTCAATACTCTCGAAGCCGTCTCGTCTATAGTTTCGTGTTCTAAAATATGATACCCCGTTAAAACATAATCATCCACCAAAGGTGTCGCTGTTTCTTCGGATTCTAAATAGCGATGAATCAACAATACATTTAATGTTTTGGTATTGATATCAGCGCCAAAAACGACACAGTCTACCGAGATATTGGGAATTATTACAGGAAGCATAGGGTGTTGCAATTATATTTTCTATTCATTCTTTCAAAAGATTAGCATTTTCAGCCAGCCTTTTATGAATACAAAACTAATGATTTATTTTTAATAAAAAAGTTTCTGTATTTGTCTACTTTATATCTATTTAGCGTTTAAATGACTTTTTATATTTTGTTGTTCAATAAAGTTAATATATGTAAAATTAGTATACAATTATACGTTATAAATACACTATTTATAAAAAAATAAGATATTTTATTTGGTAATTAAAAAAAAGTAATACTTTTGAAAAATATTAAAATTCAAAATAACGTTTATTAAAATTGTCTTTGATTTCAAGCCCAACGAAAATGTATTTGAATATTAAAATAGACATTCCAAATAATTCTAATCTCAAAAAATAGTTAAACCTTCCCTAATCATGAAAAGCTCATTTAATCTATTACTTTTGTTCTTTACCTCGTTTGGAACATATTCCCAGGTGGTTATTACAAATTCCAATTTTTCTATGGGAACAACAGGTCGAATAGGTGTTGGGCTTTCGCCAAATGGAGAAGGCAATCAGTGGAAACCATTGAATCTATCCGGTCAGGGTTCGTTAGCTGGGCGTATGGAACAGGTGGATTATATTGATATTTTACCGGCCATTCACTTCAGTTCGAAATTGTTGGGTAAAGACAGCACCAACGTTACTTTTCAGATGCGTCTGGGGGTGTATTCAGAAAATGGACAATTTGTGGGGAATGTGAGTTCCCGTTCAGAGAAAGGACTGACTTTTATCCTTCCCGAAGCTTTCATCGAGGCCAGAAATATTTTAGGAAGCAGATGGTCTGCTTGGGCGGGTTCCCGTTTTCGTCGCTATGATGATATTCACATCAGTGATTACTTTTATTTTGATGACCATTCATCACAAGGATTTGGGGTGAGCCATAAAAATACTGAACTGACAATGCTGATGCCGGCTTCGTCCAATTCGGGAGCGATTTTTCCTTACAATTATGAGGTTACCGTTGCCGGGGCCACCAATCCGGTGATTCGCCAAAGAATGGTGTGGATAGGGGAGCATACCTTTAATTTAAAAAACAATAATAGTATCAAACTTTTGGGCGAATATCATTATGCTTCGGCCAGTTCAGAAAAAGGAACCATAAACTATGCTTCGGACAACGGTTGGGTGGCCGGGATAAAATATAATAGTACTTTTAAAACCGCTTTACCGGGTTCCTTTAATCAGTTATCCGTTCGTTATGGCTCCGGAATTGCCAATGGTGGTGATAACGGAAACACCTTTACTTGGGCAACCTATGGTGCGCCAAATGCGGAGGGAAAATACAATAGTGCGTATTCTTTTACCCTGGTAGAGCATTTTTTACTGAATATTTCTAAAAAATTTAGCATCAACGGCTATGGTGTTTTTACTAAAAGTAAAGGCGGATCTCCGAGTGCCAACAAAGACCTTTATTTTGACGGCAGTCAATTGTACAACCAGAAAACCGATTTTGTGGTTGGATTGAGAAATCTCTTCTATGTCACCGATTGGTTTCATTTGCTTCAGGAAGTACATTATGCCGTTCGAAAAGACGGTGATAATCCCGAAGCGGCGATGTGGAAATTCTCTTTGGCGCCTACCATTGTTCCTTTGGGACAGCGTGATCCCTGGAGCCGTCCTCACATTCGTCTGGTGTGTACAATGGCCAGATATAACAATTATGCACGGGATCATAATTATTCCCCTTTTTTACAAATAAACCAAAAGCAATGGGGCTCCTATATTGGAGTAAAAACAGAATGGTGGTTGTTCTAAAACACAAAATAAATTAACCTAAAAATATAAAAATATGCCAATTTTCGGAACAAGCATTTTGTCCTTTATCCCCGGATGGAGTAGTGAAGGAGGGAAGTATGCCATAAAAAAAACGGCTGAATATGGTTTTGATATGCTCGAAATCATTTTGCCGTCCACATTGGATTTTGATGCAAAAGCAACTAAAAAACAATTTGACGAACAAGGTATTTTAGGACGTTGCACCTTAAATTTGCCTGCAAATGCCCATATCCCTTTTTATCCTGAACAGGCGGTAGCCATCATTAAATCGGCATTGGATAAGGTGGCCGAAATGGATGGTGATTTTTTGGGAGGGGTGCTGCATTCGGCTATCGGGACATTCACGGGAAAACCGTGTACCACAGAAGAAAAACAAATCATTTACCAGGTATTTACTGAGGTCGCGGCTTATGCCAACCAACGCAACATAAGCATGGGAATTGAACCTATTAACCGTTATGAAAGTTATGTGTTTACAGAGGCTGATGACGTTTTGAAAATGATTGAAAGTATTGGTATAACTAATATTGGAGTACATCTGGACACTTTTCACATGAATATTGAAGAAAGTAATTTTTATGATCCTATTATTCGGTCAGGAAGCAATCTAAATCACCTACATATTACAGAATCAGATAGAGGAATGACAGGCGAAGGCAACGTGCATTGGGATGATCTATTTAAAGCTTTAGCCGAAATCAATTACCAAGGTCCGTTGGTTCTTGAAAATTTTTCATCTGAAATAACCGAATTAATCGGACCGACTTCTTTATGGAGACCGTCGAAATACAATTCGGAAGATCTGGCTAAAGGCAGCCTGTTGTTTATGAAAAAGATGGTAGCGAAATGGTATGACAATCCAACAGAATATAAATTAACCTAACTAAAAAAAGATAAAAAATGAAAAAAAAACTAACAGGAGTGTGTTTTGGAGAAATCCTTTTTGATGTTTTTCTGGAGCATAAAAAAATTGGGGGAGCTCCGTTGAATGTAGCATCAAGATTGAGTTCACTAGGTATTGACGTTGCCATGATCAGCGCCATAGGAAACGACAGCAATGGAGTGAAATTGACCGATTATTTAAATGGGGTTGGGATCAATACAACGGCAGTTCAAGTAAAAGAAAATTATCCAACAGGAGTGGTCAATGTTATTTTGAACGAAAAAGGAAATGCTTCTTATGATATCAATTATCCTTCAGCCTGGGACAAAATTGAATATTCAGATATAAGCACAACAATCGTCGCAGAATCAGATTTCTTTGTTTATGGCAGTTTGTCTTCCAGGGATTCGGTGTCTAGAAATACACTGGACGAACTTTTGAAAGTGGCCAAATACAAAATATTTGATGTGAATTTGAGATCGCCGCATTATACAAAAAAGAATATATTGGAATTATTGCATGCTGCCGATTTTATCAAATTCAATGATGATGAATTGAATGAAATTTGTGAAGATTTACAATCGGATAAAAAGTCATTAGAGCAAAATATTAAATTCATTGCCAAAGAAACCAATACTGAGATTGTTTGTGTTACTTTGGGTTCTCATGGAGCGGTGTTGTATTGTAACGATACTTTTTACCACAATTGCGGATTTAAAGTAAATGTAGTAGACACGGTAGGCTCTGGAGATTCATTTTTGGCTTCTTTAATTACGATGTTGCTTACTGGAAAAGATCCTCAATATGCGATTAATTTTGCCAGTGCAATTGGAGCAATTGTGGCGCAAAATGAAGGGGCAAACCCTGTAATCTCGCCATTAGAAATTGAGGAGTTTTTAAGTGGTTTTAACCATGAACCATCTCAACATGAAATACTGTAATTTATAACCAAACCAAAAAAAAGAAAACAATGACACAATTTGAAAAAACACCTGTAATCAGCGAGAAAATTAATCTTCAAGAGCAAATCAGTCCTTCCAAATTTGATCCAATTAAAAAGATGGATTTAATAAAAAAAATACCCGTAGTCAGTAAAGAGTATGTTTTTCAGTTTATAATCATTACCATATTATTTGCTCTTTGGGGAATTGCCAATGATTTGACAACTCCGATGGTTTCTACTTTCAAAAAAGTGATGCCCGAACTTTCGAATGTGCAAGCCTCATTAGTACAATTTGCGTTCTATTTTGGTTATTTCTTTATGGCATTACCGGCGGCATTATTCATTAGAAAATACAGCTATAAATCAGGAATAATAGTCGGACTTATATTATATGCTACAGGAGCTTTTTTGTTCTATCCGGCAGCACATTACCAAAGCTACACATTCTTCCTTATCTCATTATGGGTAATTACCTGTGGCTTGGCATTTTTAGAAACCACCTCGAATCCGTTAATTTTATTCCTGGGCAATAAAGAAACAGCCACGCAACGTTTGAATTTAGCCCAGGCATTCAACCCGATCGGTGCCATAACCGGGTTAATCATGGCCCAGTTTTTAGTGATAGACAAAATAAAATCAGACGATTACACCCGGGAAGCATTTAAAACTTTAAATTCAAGCGAGTTAGCCGGAATCCGGGAAAATGATTTAGATGTTATTAGCATCCCATATATCGGATTGGGAATTTTTGTCTTAATCATCCTAATCATTATCAGTATGACCAAAATGCCCAAAACAGCACACGAAGACAAAATGTCTATCGGAGAATCGTTTAAAAAGTTATTTGCCAACAAAAATTACAAACACGGAGTTTTGGCGCAGGCTTTTTATGTAGGTGCACAAATTATGTGTTGGACTTTTATTTTTCAATACGTAGATAATATCAATAAAACCTTCGGATTAGAATTGACGGCTACATATTACAACATCACAGCCATGATTTTATTTTTATTAGGGCGATGGATTGGAACTGCTTTGATGAAAAGTATAAATCCTTCTAAAATACTGATGGTATTTGGTATTGGAGGCGTTTTATGTGCAGCCGGGGCAATTGTGTTACAAGGGATGCCTGGATTAATTGCACTGGTTTGTATTTCTATTTTCATGTCTATTATGTTTCCAACGATTTATGGTATAGCGTTAAAAGATATGGGCGACGAAGCCAAAATTGGTTCTGCGGGATTGGTTATGGCTATTGTTGGCGGCGCTTTGATGCCTGTTTTGCAAGGAAGTATTTTGGATTGGGGTGGCTCAGGATTTTCAGATATTCATATTTTTGGATTTATTCCTGAAGTAAATTTCTCTTTCATTTTACCATTAATTTGTTTGGCTGTAGTAGCTTGGTATGGTAAAACAACATATAAAACATCTAAATAATTGTAAATATCTTATTTTTAATAGATTTTGATGAAATAATCAACCGGTATAAATAATAAAATCTTTATTATTTATACCGGTTTTATTATTATTTTACGTAATACAAATGAACTATAATTTATATTATGTAAAATAGAATTTTTCATGTTTTTAAATGTATATTATGATTTCAACCCATTATTTTTAAGTCCTGCACCCATACTATAAAATCAATTAAAAAAGCATTACCAATTGATAATGCTTTATAAAAATAAGTTTGTATTTTTTATTTTATAGAAATTGGAATATTCCATTTTTCCCAACTTACTATAACGGCATTTTTATCTATGGTATAAACCAATCTTTCTGTACTTGAATCTGTAGTTTTTTGTTTTACCGTTACGCGCAACTGATCTTTACTTTGGTCATATTTATAAGCTCCCCATTGTTTGGCCTCGGTATTAAAAATGATTACACATTCTTTCTCATTTGGAATAATAAAAAAGGAATATTTTCCAGCCGGTAATTTCTTTCCTTCAACAGTCAGCTCTTTATCCGTTTCAAAAGTCGTAGCATCATTGGCACCGGCACGCCACACTTTGTCAAATGGTACCAAACCACCCCAAATCTTTCTTTCTTTGACCGCCGGACTGCCATAATTAATACTGATGGTCGCGCCATTAATTTTTCCGGTTGCCACTGTTGCCGGACTTGCTTTCTGCTGGGCATTTATCACATTTATAAACAATACGGTAAATGCTAAAAAAGAGAGTTTTTTGAGTAATTTCATGATTTTAAATGTATTAGTTTGATAACAAACATAAAACAACTAATTCTAATTCATTCGTATTTGCACCTCATTTTAAGAAAATTTTAAGGAATATATAAATTATACGTTTTACTCTAAAATGACTACATTTATGATGGTTTATTTTACTATTTTTACCCAATAGATTATAAAAAAACATGAACACAATTGTTGCTCAAATTGCTGGTTTTTTAAAGGAATATGCCCCGTTTAATTATTTGACAACCGAACAGTTAGCTGAAGTTGCCAACAATATTCGTGTAGTCAATTTAGAAAAACACAAAACATTATTCCAAATTAACGACACCTTACACGATAGTTTTTACGTTGTAGCCTCTGGTGTCATTAATTTATCGATTATTGCTGATGCAGATGAAACATTATTGAATAAATGTTATCAGGGGGATATATTTGGGCTAAGACCTTTTTTTGCCAAAAACAGGTATATGATGACGGCAAAAGCACGGGAAGAAAGTATTGTTTATGCCATTCCGATTGCTGTTTTTAAACCATTTCTGGCTACAAATACGGATGTTTTGGATTTTATTTTGGAGAATTTTGCCAAAAGCGCCAATACGCGTTCCGCAAAAGAAAGTTCTCAAAATTCATCTATAGCCGATACCATTCATTTTACGGACCAGAAGTCGGAAATACAATATTTTCAAACCTTATCCTATAATACTGCTCCATTACTGGCAGCAGCAACAGATACTGTAAGTGATGTTGCCCAACTGATGGCCGAAAGCAGAAATAACAGTATTGTTATTTGTGAAAACGAACTTCCTGTAGGAATAGTGACTGACACCGATATGTGTTACAAGATTGCCACCGGACGGTTTCCTATAATCACGACCGTCAACAAAATAATGTCATCTCCTGTAGTGACTGTCATTGAGAATGTTTCATTGGCCGAAGCCCAATTGATGATGTTGAAAAATAATGTCACCCACCTTTGCGTAACCATAGACGGAACAGACAAATCAGTGGTAAAAGGAATTATTTCAGAACATGATTTAATTGTATCTCAAGCCAGTAATCCCGGAGTTTTGATTAAAGAAGTGAAACGTTCGCTTGCTGCCAAAGATTTAAAGCAAATTCGGGAGCGATTGTCCGATCTTATTCAAAATTCGATTCATAAAAATATTCCGCTTACCCACGTTAACAATATCGCCAGTGAAATTAATTTTGCTATTTTAAAACGTGCGGTTGAATTATCGATTTTGGATTTGGGCTCCCCTCCTGCCCGTTTTGCATGGTTAAGTATTGGCAGCCAAGGGAGAAAAGAACAATTATTGCTTACAGATCAGGACAGTATTTTGGTTTTTGAGGACGTTGCTCCGGAAAAACACAGAGATGTCAAAGATTATTTTATCAAATTGAGCAAAAGAACGACAGCCATACTGGAAAAAGTAGGATATGAATTTTGTCCTAATGGCCATATGGCCAGCAACATGCTTTGGTGTAAATCATTGAGTGACTGGATTAAACAATACAGCAGTTGGATGGATACTCCAGGGGAAAATAACAACGAATTAAGCAGTATTTTCTTTGATTATGAAATTGTTTTTGGAGATCAAAAATTAGAAGAAGCCATTAATACTATCGTTTTCAAAAAGGCAGCAAACAACACCCTGTTTTTTGATTTTTTAGGGAATGATGCCTTAAGAAAAAATGCTCCTCTTACATTTTTCAAAAATTTCAATGTTGAAGAAGAAGGTCCGAATAAGGATAAATTTGACATTAAAACACGTTCCTTAATGCCTCTCGTAGACGGAGCACGATTATTAACCTTAAGTTATGATATCAGAGGAATAAATAATACCTACACCCGTTTCAAACAATTGGCAATTACCGATCCCAAGCATGCCGAAATATATTTGCAATGTGCAGAAGCTTTTATCATATTATCTAAATTTAGGACATTAGAGGGATTGAAAAACGATAATTCTGGACAATATATCAATCTGAAAGAATTGTCTAAAATTGACCGGGAGAAGCTAAAAAATGCTTTTTTACCCATGAAAGAATTAGAAGACTTGATAAAAAGCAAATTTCAACTGACTCATTTTTCATAATTATGTTAGACTGGCTTAAACATATCAATAAAGAATCTCCAGAATTCTGGAAAAATTACCTTGCTAAGTTTGATAAAAAATCCAAACGCTACGTTATTTTATCTACACAAACCACCGGTACAAGCGTTGTAAAAGATGTCATTTTAACCATCAGTGCCTTTGCGGTTATTGATGACAGTATACATATTGGGGATAGTTTTGAAGCGGTTTTGTTGCAATATCGCTTTTTTCATGACAACCATCTTTCCAATGAATTCATTATCGAAAGTAAAATGAATAAATTAGGCGAGCCCGACGCCATAAAATCGTTTATTGACTATTTGGGAAATGCCATATTAGTGGGACACCACATCGATTTTGATGTAGAAATGATTAATGCAGCCCTGGAAAGATTAGATTGTGGACGCTTGAAAAATGAAGCCGTGGACATTGATATTATGTATCGAAAACTGAATGATATCCACGAAGATAAGAAATTCAGTCTTGAAGAATTGGCTCAAATCTATAAATTACCCCAAAGTGACATTGAATCTTCTACCGAAGATGCTTATAAAATGGCGCTGTTGTTCTTAAAATTAAAAACAAAATTAGGATTGAAATAAATCATTGCCAATAGTGACAATGGATATAAAACGTCCGTGATGGCTTTTAGACACAGGGGAAAATTGGTTTGAAATTTTGTCAAAAACAAATGGAATTCCGACTTTTTTTATAATTGTAGTTTTACAATCTAATGGTATCACTTTCTCAAAAGAATCTTTTCGGGAAAGTGCGATAGTATGAATGGTGTCATTTAAAATATCCGTTTGGGTATAGAAGGTATATCCTTTGCAAAATACCATTCCGGAAGATTCATTTTCATATTTACATTCCAATTCAATTGGAATATAGGCACGAATCCCAGTTTCCCGATTGTAAATTTTATAAGCCGCTTCCTTTCGGCTCCATAAATTCCAAACCATAATCTCAGGATTTTTGGCATTGGCAATTAGCCATTGTTCATCGGCGGTAAATATTTTATTTAAAAAGCCGAAACGTTGCCAATTACTTTCCTTTCTGGCCAATGCTAAATCGATGACATCATTCCCAATCATTTTTCGGATAATTTAGTTTCAATGATTGCTAATGTGGATTTTACATCGAGCATTTTTGCCATTGCTTCATTATCTATTTGAATGTCAAAAACATCTTCAATATCTAAAATAATATCAACCAAGTTGGCCGAATTTATTTTCAAATCTGTTATAAAATCCGTGTTTTCAGTAAAAGAATCTAAGGCGTTCGGATTATTGACAAAAGGTTTTACAATATTTTTTAATTGTTGTATTGTTTCTAACTTATTCATATTTTATTTTTTTAAAGACTATATTTTTTTTAAAATAACACATGCATTCACATCTCCAAAGCCAAAGCTGGCTTTGGCAATTATATTCAAATCGGTATGAATCAATTTTTGCGGAATTCTCGAAATATCCACAATGCTTGAAATATCAGATTGTAAATCTTCACAATTGATATTTGGAAAAACAAATCCTTGATGCAATTCTAACACAGCCGCAACACTTTCGATACTGCCGGCTCCCGACAGACAATGGCCTATCATGGATTTTAAGGAATTGATATAGGGAAAATCACTTCCTCTTCTGGCTAAAGCGTCACTCCAGTTCTGAATCTCTAAACAGTCTTTTGATGTGGCCGTTAGGTGGCCGTTTATAGCATCTATAGCATCTGCTTCAATACCGGC
The DNA here is from genome assembly GCA_036676965.1 of Flavobacterium sp. Taxonomy (GTDB): domain Bacteria; phylum Bacteroidota; class Bacteroidia; order Flavobacteriales; family Flavobacteriaceae; genus Flavobacterium. Next base: position 9,879 of record JAKFBW010000137.1, on the reverse strand, counting down.
ATTCTTGATGGCATCTTTAATACATTTTTGAACTGCCACGGGATTTGGGGCCGTCATGGTTCCTAAACCACGTTGCCCTCCCGAATTGATATTCCCCCCTAAAACTTCGGCATAAATTCGTGTGCCACGAGCCAGGGCTGTTTCTAATTCTTCCAATACCAATGCCCCTGCCCCGCTCCCAGGAACAAATCCCGAAGCGGTTAAACTCATTGGCCGCGAACCTTGTTCTGGAGTATCATTATGTTTGAACGTACAGACGCGCATGGCATCAAATCCGCCCCAAATATAAGGTCCGGAGTCACTGGTGCTCCCTGCTAAAATCCGCTTGGCCTGACCTGATTTAATTCGGTCGTATGCCAATAAAATACTTTCGGTACCGGTTGTACAGGCCGAAGAATTCGTTGTAACCTGGTTTCCTAACCCCAATTTACCTCCCAGATAAGCGCTTATGCCGCTGTTCATCGTCTGGGCTACTGCAGTACTTCCCAGTCTTCGGGTTTGTAAATCGTCTATTTTATAGATACTTTCGCGAAATTTGTCGATTCCGGAAGTTCCCGTTCCAAAAATAGTCCCACTGTCCCAGTCTGGATTATCATTGATTGTTACCGTCAAACCGGCATCTTTCCATGCGTCTATGCCTGCAATGACTCCATATAAAATTCCTGCTGCATTAAAGTTCCGAAGTTCTAATTCCGTGAAATAATTTAAGGCTAATGCTGCTGTAATTTCAGGTGTTCCGGAAATCTGACAAGAGAATTGCAATCGTTCTAATTCCGGATCTTTTTTAATGCCCGAAATACCTTTTTTAATGGCATTAGTAAATGCATCAAGACCAACTCCGTTTGGAGCAACAACGCCAAGTCCAGTGATTACTACTCTCTTATTCATCGTACAAATCTTTTATTTTGAAACAATCATCCCGGCAATTTCCCCTTTGCACACGACTTCCTCTTTGCTGTTTTTCATGGTAACATTGCATTTTAATTTACCAAATCTAAAATATGTTTTTTCAGAAAAAACAGTAACCTTTTCTTTAGAAAAAACAGGTTTTAAAAATTCCATATTCACTGATGTTAAGATAATTGAACTATTTTTATTGAATGTATTGTCTAATAAAAAAATACCCAGACAAACTACGCCAATTTGCGCCATTACTTCCGTTAAAATCACTCCGGGCGTTACCGGAAAATCTTTAAAATGCCCTTTATAAAAATCAAGGTTTTCATCGAATGTATAATTTCCTTCAACTCCATTTTCATCGATAGCAATTAATTCATCAACAAACAAAAAAGGTTTGTCGTAAGGCAATTTTGATATGATTTCGATATATTTCATTTTCTACAAATTAAAACTGTAACAATACTCTTTGAGCCGAAAATCCGGGACCAAAACTCAGCATCAGGCCTTTTTCTCCTTTGGATGGCCTGTTTTCCATAAATCGTTCGAGTACATACAGCACAGTGGCACTGGACATATTTCCGTATAAACGGAGTACTTCTTTCGTATCGTCAATGTTTTTTCCCAAATCAGTGAATAATTCTTCAACGGTTTGCAGGATTTTCTTTCCTCCGGGATGAAATATCAAATGGTCAATATCAGTAATGGTCAAATTGTTTTTTTCTAAAAAAGGATTAATAATGTCGGGAAAATGTGAGGCAATAGTTTCCGGAACTTCGATATCCAATACCATTTGCAAACCCGAATTGGTCAACTTAAAGCCCATCATATGAATATTATCATAAAAATGATACATTTCTTCGTCCAGAATTTCAGGACCTTCGTCTTCTTCGTGTGAAGAAAGCAAAACACAGGCCGCCCCGTCCCCGAAAATAGCTGCACTCACGATATTGGCCATCGAAAAATCATGGAGTTGAAATGTCGCTGTCGGACTTTCCACAGCGATGACCGCTGCCCGTTTCCCCGGATTGGCTTTCAGGAAATTTTTAGCATAGATAATCCCTGAAATTCCAGCCGCACAACCCATTTCGGTAACCGGAAGACGGACGATATCTTGTCGTAGATTCAATTTATTGATCAGATATGCATCCAAAGAAGGAATCATGATTCCGGTGCAACTCACCGTAATGATAAAATCTAAATCCTCGGGTTTCCATTTCGATTTCGATAATGCTTTTTCAAGCACTTTTTCTCCCAATTCGATAATCTCCCGAGCATAAATCGTATTTCGTTCTTCGAATGAGGTATTGGTAAAAACTTCTATGGGATCCATGATAGAATACCGTTTGTCTACCGCGGCGCCTTCAAAAATTTTTTTCACTTTCCTGATAAAACGCTTGTCCTGCCCCGTGAGCCAAGTATCGAGAAACGGAATAATTTCGGCTGTTGTCCTGGAATATTTGGGAAGTTGCTTGGTAACCGTATGTATTTTTACACTCATATTTTTGAAATTATCCATTGGTATCTAAAAGCCCATTTCCACTCAATGATATATTTTTTGAAACCCAATCGTTTTGAGAAATCTATTAATTCTTTCTTTTTGAAACCTCTCAATATAGAAACCAGACCATCTTCTCTGGACATTGTATTCAATTTAAAAACAAAGCATACCAATTGGAATAATCGGTAAGCCAAACGACTTCTGTGCAAATCATTGATAACGATTCCCAGATTTGCATTAGCATAAAAAACAGCCATTATTTTCATGATTTCATCGTCTTTAAAATGATGTAACGTCAAGGTACAAAGCACAATGTCTGATGGTATCATTTTAAATTTAACATCAAAAATATTTTCACAACGATAGGAAATATTAGGATAGTTAACCGATAAATTTCTCGCATGATTAATGGTGAAATCATTTGCATCGAGGCCAATTAATTTAAAAATCAGGTTGTTTTTCAGACCATAATCGGCAAGATAGCGCAACATGTCTCCATTCCCGCAACCTACATCAACAATCAGGATTTCATCTTCTTTTGGATGATTTTCGATTAATTTTTTTACCCCAAATAAAGTTAGTTTATTTCCTCCCAAAAGGGTATTAATTTTGGCTATTTTATCTAAAGCGTCTCTTAAAACTTCCCCTTCCAAGGAGAAATCATCCATCAGTTCCGGTTTATCTGTTCTATATTTAGTGTTTAATATCATAATTTACATAGAAAGAGGTTTTCCGTGCGTGTGTTTAATAATCAATGATAGCAAAAAAGGGAATTTTACCATAATCCGCATTAGTATATCCGATAGTTTTTCCTGGTTTAAAATCTTGGTCAGTATCCTGCCCGCTTTCAATCGTTTACTGAAATTGTAATTCCATTCTTCAATATATTTTTGTTCTAACTCAGCTCTGGATTTGATGCTGTTATCATAAAATTGACCAACCAATTCGGAAACTATTTTGGCACTATGTATCGCCATGGCCATTCCGTTACCACACAAGGGATGAATCAATCCGGCAGCATCTCCAATCATCAAAACATGATTTTTGACTCTTTGTTTTTCTTCAAAACAAATTTGGCTTATGGTCAAGGGTTTTTCAAAAAGCAACTCAAAATGCTCCAAGAGTAATTTTAAATGTGGATTCTTAAAAGCCACTTTGTTTTGGTAATCCTCTATATTTTTATACTTTTTGAATGTTTCGTAATCGGCCAAATAACAAACGTTTATTGTATTATTTTCCACTTTGGAAACCCCACAATAACCACCCCTGAAATTATGCAAACCAACTAAACCATCCGGAAAATCACCTTTATAATGCCCTTTGACAGCCAGCCAGGGAGATTTTTTCTGGATAAAATTCCGATTTAATTTTTGATCAATATTGGAGCGTTTGCCAAATGCGCCTATCACTATTTCGGCCTCATAAGTGGCTCCTTTTGACGTACTGACAATAATTTGATTATTCTCAAAAATAATATTTTCAACACCATCTGAAAAAACAATGACTCCATTATCAATTGCTTTTTCATACAAGAAATTGTCTAAAGCATACCTGCTGACTCCGAATCCTCCTAAGGGTAAAACGCAATTTATTGTTTTTCCGTTAATGGCCGAAAATTGCAATTTTTCTAAGGATGCGGGTTTCAACTCTGAAAGATCGATATCCAACCATTCCAGGTATGGCAACACTTCGTTTGAAATATATTCTCCACAGACTTTATGCTTGGGGAATTTATTTTTTTCAAATACAATAACATTCAATCCTATTTTTGATAAATGAATCGCTGCTGTCAGCCCAGCCAATCCTCCACCAACTATAATTACAGAATTGTTTGTTTTCATAGCTGCACTGGCTTATACTTTGTTTTAGGAATAAAAAAAACTGCTCCGTTAGGGAAGCAGTTTTAAATATACAAAAAATAGTATTCTTATTTTCTTTCGTTTCTGATTTCCTCAATAATTTCAGGATTCAATAACGTTGATGTATCACCGAAATTTGAAAAATCGCCTTCGGCAATTTTGCGCAGAATTCTACGCATGATTTTACCGGAACGTGTTTTTGGCAAACCGGAAACAAACTGAATTTTATCCAGTTTGGCGATTGGCCCGATATGGTCGGTAATATGTTGGTTGATTTCTATGAACAGATTCTCTTTATTTCTAATTTCCCCTGTTTCTTTCAAAATAACATAACCATACAAGGCATTTCCTTTGATATCATGTGGAAAACCTACGATAGCACTTTCTGCCACTGCCGGATGTTCGTTTATTGCATCTTCTATCGGTGCCGTTCCTAAATTATGACCTGATACAATAACAACGTCATCCACACGACCTGTAATTCTATAATATCCTACTTCATCACGTAAAGCCCCGTCACCGGTAAAATATTTACCAGGGAAAGCAGAAAAATAAGTGTCTTTATATCTTTGGTGATCTCCCCAAATAGTTCTGGCGATACTTGGCCAAGGGAATTTAATACACAAACTTCCCACTACTTGGTTTTCCTCTATTTCATTGCGTTTTTCATCCATCAATACCGCTTGTATACCCGGTAAAGGTAAAGTAGCATAGGTTGGTTTCGTTGGCGTTACGAATGAAATTGGGGAAATCAGGATACTTCCTGTTTCAGTTTGCCACCAGGTATCCACAACAGGACAACGTTTTCCTCCTACGTGATCGTTAAACCAGTGCCAAGCTTCCTCGTTGATAGGCTCCCCTACTGAACCAATTACTTTTAAAGATTTCAAAGGATACTTTTGCACATATTCCAAACTCTCTTTGGCTAAGGCACGGATAGCTGTTGGCGCAGTATAAAACTGGGTAACTTTATGCTTTTCGATTACTTCCCAAAAACGGCTAAAATCAGGATAAGATGGAATTCCTTCAAAAATAACTGTGGTAGCCCCATTTAATAATGGTCCGTATAAAATGTAGGAATGTCCTGTTATCCAACCGATATCAGCAGTACACCAAAAGATATCATTTTCTTCATAGTTGAATACGTTTTTGAAAGTATAGGCCGTTTGAACCATGTACCCTGCAGTGGTATGTACCATTCCTTTTGGCTTTCCTGTAGAACCGGAGGTATACAATATAAACAAAGGATCTTCAGCATCCATTATTTCGGCAACACTGTTTTCAGACGCTTCATCCAATAAGGGTTGAAGATAGATATCCCTGCCCTCTTTCATATTGATTTCGGTATTGGTTCTTTTTACAACCAACACTTTATCCACTGAAGGACAGTTTACTAAAGCCTCATCAATAATCGCTTTTAATTCGATAGTTTTATTTCCACGATAGCCACCATCAGAAGTGATTACCATTTCACATTCACAGTCATTGATTCTGTCAGCCACTGCTTTTGATGAAAATCCGGCAAAAACCACTGAGTGAATGGCTCCAATTCTGGCACAGGCCAAAACAGAAACGGCCAATTCCGGAATCATCGGTAAATAGATACAAACCCTGTCCCCTTTTTTTATTCCCTGTTCACGCAAAACATTTGCCATTTTGCAAACCTTTTGGTGTAATTCATTATACGTGATATGTAGTGCTTCTTCGTCAGGATTGTTGGGTTCAAAAATGATGGCTGTTTTATCCCCACGTTTGTTAAGATGTCTATCGATACAATTTTTAGTCATATTCAATTTGGCACCGGTAAACCACTCGATTTCAGCCTCTGCCATATTAAACTCCACCACTTTATCCCATTGTTGGTACCAAGTGAAATTCTCTTCTGCTATTTTTCCCCAAAATTTTCTTGGTTCGCGAATCGATTTATTATAATGTTTAAAATATTGTTCTAAATTATCAATCTTATAGTAACTCATACCTTTTATTTTTTTATAAATATATTAAATAACACTTGATTCTAAAAACAATTAAAATTATTAATTAGGTTCTTTTTTTTGCAAATCTATAATTAAAATCATTAAATCAATAATTATTATTAATTTAAAGATAATTTTATAAATCCATCTGTCTACTTGGGCCTCATTAGCGTTGTAAAATTAAAAAAGGTACAACAGAATCCTATTGTACCTTTCGCTGTTAATATCACTTTTCAATTAACTGCTTTTTTTCGTTTGTAATGCATTTGTATCAGTCCTGTTTCAAATGTTTTTGCATTCACAAGTTCTAGTTGTTGCTCAGGCCTCCCCTCTTTGAATAATCTTGTTCCATTGCCAAGTAGCACAGGGATGACAGAAATTATCATCTCGTCAATCAAGTCCTTTTTTAAAAGTTCGTTTATTATTTCGGCACCACCGTCACAATAAATATTTTTTCCATTTTGGGATTTTAATTGTTGTACTAATTCGGTTAAATCCCCTGTGTAAAATGTTGTTTTTCCAACATTTGGTTTTTCGGTTCTTGTGATAACGTAGACATTTCGGTCTCCATTGTCATAATGGGAAGAACCTATCTCTTTAAGCACCCAATCATATGTTTTTCTGCCCAGAATTATGGTGTCAATAGTAGCGGTAAATTCAGCATAACCATAGTCTTCACCTTCCTTTTCCACTAACTTTAAAAAACTAAGGTCGTCATTTGGCTTTGCAATAAATCCATCTAAACTTGTCGCTATGTAAATTATCAATTTTCGCATTATTCTTTATTCGTTTGTTATTTCTATGTCATTCCCTACATAAAACCTGACATAGAATTAATTATATAGTTTGAAGCATAAATTCCCAGCAAAATCAATAAAACATCTTCTGGCTTTTTGTCGTATTTGATAGTGTAATTATAACGGAACTTCCTCCAATTAAATTTTGGGTCAAATTCCATTAGCTTTTCCTGGTCTTTATTCTCAATGATGTATTTGTTGTAAAACATACCTTTTCTTTTTAACACATATTCTTGTCCGTCTTGAAAAGCAATTACAATTTGTCCACGCCAATTCATTTTTAGGTTGGCTATTTCGGTTCCGTTTTTTGTTACAGTAGTACTAGTTCTAAATATGCCAACGGGTTTGATTTGATATACTTCTGAATTGGGTAGCTTGATTTCAGCTTTCGAATAAAATAAATTTCCATAAATCAATTCGCCTAACAATTGTTCGTTTTCAATCAGTTGAATGGTCTTTTTATCAATCGCTTTTGCTTCCATAGAATTTCTTTTTAATTTCTTGTATTCTATAACTTTAGCGCATTTTGCTTTGAGCCTGTTTAAAATTTATCAAAATTAATTTCCCCAAACCCTAAAGGGTATAATTTTGATGAATTTTAAAGAAATTTTCCGCCTTTTAGGGACGGGGAAAAGAATTTCTTTTTTATAAATAAATTTAAACGGGCTCTTGGCTTTTAAAAATAGTTTAACCATCAATTACACAAATTAACACTAATTAATTTGTACAATTTGCTGTTTACTTAAGCGGTTCAGCAATTCCGATTAAAATCCCTTCGGGTCCACGAATATAACAAAGTCGATAAGCGTCTTGGTATCGAACTACTTCTTCAACAAGTTGCGCGCCATGCTTGTAAAGCCTTTCCAGCGTATCATCTATGTCGGCTACCGCAAACATAACACGTAAATACCCTAAGGCATTTACCGGAGCCTTGCGATGATCCTCTATTACTTTCGGGTTAATGAATCTCGATAGCTCCAGCCGGCTGTTTCCGTCTGGTGTAACCATCATGGCAATTTCTACTGATTGATTACCGAGTCCCGTTACACGGCCAGCCCATTCGCCCTCAATCATGGCTCTTCCTTCTAACTCCAGGCCGAGTTCAAGAAAAAAAGAAATCGTTTCGTCAAGAGATTCTACTACAATCCCAACATTGTCCATTCTAAGCAAATTGTGTTTTGTCATAGTCCAAAATTTAGGTTTAAACAAATTTCTTTAAGTTGCGCATAACGTTTTTATTACTTCAGCATCAGTATTATTGTTTTACTTTTTTAAATATTTGACAAAACTTTCCGTGAAAAGTATTTTAGTGTTTTCACATCATTATACGCTTTAATTCCAGCAACAGTTTCCGCAAACTTGTCATCCCGAGAAACGAGGGATCTTCACAAACTGAGTCACTCACTTTGAGGAAATACGAGCGAAGTTCCTTCCTTCGTCAGGAAGACAATATTGGGGTTACTTTGTGGTTATTTCATTTGCATTGGTATTAACTATTTACTCAAATTATTATCATAATCCAATACAGTAATTTATTTCCGCTATCTACTTCCGCAAACTTGTCATTCCGACGAAGGAGGAATCTCATCAAGTTGCTCATTTAATAAGCCGCGTTGTAAACGCTATATTCTGTTTTTAAAAGTAAGTAGGTTCTCGTTGCAAGCGAGAACCAGATTGGGGTTATCAAGTTTCAATTTTATGTTTGTGTTTTTCACGCTTTTGTTAGCAAATTTCTATTTCAGATTTCAATTTTATTATTTATAATCTAATCTAATCAAAAAAAGCAAAAACAATAAAAAGACAATAATTATAAAGAAAGATAAATGAGTTTCAAATGGCACGTTATGACTAGAACCTAAAAACAATAACCAAATGATACCAACTAAAATAATTAAAATAAAGAGGATGATTTTTAATGCTTTTTTCATTGTAATATTTTTTAGTTTTTCCCTTTGCGGGTGCGAGCATCACACTTGTACCCATTCAATATTTTTTTAGTTTCTTGGTGTGCACGAGCTGAAGGATTATAGAAAGTTATCGATTATTTTATTGAGATTAATTCCAACACCTGCCATATTAGGCTCTAATATTATGCATTCATTAAGCTTCTTTCCAATACTTTTCTTTGGTTTCTCTTTAATTGAAAAATTTTTAATATTTTTTTTGTTTTTAATATCACTCATGATTTTTTGAATCAAAGTAATAACGTCAGTAGGATTTTTGCAGACTTTTTTAAGTTCAATAAAAAGAAACTTCCCATGTCGAAACGTGTTTTCGAAAGAATTGCCGACCAGGGCCGACTTCAATTTTTTTTCGGTCGTATTGAGCAACATCTTTGGAGCCATAAGTCTGATCAGTTCGATCGGCTTCCCAATAGAAGTTTTATCAACGTATTTTTTAAAGCTCTCGACTTCCGGTAATTCAGGCATGTTTATAAGGTGGACAATTCATTGATGATTTTACCAATTAAAAATCAAAAATCCTGAAGAAAGGCCGGGTATGATCAAATTCTCTATTAAACCTAAGAAAGCCAGCTTGTCGTCATTGATCTTAATCTTCAGGACGTCTTACCTTTAGGTTAAAAGAAACTTAGAATGATTTCTAAACTAATAATAGACCTATGGAAATAAGCACATTTGCCGAGAAGACCAGAGTGCCTACAGAAAAAGATCTTTTTCATGCATTGGGAAAAACTTACTCTCTATGGCTGCAGGTTAAGGAAGAGGTATTATCCAGATATCCAGAAGCAATTCAGGAATGGAACTATCCGGGTGCAAAATATGGCTGGAGCTTCAGGATGAAGGATAAAAAGCGAGCAATAATTTATCTGATTCCCAGGGACGGCTTTT
>JAKFBW010000136.1:0-13701 GCA_036676965.1 Flavobacterium sp. | reverse complement strand
TCACGGAAGTACATTTTATTAAAAAAAATGTATCGTAAATTAAGAACCGCCTTGGTACGGATCCGTATGCCGGGTGGTGTGGAAGGTCGCCTAGGGAAATAATCCCTAGGCTCCTATCCGATTAAAAAGAGTATTGTTAATTCGTTTTAGTGGTATCGACAACTTTTTTCTTTTTGTTAAATAGATTATTAAGTAAATCAGATGCTTTTGCTTTTACCTCCTCTTTGGCTTTAGTTTGTGCTTCTGCTTTGGTGGCCGGAACTGCCGTTTTAGTGGTATCGCCCGGTTTTTTGTTCTTATTGATGATGTCTGTCAATGTTGAGGTTCCTTTACTGACCAATTTTGCTTTTTGTTGTTGTACCAATTGATTGGTCAGATTAGTCACCGCAGCTTTCATATCGGTTGAGATTTTCGGATTGCTGAAGTTTCCTGTCAGGATGGCGTTTATCGGAATGTTTTCCAGTTTAGCGGCATCTGCAGGGGTTAATTTTGAAATTAACGCATTGGCTTCTGTTCCGAGGTATTTGGCTGGGACATCCAATTTTATATTGTAATTCATGCTTTGGTCAAAACCATGCGTCCCGCCTATGGTTGCTTTGATGTCTTTGTATTTGATGTCAAAAGGTCTTACGCTCACCTTTCCGTTATTAAAAGTTATGGCAGCTTTCAGGTCATTCAAGTTAAGTTTACTGACATCAATGAATTTTAAATTAGCACCCAAAGCGGTCAATAAAGTCGAATTGCTGGAGTTTACGGTTGTAGAAAGTAATTGTCCCAATAAATCCCCGGTTAAGGTTTTTAGATCTGGCGTAAATTCTATGGCGTCCAGGTTTCCATTCAATTTGATGGTAGAGTTCAGTTTTCCGTCAATGATTCCCGCAATAGGGGCGATTTTCTTTAACATGTCCAGCTGGGTAAAGGATTGGGCGATGTCCACCTGGTTCAGTCCCAGATTCATGGCAAACGTTGGTGTTTTGGTCTTGGTGGAAACATTTCCGTTTAAGCCGATGGTTCCGCCAAAAATAGACGTTTTGATGTTTTCCATCGTCAGTTTTTCATCTTTTACGATGAGTTTTCCGGAAACATTTTTCAAGGTTAAATTGTCATAGATGACCGTATTGGCTTTGGCCGTAAGGGAACAATTCAGATAAGCCGGGATTTTCATGGCCTCGGTTTTCTTGGTTTCCGTTTTAGGGTTTTCTTCGGTAGTCATAAAATCATTGACGGCCAGTTGGTTGGAATTCAGGTTGAAGTTTCCTTTCAATTCCTGGTTTTTAAAGATACAGCCATAGAAATTTTCGAGTACCCCGGTAACGCTCAAATCACTTTTTCCGGTGGTGGCATTAAATTGTTTCAGGATGACCTGACTGGGATTGAATTGTACTAAAGCGGTGCTGATGTTCATCGATTTGCCGTTCTCATCGGTATATTTGAAACCGGACAAACTCATGGTTCCCGAATTTTTAATGTTTTGGTACTGGCTTTTTTCAACAGAAGCCATATCAAAATGGGTAGTCACATCGGCTTTTAAAATTCCGGATAACGGTTTGTCCAGTTTAACCGGATAGGCTTTCGATACATTGCCAAGATTGATGGTTCCTTTCAAAGCCGCGTCTACAATAGCATTTTGGGTCACGTTTTTGATGTTGGCTTTGGCATTAAAAACATCTTGGTCAATCTTAAATGAAAGCTTATTCAGGTTGATGTAAGTGTCATTTAAAATCCCGGTTTCATTGATGATTTTAGTATCAATTACAATATTCTGAACTGATTTAGGTAAGTTGGGATATTGAAAAGAAGCATTGTTAGAGGCGATTTCAACATTGAATTTAGGCACTGTCGTGTCCGAATACAATCCTTTTGCAAAACCTGCAACGGTAAAATCCCCCGAGGTTTTTACATTGTCGAGACTGGCAGCATAGGCGGCCGGAATTAAGCCCAAGAAATTTGTGAAAGCTGAGGTCGGGGTTTTGAACTGCAAATCATATTCCTGTCCCGCATCGACCAGTTTGATGTAACCGTCAAATTCTAAAGGCAGTTGATTGATTAAGGCCTTGTTCTTTTTGAACGTATATTGACTTTTATCCAAATCAATTCCCAATACGGCATCTAAAGTCAGAACCACATTTTTCATGTAATTGACTTTATCCATGTCTAATGAAATTTTTGCCGTTGATTGGGTTACCAAGTCTAATTTTTGCGCAGCGAAATCTCCCGTTCCTTTATGGTTCAGACTGTCGATGACCATTTTTATTTTGGAACTTTCATCAAAATATCGAAATTCGAAATTCTCCACTTTATAATTTTGGATGTTCAAGGCCAAAGGATCACTCTTTGAATCGTCTTTGTTTTTGTCGTCTTTCAAGGCGATATCGTAATTGGCCAGACCGTCTTTGTTGAAAATAATATTGATCAGTCCGTTTTTCGAAGTGATTCCTTCGATATTTATAGGTTCATTTTTTCCTTTGAAAAGTTCCTTGACGGACATCTTTAAATTCAATTCACCTAACGCCAGTAAGGTGTCGCCTTCAAAAGGCGCTTTGTTTATGATGACTAAATTATCAACTGTTACATTGGCATCAGGGAAATTTTTGAACAAATTTAAATCGGCATCGGCGAAACTTACTTTGGCATCCACTTTTCGGTTGATGGCATCGGCGATTTTAGCTTTGATTTGGTCTTTAAATAAATATGGAATCGCAAATAAAGATCCAGCAAGCAATAACAATACAATTCCGGTTATTTTTAAAATTTTCTTTAGCATAAGGGACAGGTTTTGGGGTTTTACTTTAAAGTGTTGCCTTAAATTATTTACAAAAATAATCTTTTATGAAATAGTCCGTATTTAAAGTTATCATAAATGAAGGAGTACTTAAATAACGAAAATCGGACTTATTTATTTTGAAATAAAAAATCCGCTGGAAACTTATTCCAACGGATTGATATTATAGGTTTGAAAAAGTTCTGTTTATTGAATACTGAATTCAAAAGGCATCAGCGCCTGAATTCCTTTTCGGGATTGTGCTTTTTTGATTTGTTCCAATAGCTGATAGTTTTCTTCGCCCAGTTCCTCTTTGATAAGCGTCTCTTTGGATTGTCCAAAAGGTAAACGGGCTAAAATATCATTGATGTCTTTTTCATATTCCGGGTAGTTTTGTGTGCTGTAGGTTTTTATCTTGGCCAAGGTCGCCGCTTCTTGTATCGCGTCATTCAATCCTCCGATTTTATCCACCAATCCAATTTTTAAGGCTTCCGTGCCAGACCAAACTCTACCTTGTGCGATGGCGTCTACCTGTGCAAAGCTCATTTTTCGTCCTTGGGCAACATGGCTGACAAAAGTGTTGTAAATATGTTCAACTCCCTCAAGTGTCACCGCTTTGAACGTTGCGTCCAAAGGTACAAACGGACTGTATTCCGCCGCATTTTGATGGGTTTTTACCTGTTCGCTACTGATGCCGATTTTTTTGGTCAATTGACTAAAATTAGGCAAAATACCAAAAACGCCAATCGAACCGGTAATGGTATTGTTTTCTGCGAATATTTTGTTGGCATTACAAGCGATATAGTAACCGCCTGAAGCAGCGTAATTCCCCATGGAAACCACCACCGGTTTTACTTTTTTGGTTAGTTCCACTTCTCTCCAAATCAAATCGGATGTCAGCGCATTTCCTCCCGGACTGTCAATTCGGAGTACGATGGCTTTAATGTTTTTGTTTTTTCTGGCTTCTTGTAAGGAGCGACGCATAGAACCTTCGCCGATGGTATTGACATCACCTTCACCACTCCGTATTTCTCCTTGGGCATAGATAACCGCAATTTGATCTTTAGAAGGAATAATGTTGGCGGTTGTATTGAAATTTTGGGTGTAATCCGTAATGCTGACTTTGTTATAATCGTCTTCCTTTTTAACTTTTAAGGCTTTTTTGATGGCATTGTGATACAAATCTTCATAAGCTACAACGTCAATTAAATGCTGTTTTTTTGCCATTCCGGGCGTTCTGGCCAGCAGTCCTTCGGCGATGCTATTCAGTTTTGCGACGGAGATATTTCTGCTTTTTGAAATATCGGTAACGATAGTTTTCCAAATCGAATTTAATAATACAGTGATTTGTTCCCTATTGGCGTCGCTCATTTTGTTGTCCAAAAACGGTTCTACGGCACTTTTGTATTTGCCGTGACGAATGACTTCCATTTTTATACCTGATTTTTCCTGTAAATCTTTAAAAAACAAGATTTCTGCAGACAGTCCTTTGAAGTCCATTTCACCTACGGGATTCAAATACACGGTGTTGGCCACAGAGTTCAGATAGTACTCCTTTTGGGAATAGGAATTGGCATACGCCATGATGAATTTCCCGGATGCCTTAAAACGTTCCAGTTCATCTCTCAAGGATTTGTATTGCGCCATTCCCAAAGAGGAATTGTCATTCAAAATAGAGATTCCTTTGATGTTATCGTCTGTTTTGGCTGCTTCGATGGCATTGATAACATCTGAAAGGCCAACTTTTTTATGATCTTCAAACAAGGTAATCCAAGGATCTTTGTATTTGCCGGCATAGTCGTATTGTATTTTGTCTAAATTCAATTCAATAACCGAGTTGTTTTTGATTTCAACGCCGGCTTCTTCTCCTCCAAAAACAGTGGCAATGATGATAATTCCGAATAGGAATAACATAAAAAAGACAAACAAACCAATGATGGTGGCCAATACATTTCCTAAAAATTTCATGATTATAATTTTTTAATAAGTAGTATTATGAGTCAAAAAGTTACAGTTTCTATGCTGGTTTATTCAGTCTTTGTTACCGATACTTTGTGCAAATATATTGCTAATTCTAAAATTCTTTTAGTTAATTTGTGCTTAATATGAAAGTACAGCATCAGGTCATTTTATCTATCGGAAGTAATCAGGGCAATCGTCTTGAGAATGTACAACAGTGTATTGCCATGATTCACGAGCAAGTGGGGACAGTTGTTAAAGTTTCCAAGGTGTATGAAACGCCGGCCTGGGGTTTTGAGAGTGATGCTTTTTACAATTGTGCACTGGTGTTGCATACGTTTAGTTCGGCACATAAAGTGTTAACCAAAGCCCTGAAAATAGAAAAACAATTAGGACGGATTCGCAGTCAGGAGCAGGGCTATCAATCCCGAATCATCGATATTGATTTGATTGCTTTTGATGAGGAAGTGATTGCTACCGAAAAGTTGCAGGTGCCGCATCCGTTGATGCAAAACCGGAAATTTGTGCTGCTGCCGATGTTGGATTTAAATTTAAACTGGGAGCATCCTGTCCTTAAAAAATCAATTGCCGAGTTGGTTACAATGTCTCCGGACAAAAGTGTCTGTGTGGCAGTTTATGAGATCGAAAATCCTTTAGAAAAGATGGCGCTTTCGCAATTCAATTACATCGCTTTTGAAGGGAATATTGGGGCGGGCAAGACGACTTTGGCGTTGAAAATTGCAGAGGATTTCAATGCGAAAACCATTTTAGAACGGTTTGCCGATAATCCGTTTTTACCCAAATTTTATCAGGATCAAAATCGCTATGCCTTTCCGTTGGAAATGTCTTTTCTGGCTGACAGATACAAGCAGTTGACAGATGATTTGGCCCAATTTGATTTATTCAAGGATTTTTTTGTCGCCGATTATCATATTTTCAAATCGTTGATTTTTGCCAAAATAACCCTGTCAGAAGACGAATACCGATTGTATCGCAATTTATTTGATATCATTTACAAAGAAATGCCTAAGCCTGATTTGTATGTTTATTTATATCAAAATTCAGAGCGGTTACTGCAAAATATCAAAAAGCGCGGAAGGAACTATGAACAAAAAATCCCGGCGGATTATTTAGATAAAATCAACACCGGTTATCTGGATTACATTCAGTCACAAACCGAACTGAATGTGTTGATTATAGATGTTTCCAATAAAGATTTTGTCAAAAATCATGAGGATTATCTTTTTATTTTGAATGAAATCCAAAATAAAATTTTAACTAAAAAGCCTGTTTAAATTATCTTTTCAGCGAAAAATGGCCTCGAATCGGAGGGGTGTTTTTGTCTAATGTTATGACATACCAATAATCGGAAGCCGGTAAAAGCTTTCCGTTTAGTGTTCCATCCCAATTGGGATATAAAGCATTTAGGGTTTTGAGGTATTTGCCATATCGGTCAAAGAGCTGTACTTCGGCTAAAGGATATTTTGTTATTCCTTTGATTCCCCAAACATCATTATAGGAATCGTTGTTTGGCGTAAAATATTTAGGGATACCTACGACTACAATTTCTTTAGCAACAAATCCACAACCATTTTTATCATTGACAAAGACTTCGTGAATTCCGGCGGGAACATGATCAAAGAAATTCGAGTCCTGCCAGAAATTATTAGAGTCATCTAAACTGTATTCATAATCGCCGGGACCTGTTACATTTACCGTAACGGAGTTGATGTCAGTCAAATCTACCACATCAACGGATTCTATAGTGGCTACATTCGAGGCATTGACAGTCAGGATTCGGGTTCTGCTGCATCCGTAAGGGTTGCTTACTTCAACGGTATAAACCCCCACCGCATTTACCCCCAATGTTGGAGAATTGGGGCCTATGTTGACTCCGTCTTTTTTCCAGATATAATTGTAATTGCCGGTGGGCGAATTGTCTGTAATTCCCGCACTGAGTGTGACAAAAAAACTAGGAAGGTTGGAACAAATCAACTCGTTGGCATGGCCATCCAAATTCAAATCAATTTTTGGAATCGGATGAATCATAAAACGAATTGTTGTAGTGGCTGAGCAGCTTGTGTTTGTAGGATTTTCAACTCGGGCAGTAATGTTTTGTGTTCCGGTTAGAAACGGATTAGGCAACGGACTTGGTAAAGGCATGCCGTTTTGATCAAAATAGTTAACAATCATTCCGGTTTGTCCTCCCAAAATGGTGGCTTGAAATGAAGAAGTGTCAAAAGGAAATTTTCCGTCCTGGTCTGCTGGGTTTGCTTCGTCATCACACGTTGTTGTCAAAGTTGTTGGTACGGCAAATGCTTCGGGTAAATCATCCACAATGAATGGTACTGCTGTTTCGTCAGAACATTGTAAACTGGAATTATTAGTTACAACGGCTCTTATCGTTTGTGATGTGGTGGTGAAACTTGCAGGGAACGGACTCGTAATCAGAATCCCGTTTGTGTCTTTCAAGGGATTGTTATTTTGGTCAAAATAAGTAACGGTTACATTCGTTTGTCCGTTTAATAAGATGGATTCAAGCGAAGCGGTATTGAATCTGAATATCCCATCCTGATTGTCGTCACATTGTCTCGGAATTGTGACTGTATTTGCAACAGGTAAAGCTTCTACTTTCAAAGTTAAAAAAGGCCCTAAGCCATAGCAGGCGTTATCCAGATTACTGTCGATACGCACCCAGATGTCTTGCGTATTCGGATAGCCGATATTTCTGTAATTTGAAATATTGGTGATGACATTGAGTTCGGCTAAGGCATCAGCTTCATTTCTGTAATAATTGATATTGTACACATCTGTTGAGGGTAAAAGAGCCTGTATGGTGGCTTTAGATGCGGTCAGGTCAAAAGCGGTAATTCCGTCCCTGTCATTGTTGTTGGCAGTATTGTTTCCATTGCTGTCTAAAAAATCATCACATACAGGAGGAATTATAATCTTGTAATTTGGAGAAATATTAGTGGATGAAACGGTTAAGGTAATTTTAGCCACACTGTAACAACCGGTAATTGTATTGCTGACTCTTGTCCAAATGTTCATTGAGGTTGGGGTTGTATTTTCAAAAGCCAATTGATTTGGAATCAAATCTGCCGGTAACGCATTGTTGGCGCCATTAAGAGTGGTGTAATAGGCGAAGGTTTCATTGGTGTAATTGGCAGAAATAATATCATTCTTTACCGTTAAATTAAAAAGAGTCTTTCCATCCGGATTCAGGTCGCTATCGCATTGAAAAATACTGATATCATTGACTACAGGCAATGGAAGAATGGTAGCTGTAATTGGTTTTCTTTCGGAAATGCATCCTGCATCCGTATAATATGTGGTGGTGTTGGATAAAACCGGAGTGGTAAATGTATTTCCTGTTGCTATTGGTGTTGTTTCGTTAGGAGAATCATACCAGTTTATGATGCCGTCTATGGCAGTTGCTTCGAGAGTAAGGGTTCCTGTACCGCATCGTGAACTGGCTGTGGTGCCGGCCATTCTTGGAATTGTAATCGTTGTACTGGCTGAGGTTTCAATTAGATCCACATCCCCGGGAATCATTCCGCCATATTCTACGATGTATCCTTTGGGTTGGTAAGCACCAGTCGGTCTTCCTGCATCAGGCAGATCATTCCAAGAGCCCGGAAGTCCTATTCCGGGAGCGGTAATATGAGCATAATCTTCATTGCCAGAGTTGTTGGGTTCTTGTGGTGAATTCCAAAAAGTAAAGGCGCCATTGGGAGCATACCCATTACTTGCGCCAATCCAGAAAATCATGCCGTTTTCCGGGCCGGTAACCCATTCCCATGTGCCTTCTGTTGCGGCATCACTACCGCCTATCCAACCTGCTCCTGGGGCTTGGGCTCCTGCTAGTTGTGCTTCATCTGCTGCGGTGAGTGTGGCCAAATAACCTTGTAATCCGTGATGGGTTCTTGTTTCTGCAGCAGCTTTTGCGGCTGTCCAAGTGATTCCTAAATACGGGACATATTCGTAGAAATGTTTGTTTCGGGGCAGGTAACTAAGTTGGCCTGTGCCTAAATTAATCGAAAAAGTTCTGACTCCCGAGAGTAAAGCAGAGGAATTACTGAATTTAACCTCCTTGATGGCTGTTTCAAAATCGGTGTAGGGTATTAAGGCACCTGTTAGGCTATATAATTTTAATTTTCCTTCAGAAGAAATCCAACTTGATGCAATGCTAGGATGGGATCCGGTAAGGCTTAGTAGGTCTTGACCTGCGACATAGCCCGAAGAGATTTGAATATAAACGGCATCAGTGGTTGGTTCTGCCGGATCATTTGTGATATTTAAGGTTTCAACAATACTTAAAGAGGTGCCCGGGCAATATATCTGGTTGCCTGTAGCGGTTATTTTAGGAGGGTCGATAAAAGTAATGTTCTTTTTTGAATCGACTATAAGTTGAGATCTTGAACTATTTTTAATTAAAGAGAAACCTTCTTTTTTTGTGAGGCAAACGGATGCAGTTGCCGAAACGGTTATAGAAATAAAAAATAATAGTGTTGCAATAAATTTTAAAAAATAATTTCTCATTCCGTAAATGTATTGGTTTTTTGATATTTAGCAAAAAAAAATCAATCCGGCCAATGCAATTTTTGAAATAAATCCCATACCACAATGCCCACGCTAACCGAAATGTTGAGGGAGTGCTTGGTTCCTAATTGAGGGATTTCTATACAGCCATCACAGAGGGAAACGGCTTCCTGGGAAACACCGAAAACTTCATTTCCGAATACCAGAGCGTATTTTTTATTTTTTTCTACTGCAAAGTTTTGCAGAAAAACAGCGCTTTCCACCTGTTCAATAGCTAATGTAGTGATGTTGTCTTTTTTTAAATTTGCTATAACTTCCAGTACATTCTCATGGTGTTCCCATGCAACTGTTTCGGTTGCGCCAAGAGCGGTTTTGTGGATTTCTTTATTTGGAGGGGTGGCGGTGATACCACACAAGTATATTTTTTCTATTAAAAACGCATCGGCAGTTCTGAATACGGAACCAATGTTGTGTAAACTCCGAATGTCATCCAATACTAAAATTAGAGGTGTTTTTTCGGATTCTTTAAAAGCATCAATTGATTTTCGCTCTAATTCACTATTCTCTAGTTTTCTCATTTGATATCATTTTGTGTCATAAAAAAAGCTCCCGATGTTGACGGAAGCTTTTTAGTTGTATTTGTTTTACAATTAGCTTTTAGGGGCATCACTAGCGGTTATAGTTCCTTTTATAGTAAGTGTTTTTGTTGCCTGTCCTGCTGCATTAGAGGTTACCGTTACGGTTTTTGTAAATGGTCCCACTCTGTTAGTGTCATATTTCACACCGATAATTCCTTTTTGACCAGGAGCAATTGGTTCTTTTGGGGTTGTAGGAACAGTACATCCGCATGAACCTACGGCGTTAGTGATGATTAAGGGTTTGTTTCCGTTATTGGTAAAGATAAATTGACGTTTCCCTTCTGCATTTTGTGCAATTGTTCCGTAATCTATAACTTCATTTTCGAAAACCATTCCGGCACCGTCAACCTTAGCCGCTTTAGTAACTTTAGTTGCTGTTGCTTTTATTTTTTTGGTTGTTTCTTGGGCATTAGAAGTAGTAATTCCAAATACCGTTAGCAGGGTAAGTAAAAGTATTTTTTTCATTTTCTTTCAGTTTTAAATTTGATTAAACAAAACTAAAGAAAAAATCATGCCACTGCCTTAAATTTTACTTAAAAAAATTAATTTTTTTCAGGGTTTAGATTTTCGTTATTAAATATATAAATTCGCTGAGATTTTTTTCATTCATAAAACAATAATATTTTGGCAGCTAAAGATAAAGTAGTTAAGGAAACACCATTAATGAAGCAATATAACGAGATCAAAAGGAAATATCCTGATGCCTGTTTGTTGTTTAGGGTAGGCGATTTTTATGAAACATTTGGTGAAGATGCCATAAGAGCTTCAAGAATTCTTGGAATAACATTAACCAAAAGAGGTGCCGGTTCTGAAACCGAGACGGCTCTGGCCGGATTTCCACATCATTCTATTAATACGTACTTGCCAAAATTGGTAAAAGCAGGACTTCGTGTTGCTATTTGCGACCAATTGGAAGACCCGAAAATGACCAAGACGATTGTGAAACGTGGGGTGACAGAATTGGTAACTCCGGGAGTTTCCATGAATGATGAGGTTTTGCAGTCGAAGTCGAATAATTTTCTTGCCTCGGTTTATTTTACCAATAAAAGCATAGGGATATCGTTTCTGGATGTTTCAACGGGTGAATTCTTGACGGCACAAGGTAATGCCGAATATATCGATAAGTTGTTGCAGAATTTCAATCCAAGTGAGGTTCTGGTTCAAAAGAATAATAAAAATAATTTCAAGGATGCGTTCGGGGAGGATTATCATAGTTTTTATCTGGAAGATTGGATTTATAAAGAGGATTATGCTTTCGAAACCCTGACCAAACATTTTCAAACCGTGTCTTTGAAAGGTTTTGGTATCGAAGATTTGAAAGAAGGAATCATTGCCTCGGGAGCCATTTTGTATTATCTGTCAGAAACACAGCATAATAAAGTGCAGCATATTACATCGATTCAGCGTATAGCCGAAGATGCTTATGTCTGGATGGATAGGTTTACGATTCGCAATCTGGAATTGTACCACAGTTATAATCCCAATGCGGTCACTTTGTTGGATGTTATAGATCGTACGCTTTCGCCAATGGGAGGACGTTTGTTGAAACGTTGGTTGGCATTACCATTAAAAGACAGTGCTAAAATTCAAAGTCGGAACCAGGTGGTTTCTTATTTGAAAGAGCATCAAGAGGTGTTACAAAAGATACAATACCAAATCAAACAGATTTCTGATCTGGAGCGTTTGATTTCAAAAATAGCGGCAGGGAAAGTTTCTCCCCGTGAGGTGGTCTATCTGAAAGAATCTTTGGATGCTATTATTCCCATAAAAACATTGGCTTTAGAAAGTCCGCAGGAAGCGGTTAAAATCATTGGAGATACCCTGCATAGCTGTGATTTGTTGCGGGAAAAAATTAAAACGACTTTAAA
Source organism: Flavobacterium sp. (assembly GCA_036676965.1). Taxonomy (GTDB): domain Bacteria; phylum Bacteroidota; class Bacteroidia; order Flavobacteriales; family Flavobacteriaceae; genus Flavobacterium. The sequence goes on along the minus strand of JAKFBW010000136.1, from coordinate 1,933 downwards.
TCAGGAAGCTCCGGTGGCTATTGCCAAAGGAAATGCTATTGCCAAAGGCATCAGTGCCGAGTTGGATGATTTGCGTGCGATATCAACTTCCGGAAAGGAATTTTTGGAAGGAATTGAAAAAAGGGAGTCTGAAAGAACAGGGATTTCATCCTTAAAAATCTCTTTTAATAATGTTTTTGGGTATTATATTGAAGTTCGAAATACCCACAAAGACAAGGTTCCGGCAGAATGGATCAGAAAACAAACCTTGGTCAATGCGGAACGTTATATTACGGAGGAATTAAAAGAGTATGAAACGAAAATCCTTGGTGCCGAAGAAAAGATCCATAAAATAGAATTGGAGCTGTTTGAGCAATTGGTGGCCTGGATTGGTACGTATATCAAGCCGGTTCAGTTGAATGCGAATCTGGTGGCGCAATTGGATTGTTTGTGTTCTTTTACACAACTGGCCATCGAAAACAACTATGTCTGCCCTGAAATAGATGAAACTTTCGAGTTGGATATTAAAAACGGAAGGCACCCCGTTATTGAAAAACAATTGCCTTTGGGGACCCCTTATATTGCCAATGATGTTTTCTTGGATAGGGAAACCCAACAGCTGATTATGATAACGGGACCCAATATGTCCGGAAAGTCGGCTATTTTGCGTCAAACGGCCTTAATTGTGCTCTTGGCTCAAATGGGGAGTTTTGTTCCGGCAGACAGTGTCAGAATGGGAATTGTAGACAAAATCTTTACAAGGGTAGGGGCTTCGGATAATATTTCGATGGGAGAGTCTACTTTTATGGTTGAAATGAATGAGACAGCTTCAATTTTGAATAATATATCCGATAGAAGTTTGGTGTTGTTGGACGAAATTGGAAGAGGAACCAGTACCTATGACGGAATTTCGATTGCCTGGGCTATTGCCGAATTCTTGCATGAACATCCGTCCCAGCCTAAAACGCTGTTTGCAACGCATTACCATGAGTTGAATGAAATGAATGAATCATTGCCTCGAATCCAGAATTATAACGTGGCTGTCAAGGAATTGAAAGATACGGTGCTTTTTATTCGAAAGTTGGTAAAAGGAGGAAGTGCGCATAGTTTTGGAATTCATGTGGCAAAAATGGCCGGGATGCCCCAGATTGTAATTTTGAAAGCGCAAAAGCTTTTGAAAAAACTGGAAAAAGACCATTCGGGAGAAGCTTTGAGCGGAATCAAAGCGGCAAAAGACGGCTCGAGCCTGAAAGGCGAACAGGCGGAGCAAATGCAGATGAGTTTCTTTAATCTGGACGATCCGTTATTGGAAGAAATCAAAGAGGAAATTATAAGTTTAGATATCAATGCGATTACACCTGTAGAGGCTTTGATGAAGCTAAATGAAATAAAAAGAATGCTGACCAGAAAATAATTTAATATTTAAAGGATAGGTTTTCAGAAGCTTAGCAATTATATCTAATTTTTTTGTAAAAAAGGCTTGTGTAATTGAATAAATGTCTTAAATTTGCATCCGCAATACGGAACAAGTATCGCGGTTCGCTACGGCGAATTGATCATGCGAAAATAGCTCAGTTGGTAGAGCGCGACCTTGCCAAGGTCGAGGTCGCGGGTTCGAGCCCCGTTTTTCGCTCCAATACCATATAATGCTCGGGTGGTGTTAGATTTAATTAACTTTTTTTAAAAGTTAGTCAAAGAAAACATCGAAAAGCAAAAAGCTCGGATGGTGAAATTGGTAGACACGCTGGACTTAAAATCCAGTGAACAGCAATGTTCGTGCGGGTTCAAGTCCCGCTCTGAGTACTAAAAGCTCCAAACTTATGTTTGGGGCTTTTTTTGTTGTGTGCCCAGCATGGGCGGTAACTCTAGGGTGGAAGTCCCGAACACGCCTTTACAGTGGGAAGTGTTAGCTAAATGCAAGGGTGTCCATTGTGAGGTGGAATCTGAAGGAAGC
>JAKFBW010000135.1:0-3317 GCA_036676965.1 Flavobacterium sp. | reverse complement strand
AAATAATTAATCCACCCCAATCACTTTGAGAAGGAGAAACTTTACCAGATGTCATTACAACAGGATCAGTTGAAGTACCGTTAATGAAGATTTCTGCACCTCTTTCAACAGCGATGTATAATGTTTTAGCCTTTTCGCTATCAGCAGTTGGATCTGACTCAATTGTTGTTCCTGCAGGAATAATTAATTTAGCACCAGATTTCACCACTAAACCACCTGTTAATGTATATGTTTTCGTAGGGTCTAATGTTACAGTCCCATCAGCGATGTTACCTTTTAAATCGTCTACTTTTAATTCAAAAGTACTTGAAGGAGCTGCATCATCATTAGTACAACTTGTAAATGCAATAGTCACTACTGTTAAAATTGCTAAAATTGATTTTTTCATTTTTTCTTAATTTTTTGTTTGTTGTTTATTTTTAACACTGCAAAGTAAAGCGCTAGATGTTTTTACTTGGTTAAGCAACTATTACTTTGTTGTTAAGTATCGAGGGTGTTTTTTAGTTTTAAGTAACATTGAGTTTACATTGTAATTAACTCAAAAAAACAAGAGGTAGCCTATGTTATTTGGCTACCTCTTTTATAATTTTAATTATAGAATTAATTTGTCCTAGAATTTATAGTTGAGTGACAAACTTAAATTTGAACCGATTTTGTATGAGCTTGCAAGGATGTCGGCTGTTTTAATAACTGGTGCTTTGCTTTGTTCTGTTACTCTTCTGTAAGCTGGATTTAATATGTTTTTATAAGATAATCCAATTTTTACATTTTTAGTTAAATTAGATTTTACAATAAAGTCTAATCTACTAATTGATTTATCAACAAGGTTTCCTCTTTCTGATGTTCCAATTACAGCAAGTTTGTCTGATACATAAGCATAGGTTAATGTTGCTGTTATGTCTTTATCATCTTTAAACTCTTTTGTGAATGATAGATCAGCATTGGCTAGAAAATCAGAAGCACCAGAAAGCTTTGAGTTTTTAAATGTAAAGTTGGCACCAAATCCGTTTTCAATTACTACTTTGTTATTGCTTAAATCTTGATCTTGATACATGTAAGATCCATTAAAACCAAAAGTTAGCTTTTGTTTTAGATCATTTTTATCAGTTTTCTCAATAATGTTTTTTCTGAATTCTAATTCAACTCCAGTTACAACTGCTTTGTCTCCTGTATTGGCATAGGTAATGTTTCCCGATGATGAATTAGTAAACATTTCGTTGATTGGATTTTGAATTAATTTACCAAATGCAGTTACCGAAATTAGTTCGTCTGAACTTGGGAATAATTCCCAACTTAAATCGGCATTGTAGTTTGTTGAAGCGTATAATTTATCATTTCCTTCATAACTTTGACCTACTTCTTGGAAAAGTATTTTTACTTTTTCTTTGAATTGTGGTAATGTATAGGTGTTGCTAGCAGCAAATTTTAAGTTTTGCTTTTCATTCAATTTGTATTTAGCAATAACACTTGGTAAAAATTTTACCGGAGAATAAGTTCTGCCTATTCCATCAGGAGCATCTAAACTTACATAATAAACATATTGTTCAATTTGTTCAAATCTACCACCAAGAATAACTGATAATCTATCTGTGAAATCGTATTTAATATTCCCGAAAACAGCATGAATGTTTAAATGACCAGTATAATATTGTGAAAGTTTACTTGAGCTGTCTCCGTCGGATAAATCGAAGTAGTTGCTTCCTAAATATAAGTCAGTATTGTTATAGCCTTCGATAGGGAATATTATTTTATTTGTTTCCGGGAAAAATGAATATTGTTGAGAGTTGAAATCAACATTTTTCATTTTACCAGAATAACCTAAAGTAGCTTTTCCTTTATACTCTTCCTCTTTTTTTGCAAAATTATAACTTGCAGAAAGATTAACTGAAAATTCATTTTCAGTTAATGATTGAAAATATCTATGGTTGTTGATACTAGAGTTTTTAAAGAAAGTGTAATTTGTTGATCCATCTTCAGTAGGTACAAATGTATTTTGCATACGATCAGGAATGGTATTGTCAAGTATGCTGTATCCAATTGCCCAATTGGTATTCCATCTGTCATTAAGTTCGTGTTTCCCTAATAATTGGTTTACAATCAATTGAGTTTTGTCAAAAGTTCCACGTTTAATAAAACCAACAGGGTCATTTCCAGGGAACTCAATATTTGTTCCATTGTATTCACTGTAATCTTGTGAAGTTGAGTTTAAAAATAATGTAGTAAATAATAGAGAATTCCTAGTGTTAATTTTGTAATTAGCACTACCCATAACGGTTGTGTTAGTATTGTATTTGTATGATTTTCTGTAGAAATCAGAATTAGCTAATCCCTGAGCAGTAATGTTTGTTCTGTAAACTCCTTCATTGTATTTATTGTCGTTATCAAATGAAGCTGTAATAAATGTTCCAATACTTCCGTTTTCTCCCACATTAAATTTCTTACCTCCAGATAATGAAATATTGTTGTTTAAAGTATATTTTCTTTCTTGTCTGTCCCAACTTGTTGTAAAATTATAAGGTAATAATGGGTTGTTTGGTGCATTGACTTTATTAAAGCCTAAATAAGAAGGGCCATCTTGTAAGTAAAAATGATCTAATTTAATCACATTGCTGTTTCCTCCGATTCCAACTCCGATTTCTGCAAAAGAGGAACCGCTCATTTTTTTTGAGACAATATCAACATTTGCTCCACCAAAATCAGCATAATTTTGTGATTCGAATGTTTTGCTAATACCTATTGATTCAACAATATCCGTTGAAAAAATATCTAAAAGTATATTCTTGTTTGTAGGATTATTAGATGGTAGAGGTAAACCATTTAATGTTGTTACATTATAACGATCTCCTAAACCTCTTACGAAAACACTTCCTGAGCTTTCTTGTTTAGATATACCACTAACTTTAGTTACAGCAGAAGCTACATCGCTCACTCCTTTTCGGGATAATTCTTGAGCTCCAATAGCTTGTTTGATCTCAACTGCATTTTTCTGTTCTAATAATAAGGCAGTTTCTTTTTGTCGGTTAACTGTAGCTTTAATCACCACATCATCGAGTGTGTAACCCGAAGCTCCAAGTGCTTTATTGAGCACTACCGTTTTGCTGTTAACTACACTTACAGGAATTTCGACAGATTCGTATCCTATAAAGCTAAACTGAATCACATAATTTCCGGCAGCGGCCTGTAGCGTGTACTTTCCGTCCATGTCGGTCGTAGCGTTTATGTTTGTTCCTTTTATAACTACATTTGCAAAAGGCAATGTTTCGTTATTGGCATCTTTATCGGTTAGTGTTCCGGTTATCGTACCTTTATTTTGTGAA
>JAKFBW010000134.1:0-50866 GCA_036676965.1 Flavobacterium sp. | reverse complement strand
CCAATGTATAAATCCACCGATTCCCAATATTTCAATGCTTCTTTGCTTGCAAATTCGTTTTCATTAGCCGCATCCATATAACGCATCCAATACCATGAACTTCCCGCCCAACCTGGCATAGTGTTCAATTCTAAAGGAAAAATAGTAACCTCCCCCGACCCCTCCGAAGGAGGGGAGAGCAGTTCGTTTGAAACCACTTTGTTGTTGACTGTATCCCAAGCCCAAGTGGTAGCATTCCCTAACGGAGGCAATCCGTCTTCTGTTGGTAAATATTTTTCTACTTCTGGCAAGATAATTGGCAAATGTTGCGCATCAATCATTTGTGGCAAACCATTCACATAATATACCGGAAATGGTTCTCCCCAATATCTTTGACGAGAGAAAACCGCATCACGCAAACGGTAATTGATTCTCCCTTTTCCCTGACCTATTTTTTCTAATTCAGAGATAACTTTTTTAGTCGCTTCTTTGTAATTCAATCCGTTTAGGAAATCAGAATCCACTAATTGAAATCCTTCTTTGGCTCCAAAAGCCGCTTCAGAAATGTCTTTATCAAAAATGTTTTTGATGTCTTGCATCCCATTTTCACCTTTAAAGAAATTGGCAAAAGCATAATCTCTTTCGTCACCGCAAGGAACCGCCATAACAGCACCCGTCCCATAACCGGCCAAAACATAATCCCCAATCCAAACCGGAATCGGTTCTTTGGTAAACGGATGCTCCGCATAAGCTCCAGTGAAAACTCCTGAAATGGTTTTTACATCTGCCATACGCTCTCTTTCGGAACGTTTTGCCGTTTTTTCGATATAAGCCTCAACTGCTGCTTTTTGTTCCAGAGTGGTGATTTGAGCTACCAATTCATGTTCTGGTGCTAATGTCATAAACGTCACTCCGAAGATGGTGTCGGGACGGGTAGTGAAAACGTCAATATACCTCACCCCCAACCCCTCTCCAGCGGAGAGGGGAGCTTGAGCATCGTTCGTTTTAAAAGAATTTCGCAAGCTTAATTCTTCTTTAATTTTAGACAGAACAGTTTTAATATCATTTAAAACTTCCTCATTATTAAAACGAATTACTTTATAAAGATGTTTTTGCTCTAATTCTAAAGTTCGCAATTCATCTAATTCAACTTGTTCTTTTGTATCGTGATAGCCTCCGTCAACCTCAATGATTAACTTTTTTTCTAAACAAACAAAATCAGCAATAAAACTCCCTATATAATGTTGTCTTCTTATTTTATATCCTAGGTTCGAATTTCGAACTTCTTGCCAAAATAAATCTTCAGCTTCCGTTGGATTCTTACGGTTTTCCCTTGCGTTAGCTACCAATTGTGTTGCAATGGAAGCATTAGCTGTCATGTATCCCTTCTCAACAGCTTGGCTCCCCTCTCCGCTGGAGAGGGGCTGGGGGTGAGGTTTCACCGCAAACGAAACCATCGCACCAACACTCTTCCCAATCCAGTTTCTTTGGCTTTCTTTGATGCTTTCACTCCAGTCGATATCATTCAGCCCTTGCAACAAACGCTCTGCATAAGCCGAGATTCGCATGCTCCATTGGGTCATTTTTTTACGGATAACCGGATAACCGCCACGCTCTGAAACGCCATTGATAATTTCATCATTCGCCAAAACCGTTCCCAATCCCGGACACCAGTTTACTTCGGTTTCTGCCAAATAAGTCAATCTATATTGTAATAAGATTTTCTCCTGCTGTTCTTTTGCAAAAGCATTCCAATCCTCAGCTGAAAAAGCTTCGATATTATCATCGCAAACCGCATTCACATTAGCATTTCCTTCTTTTTCGAAAAGTGCAATTAATGTCGAAATGTCCTCTGCTTTGTCACTATTTTTATTGTACCAGGAATTGAATAATTGAATAAAAATCCATTGGGTATGTTTATAATAATCCGGATTTGAAGTACGCACTTCCCTGTCCCAATCAAATGAAAATCCTATTTTATCCAATTGTTTTCTGTAACCCGCAATTTGGTTTCCTTCTTTATCCACACCACCGTCAATATTCACACGAGTGGTATCTTCCGGACGTTGACCTGTTTGTATCGCATATTGCTCGGCTGGCAACCCGAAACTGTCGTAACCCATTGGGTGCAAAACGTTAAAACCCTGATGTCTTTTGAAACGGGAATATACATCCGAAGCAATATACCCCAGCGGATGCCCCACGTGCAATCCCGCTCCCGAAGGATAAGGAAACATATCTAAAACGTAATATTTTGGTTTTTCGGAAGTATTGGATGCTGCAAAAGTTTTATTATCAGCCCAGTATTTTTGCCATTTGGCTTCAATTTCGTTCGGATTGTATTTCATTCCTTTTTTTATTGTTTTTTAAAGGAGTCATGCTATCGCACACTCAAGTCATTCTCTCTTTATGGTTTATAATCTTTCGTTTATGGTTTGCGTTTCAACAATAAACCATAAACTAAAATGAGCGGCAAATTTACGTTTATTGTACGAAAGTTGAAACTTTGGGCGTTATTAACTTTAAATAAAGAAATTCTTTATTATTTTTACCGCATAATTAAAGTAAACTTATGAGTTCTTCATTTGACAGGTTTCAAAAACGCAGGTTAATTTCTTCTTATTTTTCGGTAGTGCTAAGTGTATTTCTGGTTTTATTTCTACTCGGAATACTGGGATTATTCATTATTAATTCCCAAAAATTGGCGAATGACTTCAAGGAAAAAATTGCTATGACAGTATTTTTCAAAAATGAAGCCAATGATACTATCGTAAAAGCCTTTGGACAACAACTGAAAAAAGCGCCTTACGCTAAGTCGAGTGTTTATGTCACCAAAGAGGAAGCTGCCAAACAGCACACGGATATTATTGGAGAAGATTTTATGACCTTTTTGGGCGAAAACCCCTTATTGAATTCCTACGACATTCATCTGAAAGCCGATTATGTAGAAAGGGACAGTATCGCAAAAATAGAAAGACAATTGCGTACCAACCCGATGATTTCGGATATTGTTTATGACAAACAATTGGTGAATTTAGTAAACGACAACATCAAAAAAGTGAGTATGTGGATTCTTATCATCAGCGGATTCCTGACTTTCATTGCCGTTTTATTAATCAACAGTTCGTTGCGTTTATCCATTTATTCGAACCGTTTTATCATCAAAACCATGCAGATGGTGGGCGCTACCAAATCATTTATCCGGAAACCATTTGTCATGCGAAGCGTAAAACTAGGTATGATTGGGGCGACTCTGGCTATTATTGCCCTGATTGGCGTTTTAATTTACCTTGAAACCAATTTCCCTGACCTTGGCATTCTGGACAACAAAGCCTTAATTGCCATTGTATTACTGGGCGTTTTCGGTGCTGGCGTTTTGATTACCTGGATCAGTACCCATTTTGCCACACAACGCTTTTTGAATTTAAGAACCGACGACCTTTATTAATTTCAGATTAAAAAAATATTAAAATTCAGCATTTTGTAGATGCTGAAATAAATTCAGCATTGATGAAAGATAACGAAACAAAACACGAATTCCTTTTCGAAAAAATCAACTACACCATTCTGTTAATCGGGATTGGGGTAATCGCATTGGGATTCCTTTTAATGGCCGGCGGTGGCAGCGAAGATCCAAATGTGTTCAATGAAGAAATTTTTAATTTCAGAAGAATCCGTTTAGCCCCGACTACCGTTTTGATTGGTTTTGGAATTACCGTTTATGCCATTCTTAAAAATCCAAAGAAAGCATAAATGAATACATTACAAGCTTTTTTAATTGCCATTATCGAAGGATTAACGGAATATATACCTGTTTCTTCAACAGGCCACATGGTTTTTCTCAGTTCGTATTTTGGCATTCAGGAAGACGATTTCGTAAAACTTTTTCAGGTTTCCATTCAGTTTGGGGCCATTTTGGCCGTCGTGGCTTTGTATTGGAAGAAATTTTTCGATTTCTCTAAATTCAACTTTTATATCAAACTGGCTTGTGCCGTGATTCCTGCTTTGGTTTTAGGAAAATTATTTGATGATAAAATCGAAGCCGTACTGGGCAACCCGATTCCCATTGCGATTGTATTAATTTTAGGCGGCGTTGTCTTGCTTTTCATAGACAGCCGTTTCCAACATCCAACAATTATTCAGGAAGAAGACATTACCATCAAAAAAGCGGTTACCATTGGTTTTTGGCAATGTTTGGCCATGATGCCTGGAACCAGCCGTTCGGCCGCATCGATAATTGGGGGAATGCAACAGGGCTTGACTCGTCAGGCCGCAGCTGAATTTTCGTTCTTTTTGGCTGTTCCCACCATGTTGGCCGTAACCTGCTATTCGGTATTCTTAAAAACATACGAAGCCTCCCAAATGAAAGGCTACGAACTCATTTTGAAATCAGACGAGAACATACAATTTTTCCTGATTGGAAACATTGTCGCTTTTATAGTGGCTGTTTTGGCCATTAAATTCTTCATTGAAATCATCAAAAAATACGGTTTTAAACCGTGGGGGTGGTACCGAATCATTGTGGGTGTCTTTTTGTTAGCATACTTTTCATACTTAAAATAAATCCCCTTGAAGACAGCCGAAGATTTCCAAAACGGACAAATTTTACTCATCGACAAACCTTTACATTGGACTTCCTTTCAGGCGGTAAACAAAATGAAATGGGCCCTGAAAAGCAAACTGGGTTTAAAAAAGATAAAAATTGGCCATGCCGGAACCTTAGACCCATTGGCCAGCGGTTTATTACTGGTATGTACCGGGAAATTCACCAAAAAAATTACCGAACTTCAGGGACAGGCCAAAGAATACACCGGAACATTCTACATCGGGGCAACTACCCCTTCGTATGATTTGGAAACCGAAATAGACCAACATTTTCCAACATCACATATTGATGAAACTTTAATCCGGGAAACGGTACAACAATTTTTGGGTGAAATAGACCAAAAACCGCCTATTTTTTCGGCCATAAAAAAAGACGGTGTACGCTTGTACGAACACGCCCGTGCCGGGGAAACGGTAGAAATTGTATCCCGAAAAACCACCATTCACGAATTTGAGATTACCCGAATCGCACTTCCGGAAGTTGATTTCAGGGTGGTTTGCAGCAAAGGGACTTACATTCGTTCCTTGGCCTATGATTTTGGGAAAGCGATGAATTCCGGCTCCCATTTAACCGTTTTACGCCGAACCAAAATTGGCGATTACGATGTAAAAGACGGTATGGATGTGACTTTATTTGAGGATAGCTTAGTTCAGGAATTGTAATAAAAAGCAAAAACACATGACAAATTCAAAAAATAAATTTGCGATGTGTTTTTCTCTAAATTGTAAAGTAGTTTTATTCCATACTCGACTGGTTGTCTATCTGGCTTCGCCAATGATTTAATAATGAGTTACATTTTCTCCTCCAAATAGCAACCCTGATAAATAATCATAAAACCTTTCAAATAGCTTTTTCATAACGATGTTTTTTTTAATTGTTGAACAATATTAAACACCAATACAAAAAGTAAATCAAATAATAGACCTGGTTAGCGGTTACTAATATACAATTTTTTGAATAAAAAACAAACTTAATCAATTGATTTAAAGAACTTTCTTTGAATTTTTAAGACATCTTTTACACCTTGAACAAGTACAGAAACTACAATCACTGAAATACACTGCCATTTCTACACATCACAACACTTTAATTAAAAACTTTGACTCTTATAATCATGTCAAAAACGGCATATCCATTCCTTTATTTGACGCAGATTTATTGCGGCACAGCGACGAAAAAGTATGGAGCATTAGTTTAGGCATTTCTTTCACCACCTATAAAAATCGAATTAAGAATCCAAATCCAACATCATCCCCATAATTTCATTTTGGGTAGAAATTCCCTTATCCTGCAAATACCACAATTGTAATTCGGTTTTGACTGTTTCGTCAATACTGCCAAACTTCTTTCTGTAATCATTAATCAAATCTGTTGCCCCTTCGGGTCTGGGTCCCCAATGCGCCAATGCACTGCCCGTATCTTTATTAATCACGATCAATTTAGGAATCGAACGGGTCTTATTGGTCAAAAACAAATTCATCAACTCCTCATTTTCATCCCGTAAAACGATTTTCAGATTGATTCTTCCTTCGGATGCTTCAGCCATTTTATTAAACACAGGAACCAATTGCGCTGCATCGCCACACCAGCCTTCCGTTATAACCAACCAGACATATTCCGACTGTAACGATTGTAACTGACGGATAGTATCATCGGATAATTTCAAAGTTTTATCCAAACGATTCATACGCGTTTCATTCAAATTACTATAATGCGTCAATGTTTCTGATTGTTCGCTCCCGGTAGATTGGTGGTTTCGCAACAAATCGGAAATCAATTTTCTATATTCCAAATAGGAATGGCTATTGAAGATTGCTTTGGCTATAATGCTTTTCATGACGGTACTTATTTATAGTAAAGTTAGCGTAAATTCCTCATTATAAATGAGACAAAAGTCACTTTCCAATACCTAAAATGTGTATTTTTATGCTAAACATAGCAAAGAAATGGATCTCAAAACGAAATCAATAGGATTGGTGCTTTCCGGAGGCGGAACCAAAGGATTAGCCCATGCCGGGGCACTTCAGTTTTTGGAAGAAAAAAAAATTTTCCCCACACAAATAGCCGGAACCAGCGCAGGATCAATCGTTGGTGCTTTGTATGCCTGGGGGAAAACACCTCAGGAAATTCTGGAATTTTTCCAATCAATTTACCTTTTTCACTGGAAACACCTCACGCTAAGAAAAGCCGGTTTAATTGACTCGGAATCCTTTATCATTAATTTTCATTCCATTTTCAAAGATGCCGTTTTGGGCGATTTGAAAATTCCGACCCAAATCACGGCTACCGATATGGTTCGTGGGAAATTAAAAATATTTGGCCCCGAAACCAAAATCATCGATGCCGTTTTGGCTTCATCGTCCTTTCCCGGCATCATGTCTCCCTATGAAATTGACGGAAAAACCTATAGTGACGGCGGAATTTTGAACCATTTCCCAACCGATGTTTTACAGGGCCAGTGCGAAACCATTATTGGCGTATATGTCAGTCCGATCCAGAAAATTGAAGCCAAAGACCTCAATTCGATTCGCGCGGTAACCTCCAGGGCATTTGATATTTTTTCGGAAAACTCGAATGTACAGAAATTCAATTATTGCGATTGGGTCATCGAACCCAAGAAATTAAGCCTGTACAGCACTTTTGAAACCAATAAATTCAAAATGGAAGCCATTTTTAATATTGGTTACGAAGCGGCAAAAAATTCATTTGAAAAACTTAATTTATAAAATTTAAGAGAGCCTATTTCAAAAAAAAAGAATATGACTATATTTGCACCACAAGAACACCTTTAACCTCAAAAAGATAGCTAAAACTACTTTTTTAGGACTATAAAAACAATAAATATCAACTGATGAAATACAAAAGAATTCTTCTAAAATTAAGTGGCGAAGCATTGATGGGCGAAAAACAATACGGAATCGATCCCGCCAGATTAGCAGAATATGCCGAAGAAATCAAAAAAATTCACGATAAAGGTGTCGAAATAGCTATCGTTATCGGTGGCGGAAATATTTTTAGAGGAGTTGCCGGCGCCAGTAGCGGAATGGACAGAGTGCAAGGAGATTATATGGGAATGCTAGCCACTGTCATCAACGGAATGGCTTTGCAGGGAGCACTGGAAGACAAAGGAATGAAAACGCGTTTACAGACTGCCTTAAAAATGGAGTCTATTGCCGAACCATATATCAAAAGAAGAGCCGACCGTCACCTTGAAAAAGGAAGAATTGTAATCTTTGGAGCCGGAACCGGAAATCCATATTTCACAACTGATACGGCTGCCGTTTTACGCGGGGTTGAAATCAATGCCGATGTTATCCTAAAAGGGACGCGTGTAGATGGGGTGTATGACTGTGACCCGGAGAAAAATACCGCAGCAATAAAATTTGATTACATTTCGTTTGAGGACGTAATCAGCAAAGGACTTAATGTTATGGACACCACCGCTTTTACGTTAAGCCAGGAAAACAAATTGCCAATCGTAGTTTTCGATATGAATAAAGTAGGGAACTTATTGAAAATTTGCGAAGGAAAAAATATAGGAACCGTAGTAAATATATAAATAGCAGACAGCAGTTTACAGATCACCGAAAATCTGAAATCTAAAATCTAAAAAATCATGACTGAAGAAATTGAATTTATATTAGACAGTACCGAAGAATCTATGGCCGGTTCTATCGCACATTTGGAAAAAGCTTTCTTAAACATTCGTGCCGGAAAAGCTTCCCCTGCTATGTTGGGAAGTGTTTTTGTAGATTATTACGGATCGTCTACCCCGCTTTCCCAAGTATCTAAAATAAGTGTTCCGGATGCCAGGACCATCACGTTACAGCCATTTGAAAAAAACATGCTTCATACCATCGAAAAAGTCATCATGATTGCAAATCTTGGTTTTAATCCGATGAATAACGGAGACATGATTATCATCAGCGTGCCACCGTTGACAGAAGACCGAAGAAAAGAATTGGCAAAACAGGCAAAAGCCGAGGCCGAAGATGCTAAAATCAGTATCCGAAATGCCCGTAAAGATGCCAATACCGATATCAAAAAATTAGAAAAAGAGGGAACTTCAGAAGACATCTGTAAAAGTGCCGAAGAGGAAGTGCAAACCCTCACCAATAGTTACATCAAGAAAATAGACGAGCATTTGGCCATCAAAGAAGCCGAAATCATGAAAGTATAACTTTCGTAACAAATCCATATAAAATCCGTCCCGTAATAACAGGACGGATTTTTTTATTCTTATTTTTGCCGTGAAAAAAGTAAGACTGCGCTTATTTTCTAATACATTGTGTCCATGAAGTATTTTTTCCTGTTATCCTTTTTTTTAACGCTATCGCTTCAGGCCCAGTTTCAACTCAACGGAATTGTAAAAGATGCCGCAAGCCGCAAACCGTTGGCTTTCGCAACCCTGACCACCGATTCCGGCAGCAGCACAGTGTCTGATGTGGACGGAAAATTTACCATTATGTCAAAAACGGTCTTTTCCTCTTTTAAAGTTTCCTATGTTGGCTTTACCACAGCTACCGTTCCCGTTGAAAAAAACAAAAAATATTATACCGTATTTGTTACCCAAAACACCAATGCCTTAAACGGGGTAAGCATTCCAAACCAGAACCCGGCTTTGGCTATCATTAAGAAAGTCATTGAACATAAAAACAAAAATAATCCGCAAAAAAAATTGCGCAGTTTTGAATTCAAATCCTACAACAAACTCATTGTAACCGCCAATCCGGACTCCATCAGCAGAAAAATTGACTCAGTGTATATTCCGAAAACGGGCGCAGGATTGATCAAAGTCGACTCTTCCAATTATAAATTCAAAGCCATTGTCAGCAAACGACATTTGTTTCAAACGGAAAAATTATCCGAATTCCAGTATAAGGAAAACAAATTAAAGGAAACGATATTAGGGACAAAGATGGCGGGTTTCAAACAGCCCATTTATGAAATCCTGGCTTTCAACCTGCAATCTTTCTCTATTTACGACTCCAGTTACGAGCTTTTCGAGACTAAATACAACAGTCCGATTGCCGATGATGCCCTAAAAGATTACCAGTTCAAATTGCTCGATTCTTTGATTATTGACGGTAGAAATACCTATATGATTTATTTTAAAAACAAAAAGAAAAGAAAAGCTGCCGGTTTAGAAGGCGTACTATATATCGACCAAAATAATTTTGCCATAGCCAAAGCCATGATGCGCATCAAAGGAATCCTTGACATTAGCGGAATTCATGAATTTCAATATATTCCTAACGAACAGTTATGGTTCCCCATTCACAAAACCTTCAAAATTGTGAAAGGCAAAAATGATGATGACATTACCATTCTTGGAGGTACAATTCAATTTGACGGAGATATCGAAAAAGATTTTAAACCCCGAAAAAAGACAGCCACTGATTTCACTTATTTGCTATCGGAAACAGACAACTTTGATTTTCAGTACAATATTCCAATCGCCATATCCAAAAACTTTCTGGCTATCGAAATCCGGGAAGATGCCACCAATAAACCGGAAGATTTCTGGAATCACTACCGAAAAGACAGTCTGGATATTCGGAGCAGGAAAACCTATGTCGCTTTAGACAGCATTGCCATAAAAAAACGAATCGCCAACCGAATTCATTTCGGCCGAAAAATCATCAATGGGTTTTTACCGGTCTCCTTTTTTGATTTAGACCTGCGTAAACTATTCAGCTATAACAATTACGAAGGTTTCCGATTGGGTATCGGCGGGGTAACCAATGACTTTTTTTCAAAAAAATACCGAATCGACGGATACACTGCCTATGGCACAAAGGATGGTAATTTCAAATATCATTTAGGGGCTGCCACACGGATTGAAAAAAATTCGAATTCCTGGCTGGGTATTTCCTATACCAATGATGTTATGGAAATTGCCCATACCTTATACCCTGTCGAAAAAAAACCTTTCAAACTCTATGACCCCAGACCCATCAATATCAGTACGTTTTATAATTATGTGAGTTGGAAAAGCTTTTTAGAAACCAAAATTATCCCTAAAACCGAAAGTATTTGGGCCATTTCCCGCACCTATGTAGAACCCAAATTCAATTATGTCTTTCATCTGAACGATCAATTATATTCTAAATATTTCATGACCACGGCTATGGTTTCCCTGAGATGGAACCCATTTAGTGATTATATGCAAACTCCGGATGGCCGGATTGAAACTGAAAAACGATTCCCTAAATTCACCTTTCAATTTACCAAATCACTCCCAAAACTCTGGGACAATGATTTTAATTTCGGAAAATTCGACTTTAAAACCGAATATGAAAAAAAATATCTGAATGGCCAAAAAACCAGCTTACTGCTGGAAGCCGGTTATGCTTTTGGGGAAGTGCCGCTCACGCATTTATACAATACGTCTCCCAATAACATTACCAAGGAAACCATCTTACAAAGAATCACTTTTGCGGGAAAGAACAGTTTTGAGACCATGTTTTTCAACGAATTTTTCTCGAATGAATTTATTTATTTCCAATTCAAACACGGCTTTAACCGGGTAACCCTTTTCAAAAAAGTCAAACCTTCGCTAGTTTTAGTCTCCAGAATGGCTTGGGGAAATTTACAAAATCCGGAACGTCATATCGGATTGGATTTTAAAACCCTCAACAAAGGTTTTTTTGAATCCGGAATCGAATTCAATCAGATTTTGAACGGATTAGGATTGACCGCTTTTTACCGTTATGGTCCCAACCAACTCTCAAGATTGGAAGACAACATTGCCATCAAATTGAGTTATGTACTCAATTTAGGGATTTAAAAAAAGCCCTGCTTATTAAAAGGCAGGGCTTCATATTTTTATAATCAAGGTTTTATAATCAACACCGACGGTGTGTTATTGAGCCAGATACTATGGGAATCAATCAGTTTTTTCCAACTGTCTAAACTGACAATCATCAAATCCTGTTGTTCCAGAAACTCTTTCTTAATCGTTCTTTCGTTCATTTTCATAATATGGTTGGGCGCTATTTGCTCAATCGAACGAATGCTTTCCTGAATTTCCTTGCTGTTTTTTATTTCTCCAACAGCATCCAAAACGGTAATCTGGGAACCGTTATTGCTAATCAGTTTTTGGGCAAACTCAATCAAAAAGGCATCCTCATTACTAAAAATAGGCATAAAAACCCGGTTAATCTCATCTAATTCCTTATCCACAAGAATCCCAACAGACATTTTACTTTTGGTTACAATTTGTCTGGTTCTTTCATCAAAAGGGGAGTTTTCAAACAAACCTTCCTTACCGGTGAATTTATCTATCAAACGATCCGGATTAATAATCCGGGTTGTAAAACCAAGTACTTTCCCCAACAGTGTTCCTTCAAAAATAGACTGTCCCAAACCAACCAACAACAAATCGTAATCACCATGATTCGCCGTATCGATGATATCGGAATCAATATCATTAGAGGCTTTGAAAAGGGTGATGATTTTTTGATTTAAATTTTCCGATTCAGTAACCACCGGCAAAAACATTTCTTTTTCGTAATCCTTGACATCAAAGGAATGCAACTCAGAACTTAATGATAAGTGCATCGCTGTAACCACCGTATTCCCACTTTGTTTTTTAACCAAACTATTAGCCACTTTCAATAAAGTTTTTCCTTTTTCGGGAGTTGCAAATGAAATCAGCACCTTATATTTACTTTTATTACTGATTTCCTCCGGAACAATACTTTCTTTGGTTTTAAAAATATAATTGATTAAATCCAAAGCCGGACCAGTCATAAAAGTGGTCGCCAAAGCCATAATAACCATCATGGTAAAAATCTCAGTAGACAAAACCCCTAAATCATAACCAATATTCAACACCACCAATTCCATCAACCCTCTCGTATTCATCAATGTACCTATAGAGAGGCTGTCTTTCCAACTATGACCTACAAATTTGGCCGCAAATGCGCTACCGAAAAACTTACCGGCCACAGCTACCAAAATAATCAAACCTGTAATTTTCCACAAATGGGGATCATCTATTAATCCTATCTGGGTTCTTAAACCTGTAAAAACAAAGAATAATGGAAGTAAAATTACCACCGAAACGTCTTCCACTTTTTCGATAAAAATAGTACGGAATTTATCGTTTTCCGGCATAATCACCCCAGCCAAAAAAGCCCCGAACAAAGCGTGAATCCCTATCAATTCTGAAGCATAGGAAGACAACAATAATGTCAAAAAGAAAATCGCCACAACCGGCTTGTTCAATCTTTCCCTTGTGGCATTCAAATCACCCACTCGTTTCAGGAATGGCCGAACCACTTTCAACATCACGATTACATATACTATTGCCAATCCGATAACATATAAAGAACTGGTAAACGAACCTGCTTTTACAATGGCAATTACTGCCGCCAAAATACACCATGCCGTAATATCATCGGCTGCGGCGCAGGTAATGACAATCGCACCTAATTTAGTCTTATGGATTTCACGTTCCCGAACGATTCCCGCCAAAACCGGAAAGGCAGTAATACTCATGGCAATCCCTAAAAACAATCCAAAAGAAAGAAACTCAACACCCGGAGGAGCAAAAGAATGATATATAAAATACGCCAGACCTAATCCCAGTGTAAACGGAATAATAATACTGGCATGACTGATAACCACTGCGTCATGTGCCTTATTTTTTAGGACTTTCAAATCCAATTCCATCCCAATAACAAACATGAAAAGGATTAAGCCAATCTGACTCAAAAACTGCAAATTGCCTAATGAATCTGTTGGAAACAACATTGCCGAAAATTCAGGAAAATACATCCCGATTAAAGAAGGTCCTAGAACAATCCCTGCAATCATCTCCCCAATTACGGTAGGCTGACCAATCCTTCGGCAAACCCATCCAAAAAAACGGGCCACCAAAATAATCGTGACGATTTGCGCCAAAAGAATCGCTAAAGGATGTTGTAAATTGTGGCTCATCGAGCTTACAAAATCATTCCAATGTCCGTGTTCTACATGATGGGAAACAATGTTTTGTCCTTTCTCCAACAATTTCCCCTTTAAAACAATCCAGTACATCAAGACCGAAGATCCGCCAATAATCGCCAAATAAAAAAACGAATTCTTAATATTCCTCATATCACTTTTTTAATTTATCATTTCATTTACAGTGCAAATATGGCACGTGATTTTTGAGAAATAAAGAGAACGGCAAGATAATTTCCGTCGGATGTAACAAGGTTGAAAAACTTTGTAATCAATCAGATTTTCACTTTCAGTAAAAAATCAGAACGATAGGTTTCGCTCAATAGTAAAGCCGTCAATTTTCCGTTTTTGTCCTGATGCTTAAGGGTAATTTCATTGTGACTGAAAAATTTCACGGCAGCTATCGCAATAATTTCCTTTTTATTCACGCGGCAAAAATCAGAATCAGGAAGCTGACTCAAAAGCGACTCGAAATTAATATTTTTCAGAATCAAGGAACTTCCATCCACAAGAAAAACTTCCTTATCGCGGCTGTCTGTCACGGCTGTTTTGATGTATACCACCTGATTAAAATACAGCAGGGCTTTTCCTTTATCCGTATTCAGCTGAATGAATTTCTTGGTGGTTAAAACTTTATCAAATCGTTCCAGGGCTTTGGCGACCGCTTTTTGCAACCGCTCTTTGGTAACGGGTTTGGTAATATAATCGATGGCATCAATATCAAAGGCTTCGGCAGCATAGTCCCTGTAGGCCGTAGTAAAAATGACCAATTTGTTTTGGAGTAACTTCGCCAGAGTCAAACCGTCAATTCCCGGCATTTCAATATCCGAAATACACAAATCAAAATCAAGTTTGGGGATTTCCTCCAGTAATTTTTCCGGATGATTGAATGCTTTTACGATTTCCAACTCCGGAATTTGCTCACAAAGCATCTTCAGGTACGTCAATCCCGGCAATTCATCGTCCAGCAGTAAGCATTTGAGTTTTGTATTCAAGCAAATTGATTTTTAGGTGCGCAATATAGATGTCATTTTCGATAAACTTATCCAGTTTGAACTGATTTTTATATATGATGTTCAGACGTTGTCCCAAGGTACTTGCCCCGATGCCGCTTCGCTCTTTTTTCAATATCTTTTTTCCCGATATCTTGTTCGAAACCGTCAGAAAAAAACAATTGTCTTTGAATTCGAATAAAACGGAAATGAAAGCATCGGCACTTTGCAAATCGGCATGTTTAAAGGCATTTTCAATTAAATCTATCGAAATCAAAGGTGCCAAAAGCCGTTGTTCATATAGCATTTCACCATCACTGATTTTGGTTTTCACTTTCAGATCAAAAAGCGGACTGACCTTTATTTTATTAATTTCTATCAGATTCAGCGCAAACTCGATTTCCTCTTTTGGAGAAACAAACTTTTTCTGACTTTCATATAAAATGTAATCCAACACATTTGCCAGTTTATCCAGCGCAAAATAAGTTTGGTACGCATGCGACTGAATGGAATTGAGAATATTTTTGAAAAGATGCGGATTCAGCTTGGATTCCAAGGTTTCCAACTGTAGATTATTCACTTTCATTTCAAGCAAATAAAATTTCTCCTCTACCTTTTTCTTTGCTTTCGCCGATTGGCTTAACAGATAAACCAGATAGCAAAGCACGATTATCAGTAACAGAATAATTACCAGGGATATATACATCATGCTATGGTTTACTTGAATTTCACTCATAATTTTAATGTTCAGAAACAAATTTCAATCCGATGATAGAGGCAATTAAAGTGGTGATAAAGAAAATCCGCCAAAAATCAGCCGGTTCTTTAAAAACAAAAATACCAACCAAAACCGTTCCCACAGCACCGATACCGGTCCAAACTGCATAGGCTGTCCCAATAGGCAATGTTTGTGTGGCTTTGTACAACAACAGCATACTGATGGTCAAACAAAGTAAAAATCCACCCAGCCAGAGAGCGGCCGTTGTTCCTGAACTTTCTTTGGCTTTACCCAAACAAGTGGCAAAACCCACTTCAAAAAGTCCTCCTATAATCAATAAAATCCAATTCATTTTTTAAAATTCTTCAACTTGTATTTTCACTCTAAAAGAAGAAAATCAAATATAGGCTTAAATATAGTCCCTCAAATTTAATCTTAACGAAATTTTAAGTCTCCATGAAGGAAATCTAAACCTTAAAAAGTAAAAAAATCATCACGCTTTACCTACCTTTGCCGCGTTTAAAAAATCGATATGATCAAGTGGTTTAGTTTAGGATTCTGGGAGTTAATTGCCCGAATCGTTCTTCGAAATAAAATCTTAATGTTATCTATCATTGTAGCGATAACGGCTTTTTTGGCCATGCAATGGAAAAACATCCATTTCTCTTTTACCGAAGCCAACCTACTGCCGGATGACAATATTGTAAATATAGAATACAACGCCTTTCTTAATAAATTTGGTGAAGAAGGAAACTTAGTCATCCTGGGCGTAAAGGACAACGCCATATTTACCCCGAAAGCCTATGCTTCCTGGAGTAAACTGATGAACAGCATCAAGGAAGATAAGGCCATCGATCTGGTTATTTCAATCAACGACCTTAAAAAAATACAGAAAAACGATTCGCTGGAAAAATTCGAATTGATTCCTTTTGTTGACCAAAGCAAAACCGTTGACCCCGCCTATCTCCAAAAAATAAAAAAAGAGCTTTTCAATGATTTGCCCTTTTACGAAGGATTGCTTTTTAACAAAAGATCCGGAAGTATCCGTTCTGCGGTGTACATGGACAAAAAGATCGTAAACACCGCTGCCCGAAAAGATTTTATTTTAAACAAACTGGTTCCTGCGGTAGAGACATTCGAAAAAGAAACCAATATCGACCTGCGTGTTTCGGGAATGCCCTACATCCGGACGCTCAATGCCAAAACCATTACCGACGAAATAAAAATCTTCATCGGTGCCTCTTTACTGGTAACCTCATTACTGTTTTTCTTCTTTTTCAGAAGTTTCAGGGCTACCATGATTTCAATGGTAATTGTCATTATTGGCGTAATGTGGTCCTTTGGTTTTCTGGGATTATTAAATTACGAAATCACGGTACTGACCGCCTTGGTTCCTTCATTAATCATCGTTATCGGGATCCCGAACTGCATTTTCCTGACCAATAAATACCATCAGGAATACAAAGTACACCGCAATAAGGCCAAAGCCTTACAGAGAGTTACAACCAAAATCGGGATGGCCACACTGATGACCAATGTGACAACTGCCATCGGTTTTGCCACTTTCGTTGCTTCAAATAATGAATTATTACTGGAATTTGGTGTAGTCACTTCGATTAACATCATGGCCTTGTTCTTTTTGTGCATTATCGTTATTCCGATTTTTCACAGTTTTATCCCGGCACCAAAAGACCGCCACATTGAACATTTGGATCGGGGTTCTGTAAAAAAGTTCATGGATTGGATTTTACGCAATGTAAAGACCAACCGTTTTTCTATCTATGTCGTGGCTATTTTACTGCTTGTCTTCAGTATCATCGGGATTTTTCAGATGCGAATTTCAGGTAGTTTGATTGAAGACATGCCCAAAAAAGAAGCCTTTTTTGAAGACATTGTTTTCTTCGAAAAAGAATTTGACGGGGTAATGCCACTGGAAATCATGATTGACACCAAACGCAAAAAAGGAGTCATGAAACTGTCTACGCTGAAGCGAATGGAAGAACTTGAAGAAGCCATTGACGAGATTCCGGAATTATCGAAGCCGATTTCGATTGTCAATTTGGTCAAATATTCCAAACAGGCCTATTACAACGGCAACCCGGATTATTACGATTTGCCCACTTCCCAGGAACAGGCTTTTATCTTGTCGTATGCCAAAAATGCCACCAAGAATTCCAAAGAGAACCTGATGAAAAGTTATGTGGATGCCACAGGGCAATTTGCCCGAATCACCACGTTTATGCGGGATGAAAATGGCGACATGATCCCAAAAATTGAAGCCGAGATCCGCAAAGAAGCCAACAAGATTTTCCCGCCGGATCGCTACCATGTTACGATTACAGGGAAAGCATTGGTTTTCCAAAAAGGAACCGGTTATCTTTTGGATAATTTGCTTTCTTCGTTGATTTTTGCCTTTTTCCTGACAGCCCTTTTGATAGGCTTCATGTTCCGTTCGTTCAAAATGATATTGGTTTCTATCATTCCAAATCTGTTGCCGTTAATGCTGACAGCCGGACTTATGGGCTTTCTGGACATACCGTTAAAACCTTCGACGATCTTGGTTTTCGGAATCGCTTTCGGACTTTCGGTAGACGACACTGTCCGATTCCTATCCCAATACCGCGAAGAACTTAAGAAAAACAACTGGAAAATCCGCAAATCGGTTTACGCTACTTTTAACGATGCCGGACTGAGTATGTTCTATACTTCGATTGTGTTATTCTTCGGATTTTCGGTATTCATGCTGTCAAGTTTTGGAGGAACCATTGCCCTTGGAGGTTTGATTTCGTTGACACTGTTATTCGGAATGTTGTCGAATTTGATGTTGCTACCTGCCTTGGTCTTGACCCTGAACAAAACATTGGCCAACGAACAGGATTTCATCGAACCAAAAATTGACATCATCGAACATAGTGATGCTGAAATTGATGCTTTGACGAAGAAATAAATCGGCAGTCTTTTAAAAACGAATCTTCCGATGATACTAGCCCCAATCTGCCTGACGACAGGTAAGCGACTGCGACATCTTTACTTTTATAAAAGAGAGAGCGGAGAGAGCATGACATCGAAGATTCAACGAAGCTAAAAGCCCCTGATTAAAAAAAGGAAGCTTATCCTTTTTAAAAAATGAATTATATTTGTGTCTCGGTTACAGTACAATCTTTAATAATCTATTTATGCTTAAAATGAAACATACAAAAGTTAAAGACTTACTAAACAGCACCAAAACGCTTCAAGAAGTAACGGCAAAAGGTTGGGTGAGAACTTTTAGAAATAACCAATTTATCGCTTTGAATGATGGCTCGACCATCAACAATATACAATGTGTTGTCGATTTTGAAAACACCCCAGAAGAAACTTTAAAAAGAATCACCACCGGAGCTGCCATTTCGGTAACCGGAAGTTTGGCTGAAAGCAAAGGTGCCGGACAGAAATATGAAATCCAGGTAAGCCAATTGGAAATTCTGGGAGACTCCGATGCGGAGAAATTCCCAATGCAACCAAAGAAACACTCACTAGAATTCTTACGTGAAAATGCGCATTTGCGTGTCAGAACCAATGCTTTTGGAGCCATTATGCGCATCCGCTCGGTATTGTCCTTTGCGGTGCATAACTATTTTCAACAAAAAGGATTTGTCTATGTGAATACGCCAATCATCACAGGAGCAGATGCGGAAGGTGCCGGAGAAATGTTTCAGATAACTTCGTTGCCTTTGGATAATTTGCCAAAAAATGAAGAAGGAACTATCGATTATAAAAAAGATTTCTTCGGAAAACATACTAACTTAACGGTTTCTGGACAACTGGAAGGCGAAACTTTTGCGATGGCTTTGGGTCAGATTTATACTTTCGGACCAACATTTAGAGCTGAGAATTCGAATACTTCCCGCCATTTGGCTGAATTCTGGATGATTGAGCCGGAAGTCGCTTTCAATGATTTGGATGCCAACATGGACTTGGCTGAAGATTTTATACAGTATGTAATTAAATATGCTTTAGACCATTGTGCCGATGATTTGAAATTCCTGGAAGGAAGACTTTTGGAAGAAGAAAAATCAAAACCACAGGCCGAAAGAAGCGAAATGACTTTACTTGAAAAGTTGAATTTTGTTTTGGAAAACAATTTCAAACGCGTTTCTTATACCGAAGCGATTGCCATTTTAAGGGAGTCCACTCCAAATAAAAAGAAAAAATTCCAATACATCATTGACGAATGGGGCGCCGACTTACAATCGGAACACGAACGTTATTTGGTGGAAAAACACTTTAAATCTCCGGTAATCTTATTTGATTATCCGGCCAACATCAAAGCGTTTTACATGCGTTTGAACGAAGACGGAAAAACCGTTCGTGCGATGGATATCCTTTTCCCGGGAATTGGAGAAATCGTGGGTGGATCTCAAAGAGAGGAACGCTTTGATGTTTTGGTCGAAAAAATGAAAGCCTTGGGAATTGACGAAGAAGAATTATGGTGGTATCTTGATACCCGTAGATTTGGTTCGGCCGTTCACTCCGGTTTCGGACTTGGATTTGAACGTTTGGTATTATTTGTAACCGGAATGACTAATATTCGCGACGTAATTCCGTTTCCTAGAACACCGGGAAGTGCAGAGTTTTAAAAAAATTAGAAATTAGAAGTTAAAAGTTAGAAGTAATGAGTTAAGCAACAAACCTCAACTCATAACCCATAACATATAACCCACAACTAGAAATATGCTAAAGCAATTCTTAAATCTCAAATTATCACAAAAATTATCTCCACAACAAATCCAGTTGATGAAGTTAATTCAATTGCCTACGCAAGCATTCGAGCAACGCTTATTAGAAGAAATGAATGAAAATCCGGCTCTCGAAGCTGGAAAAGAAGAAGAGGAATACGAAAAAGACGAGTTTGAAAACGAAGAATATGATGATTATGATGACTCGGAAAGCATTGATGCAGACGACATCAATATCGATGAATACCTGAGTGATGATGACTCGCCCGATTACAAAACACAAGCCAATAACTATAGTGATGACGACGATGACCGTGAATCCCCATTGGCGGCACCAATCAGTTTCCATCAGGATTTAATCAATCAATTGAACACTTTTATTCTCGATGAAGACGAGCGTGAAATTGCCGAGTTTTTGGTGGGCAGCATTGACGACATGGGATACATTCGCCGAAGTATTCCTGACATGGTTGATGATATGGCCTTTACCCAAGGTATCTATACCGACGAAGCGACTGTAGAACGCATGCTGCATGTTATCCATGAACTGGAACCATCGGGTGTGGGTGCACGGGATTTGCAAGAATGTTTATTGTTGCAACTGAAGCACAAAACCCCAACTGAATCGGTAGATTTAGCCATTGACATTATTGAACATCAGTTTGATGCTTTTACCAAAAAACATTACGACAAACTGATTCAGAAATACAACATTTCGAACGAACTGCTCAAAAAAGCCATTACCGAAATCGAAAAATTAAATCCAAAACCGGGTGGTTCTTTTACAGGAAACAATAAAATTACCGAAAATGTAGTCCCCGATTTTGCCATCAGGATTGTTGATGGAGAATTGGAATTGACCTTAAATGGTCGAAATGCCCCTTCCCTGCATGTTTCTAAGGATTATCAGGAAATGCTGCAAACCTACAAAGCTTCCCGTGAAAAATCGGGTGCCCAAAAAGATGCCGTTCAGTTTATCAAACAAAAACTGGACTCGGCTAAATGGTTCATCGATGCGATACGTCAACGTCAGGAAACCCTTTTTGTGACCATGAATGCAATTATGCATTATCAGGAAGAGTATTTCCTGGATGGTGACGAAACTAAACTGAAACCGATGATCCTGAAAGACATCGCCGATATGGTAGGTTTGGATATCTCAACCGTTTCGCGTGTAGCCAACAGTAAATATGTAGAAACGCCTTATGGCACGAAACTCATCAAAGAATTCTTTTCGGAAGCGATGAAAAACGACCAGGGAGAAGATGTTTCAACCCTTGAAATCAAAAAAATTCTTAAGAATATTATTGAGGAGGAAGACAAGAAAAAACCCTTACCAGACGATCAATTGGCTGATTTACTAAAAGAAAAAGGCTATCCTATTGCCCGAAGAACGATTGCCAAATACCGGGAACAACTGGATATTCCGGTCGCCAGAATGAGGAAGAAGATATAAACTCGATTTTTTACAAAATAACAAACCCGACAGGTTTTTGAAACTTGTCGGGTTTACTATATAAACGTCATACTCTTTTACTCCTTATTTTTCCTCATCGCTTGAAAATAAGCGGCACGGCTCAACGGTTCATATTCTTCGATTTCACCGAGCATAACTAAATTATCATTATTCGTTTTTCTGAAACTGTAATTCGCCAGATTCCCGGTTCGGGTGCATACGGCGTGTACTTTGGTCACATATTCGGCTGTCGCCATCAAAGCCGGCATCGGTCCAAAAGGATTTCCCTTAAAATCCATATCCAGTCCGGCCACAATAACCCGAATTCCTTGGTTGGCCAAATCATTACAGACCGTCACGATCTCATCATCAAAAAACTGGGCTTCATCAATTCCGATTACGTCGCAACCCTGTGCCAAAATAGCGATATTGGCCGCAGCCGGAACAGGCGTAGAACGGATTTCATTGGCATCGTGAGACACTACCATTTCGTCATGGTAACGTCGATCAATAGATGGTTTAAAAATTTCGACTTTTTGTTTGGCAAACTGCGCTCTTTTGAGACGACGAATCAATTCTTCGGTTTTACCCGAAAACATAGAACCGCAAATAACTTCAATCCAACCAAATTGCTCTTTATGATTTACTGTATTTTCGAGAAACATTTTGTAATTTTCTAACTTAAAAAATGAATAGTTTTTATTACTTTGTACCGTAATAAAATGCTATCTGATTTCCTGCTTTTTATGAATCTCAAAAGTAGAAAATTTTTATCAATTCAATCATTTACGAACATTTAATTAAGAAATTAAATATCCGTCCAAAAAGGTATCTTTCGCAGAAAGACCCAAAAACAAACAAGTTACAAACAAATACACCATAGATACAATAATTTATAAGTTATGAAAAAAAGATTGGAAGCCGATTTAATCAGCATTGCCCACAGAATATTACAACTAAAAAATAAGTCTGATATCAATCTATTGTACCTGGAAACGCAAAAATTATATGAAAAACTAGCTGTCTTACGATTTATTGATACCCATTTCGGAGAAGCAAAACCAACCATAGGCTATGCCGAAATCGAAAAAGAAGTAGAAAATTTCTTTGACGAAGATGCGAAACTCCCTGTTAAGACCACCATCGAAATGAAAGAAACTTTCTCGGCTGTTAAAGATACAACAAAAGAGAAAACAGAAGAAGCAACTATAGCAACTACAGAAGAGCCTATTGCCGCAGAACCTGCCACAGCAGAAAATACATCTTCAACAATAAGAGAGGAAGAAAGCACCACACCGGAAGCCATCGAAGATGAAGAAGAAGATGAATTTACCGAGGAAGAATCTGCCGAAGATGAATTTACTGAAACCGAAGAAATTGAACAGGAACAAGAAGCTGTTGCGGAAGAAATTACAAAACCAAGCTTTAAAGCGGCTTTTGAACTATCGGAAGAAGTAGAAATCGAAGCTCCGAGAAAAACAGAACCCGTACAAATTTCGTTTGATGATTTATTGGGCGCCGATTATATCGAACCACTTTTTGTAAAAGTGGACGACATAGCAGCACCTTCCGAAATCATTTTTGAACCGGTAGATAAAGCCAATTTAACGGAAAAAGCTGAAGAAAGATCTTTTGAAGAAAAACCGGCAGAAGAGAAAACTGTTGAGACCGAAGTGCCAAAAGCTGTTTCGCTAAACGATAAACTTTCAAAAGGAATAGAAATTGACCTCAACGATAGAATTGCCTTTGTCAAACATCTTTTTGGCAACAGTAACGAAGATTATAATCGTGTCATGAGCCAACTACTTACGTTTGACAATTTTTATGAAACCAAAAGTTTCATAGAAGAAATGGTAAAACCGGATTACAACAATTGGGAAGGAAAAGAAAATTATGAGGAACGTTTTATGGACATCATTGAGAAAAAATTCCTTTAGATAAAACGATTATTTCACTTTTTATACATCCCATTCAAATCATACAAAAATTCGTTTTTTAATAGTTTATGTCAAAATTATATATCGTTCCCACACCCATTGGCAATCTCGAAGATATGACTTTTAGAGCCATTAGAATTCTAAAGGAAGTCGACTTGATTCTGGCGGAAGACACACGTACCAGTGGGAAATTGTTAAAGCATTTTGACATTGGCACCCACATGCACAGTCATCACATGCACAATGAACACAAGACTGTCGAGAATTTAATTGCCCGATTGAAAGCCGGCGAAACCATTGCCCTGATTTCGGATGCCGGAACTCCCGCTATATCCGATCCCGGTTTTTTATTGACACGGGCTTGTGTAGAACAGGGCATCGCCGTGGAATGTTTACCCGGCGCAACCGCATTTGTACCCGCTTTGGTCAACAGCGGATTGCCCAATGACAAATTTGTATTTGAAGGTTTTTTACCAGAAAAAAAAGGCCGCCAAACCCGGTATCTGGAATTGGCCGAAGAAACCCGAACCATGATTTTATATGTTTCCCCCCATAAATTGGTAAAAACCTTAGGCGAATTCGTTACCTATTTTGGCGAAGACCGCCAAATTTCAGTATCCCGGGAATTATCCAAAATGCATGAGGAAAACCGCAGAGGAAGCGTTCGCGAAGTATTGACCCATTTTGAAAAAACAGCTCCCAGAGGAGAGATTGTGGTAGTCGTTGCCGGAAAACCCATTACCAAAGAACCTAAAAAAAATAAATTTACAAACGAAGAATAACACTATCATGAGTATTCCTGACTTTTTAGAAAAATTAAAACAAGACCCGAAAAACATTGCTTTTTCGGAAACTATAGACACCATAGAAGCTTATTACGACTTTAATCCAACCGCTTTTCAAAACGGAAACACCCATAATGCCGCAGGCACCAATTCCGGTTCCTGTAAATTATTTGCTTTCGCCCAAATACAAAAACTGACGAAAGAAGAAACCTTAGCCTGTTTTGGAAGCTACTATTTTGATGAAGTTTTGGGAGATCCCGAAGGAACCAATCACCAAAATATCCGCAACTTTATGGTTACGGGCTGGGACGGAATCCAATTTGAAGGCATGGCTTTGGATTTGAAATAAATAACTATTTTTTATAGATTTTATCATTTGTCAGGCCGAGCGCAGTCGAGACTATATTTAAAGAATTTCGTCCCTCGACTTCGCCCGGGATGGCAGCTCGGCCTGACAAAAAAACCGAAATAAAAATTATCAAATTCCCAAATCAACATGCGTTGGACCCTTAAACCGAAACCTTCCGAAGAAAAAATAAAACAGCTGGCGCAAGTCTTGAATGTGGACGATTTTGTAGCGGCTCTTCTGGTACAGCGCGGCATCGAAACTTTCGAAGAGGCCAAAAATTTTTTTCGCCCTTCTTTAGAACACCTGCACGATCCTTTCTTGATGAAGGACATGGAAAAAGCGGTAGCACGAATCGAACTGGCGATTACAAATCAGGAAAATATTTTGGTTTTTGGCGATTATGATGTCGATGGTACAACAGCCGTCTCTTTGGTTTCTTCTTATCTAAAGACCTATTATCCCAACGTTGCCACCTATATTCCGGATCGTTATAACGAAGGTTATGGCGTTTCTTTTCAAGGCATTGACTTTGCCGATGACAACGGATTCAGCCTGATTATTGCACTGGATTGCGGCATCAAATCGATTGACCATGTGGCTTACGCCAAAGATCGAAACATCGATTTCATCATTTGTGATCACCACCGCCCCGGAAATACAATCCCCGATGCGGTGGCCGTACTCGACCCGAAACGGGAAGATTGTAACTACCCTTACGACGAATTGTGTGGCTGCGGAATCGGTTTTAAATTGATTCAGGCTTTAGGAACCAACCGAAACCAGACGATAGAGGACTTAGTTCCCTACCTCGATTTGGCCGCTACTGCCATTGCCGCCGATATTGTGCCGATAACGGGTGAAAACCGGGTTTTGGCTTACTTTGGGCTGCAAGTCATCAACTCCGAACCGCGACCGGGAATCAAAGCTTTGATTCATCAAATTAAAAAACAGACTTTAGATATTACCGATGTTGTTTTTATCATTGCACCCCGAATCAACGCGGCGGGGCGCATCAAACACGGCAATCATGCGGTAGAATTATTGACCGAATTTGATTTTGAACAAGCCCAACAATTTGCCTCCGAAATCGAACAATACAACTCCGACCGCAAAGATTTAGACAAACAGATTACCCAGGAAGCTTTCCGTCAAATTGAAGCAAACCAAGAACAAGAACGTTTTTCCACGGTTGTTTTTCAAGAAGACTGGCATAAAGGAGTGATCGGAATTGTCGCTTCCCGATTGATTGAAACCTACTATCGCCCGACCTTGGTTTTTACCAAAAGTGGGGACAAATATGCCGCTTCAGCTCGTTCGGTAAAAGGTTTTGACGTCTACAATGCACTCGAAGCCTGTTCGGAACATTTAGAACAATTTGGTGGACACATGTATGCAGCCGGAATGACGCTCAAGGAAGAAAATTATGCCACTTTCAAAGAAGCTTTTGAACGACAGGTACAACAAACGATTCATCCTGATATGCTCACCCCCGAAATTGAAATTGATGCCGAAATCAATTTTTCGGATATTACGCCAAAACTGACCCGGATTTTAAAACAATTTGAGCCTTTTGGTCCACAAAATATGACTCCCGTTTTTTTGACCCGAAACATAAAAGACACCGGTTACGCTAAAAAAATGGGCGCCGATGAAGACCATTTGAAATTATTTATCAAACAAAATAATTCCGAAGGCATCCCTGCCATCGGTTTTGGACTGGGAAAAAAAATGGATGTCACCACACATCAAAAGGCTTTTGAAGCCGTGTATTGTATCGATGAAAATGAATGGAATGGAAAAACAAGTACCCAATTGCGATTAAAAGATATTAGATCATGAGTTTTGAAAAAATAAAAAAAGATCCCTACGAAGCCCTGCGTTACAAAGAATTCAACACCTTTTTACTGGTTCGTTTTGCGATGGTTTTTGCCTGGTCCATGCAATTTATTATTATTGAATGGCAGGTCTACAGCATTACCCGGGATCCGCTTTCTCTGGGATTAATAGGTTTGATGGAAGTGATTCCGGCCGTTGCCATGGCCCTTTTTGCCGGACATATTGTAGATCAAAAAGAGAAAAAAGGCATGCTACTAAAATGCATCATCGCTTTTTCGATGATTAGTTTTGGGTTATTTTTATTGACTTGGCCCGCTGTAATTGGAGATGTTTCCACTAAAACGGTATTGTATTCCATCTATGCCTTAGTTTTTTTGGGTGGATTGGTCAGAGCTTTTTTAGGCCCAACCGTTTTTTCACTAATGTCTCTTGTAGTTCCTAAAAAAGTATATCCCAATGCCGCGACTTGGAGTAGCACCACATGGCAGATAGGTGCTGTTGTGGGGCCAGCCATTGCCGGTTTTTCGATTACCTTAATCGGGGTACACTGGTCTATGTGTGCTGTTTTTGCCTGTTCGGTTTTAGGCCTGCTTGCCTTATCCCAAATAGAAAAAAAACCGATTCTGAATCCGAAAATTGGCGAACCGGTGATGCAAAGCTTATCCGAGGGAATCAAATTTGTTTTCAATAACAAGACCGTATTAGGAGCCATTACCCTAGACATGGTGGCCGTTCTTTTTGGTGGTGCCGTGGCATTATTACCAGTTTTTGCACAGGATATTTTAAAGGTAGGCCCTGAAGGATTTGGTTTTCTGAGAGCGGCTCCGGCTATTGGCGCTTTGCTAACGATGCTCATCACGGCTTATGTGCCTTTGAGTAAAAATGCCGGAATAAAATTATTGGGCGCCATTTTTGCTTTTGGACTTTCGATCATTGTGTTCGGACTTTCGACTATTTTTTGGGTATCGCTTTTGGCTTTATTCCTAAGCGGGGTATTTGACGGTATTTCGGTGGTAATTCGCCAGACTATTTTACAACTGAAAACACCCGATCATATGCGCGGCAGGGTTTCGGCCGTCAACTCGATGTTTGTGGGTTCCTCCAATGAATTGGGAGCTTTTGAAAGCGGATTAACCGCCAAACTGATGGGAACCGTGACTGCGGTTGTTTTTGGTGGCAGCATGACGCTTTTTGTGGTTCTGCTTACCGCCATATCTTCCCCTACTTTCCGAAAATTGGATTTAACGAAAGATATAGAAGAACATGAACAACAATAGTAATTGATTCTTCTTTCGGAGGAATTTGCTCTAAAAAAATACATTTTTATAAAGTCGGTAAAGCATCTCAGGATGGATTTCCGATTTTTTTTAGCACTATTTTGTTTTTATTTAGAATTAATATAAATAATAATTATATTTGCTTCAAACTCTTAGCGATGAAAGAAACAAAACACCTCTACAATAATCACTTCGGAATGGCATTTTACTGGAAAAAGGAAAATGAAATCCTCATGAATAAAGTGCAATTAATTTTTAGGGATACCGGATTTTATTTTACCAAAGAGGAACTCCATCAATTCAAGCAATGTGTAGATGAAAGTATTCAGCTGAACAAATGCTGTGATGAGTGCGAGCTAAAAAACCAATGCTACAAATACTTACTGAAAACACCTTGTTCCCAAATTGATTTGGTGCTTCCAATGGAAGAATTACATGCCGTGAAAGACCTGATTGAAGGGACTTTGTTTAAAATGAATCTGGACGATTATTTGTATGGGGAAGGAGTGAATTAACCCTTATGCTCTTTTATCTCAAAAGTATCCCCATCAAAAACGCCATAGGTAAAATAGGTGATCCAATCGCCCAGATTGACATACTCGGCATTTTCACCCACGGTTACTTTCATAGGTAAATGGCGGTGACCAAAAACAAGGTAATTATAGTGTTTGGTTTCCAGTTTTCTTTTGGAATATAAAATCAGCCATTCGTTTTCCTCTCCCAAAAATTTCACATCGGCATCTCCGGAAATGAGTTTGTTTTTTACCGAAAGGTATTGTGCCAAACGTACGCCAATATCCGGATGTAACCATCGGAACAACCATTTGGAAAACGGGTTGGTAAACAATTTTTTCATGCGTTTG
This sequence comes from Flavobacterium sp., assembly GCA_036676965.1. GTDB lineage: Bacteria > Bacteroidota > Bacteroidia > Flavobacteriales > Flavobacteriaceae > Flavobacterium. The sequence continues at coordinate 22,398 of JAKFBW010000134.1, read as the reverse complement.
TAACCCATATCACCGGGACCTTTTCCGTCTCCGTGTCCGATAAGGAAGGTTTTGTCTCCAAACGTAAATTCTTCATTGTCGCGATAAATGGGAATATTCAATTCCTTTTCGAAATAATCGTCCATCCACAAATCGTGATTGCCCACAAAGAAATAAATAGGAATACCGCTGTCGCGAATTTCGGCGAGCTTGCCCAAAACACGGACAAATCCTTTGGGAACTACCGTTTTGTATTCGAACCAGAAATCGAATAAATCACCTAAAAGAAAAATAGCTTCAGCATCTTGCTTTACCTCGTCCAACCAGGCCACGAATTTTTGTTCTCTGGGAAAACTCAATTCGGCTGTTGGCGCACCAAAATGCTGGTCGGAAGCGAAATATATCTTTTTATTTGGGGGTAATTGCATGAAGCTAAAGTATGGATTTCGAATTACATATTATCACTGGCAAACCATTCTGCAAATGAGGAATCGGTTTCCTGTAATTTCAAGGAGAACAATTTGATTCCGTCAGGCAGTCTTCTGATGATTCTTTTTGAAAAATCGACAACCATGTTCTCACTGGTCGGCTGATAATCAACCAAAATAACATGATGTCCGCGACTTTTTAACTCATTTGCCAATTCCACATGAGGTGTTGTTTCGTTGAAAACCGTGGCGTGATCAAACTGGTCGACGATTTCTTCTTTTACGATTTTTTTCAAATCGGTAAAATCGATAACCATACCGAATTTCACATCATTTCGATTTACAATTGGAGAACCAATAACCGTCACTGATAGTTTATAGCTGTGTCCGTGGACATTTTTACATTTTCCATCGTAGCCATATAAGGCGTGACCGGTTTCGAAACTAAATTTTTTTGTAATTCTGATATTGCTCATCGAAATATAATTTTGAATGCAAATTTAATGAATTGAGCCGAGAAATAGCTTGCAATTCTTGGGTTTTGGATACTCGACAATTCTAGCCCTGACCTGTCTGCCGACAGGCAGGTGGAAGCGGCATCTCCCGATTTAGAAAAACAAGGATTTTTAGCCTTAGTTTTTGTTTATCGGGAATACAGCGGACAGCAGGAAAAAGCTCCTATTTTTTGAATTGGGTGAGTGCCTTTTTGGTCACCTCAGACAGCACGAGTTTCCCTGAGACAGCAGCTCTTTCTAACAAAAGTGTTTCCCAATGGTCAGTTCCTTCCCAAAGCACTTTTTTCATCCCGGTCAAGGCTTCGGGATTATAAGACGCCAGTTTTGACGCAAAATGGGCCACTTCATTCTCTAATTCGGTTTGATTTTCGACAACTTTGGCATACAATCCTTTTTGATGGGCCCACTCAGGGGTTTTCCATTCGTGTGCTGCCAAGGTCATTTCGCCCATGGCTGCTTTCCCCATTTTCCTGCTCACGGCAGGTTCGATCACAAAAGGTCCTATTCCTATCGCCAATTCGGAAAGTTTTATGGCACTGGCCGCAGTGGCAAAAGTATAGTCGCAAGCCGCTGCGATGCCTACTCCACCACCAACGGTTTTGCCCTGAACCTGACCAATAATCAATTGCTTACAACGGCGCATTGCATTTATCAAATGGGCAAATCCCGAAAAGAAACGGATTCCTTCTTCATGATCAGAAACCGCCAAAAGTTCATCAAACGAGGCTCCGGCACAAAAAACACCTGTACCTGTGCTCTTTATAACAATCACCGAAACCGCAGGATTGGCACTCAAGTTGTGGAATTCTTGCGTCAAACGCCCCAATAATTCCCCTGGCAGCGAATTGCTTGCCGGATGTCCGAATTCGATTGTGGCGATTTTATTTTCGATTGTTGTAGTTAGCGAACCTCTTGGAATTTCTGTAACCATAGCCATTATTTTGATGTAAAGTTAAAAAAAGGAACGGTTGCTTTTGATTTTTTTTCAAATAGCAATAATTTGTATTTTGAAATTTGCTTTTTGCTATATTAATATGTTATATTTGCGCCTTAGTTGGGGGATTAGCTCACTTGGCTAGAGCGCTTGCCTGGCAGGCAAGAGGTAACCGGTTCGATTCCGGTATTCTCCACATAATTTCCGCTAATCTCTATAAATATTGAGATTAGCGGTTTTTTTTTATAAATTATCTGTGTCAATTCCGTGTCAATATTATTTGAATAAGTCAGTCCTTTTCAATTTCCTTTTTAAGTTAATATAATTATTTTAATCAATAAAATTGTTGTATTTTTACTACAATTATTAATCGCCAATACCGATTAAAGATATCAACCTTGTCATTGAAAGATATGATAGTGAGTTGATTGAAAGGTTGAAGGAGATAATTGAGAAGATAAACTAAATAAAAACTTAATAATAAATATGGAAAATAATAATTCTTGGGTTCAGTCATTGATCAACAGCAAATATGTATTGATTTTGGTAACATTAATATTTTTACTTTTAGTTATAGTGGTAAGTGTAGGCCTATTTACAGATAAACACATTAACGTATTTGGATTAGAATTTAATGGTAATAAAAATGTTCCTGTGACTGAGAAACCAATAGTTGAAAAGGAAAAAGCTAAAGAGTTGGAAGTAAAGGAGGAGTCTATTAAAAAAACTTTCGTATCACCTATATCTGTAAAGAGCGAAAAAGTTATAAAAAAAGAAAATCCGACAAATCTTCAAGCAGGAAATGGTAACATTCAATCACCAGTTAATATTAGTAGTACAAATCAAACTGGAGGGATTACAGCGCAAAATGTAAATGTAACTACAAAGCCACAACCTAGAAAGCTTAATGATTATACTAGAAATCAATTGATAAGTTATTTAAACAATAAAAGTGAAAAAATAGATATATCTTGTATAATGAACGACCACGAGGCATTTGACTATGCAAATGAAATTGAAAATTTCCTCTTAGAAAATGGATATACAAATATTAATGGAGGTAATCAAGCTGTTTTTTCAAAACCATTTAAAGGTCAGGAAGTATTTAGGACAAATTCTGGTGTAAAAATATCAATAGGTTCTCAAAATTAACAATTGAAATCATTAAAACCTGATTAAATATAGAACTTCACAGCGTTTGACCTGTGTCAAATTTGTGTCAAAACTTACTATTAATCAAGATAGATTATAAAAAAACTTTGATAATCAATGTTTTACGAGTTCAAAAAGGTGAATAATTTTAAATTAATCCGGTATTCTCCACAAAAAAGCCTTAAACATTATGTTTAAGGCTTTTTTTATTTACTTCCGAAAATTCAATTTTAATACAACTGCTTACAGTTTCACCGATTTCTCTTTTCCGTCGTAACTTATTGTTTTATCGAAATTGGTTGTACCAGTCACTCCAGTTCCTTTTTCCTTACTTACAAGTACGATATTAAACGTTCTGTTTTTTATCATTCCTTTGAAGTCTCCTTTTCTTTTACCAATAGTTAATGTCTTATTGTGATCATTCCATTTAAAAGTTATTGTAGAATAGGCTCCTTTTTCATAATTGTAATTGTCGTTTTCATCTTCGTATAATGTAAATTCACCATTGATTCCAGGGTAAACACGAATTTCTAAGTTATCCCATTTTTTTTCAGTGGCAAACTGTACTTGTGGTCCGAATGGAATTATACTTCCTGCTTTAATATACAATGGAATTTCATCGATAGTTGTTGCTTTTTCAATTTCCTGACCACCTTTAATTTTCTCGTTTGTCCAGAAATCATACCACGCTGTTCCTTCGGGTAGATAAACCTTTGTAGATTTAGCCTGAGTGAAGGATACTGTTTGAGCCTTAGGATCATTAGTAGCATCTTTTTTATCCCAACCTGTTTCTTCGTTTGATTTCACAATAGTTTCCGGGGTATATTGGGCATTAACAATCGGTGCAACCAATATTGATTTACCAAACATATACTCATTGTTCATGTCTACCACCTTTTTATCACTAAAATCCATCACCAAAGCACGCATCATAGTCGATTGACTATTTGTGATATCCCATGCAGCAGAGTAAATGTATGGCAACAGTGAATAACGCAAATCAATTGTTTTAGCTATCGCATCATAGATTGTTTCTCCTTTTTTTCCAAAATTATATATTTCTCTAGGAATATCTGTACCATGCGAACGCATCATGGGAATAAATGCCCCAAACTGAAGCCAGCGAACATACAATTCCTGAAATGATGGATTTTTGGTTCCGTCACCCCATCCTTTTCTATATGCACCTGCAAAAAAACCACCAATATCCGTATTCCAATAAGGAATGGCACTCATAGAAAAGTTGAGACCAGCCGGAATTTGATTGCGTAAAGATTGCCAAGAGGAATTTACATCGCCCGACCAGGTATTGGCTCCGTAACGCTGCTGACCGGCAAAAGCGGAACGGGTTAAAATAAAAATACGTTTATCCGAACTTGCCGCACGTTGGTGTTCTGAAACTCCTCCTACGGTCATCAACGGAAAGGCGTTACGCACTTTTCTAAACGAACCAAGGTGTGTTTTTAAATCAAAATCGGAAGGTTTGAAATCCATGTGATCCGGTTCTGACGAATCCATCCACCAACCATCAATTCCTAAAGAAAAAAGACCTTTGTTTAAATATTTCCAATAAATCTCACGAGCTTCCGGGTTGTAAGGATCATAAGGCTGAACACCCGATGGATAGTCACGGTTTGGCGGCCATGTATCCAATCCGGATTGTGGCCAGGTACCAAAATTCAAAAGCATACCCTTCGGTTGCATTTCCCGGAATTGCTTGGTTTGTGGTCCAAATGAATTCCAAATAGAAATAATTACATGTGCATTCATGTTGTGAATATCATCCACCATTTTCTTTGGATTAGGGAATTCAGGGTTGAGAAAGTCCATCGCATTCCATAAATAATTATTCCCCCAATATTGCCAATCCTGAATAATTCCATCAAGTGGAACACCCAGTTCACGATATTTACTCACTACGCCTACTAATTCATTTTGGCTTTTATAGCGTTCTTTACTCTGCCAATAACCAAATGTCCATAATGGAAACATGGGAGCTTGTCCGGTAAGTTCACGCATACCCGCAATGGATCCGTCAATATTTCCGCCAACCATAAAATAATAATCAATGCAATCGCCCACCTCCGATTTGAATGAAGCACTTTCTGGCTTATCTTCAAAAGTAGTGGGAGAATAATTATCCCAAAACAATCCGTAACCTTTTGTAGAAACAAGGAAAGGAACATAATCATCAACGTTGCCTTGTACCATATTGATTTTTGCGTTACGCAGTGATAATTTACCTCGTTGTTGTTGCCCCAGGCCATAAATAGCCTCGTCTTTGTCGAGTGTAAATAATTGATTGATGCTATACGTTTTAGATCCTGCATCATTAAAATCAGTAAACTTTGATCCTGATGCTGCCTCATTTAAAAGTGCTGCTCCAGCAATTGTGTAATACGATATTTTACCCGATTTCAAATCAACATCAACTTTCAATTTTTCACTTTTTAACGAAAGGATATCTCCTTTTTGTTGGATTGTAAATTTTGTATCCTGTGGTTTTTTGTTTACGGACAGACTTTCTTTTTTGAAGGCGACTCCTTCGGGCGACTTCAAAACACGAACAATACTCGGACTGTAGAACTGGACCTCAACATCCATGGACTGAAGTTTGGTTTTTACACCTAAAGCTGTTTTTTGATAATTTTGAGCTGCTAATGACGAAAAAGAAAACAGCGCAAGCAACAGAATGTACTGGCGGTTTCTACTCAGAAATGCATTTTTCATTTGGTTTATTTTAAGTTAATCAATATCAACCAAAGCTATTTATATTCATTTAAAGAAACAGGTACGATATGTTGTTTTCAGTGGTACATTTCGTTGTTTATTCCTTTATAACAACTCATTGTCAGCATTTTTTTCATTTTGTACATACTTTGACGGACTGACTCCAAAAGCTTCCTTAAAATATTTGCTGAAATATTTCTGGGTATTAAAACCAACCTTTTCGGCTACTTCAGCTACGGGATATTGTCCCTGAATTAAAAGTTGTGCAGCGCGTTTCAATCGAATGGAACGAATAAATTCCGAAGGAGCAAGTCCGGTTATGGATTGCATTTTTTTATACAAAACCGTTCGATCCATTCCCAAATCCTGACTAAACTGCTGAACAGAATAATCAGGATTATCCATGTTTTTTTCCATACAGCCAAGTGCCTTTTCGATTAATTGTTCGTCAATTGAAGTAATGGTAATCTCTTTTGGGTTCACCTCTAATTTTTTCAAAAATGCCGATTGTCGTTGATTTTTTTGTGCAATCAATTTCTCTATTCGAAGTAATAATATTTCCATATTAAACGGCTTAGCCAAATATTCATCGGCTCCCGATTGATAGCCTGTCATTTTCAGTTCTTCGGATGTGCGAGCGGTTAATAATATCACCGGAAGATGAGAAGTCTGCACGTTCGATTTTATGCGCTTGCATAATTCAAAACCGTCGACTTTGGGCATCATCACGTCACTTACTATCAAATCGGGGAATTTTGATAAAGCCAAATCTTCTCCTTTTTCCCCATCAGCAGCTTCAAAAACTTCGTATTTATAAGACAACTCCGTCACCAGAAAACGTCTCAAATCGTCATTGTCTTCGACTACCAAAAGGGTCTCTTTCTTTGATGTTGTTGCAATAATCTGATTATCGATTGTATCTTCAGGAACAGCAATAAGGGTTTCAGAATCTGTTTTTTGAGGAACAAGATTTGTTGGAATTGTAACAGTAAATACCGTTTTTACATTAGGTTCACTTTCCACAACTATTTCTCCCGAATGCAATACTACATACTCTTTCACCAGATGCAAGCCAATACCACTTCCTCCCTGAGTTGTTGAAGCCTGATAAAAGCGATGAAACACATTAGGCAAATCTTTTTCTGAGATTCCCGAACCTGAATCGATAACTTCCAATTGCACAAAATCCGAATTTTGATGCGAAAGTCGCACTGTAATTGTTCCTCCTGCTGGAGTAAACTTAAAAGAATTCGACAGCAGGTTATTGATTACCTTGTATAATTTATCATTATCAAAATACATAAATAACTCCGGTTTTTCGGATTGTATCGAAAAATTGATCTGTTTTTCCTGGGCCAGTTTGCCAAATAAGTCTTCGAATTGCGTTACAAAATCCACCAAATCGCCAAAAGTCAGATTTAGTTTCTCTCCCGAAATTTCCAAGCGTCGGAAATCCAATAATTGATTTACCAAATGCTGTAAGTTTAACGCATGACGGTGAACTAATTTAATTCTTGATTCAATGGCAGTCTCTTTTATTTCTTTTAAGATGGATTCCAGCGGGGTAATAATCAACGTAAGCGGTGTGCGGAATTCATGGCTGACATTGGTAAAGAAACTAAACTTCATTTGATTCAGTTTTTCTTCATTTTTGCGCATTAGTTGCTGATTAGTCCATCGTTTATAATACGTCAGCGACAAATAAAGCAACAGCAAAATAATTGCCAGATATAAAACATAAGCGATCGGCGTTTTCCAAAAAGGCGGATTAACAACAATTCTGATTTTAGCATACTCCTTAGACCATTCTCTACTATTGCTGGCTGCCTTTACTTTCAGCACATAAGTTCCTGGAGCCAAATTAGTATACGAAGCACTTCCAGTTCCGTTTTGAGCTACTATTTCACGCCAGTTATCATCAACGCCTTCCAAACGATAGCGGTAATAGGTCTGCGTGGGATTGACATAATTCAATGCCGAAAAGTCAACACTTATAAAATTCTGATTGTAATTTAACACTATACTTTTAGTTGTGGCAATTGCATTTTTCAATATGATATTGCCATCATAGGATTCACCTGATTTTACTTTAGTTCCAAAAAGCATCAAACCAGTAAACAATGGTTTTTGCAATTGTTTAAACGACCAAGGTTTCTGCAAATCGATGATATTAAAACCATTCACACCGCCCATCAACAGCTGTCCCTTATTAGATGCAAAAGTAGCGGAAGCTGTAAATTCATTCTCAATCACCCCATCGTAATGATTGAAATTGGCAATCGAAAAACGAAGCTTTTTTTCTTTAGTATTTACCGCAATACGGGAAACACCTCCAGCGGTGGTAATCCATATTAGTCCTTGTTTATCTTCTACAATTCCTTTAATGCTGTTATTCACCAAACCATCATCGGTAAAAAGCGTATGTAGTTCGACTTTTGATGGCTGCCAAACACTTAATCCATCTTGGGTTCCAATCCATACAATCCCACGACTGTCCTTGAAAAGAGCTGTATACTGTTGGTTTTCGTTCTTCAGCAGTTCTTTCAGCGGTTGGCTGATGCTATTCTTTTTATAATTATAAACAAACAATCCAGCGTTACTTCTTCCCAAAAAAGATTGGGTATCAAAAGTAATCAATTGAGAAACGGAACCTAAGGGTTCACCATTCAATGTCAATTGCAAAGGCTGAAAAACTCCATTCACAGGATTAAAAACAGCTAATCCGTCGGATGTTGCCACTAATAATTGTTCATCTGGGTTTTCCACAATGGAACGGCAATTTCCACCGAGGGGATCAATATGTTTACTCTGATTATTTTGTAAACAATACACCCCCTTATTCCTGGTACATATCCAAATTCGATTTTGGGAATCTTTGGTCATCGAAAGACAATCTACATCAGCTGGCAATCCGGAAAAAATGGAGAGTTTCGAAGTTTCGGGCGAATAGCTGTACAGACCATTTTTTGTTCCAACCAGCATTGTATGTCGTTCCGTTTCCTCAAAACAAGTCACATCAATATCTTTTGCTTGTGTTCCAAAAAACATTTTACCAACATTCTTAAATTTGAATCGGTCGGGATGGTAATACAACAATCCATGATTGAATGTCCCAATCCAGAGTCCGCCTTGTGAATCGTTATAAAGCGTACTGGCTTCGGTATTTACTGCGGTTCCTTCAACTAATTTGAACGATGGAATAAATTTTTTCTCTTTCAGATTTTTGTCAATAAACCACAATCCAATAGCGCAACTCACCCATAAATTGCCTTTTTTATCAACAGAAATCGTATTGAGCCAATAGTCAGTTTGAAGTATTTTTGCATGGGTACGCTTTTTAATATCATAAGCCAACATAACACCTGCCGATCCATTTCGTATTTGATACAATGAATTGTCCGACTGGACAACCATCAGCGTATTATTGTATTTCGCTTGCTCTTGTTTTGACAAAGAATTCGTTTTATACAACTCTTTAGCCGTATTCAAATCATAACAAACTATCAATCCCTGTCTATAAAAAAGAAAAAGCTGTTGTTTAATAACGGCTACATCATAAAGTTGGTCTTTCGCTCCATTGGGAGTAGAAACATTTTTAAGAAAAACAGCAGTCTTTCCGTTTTTGGCATTTCGAAATAACAACTTATCCAAAGACGTAAGCACCCAATAATTCTGATAAACATCAACAAAAAAGTCGGCAATTGGTTCCCGAATTCCCATCTCAGATAAAACGCTATCGGGTTTCGACACAAAACGTTCTTGTTTTATATCAATACCCATCAACTTTGCTTTGTCTTTTATCCAGACATATTCTTTATCCACATAGCCGTGGTGAAATCCTGAATAGCCGGTTAATCGGGAAATATTATTGCCTTTTAGATGTAAATATTTAAAGGAAGTTCCATCATAAATATTGGTGACACCTTCGGTAGTGACAACCATTCGTCCATCTTGAAGTTGCAAAATGGTACGTACCCTATTTTCCGAAAGCCCGTTTTTAGAATCGATAGCTGTAAATACGAAAGACTGCTGCGCATTTAGAGATACACAGAAACACAAAAACAACCCCAGTAAAATATAACGACGAAAATTGCTATTCATAATTTTTATTAGCGTTTTCTAAATCCGAAACAGAAATAGGCAATGACGAAACTACAAAAAAACCGTATCACAATCGCAATACGGTTTTTCAGTTTTATAAATAAAAAATTTGATTAATACTCAATTTTTCCAATGGTGCGCATCACACGCATAATTTTAGCTTTTCTTCTATTGATATAAGACGATGAACTGGTAGCGGTATATTTTCTGGGATTAGGTAAAATGGCTGCTATTCCGGCAGCTTGCTTTGGCGTCAAATTAGCTGCATCTTTTCGGTACCAATGTTCTGCCGCTGCCTGGGCGCCATAGACACCATCCCCCATTTCGATACTATTGAGATAAACTTCCATGATGCGTTCCTTTCCCCAAATTATCTCTATCAGCACCGTGAAATACGCTTCTAAGGCTTTTCTTAAATAACTTCGCCCCTGCCAAAGAAACACGTTCTTGGCAGTTTGTTGCGAAATTGTACTTCCTCCTTTGATTTTCCGCCCTCTTTCATTGTTTTTAAAAGCTTTTTGCATCGCAATAAAATCAAAACCATTATGAGTCAAAAAGGTTCCGTCTTCACTTGCGATAACCGCTTTTTGCATGTTAACCGAAATATTTTCCAACGGTTCCCAGTCATGACTGAAATAATTTTCTTTTCCCACTGCTTTATTTTCTATGGATCGAATGACCATCAGTGGTGTGAAAGGCACAGGTACAAATTTATACAAGACGACCATAAAAAGGGAAATCCCAAAAAACCACAAACACAATTTAAACAAAAAAGATTTCAAACTCGCCATAAAACCACCTCCCCTTTTATTTACGGATTGTCCTGTTTTTCTGGATGTTATTTTTGTCGCCATACTGCTAAATCTACTTATCTATTCCTTTTAATACTTTATAGTTCCCTGATTTCAATTCCGAAAAAATACTCGTGTAAAATTACTTTTTTTAGGAGATGTTCCAACAAATTTTATTCAATTTCTCGGGAGGTTGAATGATTCTAATTTCGTTTTTTATTTTCTATTTTTATACTTTTACTAAAACTATTAAAAATTCGGATAACAATCTGTTTAATCCCATAAATATGCCTCAAAATTTAATGACCCCGGAATTACTTTGGAAACTAGGAAGAATCACACCGCTTGGTATTTCTGATGACGGAAAAAATGTTGTCTACAAAGTGGTAAACCCTTCTGTAAAGAAAAACAAATCAGACACTACTATTTATTCCTTAGCTTTAAAAGGTGGGAAACCCATTAAAATAAAAGATACCAAAACGATTCTAAAAGACAAAAATTGTTCTCCCGACGGAAAATACCTGCTGTATCATGAAGAGGTAAAATTGAAAAATGTGCTGGGAAAGGATTTTTATCCCGATTTAAAAAAGTCGGAAGTTCAAATCTATAACGAACTCGATTATCGTCATTGGGACACTTGGCATGAAGGCAAATACAATCATGTTTTGTACAAAGAAAATAGCGAACAAAGTGTAGGCACGGACATTATGGGCAACGAACATTTTGATTGTCCCCAAAAACCTTTCGGCGATGATAAAGACTACATTTGGTCACCGGACAGCAAACGGATTTTATATGTATGCAAGAAAAAATCAGGAACCGAATATGCGGTTTCTACCAATACCAATATTTACGAATATTCGCTTGAAACCGGGATTACCACAAATAAAACCGAAGCGAATTTAGGCTACGATACCGCTCCGCAATTTTCTCCATCCGGCAATTTATCCTGGTTGCAAATGAAACGCGATGGATATGAAGCCGATAAAAATGATATTATTGTTGAATTCGAAGACGAACAAATTAATCTAACCGGGCATTGGGATGGTACCGTAGACAGTTTTATGTGGCATCCCAAGGATTCAAAAATCTACTTTATCGCCCCCATTGATGGTGCCAAACAAGTATTTGAAGTCCTTTTTTCTCCTTTGACAAAAGAAACACCTACCATAAATCAGATTACCGATGGTGATTTTGATGTGAATGACATCATTGGATTTTCGAAAGAATCCATAATTGTCACCAGAACGGATTTTAACCATGCTGCGGAAATTTTTTCTTTTGATTTAAAGAAAAATACATGGAATCAATTGACCCAAGTGAATACCAAAGTCTACGATCCTTTGACCTTAAGTAAAACCGAACGCCGATACATTACCACTACCGATGGAAAGAAAATGCTGGTTTGGGTTATTCTTCCGCCCAATTTTGATACTTCCAAAAAATATCCAACCCTATTGTATTGCCAGGGCGGCCCACAAAGTGCCTTGACGCAGTTTTATTCCTTCCGTTGGAATTTTCAACTGATGGCTGCCAACGGATACATCATTGTAGCGCCTAACCGTCGCGGAATGCCCGGACATGGTGTGGAATGGAATGAACAAATCAGTAAAGATTGGGGTGGTCAAGTCATGCAGGATTATCTTTCTGCCATAGATGATGTGGCAACAGAACCTTATATAGACCAAAGTCGTCTGGGTTGTATTGGCGCGAGTTTTGGCGGCTATTCCGCATTTTATCTGGCCGGAATACACCAAAACCGATTTAAGACGTTCATTGCCCATGATGGTGTTTTCAATACCCAAAGTATGTACGGCACCACCGAAGAAATTTTCTTCAGCAATTGGGATTTTGGCGGTGCCTATTGGGAAAAAGAAAATACAGTAGCCCAAAAAGCCTATACCACTTTCAATCCTATTAACTTTGTGAGTAACTGGAATACACCCATATTAATTATCCAAGGAGGAAAAGATTATCGGGTTCCCATCGGGCAGGGACAAGAAGCCTTTCAAGCCGCGCAACTTCGGGGTATAAAAAGTAGATTCCTCTACTTCCCCGAAGAAAACCACTGGGTACTCAACCCACAGAATGCACAAGTGTGGCAAAAGGAATTTTTTAAATGGCTGGAAGAAACGTTGTAATTTTTTTAAAAATAAAAAGCATAAAAAAACGGCATTTTGCAATGCCGTTTTTAAATTTTTATTCTGGATCAATCATTTTGAAAGTATCCATAAAGGCGGTAGTATAATCGCCTTCAATGTATTTTGGATCGTCCATTAATTGTCTGTGAAATGGAATCGTAGTTTTTACGCCTTCGATAACAAATTCGTCTAAGGCACGTCTCATTTTACTGATAGCCTCTTCACGGGATTGTGCTGTTGTAATCAACTTCGCAATCATCGAATCGTAATTTGGCGGAATCGTATAGCCTGAATATACGTGGGTATCCAATCGTACTCCGTGTCCACCCGGCATATGAAGCGTAGTAATTTTTCCCGGAGACGGCCTGAAATCATTGTACGGATCCTCTGCATTGATACGACATTCTATAGCGTGTAATTGCGGTAAGTAATTTTTACCGGAAATCGGGATTCCCGCTGCCACCATAATTTGTTCCCGAATCAAATCATAATCGATTACCTGTTCCGTAATTGGATGTTCTACCTGAATACGGGTATTCATTTCCATGAAGTAAAAGTTACGGTGTTTATCTACCAGAAATTCTACCGTTCCTGCTCCTTCATATTTGATATACTCCGCAGCTTTTACCGCTGCCGCACCCATTTTAGTACGCAATTCATCCGTCATAAATGGAGAAGGAGTTTCCTCGGTTAGTTTTTGATGACGTCTTTGAACAGAACAGTCTCTTTCAGAAAGGTGACAGGCTTTTCCGTAAGCATCACCAACCACTTGAATTTCGATATGACGAGGTTCTTCGATTAATTTTTCTAAGTACATTCCGTCATTTCCAAAAGCAGCTGCTGACTCTTGACGGGCACCTTCCCAGGCTTTCAACAGATCTTCTTCTTTCCAAACGGCACGCATTCCTTTTCCACCACCACCGGCAGTAGCTTTCAACATGACAGGGAAACCAAATTCTCTAGACAATGCTAAGGCCTGTTCGTAGGATTCTAAAATCCCTACCGAACCGGGAACACAAGGAACACCTGCTTCAATCATGGTTGCTTTAGCCGAAGCTTTGTCTCCCATTCTGTCAATCATTTCAGGAGCGGCACCAATAAATTTGATTCCGTGCTCTTGACAGATTTTTGAAAATTTAGAATTTTCAGAAAGAAATCCATACCCTGGATGTATTGCATCTGCATTAGTGATTTCGGCAGCTGCAATAATATTTGACATTTTCAAATAGGACAAATTACTAGGAGGTGGCCCTATACAAACCGCCTCATCAGCAAACTTAACATGTAAACTTTCTGCATCGGCAGTAGAATAAACAGCTACCGTTTTGATGCCCATTTCTTTACATGTTCTAATTACGCGAAGCGCAATTTCTCCCCTATTTGCAATTAATATTTTTTTAAACATCTTCTTTAAATTAAAAATTACAAATTCCAATCTCTAAATTCCAACTCATTGGATTTTGTGATTTGTCTATTGGAATTTTTAAAAATTATGATGGATCTACTAAGAATAAAGGTTGGTCAAATTCTACCGGTGACATATCATCAACCAATATTTTAACGATTTTACCAGATACTTCCGATTCAATTTCGTTGAATAATTTCATTGCTTCAATAACGCAAAGAACATCTCCTTTAGCAATTGTACTTCCTACTTCAACAAACATTGGTTTGTCTGGCGATGGCTTTCTGTAAAAAGTTCCAATAATTGGAGATTTTATAGTAATGTATTTAGAATCTGCTGCAGGTGCTTCGGCAGCCGGAATAACTGGAGCTGCTGCAATTTGTTGCGGAGCAACTGCTTGTTGAAGAACAGGCTGAGAAGGCATTTGTTGTACATACGTGGTCTCTGTTACGTTTCCTTCTAAAGTTGTTCTAATGGTGATTTTAACATCATCCATCTCTAATTTAACTTCTGCAACTCCTGAATTTGCCACAAATTTGATTAGGTTCTGAATTTCTTTTAAATCCATAATTATTTGTTTTTAGTTTAAATTTATTTTTTGTCGTAAGCCCATTTTAAATAAATAGAACCCCAAGTGAATCCTCCTCCAAAAGCAGCCAAAATAATAGTGTCTCCTTTTTTAAACAGATGTTCAAAATCGTTAAGCACTAATGGTAAGGTTGCAGAAGTGGTATTTCCGTACTTCTCTATATTCATTAAAACCTTAGAATCTTCTAAATTCATTCGGCTTGCGGTAGCGTCTATAATTCTCTTATTAGCCTGGTGTGGCACCAACCAGTCTACGTCTTCATTAGTCAAATTATTCCTTTTCAGAATCATTTCACTGGCATCGGCCATATTGGTTACAGCATATTTAAAAACTGTTTTTCCGTCTTGTTTGATGTTATGTCTTCCTTCGGCAACGGTTTGTTGGGTTGCAGGGTGCAGTGAACCACCAGCATCTATTTTTAGAAAATCGCGACCAACAGCATCACTTCTTAAATACTCATCCTGTAGTCCTAAACCCTCATAATTAGGTTCAAATAATGCCGCTCCGGCACCATCTCCAAAAATGATACAAGTAGAACGATCAGTATAATCAACAATGGATGACATTTTATCTGCCCCAATTAATAATACTTTTTTATATCTCCCTGATTGGATATAGGCTGCGGCTGTAGACATTCCGTATAAAAAACTGGAACAGGCGGCTTGTAAATCGTATGCAAAGGCATTAGTTGCCCCTATTTCGGTAGCAACAGCCACTCCAGTTGCGGCAACCGGCATATCCGGCGTTGCAGTTGCCATGATCACCATATCAATCTCTAATGGGTCAATATTGGCTTTGGCAATTAAATCTTGGGCGGCTTTTATAGCTAAGAATGAGGTTCCTTTGCTATCATCTTTAAGAATTCTTCTTTCTTTAATTCCTGTACGGGTGGTAATCCACTCGTCATTTGTATCAACCATGGTTTCAAGAACTTTGTTTGTAAGCACAAAGTCGGGAACATAGGCACCAACAGCGGTTATTGCGGCTGTAATTGTATTCATTGAATTCGATTATTTCAATCAAATGCAAGCATTTGAAAAATTTTTAAAAGACTTGAAAATTACAAAAAATATTCTAAACGTACTGTTTTTGAACTTCTTATTTAGTAAAAATTACAAACAACAAAAAAAACTCCCACTAGGTGAGAGTTCAAATATCATTTACAAAAATGTATTAAGCAACAGCTTCAGATTTATCTATAACAACTTGCCCTCTGTAGTACATTTTCCCTTCATGCCAATAGGCTCTGTGGTATAAATGTGCTTCTCCTGTAATAGGACAAGTAGCGATTTGAGCTACAGTAGCTTTATAATGTGTTCTTCTCTTATCTCTTCTTGTTTTCGAGATTTTTCTTTTAGGATGTGCCATTTTACTATATTATTTATCCGTTAATAGTTGCTTTAATTTGTCCCAACGCGGGTCAATATTTTCTTCTTTCTCTTTATTCTCTTCTTTACTTTCTTTTACGCTTAATTCATTCAGTTTTTCAAGAGCCTCGGTTTTTAAACTTCCGTCTTTCACCCCTGGATGAACACGTCTTAGAGGCACCGAAAGCACAATCATTTCATAAATATATTGTGCAATATCTATTTCAAACTCCCCAAAAGGCAAAATAAGCAATTCTTCATTGTCATTATTATACTCCTCTCCGAATCGGACGATCAGTTTCATTTTGCCTTTTATTGGCAAATCAAAATCCTCACCCGTCATATCACAAGGAACATTTACGGTTCCCTTATGCTTAAAATTCAATTCCAGTAAGTTACTTTGTTTCTCTAAAACCACATTTACTTTGATATCAGAATTTTGAAATTCGTCATAATCAAAGATCTCAAAGAACGCGTTACTTATTTGATATTCAAAATGATGTTTTCCTAGCTTTAATCCTATAAAAGGAATTAAATATTCTTTTGTCTTACTCATTTCAACAAAATTTTACCCTAAACTTCGGGAGTGCAAAGATATAAAATTATTGCAAATCCAATAATCTTATTTATCTTTTTTTAATTACTACTATTTTTCTTTTATCTTCAATGGCTTTTCACTGATTTCTGCATACTGCAATCGCGAGCGATAAATATCCAAAGCAAGGTAAACCGCCTCTTTAAAAGAATTATGATCCGCGATGCCTTTTCCGGCAATTTCATAGGCCGTACCGTGATCCGGCGACGTTCTGACCCTGTTTAACCCAGCCGTATAATTCACCCCTTTCCCGAAAGACAAGGTTTTAAAAGGAACCAATCCCTGATCGTGATACATTGCAATTACAGCATCATATTTTTCATATTGTCCGCTCCCAAAAAAACCATCAGCGGCAAATGGGCCAAAAACCAAAGTTCCTTTATCGAAAATTTCCTTCAATGTCGGACGCAGTATCCTATCTTCCTCACTACCAATCACTCCACCATCCCCGCAATGAGGATTCAACCCCAAAACCGCAATTTTAGGCTTATTGATACTAAAATCCTGAATTAAGGACTGTTTTACAGTTTCTATTTTTTGCTTAATCAAATCTGCCGTAAGATGCGAAGCCACTTCATTCAACGGCACATGATCCGTCAACAAGCCTACCCTTAAATTATCCTGAACCATCAACATTAAGGCATTCCCTTCCAATTCCTGATTCAAATAATCCGTATGCCCCGGAAACTTAAACGTCTCCGACTGGATATTATATTTATTAATCGGCGCTGTCACCAACACATCAACCAGTCCTTCTTTGAGCGCTTTTGTTGCCCCGACAAATGATTTTATGGCATACTCCCCAATCTTATCATCATTAACCCCGAAATTCAAATCAACCCCTTCTTTCCAAAGGTTCAACACATTAATCTTTCCAGGAAGAACCTGATCCAATTTATCTATTCCATGCAATGAAACCGCCGATTCCAAATTTTTCTTAATGAATGACATTATTTTCACATTGGCAAAAATAACCGGAGTACACAACTCTAACATTCGCGGATCCTCGAATGTTTTTAATATTACTTCGCTTCCAATACCGTTTAAATCCCCTATTGAAATTCCAACGATTATATTTTCTGCTTTTTTCATCATGACCTCACGTTATTTATTACTAATTTTGAAGTGCAAATTTAGTAAAATAAAACAAGAATGTTTACAGGCATCATAGAAACACTTGGAACCATCCAAGAAATACACAAAGAAAAAGACAATCTTCACGTTACAATAGACTCAACCATAACTCCAGAACTCCAAATAGACCAAAGTGTCGCGCACAACGGAATTTGCCTGACTGTAGTAGCCATCAAAGACAACTCGTATACCGTCACGGCAATTAAGGAAACTATCCAAAAAACCAACTTAGGAAACTGGAAAACCGGAGACCTTGTCAATCTGGAAAGAGCAATGAAACTTGGCGACCGACTGGACGGACATATCGTACAAGGCCATGTAGACCAAACCGGAATTTGCATTGACACAAAAGAAACCAACGGCAGCTGGCAATACACCTTTGAATACGACGAAACCCTAAACAACATCACTATTGAAAAAGGCTCCATTACCGTAAACGGGGTAAGCTTAACAGTGGTAAACTCAAAGAAAAATCAATTTAGCGTTGCCATTATCCCCTACACCCACGAACACACCAATTTCAACACTTTTAAAATTGGAACTAAAGTAAACCTGGAGTTTGACGTCATAGGAAAATACGTATCGAGATTACACTCCAATAAATAAAATATTCCCCAAAAAAGAAAGCCCGCTGTTTTTACGCAACGGGCTTTCTTTTTGACCTGTATTTACAAATAATATATATTCCGAAAATTAATGCCCAAATAATGAAGACCCAATTATTTTCATCAATTGGTATACCCGGCGGCGGCGGCTGTGAAAAAACTGCTCCTCCACAAAAAAACAAGAAAATAATATATATATATTTACTTAACAGGGTTTTCATATTTTTTCAAAAATAACAAAGTCTACTTTACAACTAAAGCAAACATTTGTCTTATTCAAATCCTCTTTTCTAACAAAGAAAAACAAAAAAGTGATATTAATACAAAGGTAGGTTTTTCAAACCAATTTATACAACCAAAAAAAATACCTTTTAGAAAATAATCCTAAAAGGTATTTGTGGTCCCACCTGGGCTCGAACCAGGGACCACCTGATTATGAGTCAGGTGCTCTAACCAGCTGAGCTATAGGACCGGTTAAGAGTTTGCAATATTACCACTAATTTTCTTTTACTCCAAATATTTTTGACCTAGAATACCACATTAAAAAAATCATCCGGAAAAACCACTGATTATTAGAACCATAAAAATAAAATTATTTTATTTCCTGACATAATTCTATCAAAACGTCATTGGTGCTTTTCGGATGTAAAAAAGCCACCCACTTATTATCCGCACCTTTTTTAGGATTTTCATCCAAAACAACAAACCCTTCTTTCTTCAAACGCACAATTTCTAACGCTATGTCGTCCACCTCAAATGCAATATGATGCACACCTTCCCCTTTTTTATCAAGGAACTTTGCAATCGTACTATCAGGTTTTGTCGCAGCCAAAAGTTCCATTTTGTTAGGGCCGTTTTTAAAAAAAGACGTAATTACACCTTCACTCTCCACTTCTTCAGACTTATATGCCGGAACACCCAAAAGTTTTTCGAATAATTTATTGGAAACTTCGATGTCTTTTACAGCAATGCCGATATGTTCTATTTTTTTCAACATGAGAGAATAATAAGATTTAATCGCAAACTAAAGACTAGAGCCGCTACGTAAAATTACACTTTAAAAACCAAAAAAAGAATAAAATCTATTTTCAAACACATTCCTTTTTTAACTTATAAAAATACCACAAAAGTTTCTATAGCATTAATTATAATCGTTATTTTGTGGAACTAAATTTCGAGATCAGTCATGTTGAAAAACCATATAAAATACATTGTTGCCTTATTTCTATTAATCAGCATCGGTTGTGCCAAACGCGGCTCTATAACCGGCGGTCTAAAAGACACCCTGGCTCCCGTTTTAAAGATGAGCAGCCCTAAAAATTTCAACACCAATTTCAAAGGAAGAGCAATAAAATTAGTTTTTGACGAAAACATCAAACTCCAAAATATAAACAAACAATTGGTTATTTCACCTCCAATGAAATACGAACCCATAATTTCCCCCCAAACAGCCAGCAAATTCATCAATATTAAAATTATAGATACTTTACAGGAAAACACGACTTACAGTTTTAATTTTGGTCAAAGTATCGCCGACAACAACGAAGGAAATCCATACAATCAGTTTAAATATGTTTTCTCAACAGGAAATTATATCGATTCATTAGCATTGGGAGGCCGAATCAAAGATGCCCTTGAAAAAGAGGCCGAATCCTTTATATCGGTAATGCTTTACGAAATAAATGACTCTTTTAAGGATTCAATAATCTATACCAATCCCCCAAGATACATCACCAATACGCTTGACAGCTTAAAAACTTTCAGGCTGGAAAACTTAAAAGTCGGAAAATACCTTCTTGTAGCGCTCAAAGACAAAAACAACAATAATAAATTCAACCCAAAAGAAGAAAAAATTGGATTCATCAAAGAATACATTACGATTCCAAACGACACTGTTTTTGAATTGGAATTATTCCAAGAAATAAATCCGTTCAAATCTTTCAAACCCACGCAAGTATCCGGAAACCGATTGTTTTTAGGCTATGAAGGGGAAATGGCTGTTGCCAAACACAAACCGGAAATCACCTTGAAGAACAAGGGCGAGATTCTACCTTCAATCGTATCACGATTACCCAAAAAAGATTCTTTACAAATTTGGTACAAACCTATAAAAACCGATTCTTTGACTGTAGCAGTCAACAAAGACAAATACAGCGCCAACTATCTTTTAAAAATTAAAAACCAGAAAAAAGACTCCTTAACTTTTAATGCCATAACCACCGGAATTCTAAATTTCAGAGATCGATTCGCCATAGAATCCAGCATTCCATTAACCAATTTAGACAACTCCAAAATAAAATTAATTAATAAAGATTCTACCGCCGTTGCCTTTACCACCGAGTACGATACGTTTAACCAAAAATTATTTATCGATTTCAAAACCGTTCCGGTTGAAAAATACACCTTCACCATTCTACCGGGCGCATTGACCGATTTTTACGGAAACACAAACGATACGCTAAGCTATAACATTCAAACTAAAGAACTTGAAGATTACGGAAATCTAAAAGTAAAATTAGAGAACGTAAAACAATTTCCTGTGATTGTCGAACTGACCGATGCGAAAGGCGACGTTGTCGCTTCAGAATACACCGAGAATAATCCGATAATAAATTTCAACCTGCTGAATCCGGCAATTTACTCCCTGCGAATTATTTATGATGAGAACAAAAACAAAACATACGACCCCGGGAATTATCTGGAGAAAAGATACTCAGAGCAAGTCGTTTATTTTTCAAAAGAAATAGATATCCGGTCCAATTGGGATATAGAACAGACCTTTGATGTGAGCCTTCCGTATACACCGGAACCCAAAAAGAAAATCGTTCCAAAAGACAAAAAGAAGAGCACCAAATTATAAATCGCTTATTTCAAAAGCATCCCTGTCATTCAAAAAGCCCAACCTTTTTCTCGTTTCGAGTAATTTTTCTTTGTGTAACCCTACAACAAAAATACCTTCTTTTTGTTGGGGTTCCAGAAGATAATTACCTAAAAAATCGACCGCTTGGGAATGGCCCACATAAAAATGCTCATTATCATCGGTTCCGGTTCTGTTAACCCCTAACACATAGCTCATATTCTCCACCGCACGGGCTTTAAGCAACACATCCCAGGCAGCAATACGTTTTTGTGGCCAGTTGGCAACATAGAGCAATATATCATACTCTTCAACATTTCTGGAAAATACCGGAAAACGCAAATCATAACAGACCAGCGGACAAATTTTCCAACCTAAATACTCCACAATTAATTTCCGATTCCCTTTTGCATATACCTTTTCCTCGCCCGCAAGGGTAAACAGGTGCCTCTTGTCATAAAATTGGATTTCTCCTGATGGAAAGACAAATACTAATCTGTTATAGAAATTCGCATTTTCTTCAATAATTACACTTCCTGTTATGGCTGCATTTTTGGCTTTCGCCAAAGATTGCATCCACATTATGGTTTCGCCTAGCATCGTTTCGGCTACTGTACTTGGATTCATGGTAAAGCCTGTCGTAAACATTTCAGGCAATACAATCAGATTTACATCTTCAGCAATTGCCTTAATGGTTTCCTCGAAATGGTTTCTGTTGGCTTTAGGGTTTTCCCAAATTAGATCAGATTGAAGTAAGGCTATTTTCATATATGTAAAAGTTGTTTTTTTAGCGGTCATATATGTTATCGCCTTTTTACCTGTCTGCCGACAGGCAGGTTTATTGGTGTTTGCTTGCGCAAACTTGTTGTTAATGGCGATTTCATTTTATAAAATTAGTGAAATTTGGTACGCAGGACAAAAGGATTGATACGGACTTTAAAAAACAGACCATAATCGGATAGGAGCCTAGGGATTATTTCCCTAGGCGACCTTCCACACCACCCGGCATACGGATCCGTACCAAGGCGGTTCTTAATTTACGATACATTTTTTTTTAATAAAATGTACTTCCGTG
>JAKFBW010000133.1:0-21091 GCA_036676965.1 Flavobacterium sp. | reverse complement strand
GCCCCTTTTTTTCGGGCTGACAACACAAATTCTGTCAACAAATCCGAATACGATCGCCAAGGCCCGTTTTCCTCGCCTTTTATTTTTTCATCATTATGGGCAAACTCCACCATCAGATAATCGCCCGGTTTTATCAGGTACAGGATTTTTTTCAATCGGCCACTTGCTTTGAACGAACTCAAGGAAGCCCCTGAAACGGCATAATTCGCCACGGCAACATTCTCATTGAAATAGTTGGTGATGAATTGACCCCAGGATGCCCACGGTTCCAAATCCTGATCGGTAACGGTAGAATCGCCCGCCAGGAAAACAGTAGTGAGATTTGAAACCGGTATAATTTCAATTTTTTGGATAGACACTTTCCCTAAAAATTCCAAAGTCAGTTTATCATCCCAATTTAAAAGTCCAAAATCTCTTTCTTTCAAACTGATCTGGCTTGTGGCATCAATTTTTGGCATTCTTACATTGACAGCGAAGGTTTTGGTAAGCTGTTTTCCTTTCTCAACAGGAAATTCCCCAAGCAGCAGCCTTCTGGATTCTGTCTTTATGGTTACCCTCGTATCTTCTGCATCGCTGCCCATGGTCACCTTAACTTTGTAATTGCCTTCCGGGAGTTTAACTGAAAAATAAGTTGGTTTTTCCGCGCTGAAAGCAGTGGCATTCATCTGTATGTTTGAAGCGGTATTAAAATCGAAACCATAAGCTGTTTCCGGAGTATAAGGCACAGCAGTAGTAACAGCGGTTCCTTTTTTAGATTTTATATTGGTCCCAAAATAAAACAATCGGGCATTTTTTGTATTCTTTTCCGGATATTGATTTTCTTTATGATCCGGTAACAAAGGATTCGAATGTACCGCGAAAAGCACAGTTGGAATGTAACACAAACAAAAAACGAACAATAAACTTCTACTATTTACCACACTATTTAGATTTAATTAAATTTCAAAACTAACAGTTCATCTTCAATATACTATCCTGTACTATGATGCTGAAAGATAAATACGAACCATCCAAAAGTACTCTATATTTTGATTTCAAAAAAAAATCAGGGCAGTACAGGATAGTATCCCACAAAAAAACAGAGAACTTGCATGTTCATTTTCAAATTGAATTCACAATGAGATATTTTTTTGTTTTATTTTCCCTGGCTGCCAGTCTTTGCCTCTTTTCTTGCAGTGTAAAAAACACCTCTGGAACTGAAAAGACAGCTCTTAAAAAGAATACTGGCATTCCTTCTTGGACGGACAAAGTTGGTGCGAAACCAACTTCTTTCAAGAAAACCATTTTTTACGTGAACAAATATGGTGCCATTGCCGATGGAAAAACCATCAACACCGAAGCCATTCAAAAAACAATAGATGCCTGTTCCAAAAACGGGGGCGGCATTATCGCTTTCGAAAAAGGAATTTACCTGACAGGTTCCTTATTTATAAAATCAGGGATTCATTTCAGAATTGACAAAGAAGTTGAAATCAGGGGGAGCGAAGACATTAAGGATTACAAAACAATCGACACCAGGGTCGCCGGAATCGAAATGAAATGGCCGGCGGCGTTACTCAATATACAAAACCAGGAAAACGTACTGATTGATGGTGAAGGAACCATCAACGGACAGGGAAAAGTATTTTGGGATTATTATTGGAACCTTCGAAAAGAATACGAACCGAAAGGATTACGATGGATTGTCGATTATGATGCCCAACGCCCGAGAACGATTTTAATTTCCGATTCGAAAAACATCTTTTTGAAAGGTGTACAAATTCAACAGGCCGGTTTTTGGACTGTGCAAGTGCTGTATTCTGAATATGTAACCGTAGACGGAATTACCATACGCAACAACATTGGCGGCCATGGACCAAGTACCGATGGGATAGACATTGATTCTTCGAAATGGATTTTGGTACAAAACTGCGATATTGATTGCAATGACGATAACTTTTGTTTGAAAGCAGGAAGAGACTGGGACGGCCTTCGGGTAAACCGCCCTACGGAATATGTGGTCATTCGGGATTGTATAGCCCGTAAAGGCGCCGGATTATTGACCTTGGGAAGCGAAACTTCGGGAAGTATCCGCCATGTCTATGCGTCGAATATCACCGGAAACGGAACCAAAAACGGATTGAACATCAAATCCGCTTCCAACAGAGGCGGTATTGTAGAAGATGTTTTGATGGAAAACATACAAATGGAAAATTGCAATACCTTTATACAAATATCGATGAACTGGAATCCGAGTTACAGTTATTCCAAACTTCCTGAGGGCTACACCGAGGAAACCTTACCGGCACATTGGAAAAAGATGCTGACCCCGGTTGAACCGGCCTCAAAAGGAATTCCGCGTTTCAGAAACATCACATTAAAAAATATTCAAGTAAAAAAAATAGGCACAGCCATAAACGTCGAAGGAATGGCAACATCTTTGATAGAAAACATCACTTTAGATCATGTTGCCATCGAAGCGAAAACGGCAGGTAAAATTAGATACAGCTCGAATTGGACATTACGTGATGTATCTATCAAAACCGATGACGGTTCAAAAGTAACCATCGAAAACTCAACTCAAGTAAATTTTCCAAAAACCGTATGGGGACTACAAAAATAACTATTCGACTAGCCTTTTTTCTTTGTCTGCTATCTTCAACAGCTACAATAAGCCAGGAAAAAGAACCTTGGCATGGCATTTCCCGTAAAATACACTATGCGCCGGATGGTGATAGTTTTGTTTTAAAAAATGGTGCCCGAAAATTTAACCGGGCACTTTACGGCACCAATACCGGATTTAGGGTTGAAGCCGGGGATTTACCGGAATTTGCACTCTATATGCCGGGCATGGGCGGAAATTTCAAGCTGGGTTTTACCAAAGGCAACAACAGCAAATGGATTACCGAAGCGCAAAAAATCGACACCAGATACACTTCGGGAACGATGCACTATATCATTGAAGATTCGCTCTTAGGAAACGGAACACTTCATATTTCCCTTGTCGCCTTAAAAGAAGGAGAAGGTTTCGTGTTGAAAGTAAATAGCACTACCATCCCAAAAGACGTTTCCCTGATTTGGGCTTTTGGCGGGGCGACCGGTAAAAAATTCAGTCGTGACGGCGATATTGGCGCCGATCCCGAATCGGTGTTTTATCTACAACCCGAATATTGCATCAACAATACGTATACGCTACAAAAAGACTCTTTCCTGTTGGAATACGGTTCGCAAAGCAACAAGCAAAAAACAGGCAACAACAAAAGTCTGATAGGTTTTTATCCCAAATCCCAAATACATTTGGCTGATGCGAATAAACAAAAAACACCAATGGCACTTTACTCCTCAACACCCGACTCTTTGAGGGTAATCACCGGAAAAATAGATGCCATTCCACCAACAGCTTTGTACTGGATGATGGAAAGTAATAGCAATACAAAAATCAAAAGTCAAAAAGAGCTGGCTCAAATTTTTGAAGAATCGGTTCAAGCCACCCAACAACTGGCCCGTCGTGTTAAGTTGGCTACACCGGATCCGTACCTCAACACTTTGGGAAGCGCCTTGGCGATTGCCGCCGATGCGATATGGGAAAGCCCGGCTTATCTTCACGGTGCCATTGCCTGGCGCATGCACCTGAATGCCTGGAGAGGCGCCTATGTTGCCGATCCTTTGGGCTGGCATGACAGGGCCAAAACCCATTTTACGAGTTACGGCAATTCACAGGTAATCACTCCCGAAGCAGGACCTGTGGTTTTTGACACGCTACGGAATCTGGCCAGGCAAAAAGAAGAAATGGGAACTTCGATGTTCAGCAGTGGTTACATCAGCCGAAATCCGAATAAAAATACCGTTGCCCATCATTACGACATGAATTTGGTTTTTATTGACCAACTTTTACGTCATTTTAAATGGACGGGAGACACCAACTACATGAAAGAAATGTGGCCGGTTATAGACCGACATCTGCAATGGGAAAAAAGAAATTTCGACAGTGATAATGACGGACTTTATGATGCCTATGCTTCCATTTGGGCGAGCGACGCCTTGCAATATAGCGGTGGTGGAGTCATCCATTCTTCAGCCTATAATTATTATGCCAATAAAACGGCAGCAACCATTGCCAAAATACTGGATCAGGATGCGCAGTCGTATGAAAAGGAAGCCCAGAAAATTTTCAAATCGGCTAAAGACCAACTTTGGATACCCCAGAAAGGGATTTTTGCAGAATACAAAGATGCTTTAGGAAACCGCCTTTTACATGAGGTCCCCGGAATTTGGAGTATTTATCATGCTATCGATGAAGAAATTTCGAATCCGTCCCAGAACTATCAAATGCTTCGCTATGTTGACGCCAAAATCCCACACATCCCTATTATTGCTGAAGGATTAGACAAAAATAATCTGTACACTATAAGCACAACCAACTGGCAACCCTATACCTGGTCTATCAATAATGTGGTGCTGGCAGAGCAATTGCATACGTCATTGGCTTTCTGGCAGGGCGGACAATCGGAAAAAGCGTTTACCATGTGGGAAAGTGCCCTAATCGAAAGTATGTATTTGGGAGCCTCTCCGGGCGGATTTGAACAACTGCTGTTTCATGATGCCATAAGAGGGGAATTGTACCGTGATTTTGCCGACCCTATCGGTATGGCGGCGCGTACACTGGTGGAAGGGCTTTTTGGCATCCAACCCGATGCGCTTGCAGGTACCTTGACCATTCAACCGGGATTGCCTATCAAATGGGACAATGCCGCATTGGACATTCCGGATATTACTTTTGACTTTAAAAGAGAAAAAAATAAGGATATTTACCTGATCAAGCCTCTTTTTACAAAACAAATGAGTCTGAAAGTAGTGGTAAATATTCCATTTGAAAGCATTGAAAATGTGACCGTAAACGGTGAAAAAGCGACTTGGAAAACCACTACAGAAAGTATTGGTTACCCACAATTGATTATTGAAAGTCCCTATCAGGAAAATTACAACATTCAAATCAGCTGGAAAGGAAACCCATTGGAGCAAGCTAAAGGACAACAAAGTTATGCCGCTGGAGATGTTATCCATCTTCAAACCTCAAATGCACGTATTATTGAGATATATGATCCGCAAGCTGCTTTGACTGAAATCCTGAAAACGGATACCCATTTGAAAGGAAAGCTAATCGCCAATGAGGACAAGAGCTTTTTTGTAAAATTGCAACAAGGCAATATGACTTGGTGGAGTCCTGTAGACTTGGCAACACATGCTAAAATCGAAGGCAAATCGATTGGTTTGGAGAAAAACACGCTTCTTTTTTCCCTAAAAAACAACACCCAAAAAACAATAGAAGGCCATTTGGTTTTCAATCCATCAGGGAAGGAGATTTTGCAAAAAGTAAACATCCCTAAGGATTCCGAAACGACTATCACTATTCCGTTAGACAATTTGGTTCCCGGCACCAATAGGTTACACCTAAAAACAACAAATGGAGAAACCCATGCCCTTTCATTTACCAACTGGGATATTCCGGCAAAAAAAGGACAACAATGGGAATTAGTTGCCCTTTCAGCAACTTTTAATGCTAAGGTGACGGATATTTTCAATCAGGAGTATTTGTCTCCAAGACCACAAACACCTACATTGCAATTACCCAAACAAGGCATTGGTAACTGGTGCTATCCCAACATCATGGTTCCTATTGACGATTCAGGCTTGAGGGAAAAGGCCAAATTCAATGAACAAATTAGCAGTCCGGAGGGTATCATATTTAAAACACCTTCTGATGCCAGCCAAAAAAACATTGCCTTTACCTCTTTGTGGGACAATTTCCCGGAAACAATCGATATTCCGCTGCAAGGGAAAGCCTCCCATCTATATGTTATGGTTGCGGGTACCACAAACCCAATGCAAAGCCAGTTTATCAACGGGGAATTAACCGTCAGTTATACCGATGGAACCACTGAAGTTTTACCACTTAAAAATCCCGAAAACTGGTGGCCTATAGAACAGGATTACTATACGGATGGATTTGCCTTTAGCACCCAAGCGACAAAACCCCCAAGGGTTTATTTGAAATCCGGAATTATTTCACGAACTTTTGAAGATTTTAAAACCATAAAAGGATTCAGCAATTATGGCATCGACGGCGGGGCGGCAACGATACTGGATTTACCTTTAGACAAAAAGAAAACACTAAAAAGCCTAACTTTAAAAACCATAGCCAATGATGTGGTCATTGGACTAATGAGTGCCACACTGGCCAGATAATAACCAATCAAAAATAAAACATGAAAGGAGCATAACCGAAAATTGGTCGTAAACACCAATGAAAAAACAATAAATATCTACTTATGAAAAAAAACCAGTTCATTATTGCCCTGCTGTTTTCCATTACAATGATAGGACAGCAAAAAATTGACCGAAAAGCATTGGTCAGCCGACACAATGTTAAAATTACAGCCATAGACACCCTGGCTTCGCTTACGGTAGGAAATGGTGTTTTTGCCTTCACGGTAGACGCTACCGGTTTGCAGACGTTTCCGGAAACCTATCACAACGGAGTCCCATTGGGAACCCAGTCTGAATGGGGTTGGGACAGCTATAAAAACAAGGAAAACTATACCTTTTCGGAAACCTTAAAAGATTTCAATCAATTCGGCAGAAATGTTTCGTACACGGTACAAATAAAAGAACCCAAAAGAAGTAAAGAAGCCGTAGATTGGTTCCGACAAAATCCACACCTGCTGCAATTGGGGAACCTTGGTTTTGAAATCACCAGAAAAGACGGAAGTTTGGCCAAAGCAGCAGACATACAATCTATTTCCCAGAACTTAAACCTATGGACAGGAGAAATTGAGAGTTTCTTCACTGTTGAAGGCGTTCCGGTAAAAGCCTATACGGCTTCACACCAAGATAAAGATGCCATCGGGGTACGGGTAGAATCGGATTTATTGCAACAGGGTCGTTTGAAAATTCGCTTACGCATTCCTTATCCAACCGGAAATTGGGATGATGTAGGTACCAAATGGACCGGAACACAGGATTATAAAAGTACAATTACGAACAACAGCAAAACATCAGCGGTGGTAACCCATGTGATGGACAGTATTTCGTATAACATTGCACTGAAATGGAAAGGGAATGCCCAATTCAAAAAAACGGGAGATCATTATTTTGTAGTGGAACCTTCTAAAACCAGCACTCTGGAACTAAGTTGCCTGTTTGCTTTAACCAATAAAAAAGACCAAAGCATTCCTTCGTTTACAGCTATCCAATCCAACAGCACAGTTGCCTGGAAAAAATTCTGGGAAAGTGGTGCTGCAGTAGATTTCTCCGGAAGTACCGACCCGCGTGCCCATGAGTTGGAGCGAAGAGTGATTCTTTCGCAATACCTGACCAAGATACAATGTACCGGATCAATCCCGCCACAGGAAACGGGTTTAACCTATAACAGCTGGTACGGAAAACCGCATTTAGAAATGCACTGGTGGCACGGTGTCCATTTTGCACTTTGGAACAGACCGGAATTATTGGAAAAAAGTTTGCCTTGGTACCAAAAAGTATTCGAAAAAGCAAAAAACATAGCCAAAAGACAAGGATTTGAAGGAGCCAGATGGCAAAAAATGACCGATCCTGACGGGAACGAAAGCCCTTCTTCGGTTGGATCCTTCCTACTTTGGCAACAGCCCCATTTCATTACCTATGCCGAATTACTGTATCGGGCTGAACCTACTGCGAAAACTTTGGACATCTACAAAGAAAGGGTTTTTGCCACGGCCGATTTTATGGCTTCATTTGCCCATTACGACCCCATCAAAAAGACCTATGTTTTAGGACCGGGAGTTATTCCGGCGCAGGAACGCTTCAAAGCAATGGAAACCTTTAATCCAACTTACGAACTGGCGTATTGGAACTGGGCGTTAAACACAGCCCTGGATTGGAAAAAAAGACTCAACGAACCGGCACCTGAAAAGTGGACCGCTGTTCTAAAAAAATTATCGCCGTTGCCTGTGGCAAATAACATCTATCTGGCCACAGAAAGTGCCACCGATTCGTATACCAATCCGGAATTCAAAACCGACCATCCTTCAGTTCTGGGGGCATTCGGGATGCTTCCTGAAACGACGCTGTTGGATAAGACCATCATGAAAAACACCTTTAAGCTGGTTTGGGATACCTGGTCCTGGGACAAAACATGGGGTTGGGATTTCCCGATGACTGCGATGACTGCGGCTCGCTTGAACCTTCCGGAAAGAGCTATAGATGCATTATTTATGAATGTAAGAACCAATACCTATCTGAAAAACGGACACAATTTCCAGGATGAAAGACTGCGTTTATACCTGCCTGGTAACGGCGGGGTCTTAACGGCTGTTGCCATGATGTGTGCCGGATGGGATGGGTCTACAACTGAAAATCCGGGATTCCCAAAAGATGGAAGCTGGAAAGTACAAAGCGAAGGATTTAAAAAGATGTTTTAGCCTTTATTTTACTTGACAAAATCTAAAAAATTAACACTAAAAAATAAAACTATTAATTTTATTCGTTAAATATTGTGCAATCGATTACAAAACGGTATCATTTTTGTGATATCGTTTTGTAATTTATTAACCAATAACCACAATTTTTATGAGTAAATTTAAAAAATTAACCATTTTTATTTTATTTATCATTGCAACAGCCTGTTCCAAGGACGATCTTAACGTCCCTATACAGACCATTGAAGTCAGCGGCAGCAACATTTCAGACGGGAATGCCAAACAATTTACCGCTGTTATACTGCCCGAAAACGCCAGTAACAAAAATGTATCCTGGAGAGTCACCAACACCGCAGTTGCCTCCATCAACGAATCCGGCTTATTAACCCCTTTAGCCAATGGCAGCGTAACCGTATCGGCAGTTGCCAAAGACGGCTCCGGAGTTTTAGGACAAAAAACCATTACTATTTCGGGAGTAAAAAGCAGTTCCAGCCCCATACAAAGCATCAGCATCACGGGGGGAGACATCACAGACGGCAATCCAAAACAACTTACTTTAACCATTTTACCGGCCGATGCCAGTAATAAAACAGTCCTTTGGGAAGTCACCAGCACAGCCACTGCAACTATTTCCAGCAGCGGTTTAGTTACACCAAAAATCAATGGCACAGTTACCGTTACTGCTACGGCCACTGACGGCAGCGGGAAAACAGCCCAACTTCAGATAAACATTTCTGGTGTAACGACCGTTTACTCACAAACCTTAAAAGCCGAAAACATCTTGTTATGGCAAAGAAACAATGGCGGATGGGGTAAGGCAGTACCTGATTTTGCGCAATATTCCCGCGAACAAACAGACACCGAAAAAGCCGTTGCCTTAAGCACCAAAAACAGTACCGACACCACTATAGATAACGGACACGTAACTACAGAACTCCGCGATTTGCTGACCGCTTATAAATCGACTAACAACCCCTACTATCTGGCTGCTGCCGAAAAAGCCATCGATTATCTTTTTCTTGCCCAATACGAGAATGGAGGCTGGCCGCAATACTACCCGGATCGCAGCGGATACAGACATCAGATAACCTATAACGACAATGCCCTTGTCAATGTAATGAATTTGATGTGGGACATCATTAAAAGCAAAAACAACTTAGACCTTGTTAATACAAAGTATAAAGAAAAAGCGACTGTCTCTTTCAACAAAGGGATTGAAATTATCCTGAAAACACAGATTACTTCCAATGGCAAAAAAACAGCCTGGTGCGCCCAACACGATGAAGTAACCTTATTACCTGAAACCGCCAGAGCTTATGAACTGCCTTCCATAAGTGGTTCTGAATCGGTAGGGATTGTACGGACATTGATGCTGGTAGAACAACCCTCTGCCGCCATCAAACAAGCGGTAAAAGATGCCGTTGACTGGTTTAACGTTGCCAAAATAGTAGGTTACACAACTCATAAAGTCTATGATTCTTCTTACACATTGGGTTATGATATTGTTGTTGTTCCATCCGCCGGAAACATTATGTGGGCCCGATTTTATGATTTAAATACCGGACTTCCCTTTTTCTGTGGCAGAGACGGTGTTAAGAAAAACACTTTAGCAGAAATAGATTATGAAAGAAGAACAGGATATGCCTGGTATGGCAACTGGCCTTCGAGCTTAATCGGCTCCGAATACACCAATTGGAAAACCAAACATGGTTTATAATTTTTTTTAAATTAACAAAACCGGTTTTATGGATTAAACCAAATCGATAAAACCGGTTCTAACCATCAGGTTTCTCCAATATTAAAACACAGAGATACCAATAACCCAAAAACAACTAATCCTCAATTTGGTTCCTGTTCTAAAAAAACAGTCTTCAAAAAATGAACTAAAAAATACCGACTATGATTCCATTATCAAAGAAACTTTTGTTACTGCTCTTATTCTTCAATTTATCGACTTGGATGCTTTTTAGCCAAAGACAAATGGAAAACTTAGATCGCGGAGTAGTAGCCATAAAAGAAAACGGTAAATTTTATATCGGATGGCGAATACTTGGTACCGACCCGGATAACTTGGCTTTTAACCTCTATAGAAAAAGCGGTACTAAAAATGCCCTACGCATCAATACCGATCCCATTACGGGCGCCAGCAATTTTACGGATAGTTCTGCCAGTACTACAGAAAACAACACCTGGTTTGTGAAAAGTGTGCTCAACGGAGTCGAAAAGGAAACCTTGGGAAGCTTTACCATTCCCTCGAACAGCCCAGACAAGCCTTATCTTTCCATTCCAATAAAAGAAAAAAAAGGCTACATCCCAAATGATGTTTCTACAGGGGATCTAAATGGGGATGGCAAATATGATTTAATCGTTCACATGACCGGAAAAGGAGCTGATAACTCTTTCAAAGGAATCACCGACCCTCCCGTTTTTCAAGCCTACACCTTGGATGGCACTTTTCTTTGGGAAATCAATTTAGGAAAAAACATCCGCGAAGGGGCGCATTATACCCAATTCATGGTTTACGATTTAAATGGTGACGGCATCGCCGAATTGGTATGCAAAACTGCCGATGGCACTACCGACAGTGCCAACCAGGTGATTGGTGACGCTTCTAAAGACTGGAGAGACACCAACGAAAATTCCCCAACTTTCGGAAAAATACTCAAAGGCCCGGAATACCTTTCTGTCTTTGATGGCAGAACCGGAAAAGTTATCGCTACCACGGACTACATCCCGGAAAGGGGTAACATAGGGGGCTGGGGAGGAAAAGGCGGAAATGGCAAGAATGATGCAACCGGAAACAGGGTCGACCGATTCACCGCCTGTGTCGCTTATTTAGACGGAGTGCATCCAAGTGTGGTGATGTGCAGAGGTTATTACGGCAGAACGGTTCTCGCTGCATGGGATTTTAAAGACAACAGATTAAGTTCCCGATGGGTATTTGACAGTAAAGACAAAGACAATCCGTATTCCGGAATGGGGAATCACAACCTCTCTGTTGCCGATGTGGACAACGACGGGAAAGACGAAATTATTTTTGGATCCATGTGTGTGGATGATGATGGAAAAGGATTATACACTACCGGTCTAAGACATGGTGATGCCATACACGTCAGCGACCTTGACCCGGAAATTCCCGGCTTGGAAGTCTTTGGCGTACATGAGATTGAAGAAGGTACAACGGGTCCGGGTTCCGTCCTGTTTGCTGCCGCAACAGGAAAAATATTATTTACCGAAGCCCCTAATGAAGACGTTGGCAGGGGCGTAGCCGATAATATTGACAACACCAGGGTCGGAGCCCAAATGTGGTGGTCAGGTGCTTCCAGTTTGTATGATATCAAAGGGAACAAAATTGGGAAAGTACCCGTCTCGACTAATTTTTTAATTTATTGGGATGCTGATTCCAGCAGAGAAATCCTCAATTCCAACTATATTGATAAATATGGTTACGGCAGAATTTTCACCGCCGATGGAGCCAAATCGAATAATGGCACCAAAGCCACTCCCGCCCTGTCGGCTGATATTTTAGGGGACTGGAGAGAAGAATTGATTTTGAGAAGTGCCGACAACACGGAATTGCGCATCTATACCACAACAATCCCAACGACCATCAGACAATACACCCTGATGCACGACGCCCAATACCGACTGAGTATAGCCTGGCAAAATGTAGGCTATAACCAGCCGCCACATACCAGTTTTTATATGGGCAAAGGAATGAAACCTGCCCCAAAACCGAATATAAAATTAGTCCCTTAAAATTAGATTACAATTAAAAAAAGCCATTTATTGCTGAAATAAATGGCTTTTGATTTTTTTTGTCTCAATGTTTTCCAAAAATCATCATGCGGTTTAGATTCCTTCTAAACAATTTCATTTTAAAATTGTGTAAAATAAAATGGTTCTTCTCCTAAATTAGTGGAATTGTATTTTTAGACATTCCCTAAATAATATACCATTTTTATGAAATTCACTGGATTCCTATTAACCTCTTGCTCTGGATCTTGCTAACTGCATCACGCTATTCAATCCTTCTGAAACTGTATTTGTTATTCCTGTTTTGATTGATTTTACAATTCCGTTATAGTGATTTCTTATTGTTTTAATGAATGCGTCTA
This sequence comes from Flavobacterium sp., assembly GCA_036676965.1. Classification (GTDB taxonomy): domain Bacteria; phylum Bacteroidota; class Bacteroidia; order Flavobacteriales; family Flavobacteriaceae; genus Flavobacterium. Next base: position 8,538 of record JAKFBW010000133.1, on the reverse strand, counting down.
TCGGTTTAAGCCTTGCAGAAGCTGCTTCTTTAATCCATTCTTCGATCATTGGCTCAATTGCATATGATTGTACATTCCATAGTTGATCAAATTTATTTTTAATTTGGTAAGTTATTGTTGTATTTAAAGTGCTGTCACTTAAATACTCGTCTAATCTACCAGTTTGATTTTCTGTCAATTTAGCTTCGTTTTTTAACCAAATGTATTTTGATTTTTTGAGAGATTCAACTCTTTTAACCTCTTCTAGTCGAACTAGATTTAGAGCTTTATTCATTCCTTTTTTAATGTGAAATCTATCGAAAACTACTTCAGTTCCTGCAAAATATTCTTTTTGACCAGCTTGATAGGATACTGACATATCCATACTAAATAACTCTATATCTCCAGTATATCCACCATTATACCAAAGCTAACCATAGAACAAGGAAACAGAACGTTTTACACGTTATTACATATCAAGTTCAGATGGAGATGTAAAATATTTTCAACAAGTAATAAGGTCACATTGGAGCATAGAAAACAAATTGCATTGGACTCTTGATGTTGCTTTTAGTGAAGATATGAGTAGAAAAAGAACTGAAAATGCAGCCCAAAACTTTTCATTAATTACTAAAATAGCACTAAATATTTTGAAGAACGACAATTCTTCAAAATTAGGAATTAAGGGAAAACGCCTTAAAGCTGGCTGGAGCAACAGCTATCTTGAAAAGCTATTAGGAATTAATTAAAAAACTCATGCGTTTGCCCTGATTATTTACATACGCTATAAGATTTGTAAAAGTCTATTTTAATAATTTAATGTTTTTTTAATTAGTTAAGTTCTATACTTTAACATACTTTTGCATTTCAAAATGAAAAATTTAAGACAACATAAAATCTTTAGAATAGTTTGGATTGTAATGGCATTACATATCTTAAACTTCTCTGTTGATGCGCCTGATGCACAGAATGATGAGATTTTTGAAGATTTGTCTTATAACGACATTGAGAGTTTTACAGAATGGTTTGCTGAAGATGTTTTAAATATACAAGATGCTTTTAAAGAAACGGATGAACCTGGTGATGAGAATAGTGGCTTTATCAAAAAAGTAATTGATATCACATTTTACCAAGTTCATTTTGAAGAAGAAACAATTTCTATGTTGCTTTCAAACATAAAAAACAACAGTACCAATGTTCATTACTCCGAACCTTTTTGTGCTGCCAATTACTCCTCTATTTTTAGTCCACCACCAGAAGCATAACTTTTTTTCCCTAATATTTTGTCTGCACTTGCGGACTAATTCTTTTTGTTTATTAATCAAAAAATATTGAAAAATATGTTTGCTAAAATATCTAAGTGCAATGTTCTTATGAATATTGCATCATTATCCATTCTGTTTTTATCATTTGCATTGTTGTTTACTTCTTGCAAAAACGAGAAAAAAAAAACAGCCAGTCAAGAAAATTTTCCTATTATCAATCCTGTGCAAATTGACACAACCTATAACAAAGAATATGTTGCAGAAATTCAATCCATTCAAAACGTGGAACTTCGTGCTAGATTTAAAGGTTTTATTGATAAAATATATGTTGATGAAGGTCAAACCGTTCAAGCAGGTCAAACCCTGTTTACCTTAAACAACAGCGAGTATAAATTAGAATTACTCAAAACGCAAGCACAGCAAAAAGCAGCTATTTCTGAATTAAAATCGGCGGAAGTTGAGCTTAAAAACACCAAAACATTAGTGGAGAAAAATATCGTTTCCGCTTCTGAACTTTCTATGATGAAAGCTAAAGTTGAAGCTTTGCAGGCCAACATAGACGAGGCAAACGCCAACATTGCCACTGCAAAACTCAATTTATCTTTTACAAATATTAAAGCTCCTTTTAGTGGTGTTATCAATAGAATTCCAAATAAACTAGGAAGTTTGGTTGAAGAAGGAACATTGTTAACTACGATTTCAAACAACAATGAGGTTTTTGCTTATTTCAATGTTTCAGAAAAAGAGTTTTTAGACTTTAAAGAAAATAATGAAGCCAACAAAAACACTTCTGTTTCATTATTCCTTGCCAACAACAAACTACTCAAACAATCAGGAAAAATTGAAACTATTTTAAGTGAACTTGACAATAGTTCGGGAACAATTGCTTTTAGAGCTCGTTTTGCCAATCCAGATAATGTATTAAAACACGGTTCAAGTGCAAAAGTGATATTGCCTGTTGCTGTGAAAAATGCCCTTATCATTCCGCAAAAAACCACATTTGAAGTACAAGATAAATTGTATGTATTCGTGGTGGATGCCAACAATAAAGTAGCGCAGAAAGAAATTACAATCGCTTCAAGAATGCCCAATTTATATGTCGTTGCAACGGGATTGACGGCTAATGATAAAATTATTTATGAAGGAATTCAAAACGTAAAACAAGGAATGAAAATTGTTCCTCAAGACGTTTCGTTTCAAAAAGTAATCGCTCAACTTAACGCTAAATAATTTTAAATACAATGACAGTACGTTTTATTCATAGACCCGTTCTATCGATTGTTATATCTGTATTTATAACACTTTTAGGTGTATTGGCATTAACCCAATTACCGATGACCTTGTTCCCAAGTATTGCGCCACCAGAGGTTAACGTAACCGTTGAATTTACAGGTGCTAATGCCGAAACTGTAACCAAAGCCGCTATTGTTCCGTTAGAAAGAGCCATCAATGGTGTTCCGGGCATGAAATACATGTCGAGTGATGCTGGTAATGATGGTGTCGGCGTAGTTCAAATTATTTTTGAAGTAGGAACCAATCCTGATATTGCTGCCGTAAACGTTCAAAACCGTGTGGCGGCTGTAATGGGTGAATTGCCTGAGGAAGTAATTAAAAACGGTGTAAAAATTGCCAAGGAAGAAAATGCCATGTTGATGTACTTGAACATCTACAGCAATGATCCAAAAATGGAAGAAAAGTTCCTTTACAATTTTGCTGATATTAATGTTTTAGCTGATTTAAAAAGGATTAATGGTGTAGGTTATGCTGATATTGTTGGGGCAAAAGAATATGCTATGCGTATTTGGTTAAAGCCCGATAAAATGCTGAATTATAAAGTTTCTGCCGAAGATGTTATTGAAGCTTTACAGTCACAAAACATTGAAGCAGCACCAGGAAAAGTGGGTGAAAGTTCCGATAAGAAAGCTGAATCTTTACAATATGTAATTAAATATACAGGGCGTTTTAATAGTAAGGAGCAATACGAAGCCATTCCAATTCGTGCCAATGCCAGTGGAGAAATTTTGCGAATTAAAGATGTTGCCGATGTGGAATTTGGAACTACTTATTTTGATGTGGAAGCTAAGTTTAATGGCGGAGCTGCCGCTGCTATACAATTAAAGCAATTACCTGGCTCAAACGCGAGCGAAGTTATTGCTAAAGTTAAAGCAAGAATGGCTGAACTAAAAGAAACTACTTTCCTTGATGGAATGGATTACGAAGTAAGCTACGATGTATCCCGATTCCTTGATGCTTCGGTTCACGAAGTTGTTAAAACCTTATTCGAAGCATTATTTTTAGTAATCTTAGTAGTTTTTATCTTCCTACAGGACTGGCGTTCAACACTAATACCCACGATAACAGTACCAGTTTCACTAGTTGGCACATTTTTATTTATGCAACTATTTGGTTTTTCTTTAAATCTTATCACATTGTTTGCTTTGGTTTTAGCTATTGGAATTGTAATTGATGATGCTATTGTAGTAGTGGAAGCCGTTCATACTAAAATAGAAAAAGGATTAACGCCATTTAAAGCTTCTGTTGAAGCTATGAAAGAAATTAGTGGTGCCATTATAGCAATTACATTGGTTATGGCTGCTGTGTTTGTACCTGCAGCATTTATGTCGGGACCAGTTGGTATATTTTACCGAGAATTTTCGGTTACGATGGCAATTTCTATTGTGCTTTCAGGTGTAAGTGCTTTAACATTAACACCTGCATTATGTGCCTTGATGTTGAAACCGCATCAACATAATAAAGTGAAAAATAGATTAGATCAATTTTTCGATAGTTTTAACGAAAAATACAATAATCTATCTGATCGTTATCAGAAATTATTAAAAGGAATCATTAATAGAAAATCACTTACGTGGATTATTTTATTGGTCTTTTGTGCCGGAATTGGCTTGTTTGGAAAAATATTGCCTACTGGTTTTATTCCAAATGAAGACCAAGGTACTTTTTATGTAAGTGTAACCACGCCATCAGGTTCTACTTTAGAGCGAACAAAGGCAGTCGTAAATGAAATTGAAAAATCATGTAAAGGAATTGATGCTATAGAATCTGTTTCTACTTTAGCTGGAACTAATATTTTATCAGATGGTACAGGTGCAACTTACGGAACTTGTTTAATTAATTTGAAAAATTGGGACGAAAGAACAGAAACAGTTGATGATATTATGGCATTGGTGGAAGAAAAAACCAAACACATTAAAGATGCTAAATTAGAATTTTTCCCTCCGCCAGCTGTTCCAGGTTATGGAAATGCCAGTGGTTTTGAATTACGTCTTTTAGACAAATCAGGAAGTGGTGATTTCAAAAAAATGGAAACTGTAGTAAATCAATTTAAAAAAGATTTGCAGGCACAACCCGCTATTGGCTCTGCTTTCTCCATTTTTGATGCCAGTTACCCACAGTATATGTTGTCTATAGATTACGACAAAGCCGCTCAAAAAGGTGTTACGGTTGATGATGCAATGAGTAGTTTGCAAACTTTGTTAGGTAGTGAGTATGCCACTAATTTTATCAAATTTGGTCAAATGTATAAAGTAATGGTACAAGCATCACCTGAATATAGAGCCAAACCAGAAGATATTTTAAAATTGTATGTCAAAAACGACCAAGATGAAATGGTTCCCATGTCGGCTTTTGCGCAAGTCAATAAAATGTATGGTGTGGATCAAATTACACGTTATAATATGTATCCTTCTGCCGAATTAAATGGTGAGGCAAAATCGGGCTATAGTAGTGGTGAAGCAATTGCAGCTGTCCAACAAGTAGCTAAAGAAAAACTGCCAAAAGGATTTGATATTGATTGGGCAGGTATGACAAGAGACGAAGTACAATCAGGAAATCAAGCGGTATTTATATTCTTAATTTGTTTACTTTTTGTGTATTTACTTTTATCAGCTCAATACGAAAGTTTCTTATTGCCTTTAACGGTAATTTTCTCATTGCCTGTCGGAATATTTGGAGCGTTCTTATTCTTATTCCTTTTCGGATTAGAAAACAATATTTACGCACAAGTTTCTATGATTATGTTGGTCGGATTATTGGGTAAAAATGCCATTTTGATTGTAGAATTTGCCACTATAAAACACAGCGAAGGACTTTCTCCTTTCAAAGCTGCAATTGAAGGCGCAGTGGCACGTTTGCGACCTATTTTAATGACTTCGTTCGCATTCATTGCAGGATTAATTCCGTTAATGATGGCTTCGGGTGCAGGTGCTATTGGAAACAGAACCATCGGAACAGCCGCAGCAGGTGGAATGTTAATTGGAACTGTTTTCGGAGTTATAGTTGTACCAGGTTTGTATTTCATTTTTGCCACTTTGGCCCAAAAATTTACCCATAAAGGAGAAGCGAAAGAAGACGAAACACCTTTAACAGAAGTAATTTAAAAAACATGAAGAATTATAAATATATAATTGTGGTATCATTTGTAACTGCTTGCTTGTTAGTAAGTAGTTGCAAAACCCTACAAACTAGTTTAGATAACACCACAAAAAAACTTCCCGAAAGTTATGGTGTTGCCACCGATACTGTGAGTAGTGCCATAATAAATTGGAAAACTTTTTACAATGATAAATATCTTGTAAAACTAATCGATACAGCACTTGTTAAAAATTATGATGTTTTAATTTCGTTGCAAAAAATTAAAGCATCACAATCTGACGTTTTGTTTAGCAAAGGTGCTATGTTGCCAACTATTTCAGGTGATGCTTATGCTGGCGTTACAAAATTTGGTCAATATACAATGGATGGTGCAGGAAACCGCGGAACAGAGATTTACAACGGAACTGATATTCCAAAAAATCTACCCGATTATTTGGTAGGATTACAAACTTTTTGGGAAGTAGATGTTTTCGGTAAATTGAAAAATCAAAAGAAAGCGGCTGTGTCAAGAATGTTAGCGAGTGAAGCAATGAAGAATGTAGTTACCACCAATTTAATTACTGAAATAGCGAACAGTTACTATGAATTAATTTCATTAGATCAATCGATTGCTATTATCGATAAAAATATAGCTATTCAAGAAAATGCACTAGGGATGGTAAAGGTGATGAGAGAAGCTGCTGCATCTAATGAATTGGCGGTAAAACAGTTTAAGGCGCAACTGTTAAACATTAAAGCAATGAAGGTAGAACTGCAACAGCAAATCACCGAAATTGAAAACAAAATCAATTTCTTAATCGGCAGTTATCCACAAAAAATTGAAAGACAAACTTCATTTACTACTTCCAATTTGCCCAATGAAATTCAATTTGGAATTCCGTCAGCTTTATTACAAAACAGACCTGATATTAAAATGGCAGAATTTAATTTAATAGCTTCAAAATCGGATGTAAAATCAGCTAAAGCACAATTTTATCCCAACTTAACTATTACAGGCGGAATTGGATATCAAGCTTTCAAACCTAATTTGTTGTTTAATCCTCAATCGGTAGCTTTTAATTTATTGGGTGGTTTAACCGCTCCATTAGTGAACAGGTCGGTTATCAAAGTGAATTTCAACAAAGCCAATACGTACCAAGTAGAAACATTATATACGTACCAAAGCACTATTTTAAATGCATACATAGAAGTGAATACTGAAATGGCAAGAATTAACAATTTAAAAAGGGTTCTTAAATTAAAAACAGAAGAAACCCAAGAATTGAATAATTCAATTGAAATTGCAACAGATTTGTTTAAGTTTGGTAGAGCAAATTATCTTGAAGTCTTGACGGTACAACAAAACGCACTTCAAGCCGAATTGGATTTAATCGAAACACAAAAACAACAATTTCAAACCACTGTTAATGTGTATAAAGCATTAGGTGGCGGTTGGCAACAATAAAACAAAAATAATCTAGACTATCTTTGTCTTAAAACTTAAGAAATGGAAATTACAATTATCTTAGCATTAATTCTTTTGAATGGTATTTTTTCTATGTCAGAAATGTCATTAGTATCGTCCAGAAAATTTAAACTGGAAAACGCCAAAAAGAAAGGGAGTGCCGGTGCAAAAACTGCTTTAGAACTTTCAGAACATCCAACAAAGTTTTTATCTACAGTACAAATAGGAATTACGCTTATTGGAATATTGTTAGGGGTTTATAGTGGAGAAAATCTCACTGTAGGTGTTGAAGATTTCTTCAATCAATTTGATTTTTTCAAACCGTTTTCACACAATATTGCCGTTGTGATGATTGTAGTTTCTGTTACTTATGTTTCGATTGTTTTAGGCGAATTATTGCCTAAAAGATTAGGGTTAACTTTTCCCGAACCTATTGCTATTGTTTTGGCAAAGCCAATGAAAATACTCTCCATAATAACTTCACCGTTTGTGTGGTTATTAACATTTACAAATGATGTAATTTTAAAACTTTTAGGAATTAGAAGCTCAATAGATAGTAAAGTTTCCGAAGAAGAAATAAGATCTATTATAAAAGAAAGTACAGATGGAGTTGAAATTCAAGATATAGAACAAGACATTGTAGAACGTGTTTTTGAAATGGGTGATCGAAAAGTGAATTCATTAATTACGCACCGTAGCGATATGATGTTTTTTAATGATACCGATGATTTACAAACCATTCGAGAAAAAATAAATAAAGAAAAACATTCTGCATATCCTATATGTGGCAATAATAATCTTGATGATATAAAAGGAATTATATTACTAAAAGATTTATTTACCCCAAATATGGAGCAAGATTTTGATGTAAAGGAATATATCAAACAACCCATTTTCCTTAATGAAAGTACCTCGGCTTATAAACTTTTGGAAATGTTCAAAAAAGAAAAAATGCATTATGCCATTGTGGTTGATGAATATGGTTTAACCAAAGGGATTGTAACAATGGATGACGTAGTAGATGCTTTGGTTGGTGTCGCAACAGAAATTGACCAGGATGAATACCAAATTACCCAAAGAAGCGAAAACAGTTGGCTAATAGACGGTCAATATCCGGTTATAGAATTCATAAAATGCTTTGACATAGAGATAGATGAGGATTACAAGAATAAATTTGTAACCATAGCTGGGTTATTAATCCATAAATTTAATGCCTTGCCAAATGTTGGGGATAAAATTACCATAGATAACTATGAATTGGAAATTATAGATAAAGATGGGCAAAGGATTGATAAAATAATGGTGTCAAAGAAATAATGAAATAGTTTTATTTTATCGAGTTACTTACATAATGACTACTCAATGTTCCCGTGATTATTGAGGCTCAGAATTTATTGAAATGAAAAAGGATGTATCTAAATTTTTTAGATTACACTATTATCAATTCTCTACCTAATA
>JAKFBW010000132.1:0-9424 GCA_036676965.1 Flavobacterium sp. | reverse complement strand
AATTTTGAATAGTAAAGCTGTTGCATTACTATTCAAAATTACTCGAAGAGACGGGGTGCTTTTTTTATTACAGTAGAATGGTGTTATTCTTGATGAAGCTTATTTTTGGCGATTTGACAGTCTGTTCTTATTTTCGAAAAGTAAAGAGGCAAAATAGAACAACTGTCTGGAAATTTGATGATATTCGCATTCTAGAATAAATCGGGTCTTTTTTTGTTTTTTAAAAGAATAACCAAAGACGGGAATCTATTGAAATAAATGAGCGGAATCTACATCCATATCCCTTTTTGCAAGCAAGCCTGTCATTATTGCGACTTTCATTTTTCGACTTCGATGAAGAAGAAAGAGGAAATGGTTTTGGCTTTGGCCAAAGAAATCCAAATGCGTAAAAATGAGTTTGCGAATGAACGTATTGAAACGATTTATTTTGGTGGAGGAACACCGTCACTATTGCAGATTGCAGATTTGCGATTTTTGATGGATTCGATTTATAAAAATTATAAAGTGGTTGAAAATCCCGAAATCACGCTCGAAGCCAATCCGGATGATTTGTCGGAAGACTATTTGATTGAACTTTCAAAAATCGGAATCAACCGTCTATCTATCGGGATCCAATCTTTTTTTGAAGAGGATTTAATCATGATGAACCGCGCGCACAATGCGGTAGAAGCCCAAAAATGCCTAAGTGAAGCAACCCAATATTTTGATAATATTTCCATCGATTTAATCTACGGTATTCCGGGAATGAGCAATGAAAAATGGAAACAAAACATTGAAACCGCCATGTCTTTCGGGATTCCCCACATTTCCAGCTATGCCCTGACGGTAGAGCCCAAAACGGCGTTGAACAAACTCATTCAGACCGGAAAAATTACCTCTCCCAAAGATGAGGTCGCCGAAGCGCATTTCATGATTTTGGTAGAAACCTTGGGGCAAAACGGCTTCGTCCATTATGAACTGTCTAATTTCGGGAAAGAAAACTATTTTTCGAAAAACAATTCGGCCTATTGGTTAGGTAAAAAATACATCGGCATCGGTCCTTCGGCGCACAGTTATGACGGGATTTCCCGCAGCTGGAATATCGCTAACAATGCCCTTTATTTAAAAGCCATTCAGGAAGAGCAACTGCCTAACGAAACAGAAATTCTTTCCGTTGCCGACCGATATAACGAATACATCATGACAGGTTTGCGCACTATTTGGGGAGTCGATTTAAAACGAATTGAAACGGAATTCGGGGTTAATTATCTGGAATATTTGCTGAAACAAGCCCAGAAATTCCTCGATGATGATTTACTTTTTATTGAAAATAACATCCTGAAGCCAACTAAAAAAGGAAAGTTTTTGACTGATGGAATTGCATCGGATTTGTTTATCCTGAACTAGTTTCAGGATCTTTACTAGTTTCAATATATTATGGAAAAAGGGTATACCTACATTTTGATGAATAAAAATGCTGCTGTTTTATATGTTGGTGCAACAAAAAATCTTAAAAATAGAATTGATTGTCATAGAAATGGATGTGGAGCAGTCTTTACAAAAAAATATAATGTTACGATTTTAATATATTTTGAAGTATTTGATGATTTCAATGATGCATTTAAAAGAGAAAAGCAACTCAAAAACTGGCATAAAAACTGGAAATGGAATATTGCAAAACTTTTAAATCCTGAATTAAAAGATTTATATTTGAACTTATAATGTGTCTCAAGATGAGATGCTGAAATAAATTCAGCATAAATGATAGCAACAATAAACAACCTCCAAGTAGACTTATCAAAACCCATTGATATTTCGATTCCGTTAACGAATACCGATGACAATCCGATTGCCTGGTATATTGATAAACCGCGAATAGAACCCGTTGTTTTTGGGGATTGGATAGGTAAGGTATCGGAAGGGAAATCCTCGACCAATTTTAATAACATTTTTTTTAATCCGCACGGACACGGCACACATACCGAATGCGTGGGACATATTACAAGGGAATTTTACAGCATCAATCAGTGCTTGAAGCAGTTTTTCTTTATGGCCGAATTGATTTCGGTGCTGCCTGAAAGTCAAGGGGAAGATTTGGTGATTACCAAAAATCAGCTTTCGACGGCACTTAAAGGAGCAATTCCGGAAGCCATAATCATCCGGACATTACCTAATTTTAAAATAAAAAAATCCCTCAACTATTCGAATACCAATCCGCCCTATTTGGAGGAAGAAGCTGCGATTTTCATTCGCGAAAGCGGAATCCAGCATTTACTGATAGATTTACCCAGCGTGGATAAAGAGCACGATGAAGGGAGATTGTTGGCGCATAAAGCATTTTGGAACGTAACCGATGTGAATCATCTCAATGCCGATGAGCGTTTAAACAGTACGATTACCGAGATGATTTTTGTGCCCGATGAAGTCAAAGACGGAACGTATTTGTTGAATTTGCAAATTGCCTCTTTCGAAAATGATGCGAGTCCGAGTAAACCTGTTTTATATGCCATTCAATGAAAAAAATAATCCCATTGGAATCCCTCGGTTTATTAGTTTTGGGTATTTACCTGTTCAGTCTTTTAGAATATCGATGGTGGTGGTTTTTAGTGCTTTTGTTAACGCCGGATTTTTCAATGTTGGGTTATCTCTTTGGAAATAAAATTGGGGCTTTTAGTTACAATGTATTTCATCATCAGGGAATAGCGATTTTAGTTTATTTGACCGGAATTTTTATTAATCAGGAAGCGATTCAACTTGCCGGAATTATTTTGTTTTCCCATTCAGCAATGGATCGAATGTTTGGATATGGATTGAAATATGAAAAAGGATTCAAATTCACACATTTGGGTGAAATCGGTAAAAAACAACAGTTATGAATTTAGAAACCTATTATGAATATTGCCTTTCCAAAAAAGGCGTAACCGAGCATTTTCCTTTTGATGCCGATACCTTGGTGTTTAAAGTGGGCGGAAAAATGTTTGCCTTGTCTTCCTTACGGCAATGGGAGAAAGGACAGCCGGCGGTCAATTTAAAATGCAATCCGGAACGGGCCCAGGAGTTGCGGGCAGAATATGACGATATCAAACCCGGATTTCATATGAGTAAAATTCATTGGAATACCATTGCAGTGAATCAATCGGTTTCGGATGCGCTTCTTAAGGAATTGATAGATCATTCGTATGAATTGGTTTTCAAAAGTCTGACTAAGAAACAACAAAAAGAAGTCGAAGAATTGTAATTTTCTAGTGTTATTTTTATTGGTATTCAAATGTTAATTGTAATTTGGTAATTGATTTAAGCCTTGACATTGAATTGTTTTTAATTATGATTGGTGAATAAAGCGCGCTGTTTGGTAGGGAATTGAAAAAGTAAAATTACAATAATGGATTTAAATAATAATGTATCATTTGAGGAACTAACCACAAAACTTGATAAAAATCCTTTTTTTACCTTAAGCAACTCTTTGGTGATTTTTCATTTTAAAGAGGAAGAAATAAAGTTTGATTTAAATTTAATTTCTAATGTTAAGATTGTAAAGAAAAGGGTGTTTTTAATAAATGTTTTACTGACTGCCTTTGGGCTTTTCTTTTATCTTTTTATCGTAGAGTTTTTTAGTATTTATTTAGGATTGGTTTTTACACCAATAATTGTTCTGACTATAGTTTTAGCTTCTTTTTCTATAAAATTTTTTTCATATAAGTTGCTTATAGATAACGAGCATGTAGGATTTAAGGTTTTGAAAATTTCAGAAAAAAATTTGGTTTACGCCCAGTATTTTATACTTATCTATAAAAAGAATAAGATGAAAAACAAAGCACGTATTCATTAGCCCGGTTTGTAGGCGTAGCACTATATTGGCTAATTTTAATTTTCTTTCTCCATACAGGAATCGACCAGTTTTTTTAATTCACCAAAAATAAATGGTTTTTTATGCAGGCTTTAACACCCAGATTCATTCCTTTTTCGGGATCTTTTAGTTCTACTTTTGCAGTAAGTAGCAGTACTCGAAATGCAAACAAAAGCGGCACATTAAGTTAAGTTATATTTTTGTAATGTACATAGGGTTTGGTTCGTTTCATTCATGAGTCAAAGAAATTATGGAATTAAATTATTGCATCATTAAAGTTTAATTAAAAAAGGGCAAAACGAAATCACAGAATTATAAAATTAGGTATTACTTTTGTGGTGAAAATCAGTTGAATAAAATAAAAAAATCAGTCATAAATCAAGCATAAGATGAAAGATCAAATTAAAAAATTTTTAAACGAGGAACAAGATCCTAAGGCTATCGAAAAAATCACTTCAAAGCTGAATGATCTTTTAATGAAAAATGAAGAGATAGGCTATATTGGGGTACAGAAAAAACCGGCATTGACCGTTTTTCCGGACAGCATGGTGATGACCAATAAAAGAATCATTATTTGTCAACCCAAAAATCTGGGATTGTCTATGGATTTTACCGATTATACCTGGGATGATGTGGAAGGGGTATTCGTAAAAGAAAATATTTTGGGTTCTGAATTTTCTTTTTCGACCAAAACAGACATGCAGGTTTCCATCGATTATATTCCCAAAACCCAGGCCAGAAAGATGTACACTTTTGCCAAAGAGCAGATTGATATTTTGAAAACAGGGACGATTGCCAGTGAGGTTGTTACGGATTCAGTTGCCCTGACTGAAGAAATTGAAGAAATGGAAACTGAAGAAGTAACCAATTTTGCCGAAATTATGCCGGCAGTTCCTAATTATGCCGAACCTATTCTGGAAAATACAGCTCATTCTACAGAAAAACCAACAAGCGAATTGACACAGGACGAACTTTTTGTGAAGCTACAGAATTATAAAAAATTACTTGACAACGGATTGATCTTGCAAGGGGAATATGATGCCTTTAAAAAGGAAATTTTGAGTTTAATGTAGTTTTTGCTTAGTTTCCTTTTTCGTAAGATATCCATAGAAACGGGTTTTAACCCGTTTTAAAATTAAAATATTTAATAGGCTTTAGCCGAAATCTAAATAAAGATTTCGGCTAAAGCCTATTTGTTTTTACAAATTCTAATCATCTGGTTAAAGCCAGACGCAATTGATAAAAACGCCTATCTCCAGAAATTAGAAATCCAGCACAATATCTTAAGTGAAAGAATCTGGAAATAATAAAAACTATCTGAATTTTTGTAAGATTTATTTATATATTTGGTAAAAATAAACCCTGACGTTTATCAGACCTATCCACCCTATTTAGGGGTGATAAGTCGGATTGTGTCAGTAGTATAAACGAGTTATGCACAACCATAAAAAAATTAGAGAACTCAAAAACTTTTTCCAAATAGATTAACAACTAACAACTTAAACAAAAAAAATTATGAAAAAATTCATCTTATCATCAATCTTGACAGTTTCATTTCTCTTTAGTTATGCTGCACCTCCTGTTAAAGCAATTTTTACTTTCAAAAACTATTCAGAATCTGATATGAATGTAATCATTCAGGTTTACGATAAGAAAAATAACTTAATGGGAAATTCTTCTTATTCAATTGATAAGGCTTCAAAAGCTCCCAATTCTAATGTGATTACACCATTCACTGCCAAGCCTATTGAAATAAAATGCTTTCAAGGTGGACTTATCAAAATGAAGTACAAAGCAGGTTCAAGTGGAGCAGAATATAACATAGACCCAGTTGATGTTCCTAAATCTAAAGACAACCTAATCAGAGCTTTTGATCTTAATGGATTTACAAATTATAGTGCGAATAATGATAAAGCAAGATTTATAGAGTTAGGTAATCAGTTAAATCTTACTGGTGTAAAAGAATTTAGTCGACTTGTCGATATTGTGCCTCAATTAGGAACCTTAGTGGTTGGAAAATTAAAAGATAATAAATTGACGAATGTTGATTTTATTCCAGTAACTCCTGTGAAGTTTGAGTTTTCGACACCTAGTACAATTCAAGAATCAAAGTTAACGGAGAAGTCGGTAATGACAGACTTAAGCGTAACAATACCAATCTACGGGAGCATCGCTTCAAGTATGGTAAATGACGAGGTACATTCCGTAAGATATAATGTTAGCTATTATACATATAATAATTCTACTCAAATCTCCACAATTGTGAACTCTTTTAACTCAGAGGGAAAAAAGTCTTTATTGGCTAACCTTCGCTTATTGGATAAGGATATGAAAATTTATATTCTTAGAAAATTTGATGTATTGGAAGAGGCAACATTTGCAGTGACTGGTGGGACAAAAATAGAAATTAAAGGAAGTGCATCAATTGCTGCGGTTTCTACACTTTCAGGTTCTTATATATTTAATGCACAAGAATCTAAATCAATTTCAATTCCTTCAAAAGCTTATAACATCATATATGATGAATGGATGAGTGTTAGTGAATTAATTAATAGACTCAATGCTGCTCTAACAACACCATTAACATTGCCATCAGAAGGACTTGACGCATCGAAATTTAAGAAAATAGATGTATTTCAGCTGAAATAGTCAATACTCCTAAGACTATGAATGGCTGTGCATAACAGCAGCTACAAGAAATTGGTGGTTCAGTGATTAAATGAAGCTTTGTGCTTCGTATCAAGTTCAGTGCTGGCAGACAGTTTTGTGCTCCGAAATCGCCAACTTCTTGTAGCTGCAAAACGTTAGGTGCAAGCCTAACACAACGAATATAAAATAACAAAAGAAAATTGAAACGAATCTCAAGAAATATGAAGAATACTTTCAAAACATTAGCCTTTTTTATTGTTATGTTGACTACGACTTCTAGTTTTGCGCAGGCACACGATTTCAACCCTGAATCTTGTTGTAAACTGACAAAAAATTATAAAGGGACTGAATGTAATCCATGTCCAGCGTGTTCGGCGGCAGATAAAAAAGAAAGAGAAGCAAAAAAGATTGAAGATAAAAGACGTGCTGACGCAGTTATAAAGGCAAATAACGCAAAGCAAGCGGAATTGAAAAGGGTGGCCTATCTGAAAAAAGCGGAAGACAAAAAAAATGCACATTCAGGAGAGTTGGTTATTAACGGCAACAGCAATACGAGTAAATCTAATGTTGCTGCTAAAACTGCACCACCCAAAATAGCGCAAAAAACCAACGATGATGTGATTTTTGCAAAAGGTGAAGGTAGCAGACAGCTTTACGGTAAGTCGTCCCCATTTTTTAACGAAAAGGATGAGATAATAACACGAAATGCAGACTGGAGTGCAACATATACCGTTCGGGACATTTCTTTCACGGAAAATGCTCCTAATAATTTTGGAATAGCACGTATCGGCGACCACAATTTTAATTGGAGGGCGTATTCTTTTAATTTGGTAGGCAGTGCCGGAAAATATTTGCTGGAAGATACTGATATCATGTCGATATCCCATCTTCGCAATAATTGGCTTTTAATAGCCACGCGTTCAGGCGACTTTTACCTACTGAACATGCAGACACAGCAGAAAATCGATTTGCCTTTTTTTGGGAAACAAGCCAATCATGGGTACCAAAACTTCCCGCCTGTTTTTTCAGATAAGGTTATTTTGAACACTGACAGCCCAGAAATTAATGACCAAATGATTAATGAAAGCAAAATGGTGAAGAAAGCGATGATGAAAAATTTCCCTGCTAAGGTCAATGAAAATATACTGAGCAAATACAGTTTTGTTTTATTTCAGACCGACTTTTATGAAACCCTGCAAATGATAACCAATGAGAATTTCGATTGGGTCAGCAGAATAGAAATGTACGGAATTAAGGAAAATGGAGAGATGGAAACTATTCGCATCAAATAAGACAAACCGAAATTGAACAAACCCAAGCTTACTATGAAAAAAACGACCCTACTAGTGACACTGTTTTTTATCTCCATCAATGCGGTTTCCCAGAACATGCCCTATCAGGAACTCGATTCACTTTCAAACAGGATAAGCGAATTGCAGTTTGCAGCCAACGGCATCACCTACAGAGAGGCAGGTGACGACTATAAGCTTTCATTCCCAAAAGAAAACTTCAAAGTATTTACCGCTAACAGAATGGCGATGAATGCGGTTTATAAAAAAGAAACAGGTAAACCAGAGATATTAGAACTTACCGAGAATATAGACCTGACAAAAATCACCTCCTTTAAAGGTCACTTTGGCAACGACGAAATGGTATGTTTCAGGATGGTATTTCCTGAAGGCAGTATTACAACGAAGGTCTATGAAAACGGCCAATTAACAAAAACGATCACAAATAATTACATAGATTTTTACTCCAACTTAAATAAAAGTAAAACCAACAGTAATTATAATACGTGGCAATTGTTCAACAGCCTGGTATATCTTGCCCATTCATTAAAAGCGGAAAAGAAATTGTTCAACTATAACATTGATGAACTTGATAAAAAATGGAAACAAACTGTTGATGTATATAAGGTTTCCGAAATCAAAGAATTTATAGCCAAGAATAAAGGCACGTTATATGTAGCGCAGGGAGAACGAATGCTTGAAGGTATAGCCAATTGGGATAAGCAACGTAAAAACAAGCGAGAATGGCTGTTGAACTTTGCAGATAGCCTCAGTGCAAAATATAAATTTAAACCCGACATGTTTTATTACCTGTATAAGGATTTTAATCCTGCCGTGGCCAAAGTGAAATTAAAATATTATAACAATGGAAATTATTGGGGTTATCCGGCAACGTCTTATACCCGAAAAAATTTAAGCTTTGATAATATCTCTGAGGATTATTTCGTGGGTTATCTGGCAGATGCAAATGATAAAATAATTAATTTGTCCTATTATTTCCATAGTGAAAAAGGCCGTAATGGCTCCGCCAAAAAAATAATAACCGATATATATGAACTCGTGCGAAAAAATACCGATCCCTATTTCGTGAAGTTTGAAGAAAAAGAGAATGGTGACAGGATGCATGTAGTGATAAAAGTCCCTGTTTCTGCTGAAGATACCACTATCAAATATTACATATCATATACCTACTTTTTTTACGCTGATGTAGCCGCCGTCTCCATCCATTTTTCAACCAAAGAAAATTTAGCGAACTCTTATTGAAAACTACATTTTAAGGATAACCCATACTATTAAATTAGCAATAAACAAAGTATTCACATTGAAGGATAATTTTTCAGAAAATAATAAATATTGTGTTCTAAGTAATCAAATCTGTGAAAAGAACTTTGCTAAAATAATGGATTGTTCGCCAGCACCTAACCGCCGTTTGGCAATATGCCGGGTTTAGGCTTAGTTTAAAGTTAGTTTTGTATCTGAAAAATAGTTTTTAACCGAAAGTTTAGGCTTTCTTAATCCCAGCCTGCGTGTAGCGCGAGAACGTGTGTGACTTGAACAACAACGTAGTTGTTGGTGCTTTAAAATAGATGAGAGTAGGTCTCTCAATGACGACTTTCAGGAGTAGTTATTAAACCACTTTGTGCTGCATAATTAGGAAACT
>JAKFBW010000131.1:0-1513 GCA_036676965.1 Flavobacterium sp. | reverse complement strand
CGCCTATTTGAAGTAAATAACCAGGCATTAAGGTTTTGGGTTACTTTTTGGCTGCAAAAAGTGACAACTGAAAAAACTGCGAGAAAGGATTGTTTTGAATATACACCTCTACTTTACCTTAAAGTATCTTCTACTTATTTCTAAATAAAGCCTGAGTGGAGACAATTCCGGCGGCATCAGATAGGGAGGAGGAAAAAATTACAATCAGTACGATTCGGCATTCCATCCAGCCCGGCAATTATTCAAACAATTGATTGACAGAATTTCTTGACATGGTTCCTTAATTCTTGCCTTTGGATTAATTGTCTTTTTTCAGCATCTCACTCGTGGGAGAAGCTTAAATGAGCCGGTATGAGCCGATAAGGACCGGTAATGAGCCGATAGAAATTGGCTGCGGTAAATTCTGCTTTTATTTTAGAATTTACATATTACTGCCTATAGTAGCCAGTGAGATAGTTTTAGAATATATCCGCGAATCAGGAATCACACAGCAAGAATTTTCCGGAGGGAGAATTTGTAATGAAAACTTTCAGTTTCTGGGCCTGCTTCCTGCTGAAGCATATTTCGAAGCTGAATAGACTTTTGATTCATGTAGTATTCTGCCAAAATCACTTTTTTGGTCTCCCTATTTCTCACTCACCACCACCCCCAAATCTAACTCCAATGCAGGGTTTTCTTTCTGAAGGGAATCGGCCATTTCGCGGGTGACTTTGGTGTTCCAATTCTTTTCAGACTTTGTAGAAAAAAATATTCACTCGTTGTGAAGCCATATTCAAATCATTTTTAACTCTCGAAAAGAATAAAAATAATCTGACGATTCAGAATGTTGCACATAAGATCATTTTATAATAAATGTCGGAATTAGGGGGCAGCATTCGGTGAGTTGAACTCTTTCGGTGGAGGTAATGCCCTTGGGGATTTACGGTTTTAGACAGCAGATCAAAACCGTTAAGAAAATGGGTTAGTTCTCGAAGTGGAACGAGAGAAATCCACCCAAAATAAGCGATCGATTTTCTTTCACAAAGTCAATACCTGTGTTTCACATGGTATGGCTATCTCACTTTTGGCTATTCCCTGAGGATAAGTTGTCTATTATAAGTATGACCTATTCCCAGATTTTAAAGATGAATCCCCAATATACCTCGGAATTAGATACAGAGGATTGGGATCAGTTGGCTTATGGAGAGGACAAAAAGAAGATTTATATGCTAAGGCCAGACGATTATTGTTCAGAAAAGCGATTTGTCTTTAATCAGGAGTTTGTTTTGTACGAAGTGCGAATACATCTTTCTGGTGATGAATAGTCTCTTCTTATAAATTAAAATTGGAAAAGGCATATGGAGTATTTCAGTGCCTTTTCCTTTTTTTATTGATTGAATCAAAAAGGCAATTTCCCCAGATCCACATTTCCGCCGGAAAGGATGATTCCGACTTTTTTGCCTTCAAATCTGCCTTTGTTTGCCAGTAAAGCTGCAAGCGGAACGGCGCAGGATGGTTCGATCACGATTTTCAT
>JAKFBW010000130.1:0-110913 GCA_036676965.1 Flavobacterium sp. | reverse complement strand
TACCCGGCAATTTTAGGCTTGGTACTTTCTGTAGTGGCTTGCTCCAGCAGTGATGACTCTACTGCTCCAGACCCTGTGGATCCACCGGTTGTGGTCGTGCCACCCGCCTTTCCAGGACCTACTTATCCTGATAATTATACTTCCATTGCCTCCTGGGATAGCCGTTCGCAATGGAATTTAGCCAATGTGCACGATCCTTCTGTTGAAAAATGCGGGGAGTACTATTATATGTATCAAACCGATGCTTCTTATGGAAACGCACATGACGGGCACGGACATTTTATGTACAGACGCTCCAAAGATCTTGTGAATTGGGAATTTATGGGATCCTCAATGACCACGGCACCAGCTTGGGTTAAAGATTCCTTGAATAACAAAAGAGCCCGAATGTCACCTGCATTACCTGCCATCACAAATCCTAATTATGGATATTGGGCGCCTTTCATCAAAAAGGTAGGCAACAAATACCGAATGTATTACAGCATTGTGGTAGATGAACCAATTATTGGTACTGATTTTACGTATTCATGGTCAGAAAGAGCCTTTATTGGATTGGCAGAATCCGATGATTTAGCATCTAATGTCTGGGTGGACAAAGGAATGGTAGTATGTTCTGAACCGGATGGATTAAAACCTTATTCTTTTACGGGCACCAGAAATTGGGAAAATGCTTATTTCAAATTTAATGCCATCGACCCTACTTTTACCGTTACCCCGGAAGGCGAACATTATTTAATTTACGGTTCTTGGCATTCGGGAATTGCAGCCTTGAAACTGAATCCAACTACAGGAAAACCAGATCAATTAAAAACACTTAGTGATTACGGAACCCGCATCGCTTCTCGAAGTGCCACTAGTCGCTGGCAAGGTTCCGAAGGTCCAGAGATAATGTACAACGAAACTACAGGCTATTATTATCTTTTCTTGGCCTATGATGGTCTTGATGTTCCTTACAACACCAGAGTTTGCCGTTCCAGAAGCATTACAGGTCCTTATCTGGGAATCAACGGTACCAATGTAACCAATGGAGCCGATGCTTGGCCAATGCTTACGCATCCTTATGGATTTAACAATCATACCGGATGGGTTGGATTTGCACATTGTTCCATTTTTCAAAATCCAGATACCAAACAATGGTTCTATGCCTCTCAGGCTCGTTTGCCAAAGGATGTGCCAGGTATCAATGCATCAAATGCGGTAATGATGGGACACGTTCGCGCCATAAAATGGACAGAAGACGGCTGGCCAGTAGTTGATGCTGAAAGATACGCAGGAGTACCAGAAACTGCCATTAGCGATGCGTCATTCATTGGAACATGGGAGCAAATCACCATGAATTATCAATATGCAGTTATTCAAAAATCAATTACAATATATTTGACGGCTGACAAGAAAGTAAGCGGTGGTGTTACTGGAACTTGGACGTATGACAGTACCAACAAAACACTAACTGTAAATGGCGTAAAATGCAAAGTCAGTGATGCTTGGGACTGGGAAAAAAGCACTCGTAAAGTAACCATTTCTTACTCTGGACTGACTTCAGACGGCAGACCGGTTTGGGGTAAAAAAACAGATTAAAAAAACAAATAAACGGCTCTTTCAATTCAAGAAAGGGCTTTTGTTAAAAAATAAGCTGATTGTTTTAGTTTTATTTCTCTTTTTTAGCTTGTTTTTATGCTTTTATTTTAACTATATTTACAAATGTTAAATATACACTTATAACCAATCAAAAATGTAATTAGAATGAAAAAAAATCTGTTCATATTGTTGATATTCACTTTTTGTAATCAACTTGTTTTTTCACAAAAAGAAACCACAATTTTGAGTATTAAAAAAGCTGAAAAGCCTACTGTTATTGATAAAAATATTTATGGTCACTTTGCAGAACATTTGGGGAGATGTATCTATGGAGGTTTTTTTGTAGGCGATACTTCTAAAATTCCAAATACAAACGGAGTTAGAAATGACATTATTGCAGCTTTAAAAGAATTAAAAATTCCAAATTTAAGATGGCCAGGAGGTTGTTTTGCTGATACGTACCATTGGAAAGACGGTGTTGGACCAAGAGAAAAAAGACCAACAATTGTAAACACATGGTGGGGTGGTGTAACTGAGGACAATAGTTTTGGAACACATGATTTTTTAAATATGTGCGAATTGCTTGGTGCTCAACCGTATTTATCTGGAAATGTAGGAAGTGGAACCGTTCAAGAATTAGCTGATTGGGTTCAATACACTAATTTCTCAGGAAAAAGTCCGATGAGTGATTTGCGCAAAACAAATGGAAGAACAGAACCTTGGAAAGTAAAATTTTGGGGAATTGGTAACGAAGCATGGGGATGTGGAGGAAATATGACTCCAGAATATTATGCTGGTGAGTATAGAAAATTTGCCACTTTCATGTCTGATTGGGAGAATACAGGCGGTTTGACTCGTATTGCTTCCGGAGCTAATGGAAGTGATTACAATTGGACAGAGGTTTTGATGAAAAACATTCCCATAAATATGTTGGGTGGAGTTGGAGTACATCATTACGCTGTAATCAATTGGTCTAAAAAAGGAGATGCTGTAGATTTTAATGAGGATGGCTATTTTAAAACGATGACTTCGGCTTTAAAAATGGAAGAATATGTTACCAAGCATGCTGCTATTATGGATAAATATGATCCTGAGAAAAAAGTAGCCATGATGGTTGACGAATGGGGAGCTTGGTACGAAGTACAACAAGGAA
This sequence comes from Flavobacterium sp., assembly GCA_036676965.1. Classification (GTDB taxonomy): domain Bacteria; phylum Bacteroidota; class Bacteroidia; order Flavobacteriales; family Flavobacteriaceae; genus Flavobacterium. The sequence continues at coordinate 108,182 of JAKFBW010000130.1, read as the reverse complement.
CTAATCCTGGATTTTTATACCAGCAAAATACGATGAGAGATGCGGTTTTAGCTGGTTCGACGCTGAATATCTTTAACAACCATGCCGATAGAGTACGCATGGCTAATTTAGCACAATGTGTGAATGTATTGCAAGCAGTTATTTTGACGGATAAGGCTAAAATGATTTTGACACCAACATACCACATCATGAAAATGTACCGTGTGCATCAGGATGCTGAATTATTGCCTGTTGCTTTCAAATCGCCGGAATACACTTTTGAAGGAAAGACTCTTCCAGCAATCTCTGCTTCAGCTTCAAAAGATAAGAGTGGATTGATACATGTTTCGTTAGTAAATATTGATGCCAAGAAAGAAAATAAGATAGAAATTGATTTGGCTGAATTGGGTTTGAAAACTTTCACAGGAAGCATTTTGACATCTAAAAAACTACAAGATTATAACTCATTTGATAAACCAAATGCAATTGAGCCTAAAGAATTTAAAGGTTTTAAGAATGCCAAAGGAAAATTAGAAGTAACTATTCCAGCATTTTCTGTTGTAGTATTAGAAGGAAAATAAAATTATTACAATGAAAATTACAACACTATTATTGAGTGTGAGTCTTTTATCAGCAGTTGTTTCTTGTAAAACAACTGCTGTAAAAGAAACAGCTCAAACTAAAAATCAGCCGTCGCTGAAAATGAATAACCCTATCATTACCGATAAATACACCGCTGATCCAGCCGCTTTGGTTTACAAAGACAAGGTCTATCTTTATACAGGACATGATGTTCCTGAGAAGGGATTTAATTTTTATAGAATGAATGATTGGCTGGTGTATTCTTCCTCAGATATGGTCAACTGGGAAGAACATGCAGTTCCATTAAAAGTGACTGACTTTGCGTGGGCAAAAGCAGACGCATGGGCATCACAAGTTATTGAACGCAATGGGAAATTTTATTGGTATATAACTGTTGAACACGGAACCATTCATGGCAAATCAATAGGAATTGCCGTTTCCGACAGCCCGACAGGTCCTTTTAAAGATGCCTTGGGAAAAGCATTAATTACCAATGACATGACCACTCAAACCAAAATCAGTTGGGACGATATCGACCCATCGGTGATTATAGATGACGATGGCCAGGCTTATTTATTTTGGGGAAATACCGTTTGTCACTATGTGAAATTGAAAGAAAACATGATTGAAATGGACGGACCAATCCAAACCATCGACGTACCCAAATTTACCGAAGCTCCATGGATTCACAAACGCAAAAACTGGTATTATTTGTCCTATGCAACCGAATTCCCTGAAAAAATTGCTTATGCCATGAGTAAATCGGTTAAAGGTCCTTGGGAATACAAAGGAATCTTAAACGAAATAGCCGGAAATTCAAACACCAACCATCAAGCCATTATTGATTTTAAAGGAAAAACGTATTTCATCTATCACAACGGAGCCATCCCAACCGAAGGAGGAAGCTACAGAAGATCGGTTTGTGTAGACCGACTGTTTTATAATGAAGACGGAACCATGAAACGGGTAATTATGACATCGGAAGGAATTCAAAAATAAACCAAAATGAAATTGAACAAAAATACACAAATCCTATTCTCGTTAGTAACGCTGTTAATCTGCTGTTTTTCTTCGGCTCAGGATATTAGCGTTCACGATCCGGTAATGATCAAACAAAAAGACACCTATTATTTGTACTGTACGGGTCGCGGAATTAGTGTTTTTAGTTCAAAAGATTTGAAAAACTGGAATCCGGAACCCTCCATATTCAAAGAAAAACCAACTTGGACAGATGCGGTTGTTCCTGATTTCAAAAATCATATTTGGGCACCGGATATTTCCTTTCACAATAACACTTATTATTTGTATTATTCGGTTTCCGCTTTCGCCAAAAACACTTCGGCTATTGGTTTGACGACCAACACCACCTTAGACCCGAAAGACCCTGCATACCAATGGGTAGATCACGGAATTGTCATTCAATCGGTTCCAAATCGTGATTTATGGAATGCCATAGACCCCAATTTGACTTTTGATGAAAACAACACCCCTTGGTTGGCTTTTGGCTCTTTTTGGAATGGATTAAAAATGGTAAAATTGAATCCGGATTTAAAATCGGTGGCACAACCTGAAGAATGGCATACGATATCAAAACGCAAAAGAACATTCGAATTGGCCGATACCGATCCCGGAGATGGCGCTTTGGAAGCCCCTTTCCTATTCAAAAAGAACGGGTATTATTATCAATTTCTTTCGTGGGATTTATGTTGCCGCGGAGAAAAAAGCACCTATAAAGTGGTGGTGGGGAGATCCAAAAACATCACCGGCCCTTACGTAGACAAAGACGGGAAATCATTAAACGAAGGTGGCGGAACCATACTGATACAAGGAAATGAAAATTGGCACGGAGCCGGCCATAACAGTGCCTATACTTTTGACGGAAAAGATTACATTGTTTTTCACGCCTATGATGCCAAACAAAAAGGAAGACCAATTCTAAAAATCAACCAATTGCAATGGGACGACGGGCTTTGGCCTGTTGTCGAACCATTGCGATAAAAACAAACAACAAACTATATCGAAGTTCGAAGTTTCCTTACCAAAAACTTTTAATTTTAGCCTTTTCAATTTAAAACTAAATAAGACATGAAATCGCCATGATTCAATTATCATAAACACGAATGAAGAATGGCGACACCATATTCCTTAAAAAAAAACAAATATAATCCACACATATGAAACATAATTTAATCACCAAAATGACCCTTTGCGGGCTTTTACTGAATGGCTTTTATTCGAATGCACAGAAAACAAATCTCGAAGTAGATTTAACAAAATCAATTACTAAAATCCAACCAACGATGTATGGCATCTTTTTCGAAGATATCAATTTTGCTGCCGATGGAGGTTTGTATGCCGAGATGGTTAAGAATAGAACTTTTGGGTTTGATGCTCCGCTTATGGGCTGGTCACAACCTAATAGTAATGTTCATTCTTTGAATAAGGAATCAGGGATGGCAACTCCAATGCATACTTCTGAAAATCCAAATAATCCTGATTTTTGTAGAATTATCATCAATAATGATAAAGGCTATCAAATTATAAACGAAGGATTTAGAGGAATGGGAATCAAGAAAGATGCGAAATACAATCTTTCATTAAAAGCGGCAAATCATAACAATGCCATTAAAAAAATAATTGTACAATTTGTTGATGCAGATAAAAAGGTTTTGGGAGAAACCACTATTGTTCCATCATCGACTAGTTGGAAAGACTATTCAGCTCAAATTGTAGCTACAGGAACTGAAGCAAAAGCACAATTGAAAATTACTTTTGAAGGAACAGGAACAATCGATTTGGATATGATTTCTTTATTTCCACAAGAAACCTGGAATAACAGAAAAAATGGTTTGCGTAAAGATATTGTTCAATTGTTATATGATTTGAAGCCTGGATTTATAAGATTTCCTGGTGGATGTATAGTTGAAGGAAAAACATTGGAAAACAGATACCAATGGAAAAAAACGGTTGGTTCAGTTGAAAACAGAGAAACCATGATTAACAGATGGAATGTGGAGTTTAAGAACAAACAAGCACCTGATTATTTTCAGTCTTTTGGTTTAGGATTTTTCGAATATTTCCAACTTGCAGAAGATGTAGGAGCGCAGCCATTACCTATTTTGAGTTGTGGAATCGCTTGTCAGTACAATTCGGGTGAATTAGTTCCAATGGAAGAATTAGATCCTTATGTTCAAGATGCTTTGGATTTGATCGAATTTGCTAATGGTGCTGTGACAACTAAATGGGGGAAATTAAGAGCCGATATGGGGCATCCAAAACCATTTAATCTTAAGTTTATTGGAGTTGGAAACGAACAATGGGGACCACAATACATTGAAAGATATAAGGTTTTTGCAGCAGCTATAAAAGCAAAATATCCAAACATGACGATTGTTTCAGGTTCAGGACCTTCGCCTGATGGTGCTTTTTTTGATTACGGATGGGATGAGTTGAAAAAATTAAATGCTGAAATTATTGATGAGCATTATTATAAAAACCCGGAATGGTTTAAAGAAAATGCGACAAGATATGACAATTATGATAGAAAAGGACCTAAAATATTTGCCGGGGAATATGCAGCACATCCTAAAGGCGTAGAAGACGGATTTAAAGAGAATAACTGGTTATCAGCGCTTTCAGAATCGGCATTTATGACAGGTTTAGAACGCAATGCCGATGTGGTTCACTTGACTTCTTATGCCCCTTTAATGGCTCACGTAGATGCTTTTCAATGGGCTCCAGATATGATTTGGTTTGATAATTTAAATTCTTTTGGTACAGCTAATTATTATGTGCAAAAAATATTTTCAAACAATAAAGGGACTGATGTTGTAGCAATCACAAAAGATGGAAAGGCTTTGACAGGGCAAAATGAATTGTATGCTACTGCGGCTAAAGATGTAGATAAAAAAGAGTTGATTTTAAAACTGGTTAATACTTCCGGAAAAGCTCAAGATATAGCGGTTAATTTGTCTGGGGGGAAAATAAATACTACAGGAAAGATGATTGTTTTAACAAGTCAAAATCTTGAAGAGTACAATACATTGGCAGAACCCACTAAAATAATTCCCACTGAAAAAGAATATAAATTAAACGGAAAAAAAGCAACGTTGACTTTGCCTGCTTATTCTTTAGTGGTATTGAAATTAAAAATGAAATAAACAATCAACAATTGTTAAATTGACATTTTATTTTTTAATTTGCACCGTTTGATTTTTTTATTACAATTCCAATAAAAATTGTAATAAAAAATTAAATTAAGTGTTTATACAACACTTATACATACAAAAATAGTATATTTGCATCCATTAAAAAGCATTTGGAATGAAAAATTATGTTATAGGACTAGATTACGGAAGCGATTCAGTTCGTGCCGTATTAATTGATACGGAGAATGGTCATGAATTGGCCTCTGAAGTATGCCATTATAAAAGATGGAAAAACAATGAGTATTGCAATGCTGCAATCAATCAATTTCGTCAACATCCGCTGGATCATATCGAAGGATTGGAAAGCACGATCAAATCGGTGGTATCGAAAGGGAATGTGAATCCTTCAGATATTAAAAGTATCTGTATCGACACTACAGGCTCCTCTCCTATTCCGGTTACAGCAGACGGAACGCCTCTGGCATTGACAAAAGGTTTCGAGCATAATCCAAATGCGATGATGATTTTATGGAAAGACCATACGGCCATCAATGAAGCAAATGAAATCAATGAATTAGCCGCCACTTGGGGAGGTGAAGATTTCACCAAATACGAAGGAGGGATTTATTCCTCGGAATGGTTTTGGGCAAAAATTTTGCACATCGTTCGTGAAGACGAAGCGGTTAAAAATGCGGCTCATACCTGGATGGAACATTGCGATTTAATGACCTTTTTATTGATTGACGATAAAGATTTAAAAACATTCAAAAGAAGCCGTTGCGCAGCGGGTCACAAAGCCATGTGGCACGAAGACTGGAATGGTTTACCACCGGAAGAATTCCTGGGAAAATTACACCCGTATTTGGCTCAGCTAAGAGGAAAATTATACGATGAAACCTATACTTCAGATATTGTTGCCGGAAAACTAAACCAAGAATGGGCAACAAAATTAGGTTTGACTACTGATACTATTATCGCTGTTGGAACTTTTGATGCACATTCAGGAGCAGTAGGGGCCAAAATTGACGAGTACGCTTTAGTTCGTGTAATGGGAACTTCTACATGCGATATTATAGTAGCTTCAAACGAAGCGGTAGGTAATAAAACCGTAAAAGGAATTTGCGGTCAGGTAGATGGCTCTGTAATTCCAGGATACATCGGTTTAGAAGCGGGTCAATCTGCTTTTGGAGATGTATTGGCTTGGTTTAAAGATACACTTTCTTGGCCATTAGAGAATTTGGTATATACTTCTAATTTATTATCTGCTGAGCAAAAAACACAGTTGAAAGAAGAAGTGGAATCTAATTTCATCAAAACCTTAACCCAACAGGCAGAAGCTATTCCGTTATCAGAAAGTATCCCAACTGCTTTGGACTGGGTAAATGGTCGTAGAACCCCGGATGCCAATCAAGGATTGAAAAGTGCAATGACTAATTTATCATTAGGAACAAAAGCGCCACATATTTTCAAAGCTTTAATCAATGCCATCTGTTTTGGTTCCAAAAAAATCGTAGACCGTTTCGAAGAAGAAGGTGTTCGTATTGACTCAGTTATCGGAATTGGTGGTGTGGCTAGAAAATCACCATTTATTATGCAAACTTTGGCTAATGTTTTAAACAAACCAATTAAAGTTTGTGCTTCTGATCAGGCACCGGCATTGGGAGCCGCTATTTATGCTGCCGTTGCTGCCGGAATTTATCCAAATGTGATTGAAGCCAGCAAAAAAATGGGAAGTGACTTTGAAAGCGAATATTTTCCTGAAGCCGAGAAAATCGAGAAATACCAAGAGTTGATGGATTCGTATTCTGAATTAGCCCAATTCATAGAAACACAAATCGGAAAAAAATCTCTTGTAACGATAGAATAATAAAGTGGGCTCCCGATAACCAAAATTTGAATATTTTTTAGGAAGAAACGATAACTAAATAAATCCCATGAGTTCAAAATACCAAGCTTTAAAACAAGAATGTTACGAAGCGAACATGCAATTAAACGAATTGAAATTAGTCGTTTATACTTTTGGAAACGTAAGTGCTGTTGACAGGGAAAATGGCGTTTTTGCCATCAAACCCAGTGGTGTGGCTTACGAAGAATTAAAACCGGAAGATATTGTTATTGTTGATTTTGACAACAACATTATCGAAGGATCCATGCGTCCGTCATCTGACACGAAAACGCATGCTTATCTATACAAAAACTGGCCAAATATTGGTGGTGTGGCACATACGCACGCAACCTATTCCGTAGCTTGGGCCCAGGCGCAAAGAGACATCCCGATTTTCGGAACGACTCACGCCGATCACCTGACTAAAGATATCCCTTGTGCGCCACCAATGGCAGATGCACTTATCGAAGGAAATTACGAACACAATACCGGAATCCAGATCTTGGATTGTTTCAAGGAAAAAAATCTTTCTTACGAAGAAGTAGAAATGATCCTGATTGGAAATCACGGTCCTTTTGCCTGGGGAAAAAATGCTGCCAAAGCGGTTTACAACAGTAAAGTTTTGGAAGTTGTGGCTGAAATGGCACACTTAACTTTACTAATAAACCCAAGTGCGCCAAAATTGAAAGACTCTTTAATCAAAAAACACTACGATCGCAAACACGGAAAAGATTCGTATTACGGACAGTAATGATTTTAGAATTCAGATTGCAGAATTCAGATTGCAGAAAATAGAATAGAGAAAATAGACTTTCATTTCGACTCCCTCTCCTTTGGAGAGGGTTGGGGTGAGGTTTAAGTAAAACAAGAATAATAAATAAATTAAAGAAAAATGATAGATATTTCTAAAAAAGAAATTTGGTTCGTAGTAGGAAGCCAAAACCTATATGGTGAAGAAACTTTAAAGCAGGTTGCTGTGCATTCTCAAGAAATTGCAAAAGGAATTGATGCTTCTTCTCATGTTCCTGTAAAAGTAATTTACAAATCAGTGGCAAAATCACCTAGTGAAATCACTGACATTTGTTTGGAAGCCAATACAAACAAAAACTGTATTGGTATCATCGCTTGGATGCACACCTTTTCTCCGGCTAAAATGTGGATTAACGGTTTAAGCATTCTTAAAAAACCATTATGTCATTTACATACACAATACAATGCTGAAATTCCATGGGCTTCTATCGATATGGATTTCATGAACTTGAATCAATCCGCTCACGGAGACAGAGAGTTTGGTTACATTATGTCCAGAATGCGTAAAAAACGTAAAGTGGTTGTAGGTCACTGGGAAGACGTGCGTGTTCAACAAAAATTAGGAAACTGGTCTAGAGTAGCTTTAGGTTGGGACGAAATGCAAAACTTAAAAGTAGCGCGTTTTGGAGACAACATGCGTGAAGTTGCTGTTACTTGTGGAGATAAAGTAGAGGCTCAAATTCGTTTTGGCATGTCTGTAAACGGATACGACTCTTCTGATATTGTTAATAAAATGAAATTAGTTACTGATGCGCAAGTTGATGCTTTGGTAGCGGTTTATGAGGAGTCTTATAATTTAGCTCCAAAATTGCAAAAAGGTGGTGAGCAAAGAGAATCATTAAGAGATGCCGCTAAAATCGAATTAGGTTTGAGAGCTTTCTTGGAAGAAGGTGGTTTTGGTGCTTTCACAGATACTTTTGAAAACTTAGGAGAATTAAAACAATTACCAGGTATTGCAACGCAACGTTTAATGGCTGATGGCTATGGTTTTGGTGGAGAAGGTGACTGGAAAACAGCTGCTATGGTTCGTGTTATGAAAGTAATGAACATTGGTCTTGAAGGAGGAACTTCTTTCATGGAAGATTACACTTACCACTTTACACCTGAAAAATCATACGTATTAGGTTCTCACATGTTGGAAATTTGTCCTTCTATTACTGACGGAAAACCTTCTTGTGAAATTCACCCATTAGGAATTGGTGGAAAAGAAGATCCGGTTCGTTTGGTATTCAATTCACCTGCTGGAGATGCTATCAACGTATCATTAGTAGATATGGGAACCCGTTTCCGTTTAATTGTAAACGAAGTGACTGCTGTAAAACCAATGGCTGATTTACCAAAATTACCTGTTGCTCGTGTATTATGGGATTGTAAACCTAACTTGGATATCGCTGCTACTGCTTGGATTCTTGCAGGTGGTGCACACCATACAGTGTATAGCCAGGCGGTAACTACTGAGTTTATGGAAGATTTCGCTGATATCGCTGGAATCGAATTAGTGGTTATTGACAACGATACTAGAATTCGTAATTTCAAAGATACTTTGAATGCGAATGAAGCATACTACCATTTGTTTCAAACAGGATTATAATAACTGAAAGTCGAAAGCCTGAAAGTGACAAAGTCTGGGAGATACTCTCTCAAACTTTGAAACCTTTTGGCTTTCGACTTTGATATTAACTAATAAAAACCAAAAATTATGAATGTATTAAAACGTTGTATTTATGGAGTTTCCATATTAAGTTTGGCCAGTATGAATGTTCAATGTAAAGGGGATAAAAAAATGGAAGATACCGCTACAGAAGCAAAAGCTACAGAAGCCGTAACGATTGTAAAATCGGAGTACGGGACGACTGAAAAAGGAGAGAAAGTAGACAGTTACAAACTGAAAAACCAAAAAGGGATGGAAGTCGATATTATCACCTATGGTGGTATCATCACCTCTTTGAAAGCACCTAACAAAGACGGAAAGTCGGAAGAGGTTGTTTTGGGCTTTAACTCATTGGAACAATACATGAAACCTAATCCGTATTTCGGGGCCCTTATCGGACGATTTGGTAACCGAATTGCAAAAGGTAAATTTACCCTTGACGGGAAAGAATATAAATTAGCCAAAAACAACGGTGAAAACGCACTACACGGTGGACCGGAAGGCTTTCACCGAGTAGTTTGGACTGCCGAAGAAGTAAAAGGTGGCGATAATGCCTCTTTGAAATTGAAATACATAAGTAAAGATATGGAAGAAGGCTATCCAGGAAACCTGACGGTGTATGTAACCTATACCCTAACCAATGACAATGCATTGGATGTGGTTTATGAAGCAACAACCGATAAGAAAACCGTATTGAACTTGACACAACATTCTTATTTCAACCTGTCATCTGATTTCTCTAAGACAATCTTAGACCATGAAATCACTATCGATGCAGACAAATTGGTTCCGGTAGACGCTACTTTGATTCCAACGGGAGAATTAACAGATGTAACCAATACCCCATTCGATTTCAGAAAACCTAAAACGGTTGGAAAAGAAATTGGAGCCAAAGACGATCAGTTGAAAAAAGGATTGGGTTACGACCATTGCTGGGTGTTGAACAACCAGGATAAAGGGGAACGTTTTGCTGCTTCAGCCTATGACGCAACAAGCGGAAGACTATTAGAAGTATTCACCGATCAGCCGGGAATCCAGTTGTACACCGGAAACTTCCTGGACGGAACTTTACCAATGAGAAACGGCGGGACGTATGCACACAGAACCGGTTTCTGTTTAGAGACACAACACTACCCGGATTCTCCAAATCAAAAAAACTTCCCTTCTACTGTTTTAAGCCCGGGAGAGAATTACAAAACCAAAACTACCTTTAAGTTTTCGGTTAAATAATTATTTAAAAAAAACTAACTATTATAGATTAATTTCTGCCCCCATAAATAGGTTAAATGGTTTGCTTTAAATATGGAACTAGTTAGCAACCTCGAAGGTAAAACTTCGAGGTTTTTTTATGCCAAAAATTTTTTGGGGTGTCCTCCGCAAAAGCTCCGGCCGGGCTATCCGCTATATCTTTTGTGGAGTCCCGAAGCTTCGGGACTCCACAAAAGGATGCCGCTATTATCCCTCACCCGAAAAAACAACGCATCATTTGCCCCTCCATTTTGTCTTCCTGATGGACGAGAGAACTTTACAAGCTGAGCAAGTTGAAACAAAATTACATTTTGTACCCAAATTCAAATTCAAACCATTTCCCATTTTAGTAACAAAACAAAACCGTAATTTCATAACTTCGTTCTCTAATAGCATAAGAACGTCAAAATGGAATACATTTTAGGCACTGCCCTACTTTTCTTCATCACATTATATTTTAAAACATCGCTTTTAAGAGTTAAATCAGGTTATTTAACATTGCTACTGCTGCTTTCCTTTTCTTCCTGGGCAGCATCAGGAAAATGGCCCAGTAAAGTCACAGGAACAGCTATCACATACCACTCCACCGAAGCCCATTCGCCCAAAAAGGATTTTGCCGGCAATTACCTCACCGTGGTCTACCTTGAAAATCTGGGGTTTAAAAAAATTGGACGAAACCGTAATACCAAAGATGTAGCTTGGTTACTTTCCCAAGGCTATCGCGTCATCGAACTCAATTACGCCAAGAACAGCAAAGCCGTTTCACCCGCAATTAACGAAGATATCATCGCCATTAATGACGCCATTGCTGCAGGTTCCTTCTGCGGATTGGGTGATTGTTCCAATTACCAATCCTATATATTGTTTGAAGGCTACCGGATTGCACACAATGTGCCCTATTTCATAGACAATCCAACCGTATACAATACCCCGGCCGAATACACCACGGGAGATCCGCTACACATGGACATTATCTATCCGGCAAATACCTGCATAACCGTGCCAGTTATTCTTTCTTTTTCCTATAGCAACAGCCATGCAACCTATGATAGTAAAAAAGGAATGCTCACCGATGCCAACAAAGACCAAAGATTGAATCTCGCCTATAGCTTAGCCGGTTTCAATGATTCGTTTCTGGAAGGTGCCCCAGCTAATGGTATGGCCTGGGCGATAGCCGACCATCCCAAATACTGTCCTTGGGGAAAAGGCAAACCGGTAAATGGAGTCAATGACACCTACAAATCCTACCAGACCAATCCCGATGCAGCCCAGAAGGTAAAATCGGCCATTCGTACCCTGCGTGCAAAGGGAGCCGAATTGGGGCTTTCGGGCAAAATAGGTATCTTCGGATTTTCCCGTGGATCGACTGCGGGATCGATGGCGATTGGTGACAAAGTAGTGACTGAATTCGAAAATGCCGGATTCAACATCGGCACTTCCGACGATGTACAGGCCGCGGCACTCGGACCCGGTGTTTTTGATTATACCCAAATCTATAACACTTCAAGAGATGGCGATTCGAATCTGGAGACCCGTTGTCCTTGGGTTTGGGGACCTTTGGCAACCAATTACGAGCTATGGCAATCTATGGGTTCGTCTTATTTGGCAGCAACTTCGGCCACGGCCCCGGTCTTCTTCTTCTACAACACCGATGATGATCTGTATTACCAAGACCAGATTACGCATTTCAAAACCAAATTGGACTCGCTGGCTGTTCCCACCTCAACTATGGTAAACTACGGTACGGGCCATTCGATTCCTCAAACCACAACTTCATTGACCAAGCTGTATCGCTTCTTCAATCAGTATCTGTCCCCTCCCAACATCAATAAGGCAAAAAAATAAATCGATTTTTCCGCCAATTCGCTCACGCTCAATTGAATAGCGCTGGGGTGATAAAATCAAAAAACCCTCAAAGGTTTTATACCTTTAGAGGGTTTTTATCTAACTAAACTTAAATATATGCTCTTTTGTGTTTTTACTACAAATCTACCATAAGGCTTCATCGTCACTTTCAATTTCGTGTTTTTCAAACGGCTTTCTGCTGAAAACCTTTCTCGTTATTATCAATAACAATGCCAGAAGCATTTGAAACAAAAGATAAATCAATTTCAATTTCTTTTACGGTATTTTCCGCATTAATCCCCAGAAAACGCATTAATTATTGGAATTCGTTGTGATGCATTAAAAAAAACAACCTCCATATTACCAAATATTAATACTTCACATATTACAACAGTAAAGAACATATTAATAGCCCGGTTTTAATGATAAATAAAAGAAAAATTAACAATCCGAATATTTTAACAAATCCCGCTCTTAACTCCGATACTTTTATTATTTTAGTTATGTTTGCTCCAATATTTTTGCATTAAAACTAACAACCAGCCCTATAATATGAACTCCCAATTGACATCTTCAAATGAATCTGCCATTTTATTGAAAGTGGCGGCTGGAAATGAATTGGCCTATACCCTGCTAGTTGAAAGACACTGGCAAAAGGTACTTCAGCACGCTATCAGCTTCGTAAAATCATATCCGGTTGCCGAAGAATTAACGCAAGATGTTTTTATTCAGATTTGGGACAAACGAGAAAAGTTATCTGACGTGAATAGTTTTGACAACTACCTTTTTATAGTTAGTCGTAATTTAATTATCAGCCATATTCGGAAAAAACTTATAGAAACAGATTCGTTAAAAGGAGAAAAGCTCCAGGAGCTGTTTTTCAAACCCGACGAGCAATATGAGTTTAAAGAATTGTTTGAAATTATAAATGAAGGGGCTGCACTTTTGCCAGAACCCAGACGTTCCGTTTTCCTGTTAAGCCGTATGGAAGGGAGAGATGCCGACTATATCAGTAAAGAATTGGGTATCGCCACAAGAACCGTTCGTTGGCATTTGGTGCAGGCATTAAATTTTCTTAGAAATTACCTGCATAAGTATTATAATGTCAATTTATTAGCCCTAATTTTATTAGAGTTGTTTTTTTTTATATAATTTTTTTCATTTTTCATTGCCACTTTGGTAATCTATTTGCGTCTTTATATTTAGAGATCTGAATTAGGTCGCCCCAAAACCTTATATTATGTATCAAAAAGAAGTATTTAAAGAACTTATGGAGCAGTTTATTTCAGGGGAGATCACTCCTGAAGGCAAGACAATGCTACTCGCAATGTTGGATAATCCCCAATATTCGGAGGAACTGAATGCAATTCTTCGAGAAAATTATGACTCTGTAGAAATTCCTTCCATTACTCCTGAGGTAACTGGAAAATTCATCAAAGAACTTAGGGTGAAGATGAATACTTCTTCAAAAACAAAAGAATCGTCCGTTTTTGGGTTATTCAACTGGAAAAAAATAGCGGTAGCTGCAAGTGTTTTGGTAGCCATTGGTATCGGGACTCATGTTCTCTTTCAAAAAAGCGATCAATCACCTGTGGCGGTAGCGTCAAAGGGAAGCGATGATAAAGAGCCGGGTAAAACGGGAGCGATACTGACCCTTTCCAATGGTTCGAAAATCGTTTTGGATAGCGCAGGGAACGGATTGTTGGCCAATCAAAACAATACGGCTGTTTCAAAAAAGAATGGCGGGATTGTATATACGGCGGGCAGTGATGCGCAAGCGGTGTACAACACCATGACCACTCCCAGAGCACGACAATATAATCTGGAATTATCAGACGGTACAAAAGTATGGCTCAATGCCTCTTCTTCAATTACTTTTCCAACTTCTTTCGCCGCAAACGAAAGAAAAGTTATCCTAACCGGGGAAGCTTATTTTGAAGTAGCCAAAGATAAAAAAAGACCTTTTAGAGTTTCAGTCAATGATATGCAGGTAAATGTATTAGGAACGCATTTTAACATAAATGCATATGATGATGAAGCTGCCGTAAACACCACCCTATTAGAAGGAAGTGTGTTACTTACTGAGAAAGGTAAAAAAGTGCTGTTGAAACCCGGGCAACAAGCTCAAAAACAAAAGTCAGGTGCTATTATCGTAAACGATAACGTGAATTTAGACGAAGTGATGGGTTGGAAAAATGGCGTATTTTACTTTGACAACGCTAGTCTTCAAACGGTTTTACGACAAATAAGCCGCTGGTATGATGTAGATGTTGTATTTGAAAAAGGGACACCTACAAGAACCTTTGAAGGAGAAATACAAAGAAATTTACAACTATCACAAGTATTAAAAATTTTAGAAAAGAATAAGGTTCATTTCAAAATCGATGGAAAGATTTTAAGAGTGATGCCATAATTAGATTAGAACGGGGAAACCCGTTTTTATAAAATATGTATTTGTTATCCATAAAAAAAGCCAGCAGATGTTGGAAGCATTGCTGGCTGGTTCCTAAAAAAAGGAACAGTTGATGGAAAACAGATAGATAAACCAAGCAAAGGAGAATTTATTATTAACCAAAAACAATTACCAAAAGTATGAAATTATTACCAAAAACCAAGCCAAAAAATTATTGGCTTAGCTCTAAAACATGGAAAGTTATGAAGTTAACATCCGTATTACTATTAGCCCTGACTTTACAAGTTTCAGCAGCAGTATCCTCACAAACGATTACTTTCTCCGGAAAGAACGTAGCGTTTAAAAAAGTATTATCGGTCATAAAAAGTCAAACTAATTATGTTTTTTTCTATGACGTTGCTATCTTAAAAAATGTTAAGCCTATTTCTATCAATGTTGTAGAGGCCCCGATTGAGAAAGTACTGGAACAAGCTTTCGCTAAAACATCAATTACATGGATTATTGAAGGAAAAACAATTTCGTTTATCCCTAAAACTGAAATAGCAAAAGAACCAACCAATTTGTCACTAGTGCAAAAGTTAGTTAAAGGGAAAGTTACCAATGAAAAAGGAGAGCCAATACCTGGCGCTAATGTGCATGCCAAAGGAAGCTCTGTTGCAGTTCAGACTGGATTTGACGGTAGTTTTACGATTGAAGTGCCCGAAAACATTACAAAGTTAGTTATCTCCTTTATTGGTATGCAAGAACAGGAGGTAGTCATCGGAAAAGACCCCCTGACTATTGTTCTAAAAGAGAAAGGGCAGGAACTGGAGGATATTGTTGTTATAGGGTATGGTACAAAAAAGCGTAAAGACTTAACAGGAGCTGTGACAACATTGTCTTCTGACAGCTATAAAGATCAACCTGTATTGAATTCGGCTTCAGCTTTACAAGGCCGAGTAGCAGGAGTTTCCGTAAACAATAACTCAGGTGCTCCGGGAGGGGGAGTAAAAGTTCGTATCAGAGGGGCAAATTCTGTTAATGCCGGAAATGACCCATTATATGTTGTAGATGGTATTGCATTAAGCAGTTTAGGATTTCAAGATGTAAATGTAAATGACATTGAATCCATGGAGATTTTAAAAGATGCTTCAGCAACTGCTATTTACGGATCAAGAGGAGCAAATGGTGTAATATTAATTACCACCAAGTCCGGTAAATCAGGAAAGCCTAAAATTCAATATAATTCTTTTGTGAGTTTTAATAGTCCCATGAAAAAATATAATTTGATGGATGCGGTTACCTATGCAAAAGTCGCTAATATTACAGCAGGTGCTACCATATTCCCAAATCCGGATTCATTTGTTAATAAAACAACTGATTGGCAAAGCTTGATTTTTGCTGATGCTGTAACCCAAAATCATCAACTTTCCGCATCAGGGGGAAATGACAACACTAAATATTTTATTTCCGGTTTTTATACAGACCAACAAGGTTTACTCTTAAATAGTTCCCAAAAAAAATTCGGCCTTCGTACTAATTTAGGTATAAAATTGAGTAATCGTTTCAATTTAGATCTTGGCATGTTTATCAGTAGAATTAATTCTTCTAATAATACTGATACGGGAGGCAAAGGGAATCCTGTTATGTCCGCAATCACTTGGGCTCCCACAGAGTTGGTTTATGATGACGAAACAAATGGATTATATAACCGTACAGGGGTAGGAACAATTTGGGGCAATCCATATATGGTTTTAAAAGAAAGAAATAATGATGATTTTTCAAATGTTGGTATTTTTAATGGCAAATTAAAGTATAAAATTACGGATTGGTTGAGTTTTACAGTCAATGCAGGATTAGACATGAAAGTTTCCAAAGGAGCATTTTTGAACAATGACTGGATTAGTCCCGGGAATATGGGGTCAGGTCAAAGCATGAACGAGTCATACACTTTTCAAAACAGTAATGTACTTAATTTCCATAAACGTTTTAATGATGTTCACGACCTAACCGTGACTTTAGTTACGGAAAACACTTCTAATAAAACATCTGGATTTAATGCCAGTGGTTCCGGATTAACATCTACAACAAATGGATATGACAATTTATCACTGAATGCAAGTCAAGGTATTTCTTCTTTTTACTCTAACTGGGGTCTTTTGTCCTACATGAGTCGTTTAGAATACTCGTACAATAGTAAATATCTTTTAACTGCAACAATGAGAAGAGATGGTTCTTCTAAATTTCAAGAAAAAAATAGATGGAGTAATTTCCCATCCGTTGGTTTAGGATGGAAACTATCTGAAGAATCGTTTATCAAAAATTTAAATCTTTTTTCCAATCTTAAATTAAGAGCTGGCTGGGGAATAACCGGTAATCAAGCTATCGGGCCATACAGCACACTTGGGTTATTGAATCCTGTAACCTATTCATACGGTACTGCTAATCCCTATTTAGGTTATACGGTAGGTAACCCGGCAACACCCGATGTAAAATGGGAAACCTCAAGACAAACAGATATAGGTTTTGACATGGGATTATTAGACGATAGATTAACCATCACTGCTGATTACTACAATAAAAACACCAGTGATTTATTATTGTTTACCAATATTCCAAATTACAGTGGTGGTGGATCATTTTTGAAAAATATCGGTAAAGTGAACAATAAGGGATTTGAATTTGCAGTTGATTATAAGGCTATTCAAACTAAAGATTTTAAATGGTCAATAGGTTGCAATCTATCCACCAATAAAAATAAAGTTGTAAGTCTTGGAGAAGAATCAATATTATTAAGAGGACCACTTAATGGATTGATTACCAGCCAGATTCAAGCAGTTAAAATTGGCGAACCATTAGGTGCTTTTTATTTAATTCCTTGGACTGGTATATATAACAATGACGATCCTACTCTTGGTTTTAAAGCTGGGGATAATCGTTATACAGATGTTGATGGTAATAACTCTATCGGTTTTGAGGACAAAGTAATTTCAGGATCAGCTACGCCTAAATGGCAATGGGGATTTAATAACAATGTTAGTTATAAAAATTTTGAATTGAATGTGTTTGTACAAGGAGCACATGGCAATAAGATGTTTAATGCTACCTATGCTGCAACGGCAGTCCCTACAAGCGATGTTGCTTATCCAACATTAAATGAAGTATCTAATTATTGGACACCTCAAAATACAACTGCAGTTTGGGCTAATCCGGGGAGTAAGACCAATAGAAACATTATTGAGTCAACTCGTTTTCTTCAAGATGCTGGTTATGTGCGATTTAAAAACATTAGTCTGTCTTATTCACTGCCAAAAAGTTTATTGAAAGTTTCATCAGCTAAATTATCTATTAGTGCCCAAAACATGATAACCTTTACTAAATATAAAGGTTTTGATCCCGAAGCATCTTCAACTTCAGCATTTAGTGATGCAGACGCAGGTATAGATATGGGTGCCTATCCGTCACCAAAAACAGTGACTTTGTCTCTTAACATAGGACTATAGATTATTTATTAGAAACACTTAAAGTAAAAGAAATGAAAAAATATATTTTTTTAATAATTGTGATGATTGGTCTTTCATCCTGCGATAATAGTTATTTAGATGAAACTCCAAAAGGAAGCCTTACACCAGCCAATTTTTATAAGACCAGTAATGATTTGAATATGGCAACTGCTGCATTAAGTATTCAATTGAATGGGGCTTTTAATCAAACTGCGGGGCTATCCATCACCTATGGGGCTGATGATATTTCTGTTCAAAGAGCTGGCAATAAATTTGGTTATTCTGATTTTGACACTTTTAATGCCACATCATCCAATGACAGGATGCCCGTGTGGTGGAACGGCTTCTATGCTGCAATTAAATCATCTAATGCACTGATTAAAAATCATCCAAATGCCAGCGCGGCTACAGAAACAGAAAGAAATAATGCGGGAGGTTATGCTCATTTTGCGCGTGCGCTCAGTTACTTCTTTTTGACCAGAGTTTGGGGAGCTGTCCCTATGCCAACCGAAGCTATCGTTTATACTGATTTACCTAATTCTCAACCAGCAGAAGTTTATGAACTAATTGTAGCCGATTTAAAAATGGCTGAAACAATGCTTCCAGATCATTGGGATGGTGTAAGAGTTCAAAATGGAGTAGATGTTTTTCCTACAAAAGGCTCTGCAAAAGCACTATTGGCCAATGTCTATCTTACAATGGCTGGATGGCCACTTAAGCAAACTGATAAGTATGCATTGGCCGCTGCCAAAGCAAAAGAAGTCATTGATGGTAAAGGAACATGGGGTTATAACTTGGAACCTAATAGCGCCAACCTGTTTGATATACAATATAAGTATAATCATGAGACTGTTTATGGATGCTATTATAATGCAAATTTGCCAGTTTGGTCTTGGGAAAATGGTAATATGACAGGACCAAACGGTTTTGCCCCTGAAGATGAGGGAGGATGGAGTGATGGATATGCTGAAATTGCATTTTACAATAAGTTTCCTGAAGGACCAAGAAAAGATGCAACATATCAAAAAGTATATTTTTTGAATGGAAATCCTAATACTCCCGGGGATTACACGCAAACAATACGTAAACATCCTTATTTCTTAAAATATCGTTTTGATGATTCTTACAATAAAACAACTCATATAGCATCAAATTGGAGGGGAAGTATGACTGTACCCGTTATACGTTATGCGGAAGTATTACTTACCTATGCAGAAGCAAAAGCTATGTCAGCAAGCCCGGATGCTACTGCATACGCAGCTATTAATGAAGTAAGAACCAGAGCAGGTTTATCTAATCTTACATCTGGTTTATCTCAAACTGCTTTCAGAGATGCCGTTATTGCTGAAAGAGGATGGGAATTTGCCGGAGGAGAACCTGCAAGCAGATGGTTTGACCTTGTCAGAACAGAAACTGTTGCTAAAGCTCTTGCAGATCGTGATGCTTCCGAAGAGAAATTGATAAATACCCCTAACGATGCCAATCATACTTATTATTGGGCACCGATTCCTATTGTAAAATAATATTACCCTGAATTTGTTGGTATAGAGATGAATGAAATTCGAATATTCGGCTCTAAAATTTCTTTAAAACGAATTCAAAACATGAAAGACATGACTGTTCAGTGTAGTTAACTGAGCAGTCATTTCATTTTGGCTAAACCAAAAAAATACCTGAAAAACAATTGGAAATATTCTTTGTTTAAAATGACGACTATTTTTCAAATTATCAATTGAATTCAGCAACAATAAAAACAGCTATAGCAAAAAGAAATCCTTTGAAGCCAAGATAGTTAACCAGCCATCTAAGGATAGCCATTCCCTCTCTATTTCTGACAGTTGCCAAGACCGTCAATACCAATTTATAATCTTTGATTATATAAAATTATGCGTTAATGTGTTTTTATTGCCACATTAATTTGATACTAAGATATTAGCTAATGCCTATTTGTTAGGTGAATCCCATATTATTTAAAATAAAAAGATGAAAAAACTAACACAAAAATTTCTTGAATTTGCAATGCTATTTCCTTCAATAATTGTTTGGGGACAATCAGCTGTTACCGTAAGCGAGGTAGACGAGATTATCCCGACATATCTGTCAGGTCCGCCGGATCCGAATCCCATGTTTTTCTTTGGAAGAGGAACACAGGGTGCTGAGCAACGAATTTATCCTTATCCTCTTTATGATAATCTTACGAACCAAAAGAGTGATGAAACCTATCATTTGATTTATCTGGAAAACGAATATGTCAAAATAAGTGTATTACCTGAATTGGGTGGAAGGCTTTTTTCTGCCGTAGATAAGACCAACAATTATAATTTTATTTATCAACAGCACGTCATTAAACCGGCACTTATCGGCTTGACCGGAGCATGGATTTCAGGCGGTGTTGAGTGGAATTTACCGCATCATCACAGGGCAAGTACATTTAGTCCTGTACAGTATAGCATTGAAGAGGGAATTGACGGCAGCAAGACGATTTGGGTTGGCGAACTGGAAATACGTCACCGCATGCGGTGGGCTGTTGGATATACGCTCAGACCAGGTAGCTCCATTGTTGAATGCAATGTACGGATCATCAACCGCACACCGGTAGAAAACACCATGCTTTGTTTTGCTAATATTGCCGTATCTATTAACAAAGACTATCAGGTAATTTTTCCTCCAAGCACACAATTTTCAACGAGTCACAGCAAACGCAATTTTCAGACTTGGCCACTTGTTGACGGTGTTGACATGAGCTGGTACAAGAATAATAAAAGTCCGAATTCATGGTTTGCCGTGAATTACGAGGACGATTTTGTCGCCGGATATGACCATGGCAAAAATGCAGGGATTATGAATATTGCCGATCACCATGTTGTTGCAGGCAAGAAATTCTTTACTTGGGGTGTCGGAAATATGTGGGATAAAATCCTCACCGACGACGACGGTCCATATCTTGAAATAATGGTAGGTGCTTACTCTGACAATCAACCTGATTACTCGTGGTTGCAGCCCAACGAAGAACGTTCGTTTACCATGTCTCTTTTCCCTTTTCGGGGTATTGACGGTGTAAAGAATGCCAATTTGGATGCAGCGGTGAATTTTGAGGTAAAGGACAGTAAAATTGATTATGGGTTCTATACAACAAAAGCTTTCCCTGATGCCACAGTAACTCTTAAGGCCGGAGATAAAGTTCTTTCGGAAGAGCACATATCCATCAATCCAGGGAAACCTTATGCCAAGCAAGTAGCCTTAGCTGCAGGACAGAATGAACACGAACTCCGGGCATCGATTTCATCTGGAGGTCGGGAACTCGTTGCTTATTCTCCCATCGTTCTTCAATCAACTCCAAAACCGATTGGTTATACTGAACCGAAAGAACCGGCACAGATTAAAAACGATGAGGAACTTTTCCTGGCAGGTCAGCGAATCGACCAGTTCCATAATCCGACACTCGATGCCGATCCATATTGGGAAGAAGCACTTCGCCGCGATTCAGGAAGCGTTGCCGCAAATACAGGAATGGGGCGCCTATGTTTGAGGAATGCTAAATATGTTCTAGCTGAAAAGTATTTTAACAAAGCTATTGAACGGCTCACTGCCCAATATACCACTTCAAAGAATGTTGAACCAATCTATTATCTGGGAGTTGCATTAAAAGCACAGGGGTGTTTTGACGAAGCATATACGGCTTTTTATAAAGCAACATGGAAACAGGAATGGAAAGGCCCTGCCTATTACTCATTGGCTGAGATTGCCTCATTACAAAGCAAATATACAACCGCACTTGACCACGTCAACCATGCTCTTGATGCTAATGCATACAATGTTCGCGCATATGTGCTGAAGGCTGCTTTATTGCGTCATTTCAATCATAATGATGAAGCTCAAAAGCTGCTTGCTTTTGCCAAAGAAAAATGTGATCCGCTCGATGCACAGTTGATGGCCGAACAATGGCTTGCTTCCAAAGACGGGACTGCCGCGAAAACGCTCTTTTCCACCTTAAATGACCATCCGATCAATGCAGAGGAAATTGCCGCCGGATATTATAACAGTGGGCTTTGGAATGACGGTAAAACAATTCTGTCACACTTAATCACTGAAACTAAAGACAAAATAAGCATTTCACCATTGGTATACTACTATCTGGGATATTTTACTGAAAAACTCGGAGAATCACAAAAAGCATTAGAATACCGGAAGCAAGCAAGCCTACAACCGCTTGACTATGTTTTCCCTTTTCAACAAGAGGTTATTAACGTACTTCGAAGTGCAATCAATGCAAATCCAATGGATGCACGGGCTCCTTACTACCTAGGTAATCTACTGTACGACTGGCAACCAGAAGAAGCAATTGCTCTATGGGAAAAATCTTCCGTTTTAGCCCCAGACGCTCCTATCACTTGGAGAAACTTAGCGGTTGCCTATTCACATCAAACTGCTAAAGGTTCAAAGAGTAAGGCGATTGCCTGTCTGGAAAAAGCAATAAGTGTTTCTAATCCTTACCCAACACACTTTGCAGAACTTGATCTGCTCTATAAATCGGAAGGTACACCGGTGGAAAAACGACTTGCAGTGCTTGAAAAGAGTCGAAAAATAGTAACTAAAAAAGACGAGGCGCTTGGTGCGATGATTAATCTCAAAATATTTGCCGGTAAAAATGATGAAGCAATTGCGCTTCTGAAAAGTCGAACTTTCAGTCTCTGGGAAGGCGGTAGTGCATTCAATACTGGACAAGCTTGGGCTGATGCCCATTTAATCAGAGGCTTGAATGCTTTAAAAAAGAAGCACTATCAGAATGCATTGATTGATTTCCAAACAGCACTGTCTCCACCTGAAAATCTACATGCTGAAGGCACAAATTCCCGTTCCAATCAAATTAAATACTGGATGGGTTGTGCTTTCGATGCCCTTGGCAAAAAAGAAAAGGCCATTCAAGCATGGAAAGAGGTCTTTGCTTCGGATACCCTGAAGAACGTACCCTGGAGAATGCGCGGAATTGGAAACAGGCAAACTCAACGTTATTTTGCAGCAATGGCCAGACAGAAGCTCGATATAAAAGCAGACGAGAAAACGATATTTGATGAACTTTCAGACAAAGATAAAAATATGGTTGCCAAAGACTCTGACGATAAAGACTACCAATTTATCAGTGCGAAAAAGCTTCCTTCACTTGATGATAAAGCTTTCCCGCATTACCTCTCAGGTTTGGGGTATCTAGGGCTCGGCGATAAAACCAAAGCAAGAGAAGAGTTCAAGGCCGCTCTGCAAATCTCGCCTGACTTTCTAAGTGCCAAAATCGAACTTACTCAACTCTAGTTATCGAACTGTCTGATTAAAGAAACAGAGACCGGATCTATAAAGTTAAACCGGTCTCTCTTTTTTAATTCATTGTTACTGATTCCAAAATGGTTTGGCAAGGGTTTGGCAACTCCAAAATAAAAAAGCCTGTAATACTTGATAAACAAGCAATTACAGACTTTTTAAGTACCCGGAGCCGGAGTCGAACCGGCACGGTTTCCCACAGGTGTTTGAGACCAGCGCGTCTACCAATTCCGCCATCCGGGCTTAGCAGACAAGAATAATAAACAATTATTCTAACGCAATAAAGAGATATTTAATGGTAGTTAAACATCTTTTCCTTTAACACGGTGCAAATGTAAAAAATAAATTTAAAAATTCTAATAAAAATACTTAAAATTTTCCTTTCAGAGTTGAATAAATTTTCTAAATTTGCACCTCGTTAAAACACAACACACTAACTAACTACATAACAACAAATTAAATGTCACACAGAGAACCAGAAGCTAAAATTTTTGCGTGTTCAAAAAGTGAATATCTAGCCGAAAAAATCGCTAAAGAATATGGAATCCCATTAGGGCAAGTCACCATGTCTACCTATAGCGACGGAGAATTTCAACCTTCTTACGAAGAGTCTATCAGAGGATTACGTGTATTTATCGTTTGCTCTACTTTCCCAAACGCAGATAATTTGATGGAACTGTTGTTAATGATTGATGCCGCAAAACGCGCATCGGCAAGACACATTACAGCCGTTATGCCATACTTTGGCTGGGCAAGACAAGACAGAAAAGACAAACCCAGAGTTCCGATTGGAGCCAAACTGACTGCTAAATTACTAGAAGCAGCGGGAGCCACAAGAGTCATGACCATGGATCTGCACGCTGATCAAATTCAAGGATTCTTTGAAAAACCGGTAGATCACCTTTTTGCCTCTACCATCTTTTTACCTTATATAGAAAGTCTGGGCCTAAACAATCTGACGATTGCTTCCCCGGACATGGGAGGTTCAAAAAGAGCCTATGCGTATTCTAAATTTTTAGAGTCAGATGTGGTTATTTGTTACAAACAAAGAAAAGTGGCCAATATTATCGACACAATGGAATTAATAGGTGATGTAGTAGGTCGCAACGTGATTTTGGTTGACGACATGATTGACACCGGAGGCACTTTGGCGAAAGCCGCCGATTTGATGATGGAAAAAGGAGCCTTGAGCGTAAGAGCCATCTGCACACACCCAATATTATCCGGAGGTGCTTACGAAAAAATAGAGAATTCTAAATTACTGGAATTAATCGTTACCGACTCTATCCCATTAAAGAGAGAATCAAACAAAATAAGAGTATTAAGCTGTGCGTCTCTTTTTGCCGAAGTAATGCACATGGTACACCATAACAATTCTATTAGCGGGAAATTTATCATGTAATCGCTATGTCTAAGGGATGAAAGCAAAATCCTGAAGACACAAACAAGTATAATTTTAACAACTATATATTTTTACAATGAAATCAATTACAATTAAAGGATCAGAAAGAGAAAGCGTGGGCAAAGTTGCTACTAAAGCCTTACGTAATGCTGGAGCGGTTCCTTGCGTGTTATACGGAGGAGATCAACCAGTGCATTTTTCAGCAGAAGAAAAAGCATTCAAAAGCTTGGTTTACACTCCAAACGCACACACAGTTGTGATTGAATTGGGCAACGGCAAATCATACAATGCTATTTTACAAGACATTCAAGTTCACCCGGTATCAGACAAAGTCTTACACATTGACTTCTTTCAATTGTATGATGACAAAGAAATCACTATTGAAGTTCCTGTAAAAATCGTGGGTAACTCAAAAGGAGTTATGGCAGGTGGAGATTTACGTTTGAACAACCGTAAATTAAGAGTAAAAGCTTTACCGGCAAATCTTCCTGATTTTGTTGAGGCTGACATCACTCCGCTTGACATGGGTAACAAATTATACGTTACTAAAGTGCCAACACCAAACTTCAAAATTATGCACCCAGAAAACACTGTGATTTGTCAAGTGAAGATTTCTCGTGCAGCTATGAAAGCAGCTCAAGAAGCAGCAAAAGCAGCAAAAGCTCCTGCAAAAGGAAAGAAAAAATAATTTTTTTTCAACATATTTCAAGAAAGCATCAGTTTACACTGGTGCTTTTTTTTGCGCTGTAGTAAAACAATAGATTCTTACCTCCTTCAGCTTTCCCGCGGTACATTGCAATCCGCTCACTGTGGCCAGTGGGATTTCCTTTTCCACCTGCCTGTCGGCAGACAGGTCGGGACTAAAAACCAACAAAGAATACTTTTACAAAGATTTTTTAAATTTTCAAATTTGCCTTTTTTCAAATTAGCGTACTTTTGCAGCATGATAAAATGGATATCCAAACTGTTTGTATCAAGAAAAACAGCAGACACTATAGACAACATGAAGAAATTTTTAATTGTAGGACTCGGTAATATTGGTGCCGAATACGTCAATACCAGACACAATATAGGCTTTAAAGTATTAGACCATTTAGCCAAAAAAGAAGGACTCACTTTCGAAACCGCAAAACTGGGCGCACTAGCCGAATACAAACTCAAAGGGCGGACCTTCTTCCTTTTGAAACCCAACACCTACATGAATTTGAGCGGAAAAGCGGTAAAATATTGGATGGAAAAGGAAAATATCCCCCTCGAAAACATCCTGGTCATCACAGACGATTTAAATTTACCCTTTGGCACTATCCGCATCAAACCCAAAGGAAGCGACGGAGGCCACAACGGACTAAAAAACATCAATTTAATTCTGAATACCAGTCAATACACCCGATTCCGTTTTGGCATTAGCGATGAATTCAAAAAAGGAAAACAAATCGATTACGTATTGGGAGACTGGGACGAAACCGAAAAAGAAAAACTTCCGGAAAGGCTGGATGTAGCTATAGAAGTTATCAAATCTTTTGGTACCGCAGGATTAGAAAACACCATGACCGGTTTTAACGGAAAATAGAAAGGAGAAGCGTTTGCTTCTCCTTTTTTATTGTCAAGCCAAAAACAAGGCTAATCTATCACTATTTTTTTCACCACTTTATCCCCGCCATCCCTAACGGTCAACAAATAAATCCCCGCTTGAATAGAGGAATCCAATTGTATGTTTTCATCAAAATTCCCGTTATTTTCAAATACCCTTTCATACAACTTCCTTCCTAAAATATCATTAACCGTAATTGTAATAGGATTAGTCGTTTTACTGGTAAATTTAACCGTAAAATTTCCTTTATTAGGATTAGGAAACATAGCCAAATCATTGACATCTGATTCCGGATCAGCCAAAGTATACTTTTGGGAACAAATAGACAATGAAGCCGAATTTATTGTTCCGGTGTCAGTCAAATACCTGTCACGAACTCTAAAAACCCAGGTTCCTTGCGGATTTTCACCATTAAATGTAGCCAATGACTGAAAAGGAACTACCGTTTGCAAGGTATTGACTCCACAGGCAAGATCCCCTCCCAAATCATCATAGTTCAACACCAAAGTACCATTCCTTTCACCACAGCCTTCGTCAAACAGACTCACCACAGTCCCTTGCGGACTCACAATTTCCAGCTGAACGTCAGATAAATAGGCATGTGTAAAATCCACATTAAAATTAACATCCGAAATAGTGGCTGTTGTTGCAGGAACTGTTATGGTTTTGGTCAAAAAATTGGCCTGTTCCGGTATAGGAAATGGAGCGACAAAAGAATACGAATCACAAGACGATGCTATGGTATATCCTATAGCAAAAGGAGTACTGTTTATCGCATAATAAATATTATTGGTCGGTTCAATTAAAATTCGACAACGTGTAGCAGTAACATTAGGGACTTTAATTGTCTGAGAACCATCGTTGGGAGTATTCGCCGCCAAAACAGTAGAAAAAGTCACCCCCCCGTCTGTAGACAACTTGATGTTTACATTTTCTGATCCCGGCAAACCATTTGCACCATTAACACTCCAGGTTATCGTTTGGTCTGCATTTTGAAACCAACTTAAATTTTCCACATTTTGAGACGTAATTGCAAAAGGTCCTGCCGTACCGCTTACATTCACAATCATTTCATCCGTATTGGTTTGCCCCGTCCCTAATGCCGCATTATCCCTGCCTGTTAGCGCAAAATGCAATGTTCGGGCAACATCGGAAACCGATTCCCATCTACTGCTTAATTTATTAGCCAACACACTTTCATAGGCAGGCATGTACCTTGTTGAACTTCCGGAAGGATACAAGGATCGAAAAAGAGGCCCATTGGTTTTGGTGGGCACAGCAACACTATTGTCCCCACCTGCAGAAGTTGCCGAATCCATTTGCTCCCAACAATACGTGACCGAATCTCCATCACTGTCTGAACCCGTACCTTTTAAAACAAAAGGCGTTCCTTTTGGAATCGTAAAATCATTTCCTGCACTGATTGTTGGAGGATTATTACTGATTGATGTACTCACCGGACAGCTTTTGGTCGCTAAATTATTTTGAATTTGTTTGATACTGCCGTACGAAAAGTAATCATCAGAATTCGACTGAACATTATAATCTGTGGTAATCCCGGCATATCCCATAATAGTAGAGCCACTTCCGGGCTCAATGCTCATGCCTGCTCCTTCCAGCTCGTACGAAAAAGTATGATTGGCCCCCAACTGATGCCCCATTTCATGAGCCACAAAATCAATATCAAAAGTATCGCCCTGGGGGGAACCATCTGCCGGAGAAGTATACGCACTCCCTTTTCCACTGACACACACACAACCTATACACCCTGCATTTCCTCCTCCGCCTGACGCACCAAACAAATGACCTATATCGTAATTGGCATCGCCCACCACACTCGTTAAGGTATTTTGCAATTCCTGGCTCCAAGTACCATCAACCTCTTCCGTACCAACACCTATATCAGACGGAGAATAGGGATCGGTAGCAGCATTTGTGTAAATAATATCGGTATTGTTAATTAAATTCAATTTAACAGCCAAATCCCTGTTAAAAACACCGTTAACTCTTGTCATCGTGGCATTCATAGCAGCCAATGCACCTACTTTTGTTCCATCAAATTTTGCAGCATATTCTCCCGTACAAGACAACGCCAAACGCAATGTTTTGAAAACTTTGTTGTTAGCACTTTCTTTGGCTGTTAATTTCAGCAATTCTTTATTTAACGTAACCTCATTTGTTTTGCAGGCAAACGGCAACGTTCCTTTTGCCCTGTTTTTAGATGTAAAAAGAGTGTACAACGCAACATCTTCAGCAGAAGCTTCGATAAACTCTGAAGCATTTCCGGCTCTCAAAACCATAGTCTGAATTCCTTTTGGTGACAAACTAAAATACAAGGTTGCCTTCGCATCTGTAATTCCAACTCCTGCATAAGCTCTAATCTCCGGGAATCTTGCCTGTAATTCCAAATCAAAATTAGAAGATTCCCAAACCAAAAATTGCTCCAGTTCTCCATCGCTGTTCGGAATACCGATTTTAGTACTCACTTTCTTAGAAGACTCACTTTGCAGACCAATCAAAGATTGCTTAAGCATTGCTGCATCCAATCGAAAGAACAATTCTTTGCCGGCATGTGGCCTGTTCGTGTTTTTATTGTATGTCGTTACAGTTGCTGCATTTACTCTTGTCCATGGGGATTTATTTTGCGCCTGAATGCACACGCACCAAACGGCAAAAAATAAGACTAAAATATTTTTTTTCATCTTCTGAAATATTTGAGCATCAAAAATAAAGTATTTATAGTTAATCTATAAGTGTCAATACCCCAATTTTATGGAATTACCCCTATAAGACTTCCTTTTAATCCATTATTTGGTATCTTTTAACAAAAGACGATTAAAAATGAATGAAAATTGACTACTCCTGACTATCAGATTTAAAATAGATAGTATAAATTTGCAGCATTATAAAACCATTACTTTGAAGATTTTTCATTCCATAAACGATTTCCATTCCACAAAAAAAACCATCCTCACCTTAGGCACTTTTGACGGAGTCCATATTGGTCATAAAAAAATCTTACAGCGTGTTATTCAAAATACCGAGAATAAGGAATATGAAAGCCTGGTATTGACTTTTTTTCCGCATCCAAGGATGGTTTTACAGGAAAAATCAGAAATAAAACTACTCAACACCATTTCTGAAAAGATAGATTTACTGGAAAAAATAGGGGTTGAAAACCTGGTTATCCATCCTTTTGACGAAAGCTTCTCCAGACTGACCGCTGAAGAGTTTGTAAAAACCGTCCTTATCAATCAATTTCATATCCATAAAATCATCATCGGCTACGACCATCGATTCGGAAGAAACCGCACCGCAAATATTGATGATTTAATTACTTTCGGACAACAATATGGTTTTGAAGTCGAACAAATATCGGTTCAGGAGATAGATGCCATATCAGTAAGTTCCACCAAAATCAGAAAAGCACTCTCCGAAGGTAAAATGGATTTGGCCAATGACTATTTGGGATACGATTATTTTTTAACAGGCACTATTACCGAAGGAAAAAAATTGGGACGAACCATAGGTTTCCCAACCGCCAACTTAAAAATAGATGAAGATTACAAACTAATCCCCTTGAATGGAGTTTATGTCGTAAAAAGCATTCTCAACGAAGAAACCTATTTTGGCATCATGAACATCGGATACAACCCCACGGTTGGCAACGATCGTTTATCCATAGAAATTCACTTTTTAGACTTCAATTCCAATCTTTACAATCAAAAAATAGCCGTTTCGATACTTCATTATATTCGTCCGGAGCAAAAATTCAATTCCATTGAATTACTGAAAGAACAAATTGAAAAAGATAAAAATAGTGCGATAGCCTATTTAAAAAATCTTTCTTCCGAGCAGTAAAAACATTCCTCCAATTTAAAAATATTGGTATTTTTTATGTAAATTTGATAGGTACATCCCTGTTTATCAAAGAAGTAATTTTTCAACTTTTTAAAACCAAGCATATGAAACTACCTAGAGAATTATACAACGGAAGCATTATTTTTATCGGGATCGGGTTTTATTTTTTATTAATGGAAATTTTAGGTTTGGCAGATGTGCTATTTCTAAGACTGTTCAACATCCTATTTGTTTTCTATGGAACCAATAAAACACTAAAGGCCAATTATGCCGAGAACAAAACCATTCTGGCATCCAACGCTGTTTCGGCATTATACACCTCACTGACAGGAGTATTTTTGAGTATTATAGGACTTATCCTTTACAGCTACCTGCAAGGTGGTGATGCCTATGTAGAATCCTTGTCAAAATCTTTCCTGTTTGGCGGAAACCCGTCTGTAATGACCTATTCCATCAGCTTACTTTTTGAAGGAATCGTTTCTGCAGTAATCGTTACCTTTATACTTATGCTGTATTGGGAAACCCGATATGCTACGGATAAAAATTAAATTCACAACCTTAATTTACTGCCAAAAAACAGCTTTTTTTCAGTCATCTAATGAATTATTTCTATGAGACAAGATCCAATCCGGATATGGATTCATGGAGAAATGCGCTTGTGATTTTGAGTTTTTTTTTAAATGAATCTGTATAAATTTTTAAAACTATTCGCATGAAACCATCAAAAGAATTAATCAACGGAAGTATTATTTTCGTCGGAATTGGAGCCTATTTTTTACTGATGAATGCAACAGGTTTAGCTGATTTGTATTATTTGAGGTTAGTTAACATCCTCTTTGTTTTTTACGGGGTAAACAGGACTATTGTAATGAATCTTGCCGAGGGGAAAAAAAATTTTGTATCGAATGCCGTTTCAGCAATGTTTACTTCACTTGTGGGAGTGTTTTTAAGCATCATAGGATTAGTAATTTACAGCAATTTAAAAGGTGGTGATGCCTATGTAAAATCATTATCCAAAACCTTTTTATTTGGCGGAAACCCTTCTGTTAATGCGTATTCCATCAGCCTGCTTTTTGAAGGTATTGCCTCATCCGTAATTGTCACCATGTTATTAGTATTATATTGGAACGACCAATTCACAACCGATTAACTGGGACTAAACCACTTATGGACTGAAAGACGGGAAACCTGCCCGGTATAGCCTTAAACATAAGCCACAAATTACCCGAATACACAAATCAATCTGTGAAAATCCGGGTGATTTATGGCTGTTCTTTTTAGAAGCCAAAGCAAAATACACAAAAGTGTAGAATTCTAAACCAAACCTGAGCCAATAAATAATCCCTTCTATCAGCTTTTCAATCGTATTGCATTGCTTCTTAATAACAATTTGATTACTTTTGACCCATCAAAAACCGCATCGATGAGTATCACAAAACACAATTGGACTAAGGAAGAAATTATTGCAATCTACAATAAACCCATGATGGATTTGCTTTTCGAAGCAGCCTCTATACACAGGGCACATCATGATCCAAACGTTGTTCAAGTTTCAACACTTTTATCTATTAAAACGGGCGGATGTCCGGAAGATTGTGGTTATTGCCCACAGGCAGCAAGATACCATACCGAAATTGAAGGAAATGATTTAATGTCGGTTAGTCAGGTAAAAGCACAGGCTTTGCGTGCCAAATCTAGTGGTTCTTCCCGCGTATGTATGGGAGCTGCCTGGAGAAATGTGAAAGACGGACCGGAATTTGACCAGGTATTGGAAATGGTTCGTACCATCAACAAACTGGACATGGAAGTATGCTGTACACTTGGAATGATTACCGAAAATCAAGCGCAACGTCTGGCAGAAGCCGGATTATATGCCTATAATCACAATTTAGACACATCTGAAGAATATTACAAAGAAGTGATTTCGACTCGTGGTTTTGAAGACCGTTTACAAACCATTGAAAATGTCCGCAAAACCAACGTTACGGTTTGCAGTGGCGGAATCATCGGAATGGGGGAAAGCATCGAAGACCGGGCAGGGATGCTGGTGGCCCTTTCCACCTTGAATCCACAACCGGAATCTGTGCCCATCAATGCTTTGGTAGCCGTTGAAGGAACTCCATTAGAAGAAGAAAAACCGGTAGAAATATGGGAAATGATTCGAATGGTAGCCACCACCCGAATCGTTATGCCGGAAACACAGGTGCGTTTATCAGCAGGAAGGATGAATATGAGTCGCGAAGGACAGGCGATGTGTTTCTTTGCAGGGGCCAATTCGATTTTTGCAGGAGACAAATTGTTGACTACTCCTAACCCGGATGTGAATGAGGACATGAAAATGTTTGAAATGCTGGGATTGAATCCTCAAAAACCATTCATTAAAGTAATGCAACCTACCACTGTAGAAGCCGAAGATTCAAAGTTCGCACCATTAGGCGAAAAACCAAAATGGTCCCGTCCCGGACATACTATTGAACGAAATTTGGAAGCCTCGAACAAAGAGAAATAAACTTCATAAACATATACAACGAACACCATCTGCAATTAATGAGATGGTGTTTTTTTATGTCTTTTTTTATGTCTTTTTTTATCATTTCAATACAGCATTTTCCTGACAACCGTATGACCACTTTGCAACACAATTTTGACCAGCAATACTTCTTGATGTGAAACTAAGCAAGAAACAGAAAACACAATGGCATCCACATTATTTCTCTGATATATTTTCCTTCCCGACAAATCATATATTGTAACTTTATCTATCTTACCTCCCTCTGAATTGATTTGAATTTGTTTATTCTTGTTAATGACCCGGATATAATCTTCAGTCCTTTCAACCACAGCCGGCATGATAGGCTTATCGGTATAACGCAAAACAAAACGGTCATCAAAAACACCAGCCTTTGTATCGAACGTATAACTTCCGCTTTTTAGATCAAAGATTACATCATTTAACCGATCTTCGACAAACACCTCCTGTCTGGAGAACAATCCGTCAACGGCGTCAATATTTATGGTAAAAATACCCTCAATAGTCGTGCTAAACCCTAACCGAACTATATCAGTCTTCTTGAACGGCAAAGCCCTCCCCTGGATAGCAAAATTCTTATCCTGATGAATACTATAGAAATTCAAATATTTGTTCCCTCCTTGACTTTCTCCGTCAAAACTGGAATCATAATCGTTAGTTGCACCTTCTATATACCCTATTAAAGTTTGTTTGAAAGCCCCTTGGCTATTCAACAGATTCAACCAGATCCGGTTTTTCTTCACCGTTCGATTATCCTGTCCTCTAATGGGTTCCAATTTAAAAAAACGGGCATTATCTCCAATAACACGCATGCTGTTATTGAAAGCAGCAGTTCCGCCTCCGTTCACGCTAGTCACAAAAAAAGACTGCCCTGAAGCAATTTTGCCATCGGGTATCGTGTTATTTACCCCTGATGACACAGAAGCCCTGGTACCAACACCACCTGATAAATTATACACGGCATAATCATCAGAACTGTATACATTATTGGCAATAGGCGTATTATGAGTCCAGAAATATAAAGTCCCATCGATAATTCCTGCATTTGTATTTATAAAAATATCGGCATCAATTGCTGACGGATAGGGGTTTCCAACAAGATTGAAAGTCGCTGTGGACGCTATCGGAACAGATACCATTCCGTTATTTGGTTTCCCAATAAAAGTAGCCAAAAAAGTGGCGGGAGTAGTCGTACTGTAATTTGAAGGCCCGCGAACGATATATCCCTTACCTACATCCATTTTTGTCCCGGAAGGTGCCCAAGTCCACGAATTGGCCGCTGCATTAAACGAATAATACAATGTTCCAGGAGTAATTCCACCTAAATTAAAATTATCGACGGGAGAAGACCAGTACGTATAATCTGTTCTTAATATTGGTGTAGTTATCCTTTTGTACGTTATACTACCCGAATTAACAGCCACATCATTTATTTGAATCAGACTTGCATTATTTTCAAAAAATAAAGAACCACCTCCTGAGACCACAACTTCATTATCCAAACGCAAGGTATGACCCGAATTTATAGTAACCATTCCCGATTTCACCCTACAGGAACAACCCACCACATCTGTAGTCGAGGCATAATTACCATTAAAAACGACATCATATTCACTTGTAGGAACTCCATCAGACCAAGCATTTCCATTCCAAGTGGTGGTTAACGGCTGTAAAGAAACCTCATCAGAAACAGGCGAAACACAAAATCCATTTGACACACTATAACTATAATCACCAACAGCAAGTCCTTCTACATTGAAACTGGCACCAGACCCACCAGCAACAATTAAAACATTATTTTGATATAAATCCCAAAATCCCGCAGTGGGCAATCCTGTTAATTCAATACTTCCGGTTGTCTTACTACATTTAGGATAAACAATTGCACCTATACTTGGTGACACTGCTTCGCAACTGACAACTCCATTAAATGCAAATTCATTAATGCTAAAAGTTCCTGTCGTTGCGATCGCTCCCCAAGCATAAAACCTAAAAGTTATCAGACTTGTACAATTTTGAAATTCAACCGCAGATAAGTCTATAGCCAAAGGCACGACTTCTACACCTGAATTTGTTATGATCGGCAAATTGATATCGGTTGTAAAACCATCTACACTTGACCTCAAAGCAAAATAAACCGGTCCTTGACTGGAAACTTGCGCTTTATAAACCAAACTCAAAAAATCAATCTGGTACCCGGATTTTGGCGCTAAGCTAAACTCAAAATAATCATTTGCATCTAATGACCCGGAAAACCAATCCCTGGCGTTATATCTGTCGTTTGCGGTATTACCGTTAATACCGGTTCCCCTTCCTATCCCCGAAACAACAATATTTGCATCAACAAGCTGCCCGTTGATATACGGATTGAACGTATTGGGACTAGTATCGTTTATAGGGTTTTCAAAAATAGCCTGTGCATGCGAATGACAAACCATTACTAAAAAAATGATTATAATATTCCGTATTTTAATTTTCATGACTTCATTTTATATGTGTACCACTTGTTCACATATAAAAATACAACGCCTGTATTTTTCTTACAATACCCACTTTTAGTGATTTTACATCCAATTAAAATTCAGCATCCTATTTAATTTATTGAACAAAAAAAATCTCCTTCTGATTCTTCAGAAGGAGATTTTTTTTTATGATTTAAAAGCTCTTAGAACATAATCTTTTTGGCAACTGTTGTTTTATCTTCCAAGAAAACTGTAACAATCAATACCTGATGAATCGATTGTAAATGAAGTATCTCTAATTCATTTAAATTGACCTTTTCTTTTTGATAGATCTTCTTTCCGGAAGCATCATATACGATAACCTTATCTATCAATTTCACCGGAGAATAAATAGTAATCACCCTGTTTTTTACCGATACCAATACTTCTGTACCTACGCCCGGAATTACTTCCTCCTCAATCACTTCATTTTTGTTTCGATACACCAACACAAAACGCTCTTTGAAAGTTCCTTTATCGGTAGTAAATGTATAAGAACCCAATCTTAAATTATGAATAGCGCCGAACACTTTATCTTCAAGAAAAACATTCTGATTCTTTAGCAATCCATCAGCTTTATCAATACTAATAGTAAATTCTCCCGCTATTGTAGAACTATACCCCAACGGCACTTCATCTGCAGCTTCAAACGGCAAAGCTCTTCCCTGTATGGTTAAATTTTTATCTTCATTTACACTGTAAAAATCAATATACTTGTTGCCATTATTACTTACACCATCATAAACACGATCGTAATCATTTGTTGCCCCGGTGATATAACCCACTAACATCTGCTTGAAAGCACCCTGTGCATTGGTCAGATTCAGCCAAATCCTGTTCTTTTCAACTTTAGTGGTCGTTTTTGAAGTTCGGGTTTGTTTAAAAAATTGGGTATTATCTAATACAGCACCTCCAGAACCCAATCGCATACTGTTATCAAAGACTGCTGTTCCTACTGAATAACCCTTAGCCATAAAACCCTGCCCCGCAGCAATGCTTCCATTATGTGATGTTCCTCCACTAACAGCCACTGTTCCTCCCGTCAAATTATAAATAGTATAATCATCTGATGTGTACGCATAAACACCCGAGCCTGCTGTCCCTGCGTTGAGTTCAGAAGCCAATCGTATAGCGGTATTATGAGTCCAAAAATACAAAGAACCATCCAAGACTTCTGCATTGGCCGTTAGAAACGCATCAGCATCTATGGCCGAAGGATACGGATTTCCGATAAGATTGAAGGTATTTGCTCCGCCAATTGCAGCAGTAAACTCACCGTTATTAGGTTGCCCGGTAAATGTAACTGTTTTAACAAAAGGAACACCAGTAGTAAATCCTGTTCCTGCTCCTCTAACGATATATCCTTTACCGGCAGTCATCACGGTACTGGCCGAGCCTCCTACCCAAGAGTTACCCGTAGCATTAAACGAATAATACAAAGTTCCCGTTTGAATCCCTCCCAAAGTGAATCCTGCAACTGGTGACGACCAATAGACATAATCGGTATTTAATATAGATGTTGTATTTCTCTTATAATTTATATTCCCGGAATTTACAGCAGCATTATTAACTTGTACTAAACTCGCGTTGTTTTCGAAAGTTAAAGTACCATTACCGGCCACATTAACATCGTTAACCACCTTTAAGGCATGCCCGGAATTGAACGTAACAACAGCATTACCTACATCGCAGGAACAAGCATCCAAATTTGATGAAGAGCTATAATTCCCGTTAAACACCACCTTATTCTCAATTGTTGGAGCTACTGAGGGATCCGGTGACCATGCTGTACCATTCCAGGTTTTGGTAGCTGGCGAAGGATTAATCACGACATTAGCTAACTGCGGAGACAAACAAGTACCATTAGACACATTAAAATAGTAAATCCCACTTTCTAATCCGGTCACTTCAAAACTGCTTTCAGTACCATTACCATTATAAGTCTCTTGTCCCCCGGTAGTTTTGTTTTGATATAAAACCCATGGCACTGACGGCAAACCGGTTAAAACCAAACTCCCTTTAGATGTGCTACAGCTAGGATGGGTTATCGTTCCCACAACTGGAGCCGACGGAGGAGCTAAAACCGTTGTCGTAATGCTGTTTGAAGTCGCAGGCGAACCTGTTAAGCAAGGAGTCGCATTGGAGGTCATCACACAAGCAACAATATCCCCATTTACCAATGCTGCATTTGTATAAGTGGCCGAATTTGAACCAATATTTCCGCCGTTTAGTTTCCATTGATAAGATGGAGCTGCTCCCCCATTTATTGGAGTTGCTGTAAAAGTTACTGATACTCCCGAACAAACTGAATTTGCAGAAGCTGAAATACTTACGCTTGCCGGTAAATTTGGATTAACCGCAGCAGTTACCGCTTTTCTTACAGTAGTATATCCGCTATACACTGCTTCTACATAATAAGTTGTGGTGGTAGAAATAACATCTGTAATATATGGATTCCCCGTATAAACTGGAGAACCTCCACTTGGCGTAGTGTACCATTTATATGTAGCTCCACTGGAAGGATTAGCAGTTGCTGCAATTTCAAAACTCCCTGAGTTACAAACTGGAGCTGGAGTTGCAACACTAATCGAACTATACCCCCCATTGGCAACTAAACCAGGGAAATTTGCTAACACACCTCCTCCTTCGCCATTACAAGAAGCAACCTTTACAGTTCCTATTTTAATCAAATCTGAAGCACTACAATTTGACGCTGCCCCTAATTGTCCACCCTGTTCTATTTCTATTGAAGATCCTTCAGCCAGTTGCAAATCATAATTTCCCGAGGAAAAATCTACCACAGCACCATTTCTAATAATAAATCGCATAGGACCTAAACAAGAAAGATCTAAATTGGAGGTCATTGTCAAGGTCATAGCATTAGTGCCATCACCAATATACAAAATGCCCCCACAACTGCTTATGGGTGAAGTCCCACAAACTAATCCGGTTGTATTTCTAGTTGTAGTAATTGAACACTGTGCATTTCCATTCAAAGAAAACAATAACGAAAAAAACAATACTATATATAAATTAAACGTAGGTAAAAGTATTTTCATAAAACAGTTAAAGATTCGTGGTCAATCATTTTTTAATTGCATAATTGGCACAAAAACCAGCAATTAACCGTCGAAATGACAAAAAAATCAAACAATAAAAAAATATTACCGTTCAATAGCATATTTAATCGCCATACAACAATTCTTTACGTATCTATACGTATCTATACGTATCTATACGTAATTATTTAGTTAAATAACCACTTGTAGAGAAAAACCCTATCTGTCTAAAAAACACTTCCATAAATTAATTTTTAAATACGTAAATTTCAACCCTGAAATGAAAGAGATTTTTTCCATAAAAGAAGCCCTCCAAAAAATAGAGCATTTTTGCGCCTATCAGGAGCGTTGCCATCAAGAAGTAACAGCAAAATTGCGCAGTATGAAAGTAACGTGGGATGAAATCGATTCTATTATGGCACATCTTATTGCAGAAAATTTCCTGAATGAAGAACGCTTTGCCCGTAGCTTTGCCAGAGGCAAACACCGCATCAAACATTGGGGAAAAATTAGAATTACTAATGAATTAAAATTCAGAAGCATCAATCAAACACTGATTAACATTGCTTTAAAAGAAATTACACCGGAAGAATACACAGCCACCTTTCATTCTTTGTCCGAAAGAAATTGGGAAAGCATACGAGAAACCAATACACTAAAAAAACGGAAGAAATTTTGCGACTTTATGCTTCGAAAAGGATTCGAAAGCAATCTCGTTTATGAAAAAGTCCGAGACTTGGAAATTAATGATCAGTGATCAGTTTCTGAGTATTCAGTCTATAGAGAGCCTTAACAAAACCAAAAAAGTAAAAATCTGCTCAAATCTGTGTTATTTGCGTGCCATTTTAACTGCAAGGAGGCAAAGTTTCATCGCAAAGTTCACTAGATTTTTTTTTATAATTTCTTGAATTACTCCAATCTGTGTCCGAAAAACTAACCTTAAAGTTTCTAAGTCACAGTTTCCCCTCCTTCGGAGGGGCTTGGGGGAGGAATACTCAACAAAACACTCACCGCATTACCGCCAAAACCTACTGCATTGACCAGTACTTTCTGAATCGGTTTTGTTTTTGTTTGCGCTTTTGCAAAAGGGACTCCGATAAATTGATTGTGTTGCATCATCAAGACAGCCAATTCTAAACTCAAGATTCCCGAAGCACCAAAAGTGTGGCCAATTTTCCACTTATTTGTAGTTAGCCGTGGAAGGCTTTCGCCGAAAATTTTCTGAATTGCCTTGTACTCGGTTAAATCTCCCGCTTTAGTTCCCGGGGCATGCATCACAATGGCATCAACATCTTCCAAATTCGTATTTTGCAAAGCCATTTTCATTGATTTCTGAAAACAAGTCGCCTCAGCTGAAATAGAAATGTTATGTTCTAGAATTTCGGTAGCATATCCTATTCCCTCGACAAAAGCCAAAGCATTGTCTTTTTCCCCAATTTCGAGACAACAAACTGCTGCCCCTTCACCCAGAATCATCAAATTTAGTTTTTTCTCTAAATTCAGCGCCTGATTTGGATACGCTTCCTCACTATGAGAATAAATCTTCAATGCCCGCATTTGCGCAATGGTAAAGTCCGTCAGCGGTGCTTCGCTGCCTCCAACCAAAAATCTATCCGAC
Organism: Flavobacterium sp.; assembly: GCA_036676965.1. Taxonomy (GTDB): domain Bacteria; phylum Bacteroidota; class Bacteroidia; order Flavobacteriales; family Flavobacteriaceae; genus Flavobacterium. The sequence continues at coordinate 68,264 of JAKFBW010000130.1, read as the reverse complement.
ATTCCGGCACGAAGCCAGGCCACACCATTCAACAGCGAATGCAAAGCGGTGGAACAGGTAATAGAATGTGAAATTTCCGGTCCTGAACTTTGTAAATCATGGGCCACCCAAGAAGAAATATTTCCTAAAGTAGTAGTTGGCGAAGCCAAAGTTTGTGCTTTCCCGGATTCTAGATACTCTTGAAAATGTTTCTCAAATAAATCAGTCGCACCACGGGAAGAACCGATATTGATTCCGAAAACATCTTCTTTTGTCCAGCCTGCATTTTGTATCGCCTGACGCGAAACCACCATAGCATACAAAACCGACTTATCTAATGATTTGTATTTGATATCCGATGCTTGTAATTCAGTCACCATTTTCCTTGAATCCTCGTCCAAAGAAGCAACCCAAGTTTCCTGATTATCTAAATACTTTTTAGAGAAACAGTGCTTTTCAGAAAGATAATTTTCCCAAATGGTTTTAGGGTCGTTTCCTAATGGAGAAATGGATGCTAGTGATATTATGGAGATAATTTTTGACAAGGCTGTTCTTTTTAAACACTAATTTCACGAATTAGCACAAATTCATACTTCTTAAATTACACGAATTAAAAAATACTTTGTGGAAATTTGCGAAATTCGTGTCTATTGATTTTCTGCAAATTTAAACTATTTCCAATGCTTTTTCGATCACTTTGTACACTTTTTGTAATTGTGCATCCGTAATGATATAAGGCGGTAAAACATAAACGATATTCCCCACAGGCCGTAGAATAATTCCGTTTTCGATAAAGAAATTATATAATTTAGTGCGCATCGTTCCGTAATAACTCTCTTCATTTTGTTTCTTTATTTCCAATGCAAAAATGGTCCCTAAAACCCGGGTAGTCGTTACTTTTGGATGGCTGTTGATGCGTTCTTGAAATACCAAATGATTGGCGTTTACACGAACCAGATTATCTTGCATTTCTGGAGTTTTCAACAACTCTAAACTGGCTAATGCCGCGGCACAACCCGTAGGATTAGCGGTAAAAGTATGTCCGTGAAACAAGGCCTTGTTGATATCCTCGTCATAAAAAGCATCAAATATTTCTTGGGCAAAAGTGGTAATAGCCATCGGAATGGTTCCTCCCGTTAAGGCTTTAGACAAACACATCATATCCGGTTTTTCGGTTAGATAATCACATGCAAAAGTCTTCCCCGTTTTACCAAAACCCGTCATCACTTCATCGGCAATAGTCAAAACATTATTCTCACGACAAATTTTGATTAATTCATCTAATGCTTCAGGCTCATACATCACCATTCCGGCAGCTCCTTGCACCAAGGGCTCAAAGATAAATCCTGCACAATTGTACTCTTGAATCACTTTTTTTAACACATCGAAACTGGCTTGTTCTTGTCCTTTTACCGGAACCGGAATGCGTACCACATCAATAAACATTCCTTGAAAAGCCTGGGTATAAAAGGAAATTCCGCTTGCTGCCATAGCTGCAAAAGTATCGCCATGAAAAGCATTTTCGAAAGCAATTATGGTCGTTTTCTTCTCTCCTTTATTGAAGAAATACTGCAACGCCACTTTTATGGCCACTTCAACGGAAGTCGAACCATTGTCCGAGAAAAATATTTTTTGCTGATTCTTTGGCAAAATAGCCATCAGTTTTTCTGCTAAAAGCACAGCCGGCTCATGGGTAAACCCCCCAAACAGTACATGCTCTAAGGTCGTGAGTTGTTTATAAATTGCATCGGCAATAAATGTATTGGAATGCCCGTAGGGATTCACCCACCAGGAAGCTATAGCATCAATATACTCCTTCCCGTTTTCATCCCAAAGCAAAACTCCTTCGCCTCTTTTTATGGCAATAGGAAGCGCTGCCGTTTTGTGTTGCGTATAGGGATGCCAAATGTATTTTTGATCTCTTTCCGTTAGACTCATTTTTTAAGAATATAGAAAATAGAGCCTAGAACAAAGACTAAACTCCATAATTTTAGACAAAGATAGGAAAGTCTATTTTCTTTATTCCATATTCTATTGCCTTATAAATTCAATAAATCCTCCCGGAATAAATCGGCGTATTCTTTGACTACATTTTGGTCAAAATAGGGCTCTTCCTCAATTCTTCCAATGCATTTTATTCCTGTTTTATTTAAAATCAATGCCTCAGTCGATTTATTCTCATTGCCACTGAAGATAATTCCGGCAACGGCAAAACCCCGATTCCGAATTGCTTCAACAGTCAATAGCGTATGATTGATACTTCCCAAATAATGCCTTGACACCACAATCACTTTATAATCCGGTTGAATTAGATCGATGATACACTCTTTTTCATTCAAGGGGACAAAAACCCCCCCGGCACCTTCAACAACCAAATGACAATCCGTCTTCGGCTCCTGAATTTTATTTAAATCTATAGTGATCCCATCTATTTCTGCCGCCAAATGGGGACTCGCCGGAGTTTTTAAAGCATAACTGTTTTCAAAAACCCGGGTCTTCGAATTAGAAATGTATTTTTTTATTTTGTGACTGTCTGAATTTTCGAGTTCCCCCGCTTGGATGGGTTTCCAATAACCTGCTTCAAGTGCTTCCACAATTATAGCAGAGGCAATGGTTTTACCTACGTCGGTAGAAATTCCTGTTATAAATAGTTTCATAAATATTTTTTTGGCCACGAAGGCACAAAGACACAAAGTTGTTTATATATAGACTTTAATCTTTGTCAAAGTTTTGAATTTTGACAAAGATGTCATTTAATTAAATTCAAAATTACACTTTCCACATTTGTATTTATGCTTTGAATAAAATGGTAACGAACCTAAAAACATTGAAAAAGTAAATGCAAACAGCGATTTCAAATCTTTTATTGAGGTAACCATATCAATTTGTTCAGCACCGCAATTTGGACATTTTAGTAATTTACTGTTATTATCTAATGAATATTGGCTCACTTGAGAAATAACATCCTTTGCTTTAAGATAATCATTCCGTTTTACCAATAATTTTACTCCACCAATGGCATTGCTATATAATGGATTTGCGTCCACTGTATTATTATCACGCATAAAAACCTCAATTCCTTCAGATTCTAATTTTCCTTTTAAAATTATTGCTTCTGATGAATATTGATAACTTCCTATTAATTCGAAAATATCCTCCATACGTTTTTAAAACACAAAATTACCCAACAACCCCAATACTTCCGAGATTTCTTCCTTTGTATTGAAACTATGTAAACAAAACCGCAATCGTTCCTGCCCTTCAGGAACGGTAGGCGATAAAATGGCTTTGACATCAAATCCCTTTTCTTGAAACTGACAAGCAATCGTTTTTACGTTTTCATTACCGGGAATAATTGCAGATTGGATTGCAGATTTACTTCTGACAAACATTGGTTTTAAACCCAACAAATTTTTCTGCTGATTGAAATGAATGATATTCTCACGTAACAACATAATATCCTTGTTTTCTTTTTCTAGATACTGATACCCAATTAGAATTGTCGCTACAGCATGTGGTGAAAGCCCCGTGGTATAGATAAAACTTCGTGCAAAATTGACTAGATAATCCCTCAATTCAACCGACCCTAAAATGGCAGCACCATGACAGCCTAATCCTTTGCCAAAAGTCATGATTCGGGCAAAAATTTTATCCTGTAAACCCAACATTTGAGCCAAACCTTCCTCACTTTCGCCAAAAACCCCCAAAGCATGTGCTTCATCAATAACCAAAAGACAACCATATTTTTCTGAAAGCGCCACTAATTCTTCCAAATTAGGCGAATCTCCATCCATGGAAAAAACACTTTCGGTGACGATATAGACTTCTGCAATAAAGTTATCAGACTGAGCCTGTCGAAGTCTTTTTTCCAGGTCTTCAAAATCGTTGTGTTTGAATTTATAAGCCTTCGCATTCGAAAGCTGGATTCCGTCCCGAATAGAAGCATGTGAAAGTTCATCATACAAAATCAAATCTCCCTTTTGAGGAACGGAACTAAAAAAACCCACATTGGCATCGTAACCTGAATTGAAAATCAAAGCCGATTCCGATTGATGAAATTTTGCGATATAATTTTCCGCTTCTTGATAAACTTTGTGGTTTCCTGAGATTAGCCGGGAACCTGTCGCTCCATTTTGAGTTATCTTTTTTTCAATTAAATACTGATGAGTCGCTTGAAAAATGGCTTCTGATTGGGACAATCCGAGATAATCATTGGATGCAAAATCAATTAATTCATTTGCCGAGGGCAATTGTCTCAGTGAATTGTTTTGTTTTCTTATTTCGAGTTTTTTAAAAAGATTTTCGGGAAATTTTTTCATGACACCAAAAATAAGCAACTTTTTTATGATAGAAATAGCGTAAGTGAATTGTTTCTTTTTAATTGACAATTTTGATTCTTATTTAAGTATTATTTTATGGATTATTTTATACTTAAATAAAAAAAACAACGATAAATTATATGAAATATAATTTTCGAAAACCTTTTCGACTTGATTTTACCATACTTTTGGTATCAAAATCATTTAACTTGAAATTTATTTTCTATTTTCGGCAACTATGAAACGAATTGCATCACTTTTTCTGCTAGTTACATTGTTCTACAATGTACTTGGATATTATCTGATGTTTGCTCAACAAGAAGAGCAGGCATGGGTAGCGTCTATGGAAAAAAATGAAGTTTCAGAATTTAAAGTAATTCATCTCAATGCTTCTTTATACTCTTTTATCGAAGACACTGATTTTGAATATGTAAACGAAAATGTAACTATCCACAATAAAACATACCATGTTTTTAAGAAAAGAATTCAAAACAACATATTAAGTTTATATTATCTTCCCAATTCACATCAAGATGAAGTAGGCAAAAACCTGAATGACATTGTTGACAATCAATTATTCAACAACAGTTCATCTAAAAATACTCCCGTAAAAAAATTATTAAAGTCTTTCATAAAAGACTACGTCGCCAATGATGGGACAGATATATCTTTTACTCCAAAAAAATCAATTGAAACTACTACCTTCGATATAGTTACAAAAGAAGCAATCCATGCAGGATATTATAATTTATCCTACTCACCACCGGATTTCGTTTAATTCTATTTTTCTATTGCCGAAAAACTTTGATTCGTTGTCCTATGACAAAACGAATACCTGAAATTGGCTTTTATCAAATTGATGCTACATTCTCAATTCATTTCATATTGAAAAATAGCATTCAAAGCCATAATCCATCAATTCTAAATTGCTTAGCATTCAACGTGTTTTTCGGCAATAGACTGAAACATTCTGAGCTTTCAGATAATTCGAATCTATTTATTAAATCCTAGTACTAACCATTTTCTGTTTATCCTTTTTGGTAATTCCAACGAGAACAAACATATAATTTTGGCCAGACTATATTCAAATGTAGCTATTCCACGTATCAACTTTTTTTCTGACCAGAAAAAGTGTAATCAATTATTAACTATACTAAAAAAACAAAGAATCAATTAATTATGAAACAACTATCTCTTTTATCCGCAGCATTTACTTTTATAACATGTATTTCAACTATTCTTTTTACAGAAAAAATTAATGCCCAAGGCTGCGTAGCTGTCCGCCAAATGGGAGGACAAAACATGAATTCTTCAAATTCTTATAATCTAAGCGAAGGAGAATTTCAAGTAGGTGCTAATTATCGCTATTTCCACTCTTGGAGACATTTTGTTGGCACGGAAGAACAACTGCACCGCCAAACAACCAGAGGTGGACATGACGCAAATGGCAAAGAGCGTGGCAATGCAGTGAATATCTATTCCCATGCTGTCGACTTAAATATTTCATACGGATTAACCAACCGCATTCAGTTGAATGCCACATTACCTTATGTAAACAATGAACGCTCACAAGTACTAAGACAAAAAACACCCGTAATCGACACATTACGTTATAGCGTATATGCTGATGGGATTGCTGATGCCCGATTAAGTGTCAACTTTTGGTTTATTGACCCCATAAAAGCAGACAAAGGAAACATAATGTTGGGCTTAGGTGTAAAGTTAAATAACGGAAGCCATGACGAAATGGATGATGCACCACAAACTGACGGCACAACCAAAAGTGTTGTTATGGATCAGGCCATTCAGCCAGGTGACGGAGGTGTGGGCTTCTCAGTAGAAATTCAAGCATTCAGACAATTAACGGGACGTCTTTATGGTTTTGCAAATGGATATTACTTATTTAATCCCAGAGAATCTAATGGCACTTTCAAATCGGCGCCAAAAGCAGGACTGGAAGGATATGAAATCTACGCAAGCCCTGATCAATATTTTGGCCGTGCAGGATTCATGGCTGCCGTAGACAAAAAAGAAAATTTCACTGTATCGCTGGCAGGAAGATTTGAAGGCATCCCTGCTTATGATGCTTTTGGAGGGCAGGTTGCTTACCGTCGCCCGGGATATGTCATTGCGGTTGAATACGGCTTCTCCTATCGATTAGGAAAACATGGATTTAGCCTGTTTATACCTTATAACGTAGTTAAAAATCGCATCCAAAGCGCAGCGGACATTGCCAGCCAGAACTTACAAAATTCTGTAATCACAGACCCGAGCAAATATGTACACGTACAAGGAGATGCTGCTTTTGCAGATTATTCTATTAACGCCGGATACTCGTACCGATTTGATTTAACCAAAAAAATGAAGGTAACGATGCCAAAATAAGTTTAAAAAAAATCCTCCTAAACTAATAACCACAAAATAATTAACCAAAAACTATTTTACTCAATGAAAAAAATGTATTTGAGTTGCCTGCTATTAATGCCACTATTTATAAATGCACAAACAGAGATTGATGGCATCATGATGAGCAAAAACAATTTTTGCTTTGGGACAGTCTACCAATACAGTAGTTGGAACGAGTATTGGGAAGGAACTTTTAAAAGAGAAAATCTAAATCTGGGAACGGTATCTACACAATCCTTAGGGATTATGGGGAATTACGGTATTTCAGACAAATTAAATATCCTTTTTAACCTCCCGTATGTAGCAACAAAAGCTTCTGCAGGAACCATGAAAGGAGCAAAAGGAATACAGGATGTATCACTGACTGTAAAATATATGCCAATTGAAAAAACGACTGGAGAATCAACCTACTCCGTATATGCCATAGGAAGCCTTTCGACTCCGGTCACTGATTATACCGCCGACTACTTACCACTAAGTATTGGCTTACAAAGCAAAACAGCTTCTTTAAGAGTAATGGGAGATTTTCAAAGAGGAAATTTTTTCACAACGCTATCAGGGGCTTATATAAAAAGAGCCAATATTACTATTGATAGAAATTCCTACCTCACTAACGAAATTCATTACACCAATAAAGTAGATATGCCTGATGCCGTTTCAGTAAATTTTAGAGTAGGATATCGCTCCAACAGATTGATTGCTGAATTCGTAATAGACAATTGGGTTACACAATCGGGGGGATTTGACATTACCAAAAACAACATGCCTTTCCCAAGTAACACCATGAATGCAATAAAATACGGTGTTAATTCTAAATACACGTTCAAAAAAATTCCAGAATTGTCTCTTATAGGAGGGTATAACTATGTTGCCGAAGGAAGAAATGTTGGAAAATCAGACACTTTTTATGGCGGTATATTCTATGTGGTTAATTTTAATAAAACAAGCAATCAAGATGAAAAATAAGATACATAAAAAAGCCCACACTAGCCTACTCGCTTTGTTTCTTGCCTGTACCTATTCTTGCAGTGATGATATTACAGAACGCAACGAACAATTTCACGCCTTAAATCCAACCAAAGCGGATGAACTGGCAGGCACATGGAAACCCTTTTTATTAACGTCTCCAGACGAATTCCCTTTGGATGTGCCCGTAGCGACAAATACACCAGCATTTACCAGAGAAATTAACGAAATAAAAAGCTATCAAGCCAACCTAACAGAAGAACAAAAAAGCATCATAAAATATTGGAGTGCTGGAGGTGTTCTTCGCTGGAATGAAATCATGAGAACGTTAGTAGCACGTCACAATCGCCCGCCATATCAAAATGAAGATGGAACCTATCCTGCACCATCAGGGGCGAATCCATTTGCTAATCCGCAATTCCCTTTTTCAAATCCACCTTATGCAGCCAGAGCTTATGCTTATGTAAGTGCCGCACAATACGATGCCATGATTGCTACTTGGCATTATAAAAAATTATACAATCGAGCAGCTCCATTTACCGTTGATGCAACTTTACCCGTTTTAATACCAAAAAGCACCTTGCCTTCCTATCCTTCTGAAGATGCCGTTTTAGCCGGAGTTACTGTTGAATTATTGAAATTATTATTCCCGACAGAAATCGCCTACATCCAAGAAAAAGCAGAGGAACAAAAATTATATCGCATTATTAGTGGTGCCAATGTTCGAAGTGATGTCGATGCCGGAATTATTTTAGGTAGAAAAATTGCAGCCAAATTTATCGCCCGAGCAGCTTCTGATGGCACTGGAGCCGCTATAGGAAATCAAGTTCTTTGGACACAATTAGAAACACAAACTGCGGCCACCGGAGAAACACCATGGTTGTCATTAGATTTACCTGCAAGACCTCCAATGTTACCATTATTTGGAAAAGTAAAGTCATTTATAATGACTCCTGAAATGGTTGTTGCCAGTCGCCCGGTTCCGCCACCTTCTACAAAATCAGAACAATTTGCAAAAGAATTGGCTGAAATAAAAAATTACAGTAAAAATGCATCAAGAGAGAATATGCGAATAGTGACTTTTTGGGCTGATGGTGTAGGAACTTATACACCACCAGGCCACTGGAATGCTATTGCAGCCGAAGCATTTGTAGAACAAAATTATAGCGAAGTACGATGGGCAAGAAATATGGCTTTATTGAACATTACTATGATGGATGCTGCCATTAGCTGTTGGGATGCAAAGTATTTTTACTTTAATCCAAGACCATGTCAGATGGATCCATCAATAAAAACATTGACAGGAGTTCCAAATTTCCCTGCTTATGTATCAGGACATTCTACCTTTAGTGGTGCTGCCTGTTCGATTTTATCGCATATTGTACCTGCAAAAGCAGAAAGCTTCAAAGCTATGGCAAAACAAGCCTCTGATTCTAGAATGTTTGGCGCTATTCATTATAGAAGCGATTGTGAAAAAGGACTTCAATTAGGCGAAAAAGTAGGAGGCGTTGCGGTAGCAAGAGCCACAACGGATGGAGCTGAATAATCTAATAGTTAAGGTTGATAATTTGTTTAAATGGTTTGTTATATATCTTATCAACTGTAGCCTGACAGGCGTTGGAAACCTGTCAGGCTATTTACCAAAAAACCAAATTACTTGAATGCAAGTTATCCTATTCCATGAACCAAAATAAATATAAAAATCATGAAACATACTTTTAATGACCTCTACGCTCAATTTAGCAGAAAAATGGATCGATATAGTGTTTTTTTAATGCGAATAGCACTTGCTATTGTTTACATCTGGTTTGGAGCCTTAAAAGTATTCGGTATGAGCACAGCTGGTGAACTGGTTGAACAAACAGCATATTGGTTCAGACCAGAAATATTTATTCCATTACTTGGGATTTGTGAAGTAAGTATTGGTTTAGGATTACTCATCAAACGCTGCATTCCGTATACTGTTATTTTATTATTAATGCATATGGCAGTGACATTATTCCCAATTTTTATCCTAAAAAAGGTTTGCTTTGAGGCTTTCCCTTATTGTCCAACTTTAGTAGGTCAATATATCATTAAAAACCTTGTATTAATTTCAGGAGCACTGGTAATTGCAGGCAAATACAATGAGAATAAAGACCCTCAAAGAAACTTAAAAATAAATATCGAATAAATTCCTTAAAAACAAAGAATAAAAAAGCCGAAACAATTACGTTTCGGCTTTGATTTTATAAATACAATTATTTTAGTCGGCTAAAACAATTACTTTATTGTCTTTCATTTCAATAGTTCCTGAAGAAATAGCTAAAGTATAATTCTGATCATTTACTTTCGTAAATAAGGCAGCGGTTTCTTTGCTAAACTTAAAACTTGGAGCTGTAATATTTACAGTCCCTTTTTGAAGTAAGGAAACTATTGGCGCGTGGTTATTCAAGATTTGAAAACTCCCATCAACACCTGGAACAGATATTGAAGTTATTTCTCCTTTGAATAAAGATGCTTCTGGTGATACTATTTCTAAAATCATATTTTTTAAAGTTAGAAGTTAGAAGTTAGAAGTTAGAAGTTCTGAAAACTGCCAACTGAAAACTGCCAACTGATTTTATGCTTCCGCCAACATTTTCTCTCCAGCTTCGATAGCTTCCTCGATAGTACCTTTAAGGTTGAAAGCTGATTCTGGCAAGTGGTCTAATTCACCGTCAATAATCATATTAAATCCTTTGATGGTATCTTTGATATCTACCAATACCCCAGGAATACCTGTAAATTGCTCAGCAACGTGGAACGGTTGAGACAAGAAACGTTGTACACGACGTGCTCTTGATACCGCTAATTTATCATCTTCAGATAACTCTTCCATACCAAGGATGGCGATAATATCTTGTAATTGTTTGTATTTTTGAAGAATTTCTTTTACTCTTTGCGCACAGTCATAGTGCTCATTTCCTAAGATATGTGGAGTCAAAATTCTTGAAGTAGAATCTAACGGGTCAACCGCAGGATAAATACCTAACTCAGCAATTTTACGGGACAAAACTGTTGTAGCATCTAAGTGAGCAAACGTTGTTGCCGGCGCCGGGTCAGTTAAGTCATCCGCAGGAACGTAAACCGCCTGTACAGATGTAATAGATCCTTTGTTGGTAGAAGTAATACGCTCTTGCATAGCTCCCATCTCAGTTGCCAATGTTGGTTGGTAACCTACCGCAGATGGCATACGACCTAAAAGTGCCGATACCTCAGAGCCTGCTTGTGTAAAACGGAAGATGTTATCCACAAAGAACAATACATCTTTTCCTTGGTCAGAACCTGCTCCATCACGGAAATACTCAGCGATAGACAATCCAGAAAGTGCCACACGTGCACGAGCTCCTGGTGGCTCATTCATTTGTCCGAAAACGAAAGTAGCTTTAGACTCTCTCATTCCTGGCATATCTACTTTAGACAAATCCCATCCTCCATTTTCCATAGAGTGCATGAATTCCTCACCGTATTTAATAATACCCGACTCTAACATCTCACGAAGTAAGTCATTCCCTTCACGTGTTCTTTCTCCTACTCCTGCGAATACAGAAAGTCCACCGTGACCTTTTGCGATATTGTTGATCAACTCCTGAATCAATACTGTTTTACCAACACCGGCACCACCAAACAACCCAATTTTACCCCCTTTTGCGTAAGGCTCAATCAAATCGATTACTTTAATACCTGTGAATAAAACTTCAGATGAAGTTGATAAATCTTCGAATTTTGGAGCTGCTCTGTGAATAGACATTCCATTATCACCATCTTTTGGTAAGTTTCCTAAACCATCAATAGCATCACCGATTACATTAAACAAACGTCCGTAAACATCTGCACCAACTGGCATTTTGATTGGATTTCCTGTTCCAACCACTTCATAACCTCTGCTCAAACCATCTGTTGAGTCCATCGAAATGGTACGAACTGTGTTTTCTCCAATGTGAGATTGTACTTCTAGTACTAATAAAGTACCATCTTTTTTAGTGATTTCTAATGAATCATAAATTTTTGGAAGTTCAACATCCTTACCGTTGAAAACTACATCAACTACTGGACCAATGATCTGGGCAACTTTTCCTATTACTCTTGACATTACTATGTATTTATTAAATAGCTATTTAGGTTTATGAAATACGCCAATCGACACACATCAATTAGACACTTTTTTCAGTTTGCAAAGATAATTTTTTAAAATATAAAATCAATTTTTTTTAACAAAAAAACCTGAAAAAAATTTAAATTCAAAAAAAACGCACAAAATCAATTAAAAAACAAAACCATCTCGCCTTTAAAACGGATGGTTTTTATTGTTTTTAACTTTTAAAACCTAAATACGAGTCCCTTTTAAATGTCAAACATTACAAAGCATTAAAACAAGAAAAGCGAGACATACATCCCGCTTTTCCTTTATATTTAAACCAAATTTATTCTACCGTAACCGATTTGGCCAAGTTTCGTGGCTGATCTACATTACAACCTCTCATCACAGCAATATGGTATGACAATAACTGCAACGGAATCGTAGTTATCAACGGAGATAACGCATCCGATGTTTCGGGTACTTCAATCACATAGTCCGCCAATTCTTTCACCTGGGTATCTCCCTTGGTTACCACAGCGATAATTCTACCGCTTCTTGATTTAATCTCCTGGATATTACTTACTATTTTATCATAATGTCCTTGCTTAGGCGCAATAACCACAACCGGCATCTGATCGTCAATCAAGGCAATAGGACCATGTTTCATTTCCGCAGCCGGATAACCTTCTGCATGAATATAGGAAATCTCCTTAAGCTTTAATGCCCCTTCAAGCGCTACAGGAAAATTATAACCTCTACCTAAATACAAACAATTTGGCGCATCCTTAAAAACAGCCGCAATTTCTTTGGCACAATCATTCGTTTCCAATGCTTCTTTTACTTTCTCCGGAATAATCTCCAACTCCTGCAAATACATATGGAAATCAGAATGCGACAACGTTCCTTTGGCTTTAGCCAAACGCAAAGCTATCATAGTCAGCACCGTGATTTGGGTTGTAAATGCTTTCGTAGAAGCCACCCCGATTTCAGGACCGGCATGTGTATAAGCTCCGGCATGAGATTCTCTTGAAATAGAAGAACCAACCACATTACAAACTCCAAAAACAAATGCCCCGTGCTCTTTGGCTAATTTGATAGCTGCCATAGTATCGGCAGTTTCACCTGATTGCGAAATAGCAATAACAACATCTTTACTGTTGATAATTGGATTTCTATACCTGAATTCAGAAGCATATTCCACTTCAACAGGAATTCTGGCGAACTCTTCAAAAATATATTCAGCAACCAAACCGGCATGCCAAGAAGTCCCACAGGCCACGATAATAATTCGATCCGCATTCAGAAATTTCTCCAGATTATCTTCAACCCCTGCCATTTGAATAATTCCTTCATTAGCGTGAAGTCTTCCACGGTAAGTATCTTTTATAACATTAGGCTGTTCATAAATCTCCTTCATCATAAAGTGATCGTAACCTCCTTTTTCAATTTGCTCCAAATTCATCTGAAGCTCTTGAATATAAGGATCTACAAAAGTATCATCTTTAATTTTTCTGATTTTCATGGCCTTATGAAGTCGGATAATGGCCATTTCCCCGTCTTCCAAATAAACCGCATTCGAAGTGTATTCAATAAACGGAGAAGCATCAGAGGCAATAAAATACTCCCCTTCACCTATCCCAATTGCCAAAGGGCTTCCCAAACGGGCCGCTATGATCTCATCGGGATTTTTTTTGTCAAAAACGGCAATTGCATACGCCCCAACCACTTGATTCAAAGCGATTTGAACCGCCTTCCCTAATTTTATATTTTCTTTTTTTTGTATTTCTTCAATAAGATTTACCAATACTTCGGTATCGGTATCCGAGTAAAACACGTAGCCTCTCTTTATCAACTCCTCTTTTAATGGCGCATAATTTTCTATGATTCCATTATGGATTATAGCCAAATCCCCTGAATTAGAAAGATGCGGATGTGAATTCACATCATTAGGGACTCCATGCGTAGCCCAGCGGGTATGTCCTATTCCTATTGTACCGTTTAATGTAATTTCTTTAGCAGATATTGATTCAAGATCTGAAACTTTCCCTTTTGTTTTAGAAAGCTTAATCCCCTCGCCATCATACAACATAATACCGGCACTATCATAGCCTCTGTATTCCAGTCTTTTTAGTCCTTTAATTACAATAGGATATGCTTCTCTATATCCGATATATCCAACAATTCCACACATATAGTTATCGTTTAATTAGGTTTTGTATAATAGATTTCAAGTTTTAATCTTTTGTCATCCGCAACTGCAGCAGTACCTCCATACAACACAGTCCCCAGAGGATTCATCACAGAAGACATAGGCACTTTCGAAATGTTACCCGGTGTCTTTAAGGCATTAAATTGAGTATTGTTTATATCTTCCGTAACCACAAGACCAAGTTTAACATTTGTCGAATCGGCATTTTGTATCAAATTCCTGATCTGGTTCGTAATTCTGATTTTGTAGGTCTGCCCTCTTCCGTTGGCAACTGCTTCTTTATTCAACAATCCATTAAAAATAACTTTCCCGTTTTTAAGATTAGCCCCTGAACCATCAAGACCATAATCAACCACCGGACGGTTGTTATTTAAATCATATAAGTAAATTCGCTGTGGCTCATAACTATTAGCCATAGTAGCTGCATCAATATGAAAAACAAGATTTGCTTCATTTATTAACCAACCTTGATTTCTAACATATTCCAATTCTCCCGAATTAAAAAGTTGCAAAATAGCCATCGACCCTTCTCCACCTTTCAAATACAATTTATTGTCTCCAACAATCCTATTCACATTAGCCTCATTAGTTGCATTGGCATAATCAGTATTGGTATTGCTTTGCTCTAAAAGACTAACGGTATTTCCTGTCAGATTAAGCACAATAGACTTATCTATTCTGGTTTTATCTGTATCTGATGTATCTTCTTTATAATTAATGGTTATTTTTCCTGATTTAAAGTCCATCATAGCCATACTACCCGGATTTGAACCTGATTTTTCCACCTTGAAATACAACCCTCTGAAATACTCCTTAAAGACATCATTAGTTACTAATTTACCTGAGGCTACCGCAGCAATAATATTGTTTTGAAAATATTCTTTATTCAGTTTCAAACGCATTCCCGGAGGAGTTCTGGTAACCACATCCGTAACACCATCTGTAGCCTTGGTCGTTTCCTTGTATTCGGCCGCATCAAAGAAAAAAGCATCATTCTGACTTACTGCGGCATCATCATTCAAACGGGCATCCACTTTTAAATTATCAAAAATAGCATTTTGATTCGTATAAAATTTTTGCGCCTCCAAAAAACCGCTGGCAGGATCTAAATCCCTCATAAAATAACCGGAACGATATACACTTAACTTAATCTTAGCATCAGCAGATCCATAAATCGAATCTAGTTCATAGGTGTTATTCCCATTTACATCTGTAGATTTCAATGTACTAAAATACGGTATTGTCAACACTACGCTTTCTACCACTGGATTTTTACTCACATCGATTGTAGGGTTTACAGTTGCCAATGTAACCTGAGTCGCAAAATTAGCGGTGGTAGTACCAAAAGCAGGATCATCATAAATACCCAAAGCATTTACAGGAAGATTATTAGATTGTACGGGGCCTATTTTTTGGTTATAAGCGACCACTCCATAAGTGGCTTTATCAAAATCAAAATGATTATCCCCAATTAAACCATCCCCAATGGAATTAAAATCTTTATCACAGGAATACAAAAAAAGAACTGTCGCAACTATTAGAATTTTCTTAAAAAAAGAATTATTGTACATACTTTGAAATGAAATAGTTTAATTTATAGCACCACATTTTTATAAAAATTGCTGTACGCTTCTGCGAAAGCATCTTTGGGCACGAAAGGTAAAAAAGGTTTTCCTGAAGATTCTATATATTTTGTTAAACTTGAAGGAACACCACTGGAGGCAACAATAACCGCATCCGAATGCATGATGGTTGTCTTCAAAATATTCTCATAGTTTGGAATTTCTAAGTCTGAAACAGCCTCAGCCGGGATGCCATCGAGTTTTACTTTATTGATCATTTCCACATCCAAAGTCCCTTCAAACGAAGGACTGTAAACCGAGGTAACAATTTTGGTCTCAGAAAACAAAGCCTCATTTTTGTAATAATGCTTCATATACACCGGCAACATCGCTGCCATCCAACCGTGAACATGTATGATATCCGGAACCCAATTTAATTTCTTCACGGTTTCAACTACCCCTTTGGCAAAGAAAATAGCACGCTCATCATTATCGGGATACATCACCCCGTCTTCATCGGCAAAAGTGGCTTTTCTTTTGAAATATTCATCATTATCAATAAAGTAAACCTGTATTCTTTCTTTGGGAATCGAAGCTACTTTTATAATCAGCGGCATATCCAAATCATTTACTACCAAGTTCATCCCAGAAAGTCTAATTACCTCATGTAATTGGTGTCTCCTCTCGTTTATATTTCCATATCTTGGCATAAAAATTCTAATCTGTCCTCCTTGATCATTCACCATCTTCGGAACATCGTAAGACATTAAAGAAACTTCGTTTTCAGCCAAATAAGGCACCACTTCAGATGATACATATAATATCCTCTTGTCTTTCATATTGTAATTTGCTTAATTTATTGGTAATAAAAACCACGCAAAATTACAAAATTTTATGCAGTTATTAACTAAAATATTATGTTTGCACCTAATTTTAATAAAACAACCATGCCTATTTTCTATGGAAAAGCTGAATTAACCGATTATTTGAAATCTGTTACAACGCTAAATTCCACCATTGGTTTTGTTCCGACTATGGGAGCGCTCCACCAAGGACACCTGTCTTTAATGGAAAAATCATTGAAAGAAAATGACTGTACCGTTGTCAGTATTTTTGTAAATCCAACCCAATTTAACAATGCAGAAGACCTTGCAAAATACCCCCGAACACTCGAAGAAGATACTCAAAAAATATCCGCCCTTAGCGAAAGAATAATCCTATATGCCCCTGAAGTAGATGATATTTATGAAAAAAATGTCGCTTCCCAGGCTTTTGATTTCGACGGATTGGAAAATCAAATGGAAGGAAAATTCAGACCGGGGCACTTTAATGGTGTGGGAACCATCGTAAAAAGGCTTTTCGAAATTGTTCAACCCACTAACGCTTACTTTGGCGAAAAAGACTTTCAACAATTACAAATTGTAAAGAAGATGGTAGCTAAAAACCACCTCAATGTCAACGTCATTGGTTGTCCTATTTTTAGAGAGGCTAACGGACTTGCCATGAGTTCCAGAAATGAACGCCTGACCGCAGCGCAACGAAAAGAAGCCGGCATTATTTATAAAACACTGAAAAAAGCCGAAGAAAAATTCGAAACCAACAGTGCCAAATCGGTCACGGAATGGGTAAAAAAGACATTCGAAAAAAATCCGACATTTGAATTAGAATACTTTCAAATTGCCGAAGAAGACACTCTCCTGCCTTGTTTAAGAAAAATAAAAAATAAAAAATACCGCGCATTTATAGCTGTTTTTGTCAATAATATCCGTTTGATTGACACCATTTCACTAAATTAATTTACTTTTGTAGCATGCAAATTCAAGTTCTAAAATCGAAGATTCATAGAGTCAAAATAACTGGTGCCGATTTAAATTACATTGGTAGCATCACTATTGACGAAGCTTTACTGGAAGCCTCTAATATTATTGAAGGGGAAAAAGTATCTATTGTAAACATCAATAACGGAGAGCGTTTTGACACCTATGCCATTAAAGGAGAGCGAAATTCAGGTGAAATAACCCTAAACGGACCCGCTGCCAGAAAAGTACAGAAAGATGATATTATCATTATTATTTCCTATGCCACCATGGATTTTGAAGAGGCCAAAACCTTCAACCCCTGGATTATTTTTCCGAATGAAAATGACAATTCGCTGACCTAATCCTTAGGTTTTTTCCTTCACCTTTCTTCCAGTTGAAAATCGTTGTTGCAAACAATTGTTTTAACATTACATTTCCGTTATTTCATAATTCCTGATTTATAATTAAAAAAAATAAAAGTATTATATTGCTAGACTATTTATGGTCATGCCCTTACTACTCCAAATTTTAAATCATGAAACATACCCTCCTATTCTTAATCCTCAGTTTTTCTGCGTTTTCACAAAAAACAGTAGAGTCGTTTAAATCCAATCGATTAGGCGAAACACGTGAAATCACTATAGGTTTACCCGCTTCCTATGCTAACAATCCGGCCAAAAGATATCCTGTACTTTTTGTATTAGACAGTGAGTATTTATTTGACGCTTTCAGCGGCGCCCTGACTTATGGTGCCTATTGGGATGATTTACCGGAGACCATTATCATAGGAATCCATCAAAACAGACAAAGAGAAAACGATTGTAGCTATGACGCCGTTTCTGGCCTGCCATCTAAAAAAGGCGCACAATTTTTCGAATTTATCGGTGGGGAATTATTACCTTATATCGAAAAAAAATACCGCGCAGCTCCTTTTCGAATTATCACGGGACATGATGTTACCGCCGGTTTTTTAAACTTTTTCCTCTACAAGGAAAGCCCAATATTCAATGCCTATATTTCATTAAGTGCGGAATTGGCTCCACAAATGGAAACCCGCATTCCCGAAAGATTAGCCACATCCAAATCATCTGTTTTTTATTATCAGTCCGTTGCCGACGGAGACCTGGAGCAACTGAAGGAACCGATAGAAACATTGGACCAAAACATAAAATTAATCAATAATCAAGCATTAAATTACAGGTTCGACAGCTTCAACAGCACGACCCATTATTCTATGGTCTTGTACTCGATTCCAAATGCTTTATACCAGATTTTCGATTCATATAAACCCATTTCTTCTGCTGAATTTTCAGAAAAAATCGTCATCCTGCAAAACGGATTTGTAGATTATTTGGTAAAAAGATACGAGACCTTGTCGAATAAATTAGGCCTGCAAATTCCGGTTCGCCTCAATGATTTCAAAGCCATCGAAGCGGCAATTTTAAAAAACAAAGCTTATGATGAGTTAGAAAAATTAGCGCAAATAGCCAATAAAAACTATCCCAAATCAATGCTTGCCGATTATGAGTTAGGGTTAATGTATGAAAAAACAGGCGATGCCAAAAAAGCAGCCCAAAAATACCAACGCGCCTCTCAATTAGATGAAATTGGCGATTTGACCAAAGAAATGATGTACAATAAATACGATGATATGAAAAGCCTAACTGTTAAAAAATAATGTCAAAAGTTAAAACCTCTTTTTTCTGTCAGAACTGCGGAACACAATATGCCAAATGGCAAGGCCAATGCAACGCCTGCAAAGAATGGAACACCATCGCCGAGGAAATCATTCAAAAACAGGAGAAAGTAGCCTGGAAAAGCGAACCCACTTCAAGCAACAGAGCACCAAAACCTTTACGAATAAACGAAATTGACTCTACTCAGGAAATCCGAATGGACACCACTGACGCCGAACTCAATCGCGTTTTGGGAGGAGGAATCGTTCCTGGTTCTTTAATTCTTTTAGGCGGAGAACCCGGAATTGGGAAAAGCACCCTCTTATTGCAAATTTCCTTAAAACTACCATACAAAACCTTATATGTTTCGGGCGAAGAAAGTCAGAAGCAAATAAAAATGCGTGCCGAACGCATCACCCCAAGCAGCGACAATTGCTACATTCTGACGGAAACCAAAACCCAAAACATCTTCAAACAAATTGAAGCCATTGAACCCGAAATCGTGATTATCGATTCGATTCAAACCCTTCATACCGATTATATTGAATCGACTGCGGGGAGCATTTCGCAAATCAGGGAAACTACTGCGGAGTTAATCAAATTTGCTAAAGAAACTAACATTCCCGTGATTCTTATTGGTCATATAACCAAAGACGGAAATATTGCAGGACCAAAGATTCTGGAGCACATGGTGGATACCGTATTGCAATTTGAAGGCGACCGAAACCACGTATACCGTATTTTACGTTCGCATAAAAACCGTTTTGGTTCTACTGCCGAAATCGGGATTTATGAAATGTTGGGCAGCGGATTAAGGGAAGTCTCCAATCCATCGGAAATATTGATTTCACACAAAGACGAGGAATTATCTGGAACAGCCATTGCCACCACACTCGAAGGCATGCGCCCGTTGATGATTGAAATTCAATCCTTGGTCAGCACTGCAGTTTATGGAACACCGCAACGCAGCACTACAGGTTATAATGCCAAAAGACTGAACATGATTTTGGCCGTTTTAGAAAAACGAGCTGGTTTCAGGCTTGGCGCCAAAGACGTTTTCCTAAACGTTACCGGAGGGATTTCAGTTGATGATCCAGCTATTGATTTGGCTGTGGTAGCCGCCATTTTATCATCTAATGAAGATATCCCAGTGAACAAAGATTTTTGTTTTGCCGGAGAAGTCGGACTTTCAGGTGAAATTCGTCCCGTAAACCGCGTAGACCAACGCATTCAGGAAGCCGAAAAACTGGGATTCTCAACTATTTTTGTATCAAAATACAATAAAATTGCCTTGAAAAACACAGGAATCAACATCCGATTGGTCGCCAAAATTGAAGACGTAGCGAGTGAATTGTTTGGGTAGAATTGCATTTATCGTTATAAAAAACATAACTCAAAGCATCTCATAATCAATTGTATAATCCCAAATAAATAATAGGTTCATAACAGAATTATGGAAATAAGCGAAATGAGTGTATTATTTAGTTTTTACTTGTAACTATTTATCCTTTATGAAAACAAATAAAATCACACAATAAAACACATAAATTTATGAATCTAAAAATAAAATGCATTGGGTTTATGCTACTGGCAATTCCCTTTTTTTCCAAAGCGCAACATGCCGAAAACCAAAATGCTTTCCCTGTTCAAATAACCACTGCAAATGGAATTATAGAAGGTGAATTTGATGTAAAAACAAATATTCAAAGCTTCAAAGGAATTCCCTTTGCACAGCCACCGGTTGGTAATCTGCGATGGAAAGCTCCTCAAGCTTTAACGAATTGGACTGGTGTAAAACAAACTAAAAAATTTGGACCACGAGCAATCCAATCCTACATATTTGGAGATATGGGTTTTAGAAGTGACGGCATGAGCGAAGATTGCTTATATCTTAATGTTTGGTCTTCAGCTAAATCTGCCCATGAGAAACTTCCCGTTTTAGTTTATTTCTACGGGGGTGGTTTTGCCGCCGGCGATGGTTCCGAAAATCGTTATGATGGCGAAAACATGGCCAAAAAAGGAATAGTAACCCTAACCGTAAACTATAGATTAGGGATTTGGGGATTTTTATCCCACCCGGAATTAACCAAAGAATCTCCTTATCATGCATCAGGAAACTACGGATTATTGGATCAGAATGCTGCCTTAAAATGGGTACAGTCCAATATTTCAAAATTCGGAGGTGATCCAAAACGCGTAACCATCGCAGGAGAGTCAGCCGGTTCTATAGCCGTGAGCGCTCAAATGGCCTCCCCGTTATCAAAAGAACTTATCGCTGGGGCCATTGGTGAAAGCGGTGGCTCCATCTTCCCTACGCTATCTCCAGTCCCTTTAGCCGAAGCTGAAAAAACAGGTCTTGAATTTGCCAAAAAAATCGGAGCTTCATCCTTAAAAGACCTTCGTGATATGTCCACCTTTGAGCTGTATCAAAAATCAATCGGAACAAGTTTGGGTGTTTTCAAAACAACGATTGACGGCTATTTTTTACCAAAATCTTTGTCGGAAATTTTTGAAGCCAGACAACAAGCTATGATTCCTTTATTGTTAGGATGGAATTCCGAGGAAATGAACTACCGTGCTTTAATGATGGGAAAAGATTTGAACAATGAAAATTATACTCAAAAAATCAAGGAGTTATATGGTAACAAAGCGAATGAAGTATTGAAATTATATCCCGCAGGAACTCCTGAAGTAACGGAACAATCTGCCACAGATTTAGCAGGAGACCGTTTTATTGCCTACAGCACTTGGAAATGGTTTGATTTGCATCGAAAAAACAGCACACAGCCTGTATATCGTTATTATTATACCCATCCAAGACCCGAAATACGCGACAATGAATTTGAAGCAGCTCTTGCAGGCGGCGTCATTAAAAAAGACAAAAACACTCCAAAAGCACCTATACCAAAAGGAGCGGTTCACTCTGCAGAAATAGAATATGCAATGGGAAATTTAGCGACCAACAAAAATTATGTTTGGACAGACGATGATTATAAAGTTTCGGATACAATGATGAACTTTTTTGCCAACTTCATTAAAACAGGAAATCCAAACGGTGATAAACTTCCTGTTTGGCCTGTCACAAAAAACGAAGAAAATTCAGAGATTATGGTTATTGATGTAGATTCAAAAGCAAAAAAAACAAAAAATGATGCCCGTTATCTGTTTTTAGAAAAAGAATATTCCAAAAAATAACTTTTTCTGCTTTCGCAAAAAAGAGGATATCATTAAAAACGGTATCCTCTTTTATTTATAATGTGTCTCCCGTAAGCCAGATTGATTACCGTATCCAATAAGCCAAAAATAGGATTTTTGAACATTTTTGTATCCACATATAATAAAATCACCTTAAAAAACACCACAATCAACATCCGCGATTATTTGCCAAAATTGAGGATGTGGAGCTTGAATTGTTTGGGTAGAAAATCATATAATCATATTCTAAACTAAAAAACAAAAAATAACTTATTTGTAATTTTTTTCTTTTAAAAAAACCTTATTTATAAGGCTTTATTTCACTTGGGTATTTTTTCCACATTCTAATTTAAAAAACAAATGTCTTACTCAATCAAAAAACACTGAATTACAACTATTTAACTTTAAATTGTATTTTTAATACCATGGTTTTTTTGTAATTTTATGGAATCCGTTTTTTCCACCATCAAAGAATTTACACATGAAACCATCCGACACAACAATGGTTCGTTTCTACCAGCAACTCGGCAAACTATTCTATAGTATTGCTGCGGTGGATGCCACTGTTCGAGCTGAAGAGATTTCCGAATTAAAAAAAATAATACAGCGGGAATGGATTCCGCTGGAAAGTTCTTTTGATCAATTTGGATCGGACTCCGCTTACCAGATAGAAATCGTATTGGATTGGCTGGCAGAGAACGAATGGGATTATGACCATAATTTATCCGATCTTAAAATTTTCCACAACGAACACCACAGCCTATTCACTTCCGAGATTAATTCCCTGATTACAAAAACAGCCGAAGCAGTGGCGAA
Organism: Flavobacterium sp.; assembly: GCA_036676965.1. Lineage (GTDB taxonomy): Bacteria > Bacteroidota > Bacteroidia > Flavobacteriales > Flavobacteriaceae > Flavobacterium. The sequence goes on along the minus strand of JAKFBW010000130.1, from coordinate 45,235 downwards.
GTCATTTTCAGGAAAAAACAAATCGGAACATGTTTTAATCAGTCAATTGAACTTTATTTTACAAAATCAGTAATAAGCTAATACAAGTTTTCAATATAACCTTAAAAATGAACCCTATGAAAAAGCAAACCGGCATTTGGATAGATTCCAAAAAAGCAATTATTGTAACTTTAAACGGAGGCAAAGAAATGATCTCCGAAATACAATCTGACTTAGAAAACAAGGTATATCATGACAAAGAAGGAAACAAAGGAAGTTTTATAGGTCATCAACACATTAACTCTGACAAGACATTCGAAGAACGCAAAAAACACCAGATGAATACTTATCTTAATGATGTCATTTCAACCGTTAACGGTTCTGATGAATTGTATGTTTTTGGTCCGGCGGAAACCAAAACCAAATTGCAGCATAAAATTTTTGAAAGCAAATCGAATAATGTCGAAAAACTGAAATCGGTTGAAACCGCAGACAACATGACCCAAAATCAGATTGTAGCCAAGGTGAAACAATTTTACAAACAATAAAATAATTGCAACATTCAAAAACGAAATAGAAAAACTACAAAACATTCTTTGTAGTTTTTTTTATGTCCATTTTAACCATTTTATTTCCATATAAAAATGAATTAAAAACTTATTCTTTTAAATTTGTTTCCCTCTATTCCAAGAGATTTTTTTTCAAATCAATTAACGTCATCGTTTTAATGAGAACCCAAAAACAAAAAACAGTTGCATTTTTAAAAATACTCTCCCTATTCCTAGTGGTTTTCGCCCTGGGAATTATTGTTTTCAGGGACTCCCTACTACAACAGCTTATTGCCAAAACTTCCTCTAAAATGAAAGAGGAATACAATAGCGACTTTACGGTAAAAAACGCCTCTTTTGAAGGTGTTTCAAGCATCCATTTTACCGACATCATCTTGATCCCTAAAGACGCTGACACTCTTTTTCATATTAAAAAATTAAAAAGCAGCGTGAGCTTATGGCAATTATTCCTTGGTGATGTTCAATTGGGTTCGTTAGAAATTAAAAACGGAAAAGTACAACTCATCAAAAAAGGGGATATAAAAAACTACGCTGCATTTCTAAAGAAAGACGACAATGAAACCACTACCGAGAAAAAAGACTATGCTGCCTGGGCTTATCGAATCATTACGAAAGTCTTGAACCTTGTCCCTACTGACATGAGCATCAAGAATCTGGTTTTCAAACTCGATGACAACGGCAAAAAAGCGACTATTGACATCAAAAACTTAATCCTTAAAAACAAAGAACTCGAAACGGCAATCGCCATTCAAACCAATACGTTTGCCCAACGCTGGAAAATCAAAGGATTTGCCGATCCACGTAATAAAAAAGCCGACATCCGATTCTTTACTATCGATTCCGGAGCCATCAAAGTGCCTTATCTTGACGAACGTTTTCACCTGATTTCCAGTTTTGATTCCATTCGGTTGAACATTCAAAATATCGACAGAAGTGGTGGAGAACTGCATATTGACGGTTTCGCCTCTATTGCCAACCTGAAAATAAACCACGCTAAAATTGCCAACAAAGATGTCGTCATCAAAAATGCCCGGTTCGATTACCGATTCCTGTTGGGCTCCGATTTGATTTCTATCGACAGCAGTTCGACGGTACAATTGAACAAAATCAAATTACATCCTTATGTTGCTTATGAAACCGAAAAGGACACCATTTACAAACTGAAAGTGGCGATCCCCAAAATGAAAGCGCAGGATTTCATCAACTCACTGCCCGAAGGACTGTTTACCCATTTTGAAGGCATGCAGGCTGAAGGGAATTTCGATTATAATTTGAACTTTAAATTCAATAAAAACAAACCCAACCAAGTGGTTTTTGAAAGTAAACTGAAAAAAGAAAAGCTACGGATTACCAAGTATGGCGAAGCCAATCTCAACAAACTCAACGGAGAATTTGTGTACCGCGCCATCATAAAAAATGTATTGCAAAGACCTGTTTTAGTGGGAGCCGCCAATCCTAATTACACTCCTTTGGACCAAATTGCACCTTATCTGAAAAATTGTGTGCTCACCACCGAAGACCCTTCGTTCTTTTCGCATCATGGGTTCATCAATGAGGCGTTCAAACAGTCGATCACCAAAAACATCAGGACCAAGAAATTCTCCCGAGGTGCAAGCACCATCAGCATGCAATTGATAAAAAACGTGTTTCTCACCCGGGAAAAAACATTGTCCCGAAAATTAGAAGAAATTTTACTGGTCTATCTTTTAGAAAACAACCGCATTGCCAGCAAAGAGCGCATGCTCGAAGTGTATTTTAACATCATCGAATGGGGACCTGATGTGTACGGAATTGGAGAAGCGAGTCAGTTTTACTTCCAGAAAACGCCTGCTGAACTGACTTTCAATGAATGCCTCTTTTTGGCTCGCATTATCCCGAGTCCGAGAAAATTCATGTACCAGTTTAATGACGAAGGAAAGCTGAAAGATTTTGCGGTAAAGCAGGAATCTTTCCTTACTAATATTATGCTGCGAAGAGGATTATTGCAACCTGATGATACCATTTATAAAACACAGCCGCTGCTTATTTCGGGTACCGCCAAATCACTTATCAAACTAAAAGTTCAAGATTCCACAGCCGTTGATTCCTTATCGGTCAAGGAAGAGTTTGAGTTTTAAGATTTAACCACGAAGACACGAAGATATAGTGTAAATCTTCGTGGACTTTGTGCCTTCTCTGTGTCTTCGTGGTTAAAAACTAAGGTGCGGGATCCGGAATTACAGCCTGAACCGCATTGATTTCGTTGATGATTTCATCGGATAAAACCACATCAATCGTAGCAATATTTTCTTTTAACTGTTCCATCGTTGTGGCTCCGATAATGTTACTGGTTACAAAAGCCTGTTGGGTTACAAATGCCAAAGCCATTTCGGTTAAGGTCAACCCATTTTTATGGGCGACTTCCTGATACAATCGTGTCGCTTCAGTACATTGGTCACTGTTGTATCTTGAAAATTGAGGAAATAGTTTTATTCGGGCATTGGGATGACTTTCACCCGACAAAAATTTGCCGGACAAAACCCCAAAAGCCAACGGCGAATAGGCAAACAATCCGACATTTTCCCGCAGACACATTTCGGCAGAACCCACTTCAAACAATCGGTTCAACAAGGAATACGGATTTTGAACAGTGGCAATTCTGGGCAAATTATGAGCTTTGCTTTCTTCCAGAAAACGCATAATTCCCCAAGGCGTTTCATTTGAAAGCCCGATATGTTTGATTTTTCCCTGTCTGACAAAACCGTCCAATGCTTCTAGAACAGCATGAATATTATCTTCCCAGGCATCCTCCTGCACTTTGAAACCGCGCTGTCCAAAAAAATTGGTTTTGCGTTCCGGCCAGTGCAACTGGTACAAATCGATATAGTCCGTTTGAAGACGTTGCAAACTTTGGTCTAAGGCATATTGCAAACTCGCCGGTGAAAAATCATTTTTCTCCCGCATGTAGGTAAAATTCGGATTCGGACCTGCAATTTTGGTTGCCAAAACAATGCCTTCTCTTTTTCCCGATTTTTTAAACCAAGTACCTATAATTTTCTCGGTACTCCCATAAGTTTCTTTTCGGCCGGGTACCGAATACATCTCGGCCGTATCAAAAAAGTTGATTCCTTTTTCAACCGCATAATCCATTTGGGCATGTCCGTCGGCTTCTGTATTTTGCTGACCGAAAGTCATCGTACCAAGACAAATTTTGCTGACTTTTATATCGGTATTGGGTAAGGTAGTGTATTTCATTTAAAGTTTATTTATGGTATCAAGTCTTAAATCTTCGACAAAATTTGAAATTTTGCCAAAGATTAAAAAGGTGTATCAATTTCAGTTATCTAAAGTAACAAAAATACAAAGCTGTTTAGCAAAAGAAAAAGGTTCAACGTAAAAAACGCTAAACCTTTCTATCATTTAAAAATCTTCAAGCTGTTAAGTTGATCTTATCGAAGGATACTACAAAAAGACTCCGCTATATGATTAACTACTTCAAACTTTTTAATGGATTTTGAAACGTATTAAAAACCCTAACAATGTAAATCACATCAGCCTCTATCTGGTATAAAATTTTATAATTTCTTAGAATTATTCTTCGACAATCCAAACGATAGTTATCTTGTTGGTATTGAGTTGCAAAAATGATTTGAGAAGGAGCCTGATATATTTCATTTCTTATTTGTTTAGCAATTCGAACCGAAGTATATTGCTTGAGCGATAAATAGATTTCTTTTAAATCTTCTTTAGCACTTTGAGTCCAAAACAGTTGAATATTGGACTTATTCATTATCCCAACTATCCATTTCCTGATTCAATTCTTGGTGAGAAATAATGCGTTTGTATTTAATATCTTCCATACCTTCTTCTACTTTATTATTATATTCTGAGAGCGTTAAAGGATTATCATTTGAATCATAAGCTACAATATCATTCAGATAATCATCAAAAACGGAAGAAACAATCTGCAATACTCGCTCATCTGCAATATCCAATTGTTTTTGAATCTTATTTTTTAATTCTGGAAGTCCCATAACCATATAATTTTGAATAACAAAGCTACAAAAAAAGGCTCAAAGTAACACCTTGAGCCTTTCCAATTTAACTATGTAAAATGATTTAGTTAATCTCATTCAACATTTCGGCGATCTCATCCAATCTTGGCGTAAGGATGATTTCAATTCTTCTGTTTTTAGCTTTTCCTTCCGTAGTCGCATTGGTTCCCAAAGGCGAGAATTCCCCTCTTCCTGCAGCCGTAAGATTCTGTTTGTTGATGGCTTTGTTTTCACTCAAAATTCCCACAATAGCAGTGGCTCTCTTGGTTGATAAATCCCAGTTGTCTGCAATAACTCCTGAACCACCATAAGGATCATCATCGGTATGCCCTTCAATTAAAACTGCAATTTCCGGGTTGTCCCCCAAAACTTTCCCTAATTCTACCACCGCTTTTTTTCCTTCTGAACTTACCGCCCAACTACCGGAACTAAACAACAATTTGTTTTCCATAGAAACGTAGACTTTTCCGTTTTTTTGTTCTACGGTCAGGCCTTTTCCTTCAAAACTATTCAGCGCCTTAGAAAGGGTTTCTTTCAGTTTTCTCATTGCGGCTTCCTTGGCGGCAATCAAATCTTCTAATTCTTGCAATCTTTTTGAACTCTTATCCAGACGTTCCTGTTCGATGGCCAATGCTTTTTCTTTAGCATCCAATTGTGCCAATAAATCGCGGTTTTTGCTCATGTTTTTTTCCAGGGCGTCATTGCTGTTTTTCTCTAATGCATCGTAAGATTCCTGTAAAACATTGATTTTGTTTTTCAAGGCTTCATTTTCGGCCAATAATTTATCCCTTTCTGATTTTACCGAATTCAAATCCCCTTTCAAAGCTTCCAAGTCCAATCCCAATTGGTTTTTGTTCTTCAGAAGTCCTTCGTTTTCATCTTCCAGATTTCTGTTTTCTTTCTTTAAATCGGCATATTTATTTTCTAATTCGTTATAAATTTTCTTAGACACACAAGATGTGGTCAATGCCATAAGCAACAGCCCGAGGGAAATTTTTCGTATCATTTTCTTCATTTAAAAGGTTCATATTGAATTATGCGATCTCTACCAAAACGGGACAATGGTCAGAATGTTTTGCTTCCGGCAAAATAAGCGCCCTGTTTATTCTTTCTTTCAAAGATTCGCTAACCAAACAATAATCAATTCTCCAACCTTTATTATTGGCTCTGGCTGTTGGCACTCGCATGGTCCACCAGGTATAATTATCCGGTTCCTTGTTTAAAAACCGGAAACTGTCAATGAAACCATTTTTCAAAAAGGCATCCAACCAGGCACGCTCTTCAGGTAAAAATCCGGAGACTTTGGCATTTCGTATCGGATCATGAATATCGATGGCCTCGTGACAGATATTGTAATCGCCACAAATCACGAGATTCGGAATTTCTTTTTTCAAGCCATTAATATAATTCTGAAAATCATCCATGAATGTAAACTTATGATTCAGTCGTTCGATATTCGTCCCCGAAGGCAAATACAAACTCATCACCGAAAAATCCTCAAAATCGACCCGAAGATTTCGTCCTTCAAAATCCATGTGCTCAATTCCAGTTCCAAAAACCACCTTTTTCGGCTCTACTTTTGACAAAATAGCCACTCCGCTATAGCCTTTTTTGGTCGCCGGAAACCAGTAGTGATACGGATAACCTGCCAATTCAAAATCCAACAACGGAATCTGTTCCGGAGTTGCTTTAATTTCCTGAAGACAAATCACATCCGGATTGGCCTGTTGCAGCCAGTTGACAAATCCTTTGGAAATTGCCGAACGGATTCCGTTCACATTATAAGAGATAATCCTCATTTTTTTTACTTTTTTGAATTCCAAAAGTAGTAAAAAATAAAAAGTATCCGGTAGAAAAAAAGGGAAAACAAATCGGGCAATAGCCGAATAATGGAGTTTTTTTCTATCTTTGTTTTTCGCTCAAAAAACAACAAAGTAAATGGGTTTAGTTACAGCCAAAGAAGTTGCAAAAGCAATAAATGCTGACAAATATGGGGTTCTTGGTACTTTTTCGGGCTGGTTGCTTATGAAAGTACTCAAAATCTCTACACTTAATAAATTCTACAACAGGAATAAACACCTTAAGGACATTCATTTTCTGAATGGCATTATAAAAGATTTAGATATAAAATTTGAAATCCCCGAAGAAGATTTAAAGCGAATCCCCAAAGATGGGCCTTACATCACGATTTCTAATCATCCGCTGGGTGGAATTGACGGGGTTTTATTATTAAAATTGATGCTCGAAAGAGAACCTAATTTCAAAATCATCGCCAACTTTTTATTGCACCGTATTGAGCCTTTGAAGCCCTACATCATGCCGGTAAATCCTTTTGAAAATCATAAGGATGCCAAATCGAGCGTAGTGGGAATCAAAGAAACCTTGCGCCATCTGAGTGATGGAAAACCATTGGGAATGTTCCCCGCCGGTGAAGTTTCGAGCTACAAAGACGGTAAACTGACTGTTGACAAACCTTGGGAAGAAGGAGCCATCAAAGTCATCCGAAAGGCACAGGTTCCTGTTGTCCCGATTTATTTTCATGCTCAAAACAGCCGACTTTTTTATATTCTTTCTAAAATTAGCGGGACACTTCGTACGGCAAAATTACCTTCGGAAGTCTTTAGTCAAAAACACCGTGTGATAAAAGTCCGTATCGGAAAACCTATTTCGGTAGCCGAACAAAACGAATACAAAACAATCGAAAGCTATTCGGAATTCTTGAGAAAGAAAACCTATATGCTGGCCAATCCCTTTGAAAAAGAAAGCAAATTGCTGACTCCGGCCAATTTAAAAATAACCAAAAGCCCTAAAGAAATCGTAACTCCGGCCAACGGGGAAAAGATGATTGCCGAAGTCAATGCGCTACGGAGCACTGATTGTCGTTTATTGCAAAGCAAAAACTATGAGGTCTTTTTTGCCGAAGCCAAAGCAATTCCGAATATTCTTCACGAAATTGGCCGTTTGCGTGAAATCACGTTTAGGGAAGTGGGAGAAGGCACGAACGAGTCGATCGATTTAGACCAGTTCGACCAATATTACCACCATCTTTTTTTATGGGATGACATCGAAAATAAAGTGGCGGGTGCCTACCGAATGGGTCTGGGTTCTGAAATCTACCCTAAATACGGAATTGAAGGTTTTTACCTGAATGACCTTTTCCGTTTTGAGCCGGAACTATATGAGATGATGCACCATTCTATTGAGATGGGACGGGCCTTTATCATCAAAGAATACCAACAAAAACCAATGCCACTTTTCCTGCTTTGGAAAGGAATCATCCATACGACCTTGCGATTTCCGGAACACAAATACCTATTAGGCGGCGTGAGCATCAGCAATCAATTCTCTGATTTTTCGAAATCGCTGATGATTGAGTTTATGAAATCCAACTATTACGATCCGTATATTGCCCAATACATCCATCCTAAGAAGGCCTACAAAGTAAAACTGAAAGACGCCGACAAGGATTTTATCTTTAATGAAACAGAAGCTGACCTGAACAAGTTTGACAAAATTATCGATGAGTTGGAACCGGGAATTTTACGCTTGCCGGTTCTGATTAAAAAATACATCAAACAAAATGCAAAAGTGGTCGCTTTTAATGTCGATCCTTTATTTAACAATGCGGTCGACGGTTTGATGTACATCCGAATTGAAGATATTCCGGAAAGTACCATGAAACCCGTTATGGAAGAATTTCAGGCGGAACTGGAACGAAAATTATCTGAAAAAGACGAGTTATAACAACTTCATTACGCTGTATAAATAAAAAAGTCTCGATAAATCGAGACTTTTTTTATGCTTAAAACCAAGGCTTTTTACCCAACTGATAGGTATTGTAAAACTCCTGATCTGATTTGGTTAAATAAATAATTCCTTCAATAAGACCGAGCAAAGCCGTGAGTACACCACAGGTAAAAAGACTCATAACAAGCCAAATGATCCCTTCGGTGGTATAGCCTAAAAGAAATTTATGAACCCCGAAAGGCCCTACAAGAATTGCCAATATCCCGGCGGCTAACTTCTTGTTATCCTCCTGAACCGGCTGCGGATTATTCCATGCTTCGTATTTTGAATTTTCCATGATTGTTGTTTATCGATTGATTTTCAATAAATAAAATTAAGAAAATAAATGCACTTTTTACAATCCGGATTCAAACTTTTGAAAATTTTTCTTTTTTAAAAATACAATGCTTTGATTTTATCGACAATCACCTGCGCCAATCGTTCGTGACTTTCAAAGGTCCAACCGGCGATATGCGGCGAAAGAATCACTTGGGAAGATTCGAGTAAATACTGAAAAGCTTCGGACGTACTTCCGTCGGTAAAAAGCGTTTCAAAAGACAATTTTTCATACTCCAACACATCCAATCCTGCACCAAGGATTTTACCCGATTGCATGGCGGCTACCAAATCTGCGGTAACGATATTTTTCCCTCGAGAGGTATTAAAAATCCAAAAAGGTTTCGCAAAACCGTTTATAAAATCGCTGTTGACCATCTTATCCGTTTCGGGAGTCCACGGAATATGCAAACTTAAAACATCCGTTTTTTGTTGGAATTCCTTCAGACTCACTTGTCTGGCATTTTCATCCCCAACGTTTTCTTTTAGATCGTAACACAATACCTCAACATCAAACCCACGGAGTTTTTTGGCAAATGCTTTTCCCATATTACCATAACCAATAATCCCTACCGTTTTGCCATCCAATTCATGGCCACGGTTGCTTTCGCGGTTCCAATGTCCGGAACGGATTTCCCTGTCGGCTTGGTTCAAATTATTAAAGAGCGACAAAATCATTCCCAAAGTATGTTCGCCCACGGCATTTCGATTGCCTTCGGGAGCGGCGATAAGCGCAATTTTTTTAGACTCGGCATACTCACAATCGATGCTTTCCAGTCCGGCACCCACACGGGCGATAAACTGCAAATTGGTCGCTTTGTCCAAGAACGTTTTATCAATTTTAAATCGGCTGCGAATGACAATGCCATGATAATCCTGAATTTTGGCTTCCACTTCAGCTTTGGAAGATTTAAAATCCTCGAAATTACTAAAACCGGCTTGTTCCAATTGTTCCCACAACAACGGATGATTGCTGTCAATATGAAGGATTTTGATATCCATAAAATACATTGTTTTTGAGACCTCAAATTAACAAAAAAAATACGGTTTATGATTTACGGGAATCCCTAAAGAAGTTTACCATTTTGTTTGATTGTATTCTATCGACACAACTTTAACACAACTTTTTGAAAAAAAAGAAGGCTGAAAAATCTACATTGCTATCTTTGTATATAAACGTGTTTTTTACATTTATATTTAATCCAACCCTTGTTTTTAAAAAACGACACCTAAATAAATGACTATGAAGCTTACCAAACTCTTACCCCTTACGCTTGCGGCCACACTCCTTGTCTGCGGATGGAATGTTAACGCACAAAAACTGAAAAAGAACCAATTCAACAACCCTATAGCCTGGCAAAGAGCAGATCCATTTGTGACGAAAGCTGCCGATGGCACTTATTACTTTATTGCCACGGCACCGGAATACGACCGTATTGAGATACGCAGTTCCAAAACCATCAATGGCATCAAAGAGGCACAACCGGTAGTGGTATGGCGCAAACACGACAAAGGCCCTATGGGTAATCATATTTGGGCTCCCGAAATGCACCGCATTGACGGCAAATGGTACATTTATTTTGCCGCAGGATCTGCTGAAGACAAATGGAGCATTCACAAATATGCCTTATCTAATCCATCAGAAGACCCAACAAAAGGGGAATGGAAAGAGGAAGGACAGATTAAAACCAATGTAGACATCTTTTCCCTTGATGCCACCACTTTTGAACTCAACGGTCAACGTTATCTTATTTGGGTAGATAGAGGGCAAGGAAAAGTAATCAATACAAGCTTGTATATTGCAAAAATGACCAGCCCAACAACGGTTGATGAAAAACAAATTGTTATTAGCCAACCTGACTATGATTGGGAAATGCATACTTACAAAGTAAACGAAGGGCCCGCCGTACTTGTCCGCAATGGAAAAGTATTCCTAACGTTCTCTGCCAGTGCAACTGATGCAACTTATTGCCTGGGTTTGCTTTGGGCAAAAGAAGGTGCCGATTTACTCGATCCAGCTTCTTGGAACAAATTAGACAAACCCGTTTTCTTTACTAACGAAAAATTTAAACGTTATGGACCGGGACACAATAGTTTTACGGTTGCCGAAGATGGAAAAACCGACATCATGATTTATCACGCCCGTGATTACGAAAAAATTATTGGTGATGCCTTAACAGACCCGAACCGTCATACCCACGCCAGAGCATTGAAATGGACTAAGGACGGCATGCCTGATTTTGGCCAGGATCTAGACGACAATGATATGGCGCTTAAAAAAGCAAAAAAATAGATTCTTAAATTTTCCCAATATGAAAAGGGTCTTCTCAGCATAATGAGAAGACCCTTTTTTATGGACTTTTACATCCAAAAACACATTGCTTTTTCTCTAAAAAGTATACCCAATCCCTACATGTAAATAAGGAATATATTGATTTCTGTTTTGGGCACCATCTACATTTTGAACATTACCGTTAGTATAATTAGCTTTCAAATACACTATTCTATACCCGAATCCTAAAGCGGTTTCATAAGTGAAATGATTTCCTATTTGGCGTCTTATACCCCAAGTAGGAATAATAGCCAAATCGGCTGTTTTGGTTACATTATCGTCTAAATTAATCACAAACCAATCGGGATGATAACTTGTTTTAACCGAAAGATAATTTCCACTATTGTTAGCTGTATTTCTTCCTTTTGAATTCCTTTTGACCAAATTGTAATAATACTTCGGTTCTACTGTCAGAACCGGCTGTAGAATAAATCCGGCACCGTCATAATGATCACCAACCGTGAAATCATTTTCTAATCCTATCTCGGTTCTTAAGGCAATACTGTTAGACCATTTACTTTCATTATTTACCCAAATCCCAACTCCTGAACCAAACCCGGCTTGTATACCAAAAATTGATTTTTCAACACTCGCCTCTTGGGCATTTACATTTAGATTGAATCCTAAAATCAGGAATACCATTATTTTTTTCATTCGACTATTGTAATTTGTTTATATTATACAAAGCTTAACTTTAGATGCTTCAAATATATAAAAAACGTATTACAAATAATCTATTATAAATTTCTTTTAAAACAATCCTCTACCACAGAACTTGACCCGACTCCACAAAAAAAGGTCTCCTCAACGGCATGCTGAGAAGACCCTTTTTGTGTTTTTAAGAAATCTGGAATTATTTCCCTTTGATTTGTTTTAAGGCGGCTTTGATTCCGCGTATCAATGACGAACTGAATCCGTGCGATTCCATCTCGCTCAATCCCGCAATGGTACAGCCTTGTGGCGTGGTGACACGGTCAATCAATTGCTCCGGATGGATTTGCTCTTCCATTAGCATTTCGGCAGCTCCTTTTACGGTTTGTGCCGAGATGGCCAAAGCCGTTTTCCAGTCGAATCCAATTTCGATTCCCGCTTGCATCGAGGCACGCATGTAACGCAAGGCAAAAGCAGTTCCGCTGGCCGCCAAAACCGTAGCCGCATCCATCAATTTTTCATCAATCACAGGGGCTGTTCCCAAATCTTTGAAAAGTGCCACTAATTTTTGACCTGATTCGGCATGAGCCTCCGAGAAAGAAATACAGGTAGCCGATTCCCCAAATTGTGCCGCAATATTTGGCATGATTCGGATGGCCTGATGATGGGTTCCTATTTTATGTTGAAGTGCTTCTATAGACAATCCGCTGACCGCCGAAGCAATCGTTTTATTGGCAATTACCGGAAGGATTTCGGCCAATACCGTGTCTACCTGATACGGTTTTATCGTCAAAATAATGACGTCGGCTTCCTGAATTCCCAGTTTATTGTCTGAAGAAACGGTAATCCCTAATTTCTCCAGATGCAAAATGCTTTCGGTATGTCTTCTAGTTACGGTTATTTTATGTCCTGTAGAAAATTTAGCAATTCCCACTGCTATTGCAACGCCTAAATTTCCTCCTCCGATGATGTGTACTTTCATGCTGATTCTGTTTTTTTCCTCTCCCCGGCCCCTTTAAAAGAGAGGGAGCCGATGCGGAAAGTGTTATTTGTATACTATTACTATTTCTATTTTTTTTAATTTCCGATTATCAAAACCCTAAAATCATTTTTGCTATCGAAAAATAAATCAGGATGCCGCAAATATCGTTGCTCGTGGTGATAAACGGCCCAGTTGCCAAGGCAGGGTCAATCCCGAATTTATCCAACAATAAAGGGATAAAAGTCCCTATCAGCGAGGCGATCACAATCACGGAAATCAAGGCAATGGTAACGATAATTCCGATGACGAATTCAACATTCAACAGAAAATGACTTCCAACAAACAATATGGTAGCCAGAATGACGCCGCTCAACAAACTCAATGAAACTTCTTTGATCAATCGGTTGAACAATGAGCCGCTCAAAGTATCATTGGCCAAGCCCTGCACAATAATTGCCGAGGATTGCACCCCTACATTTCCTGCCATCGCCGCAATCAGTGGCGTGAAAAAGAACAAATTACCGTGTTGGGCCATGGCTCCTTCAAACAATCCAAGTACCCGAACTGTGATAAAACCTCCCAAGAGTGCGAGAACCAACCAAGGCAAACGCGCTTTGGTCAACTCCATAATGCTGTCATCGGCTTCAACGTCCTGTGAGATACCCGCCGCCAACTGGTAATCCTGATCGGCTTCGTCCTTGATTACGTCTACGATATCATCGATGGTGATTCGACCTACCAAACGCCCCAATTCGTCCACCACCGGAATGGCCTCTAAATCGTATTTCTGCATGATACGCGCCACCTCAACGTCTTCGGCATCGACATTGACGTAGTTCAATTTCCGGATATAGACATCGCTGATAGCCGTTTTGGTGGAAGTCGTCAATAAATCCTTAAGCGACAAACGACCTTTTAACCGCCCTTCATCATCGACCACATAAATAGAATGTACCCGAGAAATGTTTTCAGCCTGAATGCGCATTTCTTTGACACAGGTCAATACGTTCCAATTTTCATTGACTTTCACCAACTCCTTGTGCATGATTCCCCCCGCCGTGTCTTCTTTGTACCGAAGCAAATCGACAATGTCTTTGGCATGCTCCACGTCTTGCAGCTCGGATATTACCTCGGCCTTGATTTCCTGCGAAAGTTCGGCAATAATATCGGCTGCATCATTGGTCTCCAACTCGTCCAGCTCTTCCGCAATCTCTTTTGGCGAAAGCCGGCTTAATATATTTTCACGCAAATCATCTTCCAGTTCCAGAAGAATCTCTGCGGTTTTATCACTGTCTAATACCTTAAAAATATAAGTGGCGTCATCAAAATCCAGCTCATCTAAAATTTCAGCAATATCAGCATGGTGAATATCATTCAATAAGGTTTCCAATTTCTGGTCACTTTTATTTTGAATGAGCTCCTTTACTTGCTGAATTAATTCCTTGCTGATTTTAAACTCCATCGGCTTCTATTTTTTGGGTAAGTGCTATAAATTCTTCTACGCTAAGTTGTTCCGGACGAAGATCGAATACTTTATCTTCTCTGAGATTATCGGACAAATTTAGAGTTTTTAAACTATTCCGCAAGGTCTTTCTGCGTTGTTGAAAAGCGGTTTTCACAACGGTAAAAAACAATTTTTCACCACAAGGCAAACTGTAATCTGCTTTTCTGCGCAAACGCATCACGCCCGATTTTACTTTTGGCGGCGGATTAAAAACGTGTTCATCGACCGTAAACAAATACTCGGCATCATAGAAAGCCTGTGCCAGAACCGAAAGGATTCCGTAGGTTTTGCTTCCTTTCTTTTCGCAAATGCGCTCCGCCACTTCTTTCTGGAACATTCCGGCAAATTCCGGAATCTGATCTCTGTATTCCAATGTCCTGAAAACAATTTGGGTCGAAATATTATACGGAAAGTTGCCTATGATAGCGAATTGTTTTCCTTCGAAAACCTCGTTGATGTTATATTTCAAAAAATCTTTGGAAATGATTCTGTCCTTCAATTTGGGATAATTCGCATCCAAATACGTTACCGATTCGGCATCAATTTCAATCACATAGGTATTGATGGGCTTATCCAACAAATATTTGGTCAAAACACCCATTCCCGGCCCTATTTCCAACACATCCTCATATCCTTCCAGATTCAGGGTATCGGCAATGTCCTTGGCGATACTTTCGTCTTTAAGGAAATGTTGCCCGAGGTGTTTTTTTGCTTTTACTTTTTCCATGTTTTCATTAAAGGTTTAAAGGTTTTTTAAACCTCGGATTTTTATTTTTTTTTATCGCCAAATGGCATAATTCTATATTATAAAATTATTTCCAAAGGTTTTCATTTTTCCAATTTGGCTTCATTCCAAGTGCGTTTGAATCAACGTTCGGATATTTAATAAAAAGAGTATTTAATCTTTCTCCAAAATTATTTTCAGGTTGAATTCTATCCAGCAAATATTTCATTATACAAAGATGAACATATAATTTTTCATTTTGCTTTGGTACATCTTCTACCCAATTAAACGGTGGATTTGGCAATAATTTTGGGTTCCCAGGTAAATTCTTATTCCACAACCTAGAATGATGTGCACAGTAATTTCGAATTTGAGCAATAGATTGTAGCCAACTCGGTAAAAAAGTATGATTTACAACCCCATATTCCCTAGCAATTGTATCTTTAGAACGAACGGTATTTTTTAAATTGCCGTATAATTTGGATAACGACCCAAAACTTGTTTGTTCTAAAGATTTCCATGCTGGCGGAAAACGCAAATCGTCTTTATGGTTTTTAAAATGATTTTTTATCGTTATTTCTCTGCTTCTCTCTAATTCTTCTTCTAAAGTTGAAAGCGTTTTCACTAAAGCTTTACTATCAATAAATAATTCAAAGTTTTGAAACCACCAAGGATTAAATTCGTGGGAAAGATGGTAAATTAATTTTGTCCTTAAACTTATTTCTATTTTTTCGATAATATCAAACAACAAAATTTTCAACTCACCGTCAAACTGGTAAAGAGCTATTACATCTTTAAATTTACTGTTTTGTTTAAAAACATGGTTGACTTTATCCGATTGCATTGAATGCCAATACTCGCCTAACCGATAATAACTTATATGAGATAAAAAATGTGTAGCGTTGTCCTCAGGAGTGATTAATAAGCCTCGTGTTTCTAATCTTTCAATCTGTTCTTGAATTGTAAAAGGTAGTTTTTCGAACATAATTAATCTAAAAAAATAAAAACCGAAACGTCTTTAAAGCAAAAGACACACCCTGGGACGCTGTCTTTATTGCTAAAAACTGTAGCGCGGTGTGTACTGTTAATACAAAGGTATTAAAAAAAAGACATTAATCAATAACAAATCCCGTTTTTTATAAATTGACAAATACAATCTCTAATTTTATTTTTCCTTCCTCCAACAGACCACTAAAAATTAATGCTCACTAATCAATTGCAACTCCGTTCTGAAAGTCAGCATTTTGTCTCCGAATAATTTTTGTCCTTCTGCCTGTAAAGCGGGTGCATCCTCCAGATAATATTTTTCCAAAGTTGCCTTACTATCCGTGGTGTATTGGGTCGAATAGGTCACTCCGCCCATTTCTTCCTCCACCAAAACCCGAACCAATCGCGCTGCCGAAAACTTGCCTGTTGCCAACATTTCGGGGATATGTTTGTGTTGCATCCAGATTATCCATTGGTCGTGAACGCTTTCGTGTATGTTGGTGGTAACGTTGTATAAAATCATCTGAATTACTCCTTAATTATTAAATATTGACATTGCTTTTTGTTATTGATATTGACATTTTATAGATTCGAATCCCCTCTTAATTGCCTGAAACTTTTTCGCGCTTCTACAAAATAAATGCTGTCTTCGTGATGGAACAGTATCTTTTCATATAAAGGCTTAGCTTTTTCGGGTTCGTTCAATTTTTTATTATAAATCTCTGCCGAAAAGAACAAGGCTTCATCCACATAAATCCCGTCGCCGTGATTCTCGATGATGTTTTGGTATTGGCTTAAAGCCAAAGCAAAATCGCCCAGTTTTGCATTTATTTTCCCCAGTCGCAATAAGGTGACTGCCTCTATTTCTTGTCCTTTGAACATTTTCAGCATTTTTTGAAACTGTACTAACGCTTCCTGATTCCGGTTTTGATACAACAGATAATCTCCTTTGGCCAATTGCTTCAAAGCCGTTTGTGTCGAATCGGCCACCGTGTTGTCGTTAATCAACAAAAAATATTCTAAAGCATCATTCGCCACCAGTTGTGTATTGGCCGATTTCAATTCCTTGAACTGTTTCAACGCCCAGGCAAAATCGCCTTTGAAATAGCTCGTCTTTGCCGCTTTCAAACTGGCTTCATGCGCCACAACATCATTTTTCAAATCGGTTTCAATCTGCGAATAATACAATAATGCCTGATTGAATTTTTCCTCATACAAAAAAATGTCTGCCAGTTCCATTTTGACCCTTGCCTGCTGGTATTCATCCAACGGCAATTCGAGTGCTTTTTTGACAATCGCCTTCCCCAACTCCGGATTTTTCAAACTAAACGTAACAAAATGCGCCTGAATCAACTGCAAAGATAAGGTAAAAGGAGCGATTTCATATTGTGCCAAAAGCGCTTCCAGTTCTTTATTGATATTGGCAAAATCTGCCTCCTTCGCTTTCTCGATTTTCATTTCAATCAAATAGGCATGCGCCTGAACAAGCAACTCGACATCCATCGTATTGGCAATCACAAACTCCAAGATAAGTTGTGCGGTTTCATGGTCTTCGGCCTCAATAGCCAAATGTGCCAAATCTATTATTCCGGACAAGGATTCCGGATCGCGTTTATAAATCGCTTTCTCCTGAATAAAGGCTTTAGAAAACTCTTTTTGCTGCACGTAAAACCAACTCAAATAATGGTTCCAGAAAATATCCTGATTTTTTTGCACCCGAAGAATGAGCGCTTTTCGTAAGGATTCGCTGAAACGGGAATCCCCGTCATCCGACATAAAACGAGCAAACTGATTCTGGATTAAAATCGAATTTTGCGGAGTGGCGTAGGCTTCATCCAGAAAAGTGGCAATCATCTTTTCCTGATCTCCCAATTGTCCGTAAAGCAAACCTATTTGATAATTGAAATTAAAATCCGGTTGCAATTGCACCGCCAACTGATACGTCCTTAGAGCATATTCCAACAAACCTTTTTTATCGAATGAATAGCTGATGCCGTATACCTCGTTCGGATTTTTACGGATTCGCTCCAGTGCCTGATCGTAATAAATTTTAGCTTGGTCTTCTTTTTTCTGCAACTGAAAATTATAGCCCAGTTCTACCAGAAGATTTCCCTGTTTGTATTTCTCCAATCGCGCTTGAATGGCTTTTTCGGCTACCTCATACTGCTGCAATTGTTGGTAACAATCGATGGTTCTGAGAAAATATTGGGAATTTTGAGGAATCTCTTTCAGCAGTTCTTCGTAACTGATTTTGGCTTTTTCAAAATCGCCTTTGTCATAATAATACTGCGCCAATTGTTCGTTTTGGGCAAAAGCAAATAGCGAGAATGACAAAGTAATATAAAGAAAAAGCTTTTTCATTTTCATTATCTGTTTGGTCGCAGTCACAGTTTTCAGTCACAGCTCTGTAAACGGTGACTGAAAACTGTAAACTAATTAGTCTATAATATCAAACCCGCAGTATGAACGTAAAACCTCAGGGATTACGATTCCTTCCGGAGTTTGGTAATTTTCTAAAATTCCTGCCAAAACCCTTGGCAACGCCAAAGAACTTCCATTCAATGTATGTGCCAATTGGTTTTTCCCGTCTTTGTCTTTGAAACGCAATTTCAAACGGTTTGCCTGAAAAGTTTCAAAGTTAGAAACAGAAGAGATTTCCAACCAACGGTCTTGCGCTGTAGAAAACACTTCAAAATCATAGGTCAATGCCGATGTGAATCCCATATCGCCGCCACAAAGACGCAAGATTCGGTATGGTAATTTCAATTCCTGAAGAATTCCTTTTACGTGTTCTACCATACCATCTAAAGCCTCATACGATTTCTCCGGATGCTCCACACGTACGATTTCGACTTTATCAAATTGATGCAAACGGTTCAATCCACGAACGTGCGCACCATAAGAACCTGCCTCACGACGGAAACAAGGTGTGTAAGCCGTAGTTAAAATTGGTAATTCGTTTTCGGTCAGGATTACATCACGAAACAAATTCGTTACCGGAACTTCTGCCGTTGGAATCAGGTACAAATCATCGGTTTTGTCGTGATACATTTGTCCTTCTTTGTCCGGCAATTGTCCTGTTCCATAAGCCGAAGCTTCGTTTACCATATGCGGAACCTGGACTTCATTGTAACCTGCAGCCGTATTTTTATCTAAGAAATAATTGATTAAGGCACGTTGCAACTTGGCTCCTTTTCCTTTGTAAACCGGGAATCCGGCTCCAGTGATTTTTACCCCCAATTCGAAATCGATGATGTCGTATTTTTTCACCAATTCCCAGTGCGGTTGCGCTCCTTCATGCAAAACCGGAATAGCACCTTCCTGAAAAACGTTCAGATTTTCTTCCGGAGTTTTCCCTTCGGGAACAATATCTGCCGGAAGATTTGGTAAAGTGTATAATTTTTCTAAAAGATCGGCAGCCAATTGGTCGGCAGTTTCGGCTAAAGCTTTGCTTTTTTCTTTTAACAAAACTGTCTTTTCTTTGAGAATAGCAGCCTTGGCTTTCTCTCCGCCTTTCATCAACTCACCTATGTCTTTGGACAATTTATTAGATTCTGATAAAATTCCGTCTAATGCTACTTGCGTAGCGCGACGTTGTTCATCCAGTTGTACCACTTCTTCAACAACACTTGCAGCATCGATATTTCTCTTTGCCAAAGCCTTGATTACTTTTTCCTGATTCTCTCTAATAAATGCAATTTGTAACATAGCTTGATATTTATAACTCTGGTGTGTATATTTTTATAAAGGAAGCAAATTTAAGGAAATGTTTGATAGGAACGAGACAAACTTGTGATGAAAAAGCCGTTTCGCGAAAAAGCACAAAGGAACCGCAAAGATTCACCCAGTTTCTCAGGCTTCCCTAAAAGAATCCTTAGTGAATCTCAGTGGAACAATCTATGCTCTTTTTATCTCATGACCTATAAATTCTTCGAGTGTTGCGAATATTTCGTCAACGGGAAGCACTTCAAAATCGGGGTGTGATTTCAAAAAATGAGCATTCAAAACCGTTAGATTTTCATCTAAATCAAAAAACGCATCATTGTTGAGCAAATCCCGGATAGGATTTACGCCTTCCAGTTTTCCTTTGAGAAACTTATTCAGTTTCACGCTGCTCATGAGTTTCACTTTTTTGCTTTGCTGTTGGAATAACTCCAAATGTTTTTCGGCGCCAATCAATGCCAAACCCTCTGCTATCAATTCGTTTAGCTCTTTGTTCCAACCGGAATGGTGCACAAATTGGGCAAAATTGCCATAGGCATATTGGGAACAATAATAATCCAAATAATAACTCATCAAGGCATCGTCGTGAATCAACTCATCATCGACACCTTCCTCGCGCATCAGGTTGATAACCGAAATATTGGAGTGAATCACATCCTGAAGATTTTCGCTATTGAAGGCGGTTTCTGAAACCAATATTCTGCCGAATTCCATTTTTAATTTTTTAAGGAGTAGTTTGCAAATTTCGGGGAAATAATCGAATTGCATTTCTTTTTAACCGCAAATTACGACAATTAGCGACAATTATTTTGAGTTGGCTTACAGACATAAGGCAGATGCTTTCCTTAGCAAAGATTTATTGAACATAAGATTCGTTACTGTTCTTTTGCTGATTCATTTTGGCAACCAAAGCTTTCAAACGCAATGCTTTTTCTTTTTTCTCTTCTTGCAGTTTAGCCTTTTTCCGATTGAGCAATTTGGTATGTAAAGCCTTGTTCTTGGTGTTTTTTTCAGGTCCTTTTGCCATGATTTATTTTCTTTAAATCCTTTTGCAAAGATATGAAATGAACTTCTCTTTATGGATTTGATGTGTGCAAAAATAGAAAGCATCTTTTTAAAAAATAAACTATCTTAGCAATATGAAAATGAAAGAATCCATACAAATGAAGTTAGCTGAATTTTTGACCTTATGCAAAAGCCATAAAGTTAAAAACATCTATGCCTTTGGTTCTGCAGTGACTGAAAATTTTAATGATGAATCTAGTGATATTGATTTATTAATTGAAATTGATTCTGAAGACCCTATCGAGCGCGGCGAAAACTTGATGGACATTTGGGACAAACTTGAAATTTTTTTCCAAAGAAAAGTGGATTTATTGACTAATTCTTCCATTAAAAATCCAATTCTTCGAAAAAACATAGACACCACAAAAATTTTACTTTATGACGGAAAAGAGCAAAAAGTATGTTTCTGATGTCTTAATGGCGATAGACTTAATTCGTCAATTTACTGTTGAAATTATTGATTTTAACAGTTATGAGAAAGACCTAAAAACCCAAAGTGCTGTTGAAAGACAATTGGTAATTATTGGAGAAGCGCTCAATAAATTGAGACAAACCGAATCCAATTTTGTAATTGAAAATGACAAACAAATTATTGGTTTTCGCAATCGTTTGGTTCACGCCTATGACAGTATTGATAACTCCATTGTTTGGGTAATTATCAATCGTCATCTAGAAAAATTGAAAGTGGAGATTGAGGGGTTAGAAAGCTAAAAATTGTTGGTTTTCTTATCCCTCAATTTTAGTTCCGCGTTGCAAACGCTTTGTTTGGCTCTCAGAAGTAAGTAAGGTACTCGTTGCAAACGATAATCAGATGAATATCAGTAAATTTCATGAAGTGGACGAACATTTACAAATCTATCAAAACATACTCCGACACCAAAATCTTTAACTTGCACAATAGGCAGTTTATTAAATTCTTTTGAAATCAAATTTGCGTTATTTTGTCTCAATACTTTTAAATCTGGAATATCATCTTCAAATGACTCAAAATATTCTCCGAACTTGTCCATGATTATTTTATAAGAAACTAATCCACTTTCTTCCTTTGTTTTAAAAAACATCTTTTTGGTTTTCTTGATTATAACATAATCAACAGGAGGCAAAACAATTGGTATATGTTCAGGCCAAACGCAACCAGTATAGAGTTTTCCGTCCTCTTTACTCTTAATCATGAAATAGCCAGCAACAAATATGTCCTCAGTTAATTTATTTTGGAGATCGTCCCTATTTAGTAAAAACCACCACATGTAATTTGACTTATCCAGTGGGTAATACTCAAAATTTAATTCATTAAACTGTTCAATTGTAACTTTATCATTATGTCGTATCCACTGGTCTTTTAAATAACTAGAATTAAATTTCCTTGGGTGGTCTGGATCTTCTTCGTCTTGTAGATTAAGTACCCACAAATCATTGTCTTCAATGATTTTTTTAAGTATTGGAAATGTTTCCAGACCAAAAAAATGTGGTCTAAAAAAATTAATCCCAAAGTTAAAATTGAGATTTGTAAAATTTTCAAATTTGTCAAAAAGTTGAGTATCTTCTTCCTCAGTGTTTGGTTCGTTCCAATCAAACCAGAAACAAACGGCTGTTTCAGGATTTTCATAAATCCATTGATTAGAGTTATCACTAATGTTACTTTTAAGATTCTTTGTCAAATAATCTGCAAAAGACTCTTCTGTTAAACTACTATTTTTCTTTTTGTAGAAATATAAATCGTAACTCATCTTTTTTTAATCTATTTATCGTTACAAAAACAATTATTTTCTAAATATATAAAAATATCTTACAAAAAAGAATCTGTGATATTGATTTTATCATTCCGACGAAGGAGGAATCTAAGTAGTGTTAGTTACTTGTTGAGATTCCTCCTTCGTCGGAATGACAAGATTGTGTGTAAATAGCCCCAAATAAAATTGGATTCCTTATTTTTGCGCTCTATAAAATTGAATTATGCTACAGAATCCAGAAAGATATACCATTACGGCGGCTTTGCCTTATACTAACGGACCGATACATATTGGGCATTTGGCGGGAGTTTATGTCCCTGCGGACATTTATTCGCGCTATTTACGTTTGCAAGGAAGAGACGTTTTGTTTGTGTGCGGAAGCGACGAACACGGCGTGGCGATTTCTATGAAAGCCAAAAAAGAAGGCATCACTCCACAACAGGTCATTGATAAATACGACGGCATTATTCGTAAATCGTTCTCGGATTTTGGAATTTCGTTTGATAATTATTCCAGAACTTCGGCTAAGATTCACCATGAAACAGCCTCGGAATTTTTCAGAACCCTGTATGAAAAAGGCGATTTTATCGAAGAAGTGACCGAACAATTGTATGATGCTAAAGCGGATCAATTTTTGGCAGACCGTTTTGTAACCGGAACTTGCCCGAAATGTGGCAACGAAGAGGCTTATGGCGACCAATGCGAAAAATGTGGCTCGACTTTGAATGCTACCGATTTAATCAATCCAAAATCGACCATTACGGGAGAAACTCCAATTATGAAATCGACAAAACACTGGTTTTTGCCTTTGGATCGTTATGAAGATTTCTTGAAAGAGTGGATTCTTGTTGGACATAAAAATGACTGGAAACCGAATGTGTACGGGCAGGTAAAATCCTGGATTGACGGCGGACTGGAGCCTCGTGCCGTAACCCGTGATTTGGATTGGGGAATTGACGTTCCTGTGGAAGGTGCCGAAGGAAAAAAATTATATGTTTGGTTTGATGCGCCAATTGGCTACATTTCTTCCACCAAAGAATGGGCTGCGAGAGAAGGAAAAGATTGGGAGCCGTATTGGAAAGATGAAAAAACCAAGTTGGTTCACTTCATCGGGAAAGACAATAT
The DNA here is from genome assembly GCA_036676965.1 of Flavobacterium sp. Taxonomy (GTDB): domain Bacteria; phylum Bacteroidota; class Bacteroidia; order Flavobacteriales; family Flavobacteriaceae; genus Flavobacterium. The sequence continues at coordinate 21,708 of JAKFBW010000130.1, read as the reverse complement.
TGTTTTCCATTGCATCATTTTTCCGGCGATGTTAAAAGCCGAAGGAAGTTACATTTTGCCTGACAATGTCCCTGCAAATGAATTCCTAAACCTGGAAGGAAACAAATTATCAACCTCTAAAAACTGGGCGGTTTGGCTGCACGAATATTTGGAAGAATTCCCGAACCAACAGGATGTGTTGCGTTATGCGTTGACCTCGAATGCACCGGAAACCAAAGACAATGACTTTACCTGGAAAGATTTTCAGGCGAGAAACAATAATGAATTAGTGGCGATTTTTGGAAATTTCATCAATCGTGTGGTGGTTTTAACCAATAAATATTACAATGGTGTTGTTCCAACTCCAAACGAACTTTCGGATGTTGACGAACAAACCTTGGCAGAATTGAAAGCCTATCCGGCGGTAATTTCAAGTTCTATTGAAAGATACAGATTCCGTGAAGCTTTGGGTGAAATGATGAATGCCGCCCGTTTAGGGAATAAATATCTGGCCGATGAAGAGCCTTGGAAAATGATCAAAACCAATCCCGCCCGTGTGCAAACCCAGATGTATGTGGCCTTACAAATAGCGGCGGCTTTGAGTTCACTTTGTGCACCTTTCCTGCCTTTTACCGCCGTTAAATTATCCAGAATATTAAAAATAAAAGAACCAATTCTTTGGAATACCATCACCGAAACCGAAGATTTGATTCCGGCCGGACACCAAATCGGGGAAGCCGAATTGCTGTTTGCCAAAATTGAAGACGAGGAAATCCAAAAACAAATCGACAAATTGGAAGCAACCAAAACCGCAAATTTAGCCGAAAACAAAAAAGCGGAACCGCAAAAAGAGTTAATCCAATTTGAGGATTTTGCCAAAATGGATTTGCGCGTGGGAACCATTCTTGAAGCCGAAAAAATGCCGAAAGCCAACAAATTGTTGATCTTGAAAGTAGATACCGGAATTGATGTTCGCACGATAGTTTCCGGAATTGCCGAAAGTTTCAAACCGGAAAACATTATCGGGAAACGCGTAACGGTTTTAGTGAATTTGGCTCCAAGAGCGCTTCGTGGTGTGGAAAGTCAGGGAATGATTTTGATGACCACTAACGCCGAAGGAAAACTGGTTTTTGTCAATCCTGATGCGGATGGCGTTGGAAATGGAGAGACGATAAATTAAAAAGATAAAACACAAATTTCACGAATTGGCACGAATTGGTTTGTGAAAATTCGTGAAATTCGTGTTTAAATGGATAATCCTATGAACCTAAAAGTAATTGCTTTCGACGCTGACGACACTTTATTTGTAAACGAACCTTATTTTCAGGAAACGGAACAAAAGTTCTGTGGCCTGATGGAGGATTATCTGTCGCATCAAGGGATTTCGCAGGAACTTTTTAGGGTTGAAATCGACAATTTAAAAATCTACGGTTACGGCATTAAAGCCTATATCCTTTCGATGATTGAAGCCGCAATGAAAATTTCGAACAACACCATTCCCGTTGAAGTCATTGAAAAAATCATCGAATACGGAAAAGAATTGCTCGAAAAACCAATTGAATTATTGGACGGTGTTGAAGAAACCTTGCAAGCCTTACACGGAAAATACAAACTCGTTGTGGCGACCAAAGGCGATTTATTGGACCAACGCCGAAAACTGCACAATTCGGGTCTGGGACATTATTTTCACCATATCGAGGTAATGTCTGACAAACAAGAAATAGATTATACAGACCTCATCAAACGTTTAGAGATAAAGCCATCTGAGTTTTTCATGATTGGTAATTCCCTAAAGTCGGATGTTTTACCGGTTTTGGCTATTGGCGGTTATGCCGTTCATATTCCGTTTCACACCACTTGGGCACACGAAAGAATCGACCATAAAGTGGAACACGACAACTTTTACACTTTTGAAAAAATAACAGAGGTTCTGAAAAAATTAACCTAATAAAAAAACGGGATGGTTTTTGTCCGTAAAAACACATGAAAAAATCATTCCCGTTTTTGTTTCTATTTTACTCATCGATGCTGTTAAGTCAAACAGTATTGACTTCTCACCCTATAGATTTTAAAAAATCAAAAGAAAATAATAAGAAACTAAATGTTGAGAATTTACGAACACTTGATGATGTATTTCTTTCTGCGACATCTGATTTTAAAAATTCGAAGGAAAACAATCAAATTCTAAATGTTGAAAATGAAAGAACACATGATGTATTCGTTTTTATTAAGGATAATGAGAAGATTACAATTCTAAAATATAATAGTGCATTATTCTTAAATAGTGAATATGTGTTTCCTCTTCAAAATTTAGAAGACAAATTATTAATGGGATGTAGTTTTAGTGAAGATGGGAATCCAACGCTCTATTTGTCGCCTAATATAACTAATAATATAGTTCCATTCGCTGTTATTACAACTTTTAAATATTATTTAGAAAGTAAAACCTATACAATTTCAAATTTTAAATTTCCTATTACGGAGTTTGTTGTAACAACATTTCATATTAATAATTCATTTCATATTCTAGCTCAAAATAGAATTATGCAAGCATTAATTGTCTACACTTTTCAAGACGGTAAAGCAGTTAAGAAAGTATTTGATTTTTCATCTTTCACTTTTCAAGATAAAAACGGACAAATCCAAACCTTTAATCAGCTTACCAATGCCTATCCAATTGAAAAAATGGAAGTTGATGATTATAATCCATTGGATAAAAGTGCTCAAAAAAGCAAAGTTTACATCCAGAAAAACCATATTATTCTAACATTAGATTATAACCCCAAAAAGACTCAGGCGTTTGATATTAATTTAGAAAATCTTGAATTAAACGAAAAAATCTTCAAGCAATCGAATCTTCAAGATTCAAAAAAGATAAGTAATTCTTTTTATCAGGATGATAAACTTTACCAAGTTAATGCAAATGAATCAGGACTTTTACTGGATATAAAAGATTTTAATTCGGGTCAAACGTTAAAAAATATCAGTGTTTTAAAAGAAGATGATAAAAGTTTTAAAAACGCTCCTTTGTTCATTCAAAAAGACTCTAGAAAACCCAAAGAAGTAAAAAGACCAAAAAGGTTTTTACAGCATTTATACACTTTGGATATAGGTTTGTCAGTTTTTAAAAATAAACAAAATACGTTCATTACTTTAGGGGGAACTCCAAAGATTAAAAAACAAGATATTTCATTTCAAAATCACAAATATATTGTAAATGAATTTAATCAGGATGATATGTTTTTTAATGATAATTTTTCAACAATTGATCACTTTAAATCTGTTTATTTTGAGAGTGTCCTAAATCGTAATTTGGAGTTTGAAGGTCAAGAACAACAACCTCTTGCCATTGATAAATTGTATTATTTTTTAAGAAAGAATAAAAAAGCAACGTTAACGAACGTATTAAAATTTAATAATTATTATATTTTAGGTTATTATGATAAAAAAGCAAAACAATATATTATGCGTAAATTTACTGATGGATTTGATTGATAAAAAACAGTGGTTATAGACCACAAATCCATGATTTATTTTTTAAATCTTCTCGTATAAATAAAAATTTTAGTGCTTTTGAAAAAATTACCGAAATCATTCCTAGACTGCATACAGTAAACCAATCTGAATTTATTTACTTTCTCAAAGACTTAGATTCAATTAAAACAATTGTTAAATAAAAATCAAATCGGGTTTTACAGATGATTTTTATAGTATTTTTAGTAACTTTACCTTACGTTTAATAAAAAACTCACGATTATGTTATCAAAAAATATAGAAACTGCATTAAATAAGCAAATACGCATTGAAGCGGAATCTTCACAAACCTATCTTTCTATGGCCTCTTGGGCAGAAACTCACGGTTTGGAAGGGATTTCAAAATTTATGTTTGCCCAATCTGAAGAAGAAAGGGTACACATGCTGAAATTAATAAAATATGTAAACGAACGTGGTGGCCATGCGCTTATTACTGATCTAAAAGCACCGACAACCACTTACAAAACCTTCAAAAGCATGTTTGAGGAATTGTACAAGCACGAAATCATCGTTTCGAATTCCATTAACGAATTGGTGCATATCACTTTTGACGAAAAAGATTATGCAACACATAATTTCTTACAATGGTATGTCGCGGAACAAATTGAAGAAGAGGCTACCGCCAAATCAATTTTGGATAAAATTAACCTGATTGGTGACGATAAAGGAGGTTTGTACCTGTTTGACCGGGACATTCAACAAATGGCAACAACAAAACCTGCAGTTTAAAATGTTAAAGTTTATTTAGAATGCATAAAAATAACATATCTTTGCCTTAGTTTTTAATTCTTTACAAATTGAGCAAGAAAGAAAAAGAGAAGAAAAAGGATAAGAAGAAACAGAACAACATCGATATCCTGAACAACACCAAGAAAGCTGAAAAATGCAAGTCCAGCTGTTGTGAAAAATTCAAAAAAAGCGAAGACAAGCGTTGCAAACGTTGTCCGATGTTTGACTTATTCAAAAATGCATCCTAAATAAAACACAATGCCCTCCTAAACAGAGGGCATTGCTTTTTTAGACATGTCCGGTCTTAACTACTTACCTAGCAGCAATACCTCATTGACCACTACTTCGGTAACATAGCGTTTCTCCCCGTTTTTATCGTCATAACTTCTGTGGGTAAGTTTACCTTCAATAGCAATTTCTTTGCCTTTGGTCACATATTTTTCTATGATTTCGGCGGTTTTTCCCCAGGCTACCAATTTGTGCCATTGGGTTTCCTCTACTTTTTCCCCTTTGTCATTTTTATAAATTTCATTGGTGGCCAAGGTGAAATTGGCTAATTTTTTTCCTCCGTCAAACGTTTTGATTTCTGGCTCTTGCCCTACGTGACCAATTAACTGTACTTTGTTTTTTAATGCATTCATGGCTTATAAAATTTAAATGTTAGTATACTTTTTTGTTGAATGATTCGTTTCAATCAACAGGACAAAGTTGCAACAGCTGGACGCTATTAATCGGTTGCTAACTGCTTACTTTCGGTTGTAACTATTTGTAACCGTTTGTAAATGGATAATATATTTATTATCTTGCTGAAAATCAAATCCATTTTATGCAAGCCGAAATTAATAAAGTTGAGTTGCGCAATCTAAAAATAGAAGATTATAAGGAACTGAAAAGCTCCATGAAAGTCTCCTATCCTGAAATGGTTGACAATTATTGGAGAGAATCCCATATCAAAAAATTATTGAAAATATTCCCCGAGGGACAACTCGTTATTTTAGTGGATAATGTAGTGGTCGCATCGGCATTATCACTGATTGTTAATGAAGATTTGGTCGAACAAAATCACGATTATGCCAAAATAACGGGAAACTATACCTTTTCTACACATGACCCAAAAGGGGATGTACTCTATGGTATTGATGTTTTTGTCATTCCTAAATACAGGGGTTTACGCCTAGGACGCCGTTTGTATGATGCCCGAAAAGAGATTTGTGAACAGTTGAATTTAAAATCTATCGTCTTTGCAGGACGCATTCCAAACTATGGAAAATATGCACACGAAATAACTCCAAAAACCTACATCGACAAAGTTCGAAGAAAAGAAATTCATGATCCTGTACTTTCATTCCAGTTGAGTAATGAGTTTCACGTCATGCGCATCATGAAAAACTATCTCGAAGAAGATAAAAAATCCAAAGAATTTGCTGTACTGTTGGAATGGAATAACATTTATTATGTTGAAGAACCAAAAATCATCAACATTGAAAAAAGTGTTATCCGATTGGGATTGATACAATGGCAGATGCGTCCGCTCAAAGATTTGGAAGCCCTTTTTGAGCAATCGGAGTTTTTTATTGACGCCGTGTCTGGGTATGGTAGTGATTTTGCTGTTTTTCCCGAATTTTTTATTGCCCCACTGATGGCCGATTACAACCATTTATCCGAAGCCGATGCGATACGGGAATTGGCCAAATATGCCGACCCAATTCAGAAGCGTTTCCAGGAATTTGCCATTTCGTACAACATCAATATCATCACCGGCAGTATGCCCCATTTGATTGACGGTACTTTATACAATGCCGGTTTTCTGTGTAAAAGAGACGGTAGTTATGAGATGTACACCAAAATACACATCACCCCGAACGAAGTCTTTCATTGGGGAATCACCGGGGGAAATACTATCCAGACCTTTGATACCGATTGTGGCAAAATAGGTGTCATGGTTTGTTATGATGTGGAATTCCCTGAATTATCCCGACTGATGTCGGATGAAGGAATGAACATATTATTTGTCCCTTTTCTTACCGATACCCAAAACGGATACATCCGCGTCAAACATTGTGCCCAGGCCCGGGCCATAGAAAACGAATGCTATGTCGCCATTGCCGGCTGTGTGGGGAATTTACCCCGAGTAAACAATATGGATATTCAATATGCCCAAACCGCCGTTTTTACACCCGCAGATTTTGCCTTTCCCAGCAACGGAATCAAAGCCGAGACCACTCCCAATACAGAAATGACACTCATTGTTGATGTCGATTTGGATCTGTTGAAAGAATTACACGAACACGGCAGTGTCAAGATTCTAAAAGACCGCAGACATGATTTGTATCAAATTAAAAAAATAGAACAATGAAGACCTGTTTAGAATGCGGCGAAAAAATCGTGGGGCGCGAAGACAAAAAATTCTGTAGTGACGGCTGTCGCAATGCCTACAATAATAAAATAAACAAGGACAGCACTAATTATATGCGCAACATCAACAATAAGCTGCGCAAGAATTACCGCATCCTTTCCGAACTCAATACCGATGGCAAATCAAAAACCACCAGGACAAAACTACTGAGCAAGGGTTTTGACTTTGGGTTTTTTACCAACATTTTGCACACCAAAACAGGAAATACCTACTATTTTCTGTACGACCAAGGTTACCTACCCTTGGATAATGATTTTTATATGTTAGTCAAAAAAGACAATTAATACCACAACCCCCAAATATCCCTACAATGAAAAAAGAGTATTCTTCCTTTATATCAGTCCTGTTTATCCTCACCATCCTTGGATTAATTTATCTTAGCCTAATGCCCCATTGGACATCAGATAAAGAAGAGCCTCTTGCTGAATTCTCAACTAAAAGAGCTTTCGGACAAGTCCAAAACATTGCTGAAAGACCGCATTATGTGGGCTCCAAAAACCATGAAACAGTAGCCCAATATCTTCAGCAAGAACTCCACAAACTGGGACTGGAAACCACGGTGCAAGAAGGATATACCCTGACCGACTGGGGAAATTTGGTAAAATCCAAAAACATCCTAGCCCGAATAAAAGGAAGCCAAAACTCCAAAGCCTTATTGTTGCTTACCCATTACGACAGTGCGCCTCACTCCTCTTCCCGTGGTGCCAGTGATGCAGGCTCTGGTGTAGCAACCATTCTGGAAAGCGTCCGCACTTTTTTATACAACAAGACCCCTCACAAAAACGACATCATCATTCTTTTTTCGGATGCCGAAGAACTGGGACTCAATGGCGCTGCCCTGTTTGTCACCCAACACCATTGGGCCAAAGAGGTAGGTATTGTACTCAATTTTGAAGCACGCGGTTCTTCGGGGCCGAGTTATATGCTGATGGAAACCAATCATGGGAATTCCGATTTGGTCAAGCATTTTGCATCCGCCGGAGTGACCTATCCGGTTGCCAATTCGTTAATGTACAGTATTTATAAAATGCTGCCCAACGATACCGATTTGACAGTTTTCAGGGAACAGGGAGATATTCAGGGATATAATTTTGCTTTTATCGACGGACATTATAATTATCATACGGTTCAAGACGACCCGAATCATTTAGACAAAAACACCTTAGCCCATCAAGGCACTTATTTGATGCCTTTATTGCATTATTTTGCAAATACCAATCTCAATGCAAAACCAAAAACAGAAGACGAGGTATATTTTAATATCCCTTTTACCTTAATTCATTATCCTTTCAGTTGGATTGTTCCGTTATGCTTCATCGCAGTAGGGATTTTTGTATTTCTGTTGTTTTTGGGAAGGGCCAAACGCATTTTATCCTTTCGGGAAATCTTCAAAGGATTCATTCCGTTTTTGGGCGCTTTGCTATCATCTGGCCTGATCACTTTTTTGGGCTGGAAAATCTTACTGGCACTCTACCCTCAATACAATGATTTACTAAATGGGTTTACCTATAACGGACATGCGTATATCGCCGCCTTTACCTTTCTGGTGTTAGCCATAAGTTTAGCTTTCTACAACCGTTTTTCGGCCAAGAAAGTCACCATGAACCACTATGTGGCACCTTTATTTTTTTGGTTAGTCCTTAACGGAATTCTTGCCTTTACTTTAAAAGGTGCGGCATTCTTGATTATCCCGGTGTATTTTGGTTTAATGCAATTGGGGTGGTTTATCGTTTCCCAAAAATCAAACAGAACACTACATTTGTTATTAAGCATCCCTGCTTTACTGATTATCATACCCTTCATCCCCATGTTTCCAATTGGTTTGGGACTGAAAATACTGTTTGGCAGTGCGATGCTTACCGTTTTAGCCTTTGGTTTATTGTTGCCAATTTTTGGGGCTTTCACCAAAAAAGGACTCTGGGCGGTATTCTTTTTTACCCTCTCCATCGGATTTTTAGGCAAAGCCCATTACGAATCGGGATACGAATCTGGCAAAGCCAAATCGAACAGCCTGGTCTATCTCTATGATGCCGATACCCACAAAGCACATTGGATTACCTATGACAAAAATCTGGATGCCTGGACGACAGGCTATCTGGGCACCAACCCTAAACCAGCTACCATCACACTAGACACCCCTTTATTTAGTAAATACGACACCCAATTTACCTATGCCGCCCCAGCAACGGCAAAACAATTAGCCCAACCTGGCATCGAATTCCTGCGAGACAGTGTGGTAGGGCAATTCCGTTATCTTAAAATCAGAATCACTCCCAATCGCAAGGTGAACCGCTATGATATTTTTGCCAATGAAAAAATAAGTTTTTACCATTTTAAGGCCAACGGCGTACCACAACTGGAACAAAAAGGCGTAAAAATGAACCGCAACGGCAAGAAAATCCTAAGTTATTATGTCGTGGACAATGCCCCTCTCGAAATGCAATTTGCGATAGACAAAACTACTCTTTTGGATATGCAACTGCTGGAAAGTTCTTTTGACCTGATGTACCATCCTTTATTTAAAATGACCAAAAGAGAAAACTGGATGATGCCCACCCCTTTTGTGTTGAATGATGCGGTAATCATCAAAAAGAGGATCCAACCGACTCCAAAAGCAGTAACTGTCCCGGCAGCCCTTCAACCCTATAAAAGAATGGTAAAAGAGATTGTTGCCCCAACTGTCCAACAGGATACTGTATCAAGAAATTAATAATCTCAAAATAGCAAAAATCTTCATAAGAGATTTCTTTTTTAAAGTTGCATTATAGAAACAGGACAAAGTCTCCTCCATAAAAAAATAGGTTTCCAAATGGTTTGTATTTATACTACTTTTGTACCCTCTATTTTAAATTGACAATGAAACAAATTAGCATACTGGGTTGTGGTTGGTTGGGACTGCCTTTGGCGCAAGCCTTGACCGAAAAAGGATACGCCGTAAAAGGATCTACAACCTCTGTAGACAAAATGGCTACACTGGAAAACAAGGGCATTCAAGCGTTTCTATTGGCGCTGGACAGTGAAAACGTTCCTGATACTTTCCCGGACTTTTTAGCAGGGAGCGAAACCTTGATTATTGCAATTCCACCCAAGTTGAGAGGAAAAAACAAAGACTACTCCGATGCCCATAACAATTCGTTTGTCAAGAAAATAAACAATCTGTTGCCTTTTATAAAGCAATCTACGGTCGAAAATGTACTGTTCATCAGTTCGACAGCCGTATATGGCGAAGCCAATGCCGTGGTTGACGAAAATACCATCCCTGTTCCCGTTACCGAAAGCGGCAAGCAATTACTCGAAATCGAACAATTGTTACTGGCCAACACCGATTTTAAAACTACCGTATTGCGTTTCGGGGGATTGATTGGTGCCGACCGTCATCCCGCCCGATTTTTGGCAGGAAAAGAAAACCTGAAAAATCCTAAAGCGCCTATCAATCTGATTCATCAGGAAGACTGCATCGGGATTATCCTAAAAATATTGGAAACAAATACCTGGAACACCGCTTTCAATGCCGTCACCCCGTTTCATCCTTCAAGGGAAGTGTATTATACCCAAAAAGCATTGGAACAAAATTTGGTTCCGCCTACCTTCAATAAGGAAAAACCGTCGATAGGAAAAACCATATTGAGTGACGATTTGATACAAAAACTGAACTATACGTTTACCAAAACCGATTTATAACGTGAAAGCCAAAATAAAAAATGCTTTTTCCTCTAAAATCAATGCCATCGGATTGCCCATATTGGCTTTGGCATGGGTGAGTTTTTTTTGGGGAACCACCTGGATTGCTTCCAAAGAAGGGGTTAGGTACATTCCCGGAATTCAAATGGCAGCCATCCGGCAATTCATCAGCGGCCTGCTGTATATTGGCTTTTTCTTATGGATAAAAGCACCCTGGCCGAAAGGTAAACAATGGAAAACTATCGCAATTCTGGCCATCCTGAATTTCACCTTAAGCAATGGTTTGAGTACCGCCGGTGTCAAATACATCAGTAGCGGACTCGGAGCTATTATTGCCGCCATTTTCCCGATTTGGATTGTCATCATATCCTTTTTCAGGGGAGAAAAAATAGCCCAATTGGCTGTGATTGGCCTCGTGGTTAGTTTTGGAGGGGTCTGTGTGATCTTCTACGAACATCTGGGCGATTTCCTGATTCCCGACTTCAGGCTGGGTATCATCCTGTCGGCTATGGCAACAATTACCTGGGCTTTCGGCACCTTGTACACCAAGAAAAAAGCGGCTTCTTTTAATCCCTATTTCAGTTTGGGATTGCAAATGTTTATCTCCAGTATCCTGCTGTTTGCCTACAATGGCGCCACGGGTATATCGGTAAATTTAAGTGAAATCCCAGCCAATACCTGGTATGCGATAGCCTATCTGGTCATTGTGGGTTCGCTGATTACCTTTAGTATATTCATCTATTCGTTGCAACATCTCCCTACCGAAGTGAGCAGTATTTATGCCTACATGAACCCAATTGTGGCGGTGTTGCTGGGTGCCATGATTTTTGATGAAGCGCTTACAACGGCTATTGTGATAGGAGGCGGAATTACATTGGCCGGATTGTATATGGTCAATTATTCACTGAGAAAAGGGTGTAAATAATATATATTATTTTAATTATTGTCCGATAAAATAAAAACCGATGATTTTTAATTGAGAAACCATTTTTTGGCTTCTTTTTCATCCATTTTTATATGAGAACAATGATCCCAAACAAAAAATTCACTAACTTTAATACTCTAAAAATCAAAGAGATGACATAAAACGGAAAAACCTATAAGACACCGAAGTGAAAGTCGGATTTGATCGCACGTATAAAACGACAGGAAGGCGCGAGACAGGGTCTGACTTTAGGTGCTTGGCACATGCCCCCAATACATCCGATAATAAAATTCTTTTCAAGATAAAAGAAGAAAGTACTAAACTTCCATCAACAGAAGGTAAGGACACAAATAGAAAAATTTAAACACTGGTTACTATCCAAAGGCTATAGTGACAGCTCGATAAAAACTTATACTAAGGCATTAAAGTCATTTTTGGTTTTCTACAATAAAAAAAACAGTTGCCGAAATCACCGAGGATGCGATACTTTATCAAAACTGGCTTCATCCTTAAAAACAATTTATCAGCATGCTATCAAAACCAAATTGTAAATGCGATAAAGTTATTTTTCAAGACCCTTGAATTCAAAAAAAAATGGAGATTGAACAAATCCATCGCCCAAAACATATCAAAGTTAGTGGTTATTTAAACTTAACAGAAGAAAATATTTTATAGAATTAATTGAGATTACTTAGTCATAACTGAAAAAAGAAATTATGAAAAAGTCTTTACTTGTTATATTGGTTCTCACAGCAAATATAGTATTTGCGCAACGAATAGTAAATGGGGTTATAACCACCAAAACAAACAACCCTATTGAAAGTGTAAAAGTTAGCGTAAAAAACACAAACCTAAAAACTTTTACAGATGCGGCAGGAAAGTATTCAATTGAAGTGCCGGCCGCTTATGGTACACTTGAATTTGAAAAAGAAAATTTTAAAGTCGAAGTGATTGAAATTACCGGTGATGTGGTAAATTTAAACATAACATTGATTGCTGACATTGATTTGCTTGAACTCAGTTTAGAGGAACTAATGAATATTGAAGTTATAACTGCTTCGAAAAAATCAGAAAATAAGAAAATTGTACCGGCAACAATTTATGTTGTTACTGAAAAAGACATTATTGAAAACGGCTACACTGATTTAACAAATTTATTAGAAAACGTTCCGGGTGTGGTAGCTATAAGAACCGACCATTTTACTTTTGGCGGACAACGTGGTTTTTTAAGTAATTTTTCGCAAACACTATTGTTGGTAAACGGACGAGAAATTCAAAATTTATTTGCTTCCGAAACATTTATTTCAACACAATTTGCAATGCATAACATAAAACAGGTTGAAATTTTGCAAGGTCCGGCTTCTGCTCTTTATGGCGCAAATGCTTTGGTTGGTGTTATTAATATCATAACAAAAAATGGTTCCTCTGATTTTAATCAAATAGAGTATCATACTGAAATTGGGACACAGGGAACTCAGTCTCAAAGCATCGTTTTTGGAAAAAATCTAAATAATTTTCGTATTAGTGGTAGTTTTCGATATTTCCGCAGCAATCTTTGGGATTATAAAGATTTTATAAAAGATACCATAAATTTCAGACAAGGAGTTCCTTCTAAAGCGTTTCCCGTAAACCAAGAATTTAAACAGAATAGCTGGTCGCTTCCCTATGCTGCAAAAATTTCTTATAAAGATTTTTATGTGGGAATAGAGGGTTATGAGCTTAAAGGCAGTAAAGGGCTTGAAAATATTTCGTTAGATTACACTAATCAAAGTGATTACCGTCAATTAGCCTTGTATTATGCCGGTATAGAAAAAAAAATTAATACCAAACTTAAAATTAATGCAGAACTTCAATTTTATAAAGAAAGATTCTGGGGGGTAAACTACACTTTTGACAACGCTGTCTATGACACAATTGTGAAAAATGGGCATAATCCGGACTTACCCCTTACTGAACAAGAAATTAGAGACAATTTTATGTTGGCATATTCACAGCAATCGAGTTCAGGTTCAAAACGATATAAAGGGAATATACAATTAAATTACGTTCCAAGTCAAACCTTATCTATTATCGGAGGGTATACTTTTGATATGTTTGATTTATTAGGTTTAGCTCTTTCTACAGATAGATTAAATCCTAGTTTTGACGAAACGCGCTCTATTGAAAACAGAATGCGCAAACCATTTTTCCGTCAGTATAAAAATTCATTGTTTTTACAATTGCAAAAAACACTCTTTGATAAATTATATCTGACACTGGGTGGACGATTTGATCATCACAATATTTATAAATCCATTTTTACTTTTCGCAGTGGTTTGGTTTACACACCATTTCAAAAAACTTCAGTACGATTTCTTTTTGGGCAAGCTTTCCGCGAAGCTAATATTTTTGAACATGGCGCCTCATCTGCAACAAATAAATTTAATGACCTTGATCCTGTACGTATGAATACTTTTGAGGTTGGAATTAATCAATCGTTTACAAATAATTTAATAGCGAATATTGTTGCCTACAAAAATATAGCAACAAATTTTATTGAACCTACCGAAACGGGGGGGTTCATAAATTCAGATAATATAATAAATGTCTTTGGCATTGAAAGTCAATTGTTTTATAAAACAGGAAAAATTAAAACTGAAATTGGTTATTCCTATGTAAAAAAAGATGCTGATGATTACGCTGGGGTGAGCACTGTAAATCTTGGTGTTTATCCCCATAGAATAACCGGAGGGTTGACTTTTAATGCGACTGATGCCTTTACAATCAATTCAAGAATCAATTATTATTCTGAAATTCAAGCGAAACATGGTAATAAGGACATTACACAAATAATTACCATTCCATCTTATACCAAGATTGATTTGACATTTTCTTATGTGAAAATAAAAGTGGATGACGCAGAAATTACGACACAATTACAAGTTACGAATGTGTTTGATTCTCAATTTTACCAGCCAAATGTAAGAATAGGTGGCCCAAAACAATTTTTACAGCATGGAAGACAATTATTTTTAAATTTGATTTTTAACTTCTAAAAGGATGAATGACTATAGACATCGGTTTGGATGCCAGCAGGTTTTGCATGTTATAGGCAATTTTGAAAAAACGAAAAAGAATTCAATATTATTTGTCTTAGAGCCTGTTTAAATTTTATCTAATTATTTTTGATGTTGAAATTTGCTAAAATCAAAAGAGATTCTTTTTTAAAATTCCCTTTTTGTATTTTTGCAAAAAAATCTCATGAAAGCTATCTTTTATAAATACCGAATCTTTTTTGGTGTTTTCCTGATATTCTCCATCATCACCTTATACTTATTTTACGGGGCACTCAAACCCGGCAAAAGTCTGCCTATATACAATCCTGCCGATGTCAATCCGGAATTGGTAGACACTACCGTACAATACATCAGTAAATACCACACCATAGCCAACTTTTCTTTTGTAAACCAAAACGGAAAAACCATCACACAAAAAGACTATGAAGGCAAAATATATGTGGCCGATTTTTTCTTTACCACCTGTGGTTCTATTTGCCCCAAAATGACCACCAATATGGTCGACGTGCAAAAAGCGATTGCGAATAACCCAAAAGTGATGCTGCTTTCCCATACTGTTTTTCCAGAAACGGATAGTGTCCCGGCCTTAAAAGCCTATGCGGTAAAATATGGTGTGAATGACACCAAATGGAATCTCGTTACGGGCGATAAAAAAGAAATTTACACCATGGCCAGAAAATCCTATCTGGCCGTAAAATTGGGCCGGCCGGAACAATTATATGACATGGTACACACCGAGAATTTCGTATTGGTGGATACCAAAAGACGGGTTCGCGGCTTTTATGACGGCACCAAAAAAGAAGAAATCCAAAGGCTTATTGAAGACATTAATTTCTTGAGCAACGAATAAAACGCGAGCTGAAAAACCAACTATAATACCTTTCAAACACAAGTATTTACAATGCCCAAATCGCATCTGCAAACAAAAAATACAAAAATGATAATTATCATTCATTTTAGTATTATAATATGTATTTTTGCAATCTTAATTCAATCTAAATAAGACTTGCGAACTACTATAAATTCACTCAAGAAAGGCGAAAAAGCCATAATCAAGGATTTTGATATCGATATCATTCCCTTAAAACTACTTGAAATGGGTTGTTTGCCGGGAAACACCGTCGAATTACTCCAAATAGCACCCTTTGGAGACCCGCTATATTTAGACATAAACGGTTCGCATTTAGCCATCCGCATTGAAACGGCCAGAGAGATTGAAGTGGAACCCATCAAAATCAAACTTTAATGACCAATCAGAATATCAATGTTGCTTTAATTGGGAATCCCAATGTAGGGAAAACTTCGGTTTTTAACCAACTGACCGGATTGAACCAACAGGTGGGGAATTATCCCGGAATTACGGTGGAAAAAAAGATTGGGTTTTGCAAATTACCCTACAACATCAAAGCCAACATCCTTGACCTGCCGGGCACTTACAGTCTCAACGCCAGTTCGATTGACGAAAATGTGGTGATTGAATTGCTGTTGAACAAAAACGACAAATTATATCCCGATGTGGCTCTGGTGGTTACCGATGTGGAAAATTTAAAACGAAACTTACTCCTTTTTACCCAAATAAAAGATTTAGAAATCCCTACCATTTTAGTCATTAATATGGCGGATCGAATGGAACACAAAGGAATTTCCCTAAACATCCCGTACCTCGAAGAGCACCTGAAAACCAAGATTGCCTTGGTGAGTTCCCGAAAAGGTTTCGGTATTGATGAATTGAAGAAATTGATTGTCACCTACAAATCCATTTCAAGCGAACCCTGTTTGAATGCTTCCAGTATTGACCAAGAATATTTTGACAGTCTCCGCAAGGCGTTTCCCAATCAATTGTTGTACAAATTGTGGTTGGTAATCACCCAGGATGTCAACTTCCTGAATTTGGAGCGGAAAGAAATTCACAGTTCGTTTACCAAATCGCATTCCGATTTAAAGCGTCTGCAACAAAAAGAAACCATCAAACGCTATCAATTTATCAATGATGTGCTTAAGGAAGGACTTACCGTAGACACTTCGATTGCTAGGGACTTCCGCAGCAAACTCGATCGTGTACTTACCCATAAGGTGTGGGGTTATGTCATTTTCTTTTTGATTTTGTTTGTCATTTTCCAATCTATTTTTGAATGGTCTCAAATCCCGATGGACTTCATCGACAGCACTTTTGCTTCTTTGAGTGCCTTGGCTGGCGAAAAATTGCCCTCAGGCGTTTTCACCAATTTGATTTCACAGGGAATCATTCCGGGCATCGGGGGAATCCTAATTTTCATCCCCCAGATTGCCTTTTTATTTTTATTCATCTCGATATTGGAAGAAAGCGGTTATATGAGCAGGGTGGTTTTTCTGATGGATAAAATCATGCGCAAATTTGGTCTATCCGGAAAAAGTGTCGTTCCTCTAATTTCAGGAACTGCCTGTGCGATTCCCGCGATTATGGCCACACGAAATATCGAAAACTGGAAAGAACGTTTGATTACGATCCTCGTTACACCGTTTACCACCTGTTCTGCCCGACTTCCGGTTTATGCCATCATCATTGCATTGGTGATACCCGATACCCGTGTTTTAGGCATCCTTAACCTGCAAGGATTAACGCTGATGCTATTGTATCTTTTAGGTTTCGGAATGGCTATCTTCGCCGCTTATGTTTTGAATACCATTTTGAAAGTAAAAGGAAAAACGTTCTTTGTGGTCGAAATGCCTAACTATAAATTGCCTATGTTCAAAAACGTGGCTATTAATGTGGTCGAAAAAACCAAGGCCTTCGTTTTCGGAGCCGGAAAAATTATCTTGGCCATATCCATCATTTTATGGTTCCTGGCTTCTTACGGTCCCGGAGAAAATTTCAATAATGCCCAAACTATTGTAACCGAAAAAACCAAGGACAATCCTTTATCCCCAACCGAATTCGAAAATGCGGTGGCTTCGCAAAAACTGGAAAATTCCTATATCGGAATTATGGGAAAAACCATTGAACCGGCAATCTCCCCTTTGGGGTATGACTGGAAAATAGGGATTGCCATCATCAGTTCTTTTGCTGCCAGGGAAGTATTTGTGGGTACCCTGGCCACTATTTACAGTGTGGGCGACAGTGAAAATGAAAACACCATCAAAAATAAAATGCAGGCAGAAGTACATCCCGTGACCGGTAATAAAATTTTCAATTTTGCCTCGGGTATCTCTTTGCTTTTGTTTTACGCCTTTGCCCTGCAATGCGTCAGTACGCTGGCCATAACCAAAAAAGAAACCAACACCTGGAAATGGCCTTTGGGACAACTCATTTTCATGAGCGGACTGGCTTATGTGGTAGCTTTATTGGCCTATCAAATCCTGAATTAAGAATCATAAAGACATCCGAAATAAAAAAATTTGTCATTAGTTTAACGAAAAAAGCAACCGATACCGATTGCTTTTTCTTATTTTTACCCTATGGATATTCAAGAAATTTTAGCTTTTACCGCCCTTGGAATTGCCATCGCTTTTTTGATCAAAAAATTCTTTTTCAAGAAGAAAAAATCAAATAAAAATTGTGGCAGCGAGGATGACTGTGGTTGCCATTGATAACTATACTTCAATACTTTTGGCCAGAAGACACTAGCTCCTGACTTTTTACCCTAAAATTCAAATTATAAAAAAATAATCCTATTAAATTTTTCTTAACAGAGGGGAAAAAACGATTTTTTTTGGCTAAATTTACGTAACATAATCTCTAGTTTTTTACTTAAAATCAATCGTTTACGCTTTTTGGTGTTATACATACAATTTCTGATCAGGCCTTAAAACCAGCGGTTTCGTTTCCACTAAAAAACAACCTTTCCTAAATTGATTTTTTGTTTAAATTAGACAAACGAATTTTAAAACGTAAAAACAAATTCCCTTTTTTGTAATACCTCGCAGCTTCTTTTTCAGGAACGCGAAGCCATGTTTTGGATCATTACAAAAAAAGATTGTCGATTTCGATTAATGAATGTTCGCATAAACGTCCTGCAGATTGTTATCCGGACTTTAAATCTATACTAAATTTAGGAATATGAGTTAAACTGTTATCCAATTAACATCACAAAGCAGCCTGTCTTTAAGTATTGTCTCTTCAATGTTTGAAGTGAACCAGGCAACTTAAAAAACCATACTTATCATTTTTAACGTTTTTGAAAACTTGATTCAAACAAAATGTATACTATCAAAAAACAGCTGTTTTTTTTGGGAATTATGGTCTGCCTGATGGGAGCAAATCCGATGATGTCCCAAAATAAAATTAAGGTTGATGAATATGTTTTGAAAGCTAAATTTTTATATGCTTTTATCAATTATGTCAATTGGGATTCTATTGCTAAAAACGGGGAAATCAAAGTGGCCATTATAGGGGAAAGTCCGATAACCCCGTCGTTTATAAATATAAATAAGAATAAAAAAATAAAGATTATCGAATATCAGGATTTGTATGAGATAAAGAATTGCGATATTGTATTTATTCCAAGCGATTCTCCTTATAGACTAAATTCAATACTTTCGAAATTCTCTAAAAAACCCACACTGGTAATAACCGAAAAAACAGGTTATGCCAAAAGTGGAGCACATATCAATTTTGTTATAATTCAGGATAAATTAAAATTTGAAGTCAACTTGAAAGCATTAAAGGAAACCAATCTTAAAGTCAGTTCCGTCTTACTGAAACATGCGATTATTGTAAAGTAACCCAAAAAACAACTATACCTGCCCATTGAAACGAATGGAAAAATTAAAGAAACAAGCTCTGAGTTTTACTATTTATACAGCAAAAAAATGATGAATCTCCGCAACATATCGATAAAAAACAAACTTGTGTTAATGCAAGTTTTTACGTCTGCATTTGTATTAGGCCTTTGCATCACTGCCTTTGTGCTCATAGACATCAAAGGTTTCAAAGACAGAAAAGCGAAAAGTGCCGTTGCCATTGCACAAGTAATAGGCTACAACAGTTTTTCGGCCCTGGAATTTCTGGACAATGCTGCCGCCAATAAAACACTTTCCGAACTGGCGGTTCAAAATGATATTGTAAACGCAACCATACTGGATAAAGACAATGCTATTTTTGCGTCTTATACCAAGTCGGGTGCCGATCCTAACTTCCGTTTTACCATTCCGGCAATCAATGAAAAAAGCCTTGAGTTTACCAATGACAACCTGCTTGTATATAGTAAAATCAGAAAAGGGAATGAAATCATGGGAATGGTATGCATCCGTTTCGAATTATCCGAATTGAATAAAATTAAAATGGACGTGTTCCGATTAGGAATCGTATTGTTAATCGTGGGTGTGGGACTCGCCTTTTTAATTGCGATGGTCATTAAAAAATACATCTCAAAACCCTTGTTGAAACTGGTAACTGAATTGCAAATAATAAAAGACACGGCCGATTACACCATCCGAATGGAAGTGAATGGTAATGATGAAATAAGCATCCTTTCATTGGGATTGAATAATATGCTGGAAACCATTGAAAAGAGGGACAATGAGGTAGCTCAATCAAAAGAGTTGATGAACAAACAAAACACACTCCTGCAATCGGTTATTCAAAGTATGGGAGATGGATTGATTGTTGTTGATGAAAACAAAAAATTTATTATGTGGAATGAAGCCAGTGAAAGAATCATTGGCATCGGGTCTATGGATATTCCCTCAGATAAATGGGCTGAATTCTACGGTTTCTTTTTGCCTGAGACCAAAACTTTGTTTGGCACCGCTCAATTCCCTTTAATAAAATCATTACAGGGCGAAGCAGTAGACAATGTCGAAATCTTTATTCAAAATTATAAAAAACCCGAAGGCCTTTATGTCACCGCAACCGCCAGACCCATAAAAAAACTCTCCGGTGAGATTGCCGGCGGGGTTTTAGTGATTCATGACATCACCGAAAGAAAAAACTCAGAAAACGTCATCAAAAAACTGAATGAAGAACTGGAACAAAAAGTGACCGAACGAACAGCCCAATTGGCAGAAGCCGTTACAACACTCCAAAAAAGCGAGGAAAAATACCGTGAAATTGTCGAAAACACCAGCGATGTGCTACACACCACCGATTACAAAGGAAACTTCACCTACATCAATCCGGCTTGTAAACAACTCACCGGCTACAGTCAGGAGGAACTGATTGGGGAAAATATTTCGGAACTTGTTGCCCCGGAATGGAGAGAGCGTGTGGCTGAATTCTATTTGAACCAATTCAAACACAAAATAGACGAAACCTTATTCTCCTTCCCTATCATAACCAAAACCAGAGACCAAAAATGGATTGAACAAACCGTAACACAATTGAGAGAAGGAAATACAATAACCGGCCATAAATCGATTATGCGAGATATTACCGAACGAAAAGAAGCGGAACAAAAATTAAAAGAAAGCGAAGGACAATTACAAACCATATTCAATGAAGCTCCGGATGCCTTGATTGTCATCAATGAAGAGGGAAATATTTTAAGATGGAACCCCCAGGCCGAAAAAATATTCGGATGGTCTATCCAAGAGGTTTTAGGAAAACCAATGAAAGATTTTATTATTCCGGGACAATATATGGAAGCCCATGAAAAAGGGTTTCAACATTTCCTTGTCACAAACGAAGGCCCTTACATTAACAAAACCATTGAAATTACTGCACTGAACAAAAAAAATATCGAATTCGAAATTGAGCTGACCGTATCTCCTGCCACCATTTTAGGCAAGTATATCTTTATTGCCTTTATCAAAGACATCTCATTAAGTAAAAAATTGGAAAATGAGAAAAAAGAAGCAGACCGATTAGTACGCCTCAATGAAATGAAATTGAAATTAATTTTGGAAAATATTGGTGAAGGCATTATTGTTACCGATACCCAAAAACAAATCGTTTTATCTAATCATATGGCCGAAGAGATTATAGGTATAAAACAAGACTCCAAGGCACCCACTACGTTGGATTGGTCTGCCAAATACGACTTGTATTACCCGGACAACCAAACTGTTTTTCCCGCCCAAAACCTTCCGTTAGAGAAAGCCTTAAAAGGGGAATCCTCCGATGATGTTGAAATCATAATCGAAGATCAGGAAACCAAAGCCCAGAAAAGAGTCCTCATCAGTGGCAGACCCATAATTGATGAAAACAATTATATTATTGCGGCTGTAGCCAACATCAAAGACATCACCTATTACAAAGAACTTGAGGTTGCCTTAGAAGAAAGCGAACAAAAATTCCGAAAATTAATTGGATTCAAAAGCGACAAAAAATAACAGAAGACAGAATAGTGTTATACTAATTTGCTTTAATAATTACGATTATGTATATTTGCTTCATAATTTTGAATATTATGAGCTATCGGGTAAATTTAACCAAGGAAGAGTTAGTTGATTTAAAACGGATAAAGCGTGAA
>JAKFBW010000129.1:0-112373 GCA_036676965.1 Flavobacterium sp. | reverse complement strand
TGAAGATTTCAAAACATTCAAAATTGCCATAGAAAAATTCTTTGAAAATTTTAACCAGTACCATAATCAGCTATTAACCCTATTGAACTTTAAATTCGGAATTATTAAAGCAAATTAGTATAGATTAATTCTTTCCAATCAATCACCCCATTTTCTTCTGTACTACTAATTAAAAAACGGGAGTTGTTTTATAAACCTGAATGGGGGAAGCTAATAAGGTTTCGGTATCGGCTATAAAATCGATTAAGTACTGTTGACTATCGTGTATATCAAGTCCTGCCTGATCTGTCCACTCTTCCCAAATTATAAAAACATTTTCGGAGTAATGTAAGTCATAGCGAATACAGGCCACTTCTTTTCTGGTGTTGGTAACCAGACTGTGAACCATCTCCTTCACTACTTCAATAGTTTCTTTTTTGCTTTTTATAATAGCTGTAATCGAAATCATAATTCTATAAAATTTTAAAAATGGAAGCTATACAATTGGTAAAATCCTGTTTAAAGATAATACTATTTTCTATTTTTCCCCTTTTTCTAGTTCGTCAAAATTAAAAATGGACAAGGATTTTTTTTTTTCAAAAAAGCACTTTTATAAAAGTAAACTTCAATTCTACTGAACCAAAATACTTTATCTATTCTGATAATCTATTGACTGTAATTATTAAAAACTAATTTCGCCCAGCGGGTTTACAATAACGTATTTATTCCAAAGAATTCTGAGACAAATAATTCATAAACTGTGGCTTGTACTGTTCAGAAACAGTGATGCGTTGCTTGTTAATCACAATTTGACTTCGTTCCACTACCTCAACATTTTTAAGCGAAACAATAAACGAACGATGAACTCTCATAAATTTCTCGGCGGATAATTCTTCTTCCATCGTTTTTAAACTCATTAACGTAAGAATAGGCTGCGGCTCATTTTTAAGCCAAATTTTGATATAATCTTTGAGTCCTTCAAAGTATAAAACCGAATCCAACTCTATTTTGAGTTGCTTGTGTCCTGATTTCACAAATATAAATTCCATTTGGTCGGTTTTTTCTTTTTTCGCTTTTTTAGTCATCGAAAACCAATCTCTGGCTTTATTGACTGCGGTAAAAAACTCGGTATAATCAAATGGTTTTAACAAATAATCAATGGCTTCGGCTTTTAATCCTTCCAGTGCATACTGATCAAAAGCAGTGGTGAAAATAACCCGGGTAGATTTGGGAAGTAATTTTGCCAATTCCAAACCTGTTAAATCGGGCATTTGAATGTCTAAAAAAATCAAATCAACACGCTCTTCATTTAAAAAGTCCAAAGCCTCAATAGCACTATTGCATTTTTTTAATAGTTGCAAAAATGGCGTCTTTTCCACATAGCTTTCGACTAAATTCAAAGCCATCGGTTCGTCATCTACTATTAAACAAGTTATTTTATCTGACATTGATTTCGATTTTTATTAGTCTCAAATTTAGTTTAAAACTGTTCACTTAAGTTCATTTTGCTTTAGCTTCTAAAAATATTTTAACCACAAATTACACAAATTAGCACTAATTAATTTGTGTAATTTGTGGCAAATCAATAAGTAATACTACAAGCTTGCAGACTTTCAGTCAGCTAACCAAATCTATGGACTTTAAGTTCATAATGGTTTAATTTTCACAAAAGTTAAATTTCTAAGACAAGATTTACTATAAAAAAACCATCATTTACAGCGGTAAAAAATTGATGCTTTCCGGGATACAACAACTGCAATCTTTTCTTCATGTTTTGTAAACCAATTCCCGAACCACTTTTATCACTATCGGTTTTAGGGAAGTTATGGTTTTTTATGCTAAATGAAATACGGTTTCCATCGACGCTCATCTTAAAAATAATTTCAGTTTCCTGACTGGCCGAAACCCCGTGTTTGAAAGCATTTTCTATCAACGAAATAAACAACAAAGGAGCAACCTGAAGGTCGGTTTTTAAAACAGGAAAATCATATTCTATTTTAGTATTCTCCGTAAATCGCAACTTCATCAACTCAATATAATTGGTGATAAACCGAATTTCATTGCCCAAACTTACCTTGTCGTTGTTCGTTTGGTACAATAAATAACGCATCAGTTTACTCAAACTATGAATGGTTTGTTTGGCCTGTTCCGGCGAAACATCAACCAAGGAATAAATATTATTGAGCGAATTAAAAAAGAAATGCGGTTGCAATTGGTATTTTAAATGCTGCAATTCAGATTCCAATTTAATGGTCATAGCTTCTTTGCGTTCTCCCTCGGTTTTTATCCAACGTTCCGTGGTTTTTAAGGCAACGGAAAAAACCAACGGAACAGTAAAAAAAAGAATATCAATGTAAATAAATAAATTTCTGGATGGCTTAAACTGTCCTTGTTTGTCTTTATGAATAAAGATATGCTGAAAGAAATACTCTTTTATCTGGTTGTTAATCAGGATAAAAAAGGCAATCAAAATAGCATTGGAAACCAGAAATAAAATTGTCTTTTTGGTAAAAAGAAAACGCTCAATAAATACAAAATAATTGGTGTAAAAAATAAGTACATAAAAAGACAATGGAATCCAGGAAAAAACAATAACAGCCTGAATAGCCTGATTTTGCCCTGATGAGAGTAAATAAGGAAAGCTAAATAAAACCGTCCAAACCATCAAATGGTAAAATACTATTGCTAACTTATTTTTTAAAAAATCCATTTTCTCTATTTTATAATACCAGACCGTTATTATTGGGCACCTTGCATCGCTCCTTGCATTCCTTCTGATTCTCCTTTCATATTCTTTCTCTTCATTATTGAGGCGTCCATTTGTCCAAATTTATAACTAAAATTCAATTTAAACATTGGGGCGTCATTAATCCTGTAGCTATTTTGTATAAAAAAGTCACTTTCTGAATATTGACTGTAACTTCTTGTCCTAAAAATATCATTAACACTTAAAGTTAGCGTTGCGGCATTATTTTTTAAGAAGCTTTTTTGCAGTGCCAAATCCACACCATAATTCGATTTAACATACCCTTGGGACGAACTTTGTGAACCACTCATTTGTGGACCTCCCATACCTCCTCCACCTTGATTCACAGGTAAGTTGGTTTTAGACTGATAGGTACCTGACAGCTGTATTTTGTAATTTTTAGGCAATTTAAAATTGTTGTTCATTTTTAAAAACCAGCTGGTAATGGCATCTTGTGAACTTCCGGTTATATTATCGGTATCAATTTTTGAATTATAAATATTCAAATTGGTATTTGAATCCCACCAGGCATTAAATGTATTTTGAGCGGTAAATTCGGCTCCAATACTTCTGCTTGAATTAGCGTTAACATAGGTACTCAATGGTCTTTTAACTCCATCGGCTGTAATTGTATCCATGTATTTGGTTATCAAATCTTTCGAACCCTTGTAATAAACCGAAACTAATAACGAATTATTCCCTTTGAATTTTTTAGAATAAGACGTTTCCAATGAATTAATGAATTCCGGTTTTAAGCCTGCATTTCCTCTACTCCAGTTTAACGGATCAGTTGAATCAATAAACGGAATTACCTGCATAAAGAAAGGTCGGTTTACTCTTCTCGAAAAATTAAATTGTACATCCTCATTATCATTCAATTTCTGACTTAAAAATACCGATGGAAACAAACTGATTGGATAGTTATTGGTAAATGTTTGTTTGGTATCCGTAAGTTCTCCTTTGTAATTGGAACTTTCAGCCCTTAAACCAACTTTATATCCAAAGTTTTTGATTGAATTGGAAAAAGTTGCATAAGCCGCATAAACATTATCAGTGTTTTTATAATTACTACTCGACGACGGCACAATATCATAAGTATTGGTTGAATTATTATAAATATAATTTCCCTGACTATTGCTCATATTCTTTATTTGAACCCTTAATCCCGCTTCAATTTTTCCTTTTTCTCCAATAGGATTTACGTAATCTGTTTGTATCGTTTGAAACTTATTTGTTCCGTTACCTATTAAGTTTTGAAGAATAGTCCCTTTATGAACACCTCCATTGACATCAAAAATATTGGTAGTATACAATGTATTCGTTTCATTTTCTCCCGAAAAAAGATTAAAGTCTCCGGTAAGCTCTTCCCCATCCTTTTGAAATAAATATTTAAATCCGCCGGTTAAGCCATTCGCATTAAAAACTCTATTATTGTTTGTGGCCCTTTCACTATAGCTCACACGAGAACCGCCATCATAAAGACTGTCTGTTTTTAGAAAATCATTCGGACTCATATTCCCATGAACTTTGATAGCCCCCAATGATAAAGTCAATCTGTTGCTTAAAAAATAGTCAATCCCAAATTTACCAAATAGAAAACCTCCGTTATTTTTGCTATTGCTATTTTGATTCACCAATAAATTAGGAGAACTTACTAAATTCCTGATCTCTGTGTTCCCCGTATTAACATTTTTCGATTGATTACCAAATGTACTAAGTGAGACGTTAAACTTATCTTCTCTTAAATTGAAACTTGCTCCACCGTTTAATCCGCCTCTTTTATCAACACCGGCATTTAAATTACCGTTATAACCATTCTTTTTATTTTTCTTTAAAACCAAATTTAATATCCCTGCATTACCTCCGGAAGCATCATACTTAGCCGAAGGATTTGTTATAATCTCTACACTTTCAATGGCATCTGAGGGAATTTGGTCCAAAGTCAATGTCGTTGGGCGACCATCAATATAAATTTGAGGAGTAGCATTTCTTAATGTTACATTGCCATCGATATCAACATTAACCGAAGGGACATTTTTCATTAAATCAGCTGCTGTACCACCAACACTGACCAAATTTTTCTCTACATTAAAAACTTTCTTGTCAATTTCCATAGTAAGTCCTTTTTTACCGGAAGTAACAACTACTGATTTTAATTCCTCAGTTCGAATAACCAATGCTATATTTCCTAAATCCTTATCCAAATCGGTAGATTTTAAATTAGGCATTCCTGGCTTTGCTGAAGAAGGAGAAGGTATCGCCGCGTTTTGTCCTCCCGTTCCACTACCGCTATTGGGTGGCAAATCAATAAAAGTGAACTTATTGTCAAAATCCTCAAATCCGACAGCTGTTATTTTTAAAGTATATTTATTAAATATTGGTAAAGATTCGAATCTAAAATCACCATTTGCTTTAGTGGTATTGACAGAAACTAAAACTTCTTTGACTTTTTTGGTTTGCGGATCCGTTTTAGATTGCATCAATGTAACCGTGACACCACTTAAGGCTTTCCCATCGGTATCAACTATTTTACCGTATGCAATTCCCGTTGGCGCGGATGGCATTTTCCCTGTTGGACTTTGAATTGGACCTTGTGCTAATATCTTAATTGAAAAACCTAGGAATAACAATAAGAAACAGTAATACTTTTTCATAATAAAAACGTTAAATGATGTTCTTGATATCAAAAGCAAAACAATTTTACTTATAGCTTTTCGTTCTGATATCTTTATTTTGTATCAAAACTCCGAACAAAGTATTCCTTATTATAACCAAATAGACAGTGAGCCTGAAAAAATAGACAAACTTGCCTTTTATATAGATGAGAAATTTTAGAAAAGAGAAAAAATAATCACGAAAGCACTTAATTAAAAAAGGAGTATACAATGTGACAATAAAAAAAGCCCCAGAGGGCTTTAAAAAAAACTAATAGTCTGTATAAATTTATTTCACCTTATTCTGATTTGAATTCGGTTTCAACTCATCAGGGCTGTCTTTGGTATAAGTTTTAAATTGTTCTTTTGAAGGACTAACCAATATATCCTGAATTAGCTCAAAACTCAAAGTGTTTTTTGGATTAAACTGATCGGAATTCATATAGTTTTGCAACGAAAAGAACAATTGTTGAGATGCTGGTCTGTTTGGAACATCTGGTCCTAAATTAGCACTGCTTACAATAATTTTTCCTTTTCCAACTTGTGCTTCAAATACTAAAGCCAGTCTACGATTCATAAACCAGGTATCTATCGGTTGAATTAGCGGACGAAAATCAGCCGGGAAATCTTCCAAATTCATAACCTGGGCACGGTTTTGAATATCCCACCATTGTAAATCACTGTGAAAACTGGTTGGAAAGTCTGCAAAAGCAGGACTTTTATCCTGAATTAGCATTCCGGTAACATGTGGCGGGCGCATTTTAAACCAGGACGTATTCCAAAAAACAGGCAGAAAATGCATTTCCACTTCTTTTCCTTTCACCACTTTTCCTGCTGCGTTCAAGAATACTTTTCCTCCCTTATTCAACACTTCTTTTGCCTTATCGTCTAGCACTGTGGTGTAATAAATTGAAGATGAAATTTCAGGATTTCTATTTGGATATACCCAAAAATTCCAATCGTTGGCAAAAGCCGTATCATTGACTTTTACTTCCAAATTTAATTTTGAGGCAACCTTAACATCATTTAATGCGAAACTAAGATTTCCAACGATGATACCATTTCCATTTTCGTATGTTTTGGGATCAAAATTTCCCGAAGAAAGAACCGCTCCTTTTTCGTTTTTAATCGTCCAACTGATTACTGCATTTTTTAATGGTGTTTTTCCCGAGTGGAACAGCGCAATTTCAGCCTTGAAAGTTTCATCATTATGGTATACGAATTTTGGAAGCTTTGCCAACGGAACCGTTGAATTACAAAAACGAGAATACTCTTGTGATGTTACATATCCTTTTTCCTGAAAGAAAGCATCCAACACTCCTACCAAAGCTGTTCCCTGACCAGGAAAATCCTGTAAGCCTAATGCCTGAAAACCAGCATAACCAGGTGTTCTCAACATTTTTTCAATTTCACCTTTATAACACAAAACCTGTAACTTTCCGGAAGCATTCAAAAAATCTTTAGACTGATCAGCCATATTGTGATCTGCTAAATCCTGACGGAACATTTCAAAGTTTTTGGCTCTGTAAACGCCTGTGTATTTTTGTATTTCTTCAAAATTTGGAAAAACACAATACTGACCAATTTCATGCGCTACAAAAGGAACTTTAAAAGGTTCAATTCCGGAGCTAAAGTCAGATTCCGTTTCCGGCATTTTTTCCCATTTCAAACCTCTTACACCGCCACGCGATTGGTATTCTGCATTTGGAACTACAGGCCAGCTTCCTCCTACCGACATTCCGGTATACACTCTTCTGCTGTCTTTTGCTTTCCAGAAATCTACAAATTCGTTGAGGTATTTCACCTGATTTCCTGCCGGTTCATTACCAGCTGATAACATCGTAAAAGAAGCATAATTACCGTACTCCTTTGCCATTCGGGTGGTTTCATCATATAAAAATTGATCCACCGGCTGTCCTAATCCTATTTTTGGACCATGATTAGGCCAACTTGGACCTTCGGGTTGCAAATAAAGCCCTACTTTATCCGCTGCAATAAAAGCGGCCTCTGGCGGACACCAGGAATGAAAACGCACGTGATTCAATCCATAGGATTTGATTTTTCGTAGAATTGTTTCCCATGCTTCAACTGTAGTTGCCGGATATCCTGTTAACGGAAATTCGCAATTATGAACCGTTCCTCGGAGAAAAACAGGATTGCCATTTATCAAAAATCGGTTTCCTTCAATTTTGAATTCACGCATTCCAAACTGAACTTTTTTATTGGCTTTGATTCCTTTGGCAACCAAATTTACATCCAAATGATACAAAGCAGGGTCAAATTCGTCCCAAGTCAACATTCCTTTCCCAAAAGGCAATTCGAGTTCAATGGTTTTGTCTCCCAACTTAGAAACAGTAAACGAAGTTGAAACCTCTTGGGTTTGATCTGATGCCTTAGAATTAAAGCTTTTAGCTGATATAGCAATCTTTCCATTAAAATTATTTGAAGTACTATTATTCACCGTAATTTTCACACGGGCTTTTCTGTTTTTTACATCAGGATAAATCTGAACATCATCAATATAAACTGGAGAAATAGCTTCCAACGCAATTTTACCAATGATTCCATTCCAGTTTCCTTGCGTATGATCGGTAATACTGTGCGAATCAGGACCCACATTTATTTCTTTAATTCGGTTGTCTATTCGAATAGAAATACGTTGTTTTCCCGTAGTAAGATAACGACTCAAATCATATATGTGCGGAGCTACCAGCGAGTTTTGCAATCCCACTTCTTTATCGTTTACCCAAACTCTGGTTTCGATATGTGCTCTTTCTAAACGAAGCAAAATTCGTTTGCCTTTCCATTTGGCAGGAATGTTTACCTCTTTTTGATACCAGGCTGCGCCAACATAATGTCTGGCAGGAGTCAACCAAAACGGAATGTGGATGTTTCCCGGTTGGCGGTATTTTTCGAATCTTGGAATAAAATAAAAAGAACTGTCATAAATAGACCCTGTCCATTTGGTTTTCAGTGTAATTTCATCTCCTTTTAAAAATTCTGCCATAGAACCCGGCAAATGAATCTTATCAGAAAGATTACGATTGTACCACTTTTGGGCAACTCCTTCATCTTTTCTGTCAATTTCAAAATGCCAATTATCTTCCAAATTAATCACCTCATCCTTAGCTTTATCCTTGAAACTACTTAAAGAGAAGAATGCCACAAAAAGCAGGCAGCTATAGAAATACTTTTTTATCATGTTATAATTTTTTACTTTTTAAAGTTTAACTTAAGTAAACCTAAACGAATTAGACCTTTGCAAAGATTAAACATTATTATTTTAATTGTCTAAATTATTTAATCTCAACATTCGCTTTGTATTCCACTGAAATTTGAGGTTGTTTCACTTCCAGAAAACTTTTTTGGTTGCCAAAATCCGGGACTACTTTTTTATCCAAATAACTCAAATAAGGAGCGTCTTTAGCCATAGGTAAAAAATGAAAATACATATCAGCTGTTTTTAAAGCTTCCTGGTATCTTTTTAGACCTACTGTCCATGGTTTGCTCGTATAAAGGTCGTCTGTTTGTAACTCGCCATTCATCATACAAATTCCGCGATCGCCACGATAATCAAAGGTGATAAAAACATCATTTACTTTAGATAAATCAAGACTACCTGCCTTAAGTACATAGTGACTGTTATCAGCCTGTACCAATTTAATAACTGTATCCGCTTTGGGTACGCTTACTTGCCAAGTACTTATGCTTTTTATTGTTGATTTTCCTTTTGTTACTTTTCCATCAATTGAATTTACATTGCCTGCAGCAGGATATACAGAGAAATCAATATTTTCCTGATTATTGCTAACTAATGTTATTTTTCCTTCATTATCCAATACCAATGCATTACTCAATACCAACTTTTGATTGTCAGTTTGACCAATTAGATAGGCTTTTTCTGCTTCACTATTCGGTAAAACTAAAAATGAAACACCGTTTATCTCGAAATCATTAATTTTTCCGGCAGCACAAACTACAACAGTATTACCATCTCTAATTATAGTTTTTATTCCTGTACCATTTACTTTTACCTTGCCTTTAAGTACTACTTCAGGAGCAATGCCATCCACCGAAACCATAACGTAGTATTTTTTGTTATTGTTGGTAAATTTGCAAAACGGCTGCACCGTTGCCATGCGAATCGCTACCCCATCATAATTGACATTAAAAGGAAAAATAGCTGAACTGCCAGCTTTAAGTGTAAAAGTTCCAGTTTCTGGAAATGTTAACTGTCCAGATTTGGTCGTCACATTAATTTTCAAGCCCGGTAAATCTTTCATTTCTAAATGATCCTGAAAATTCTGCATGAACAAATAGCCTTTGTCACCATCTCCCCTAACGGAATAACGCAAAGTACTGGTATTAGTCGCTTTGATGCTATCATTAGTAGAAGGCAATATTGGATATAAGGGTGCTAAGTCATTGCCATATCCTTTCAAAAAGTAATTCATCAACTTTAACGGATAATACCCACTACTTACATTTCCAAACTCACCAATAGGAGCCTGATAATCGTAAGATTTATTGTGAAGTCCCGCACCTTCTGTGAAAAAATAATTACCAATTGAAGGTGTAGTTCCGCCATGATACATATAAAATCCCAGTCCATTAGTTCCACTTCCCACAGTGCGAACCATCATAGGAAGAAAACTTTCTCCCAAAACATGTGGACGTCTTGAATAGGTAACTGCCATTCCTGTGCCTAATTCGGCTGCTAATGAAGGATATAAATTCACATCATAACTTACCGGAGAATAATCCGGTTTTTGATGTATGTTTTTAAACAAATAAAATAGTGATGGACTATTTCCAGCTGTCCAGAACGGATAGGCATATCCTGCCATAACCGGAATAGAACCTTTTTCTATAATCGTTGCATATCCCCAACCTGTAGCCGTATAAATAGGTGCTATCAAACCCGCATCGATAGCCAGTTTTTTCAGTGTTTTCATGTGGTCACGCCCTACATCGGCAAACTCATTCCCCTTCGTATTAATACCAACACCATCTTGAATAATCTTTTTATCACGTCCTGCAACAGTACGCTCTTTAGGAGCATCCTGGTAAGTAAATCCCCATGGGGCTGTCGAATGTTGGTATTCATTTTCTATTTGCACTCCAATAATAGGACCGTTATCTTTAAACATCAATCCATTTAATTGTTGACCAATTTCTTTATACAATCGGTTTACATAATACAAATAGACTTGGTCATTGCTACGCACATCAATAGGACGACCATACAACCAATCTGGCAAACCGCCATTACGAATTTCGCCATGAGCGAAAGGGCCAATGCGCATTAGCACTTCCAAACCATTTTTGGCACATAATTCTGTAAATTCACGAACATTTAAATCCCCAGTCCAATCGAATTTGCCTTCCTTGAATTCGTGCATATTCCAAAACACATAGGTTGCCACTACCGTAATCCCTCCAGCTTTCATTTTTTTTAGCTGTTCATCCCAATATTGATGCGGATAACGACTAAAATGAAACTCCCCGATAACCGGAATAAAAGGTTTTCCATTTCGTTCCAGATAAAAACTGTTTACATCGATTTTATCACCTTTAGCATTACTTCCACCTAAATCAAGGTGACCGCGTTTTACTTCAGTATTGACTTTAGTTATATCAATCGAATAATTTTTTTGAGCAGTTACATTCATTGAAACAGCACAGCACAAAAAAAGTGTCAGTGATAATACGGTAACGAATTTATTTTTTTTCATGAATATATATTTAATGTTTCTTAATGTATTATCTACGAAATTTCAACTGTATTTACTGTACTTTCATTTATCATAGACAAATGTACCTGAACACCCTGATGGTTTACATCCATTTTTGCAGCTTCATTCAAATGTGTTTTTGCTTTAGCTATTTCGCCTAATCCAAAATTACCCAAACCAAGCATATAACGACAATGTATTTTATTTCGGAAAGTTAAATCATCCTCCCAAATCAATAAGTCAGGCAATGATACTGCAAAATAATCCAATTTGATGATTTCGTTCAAATGCTTTTCTCCAAAAGCAATCAATGAATTAAAACGCTGTTGGGCTTCGGCTGTTCTATTTAATTTCAATAATGCCAATCCCTGATAATATATTTTATCCGGTTTTTGGTCGTTATAGAAAATAGCTGCTGCTGGTTCTGTATTTCCGTCTTTTGCCAACTCCCAATATTTTTTAGCTTCATCTATTTGTTCCAAACCTTCGTACGCACAGCCCAACCAATAATGAAAATCATTTTCCTGTGCACCATGTAATTTTCCTTCACCCAGATTATGAGGATACTCCAAGCATTCGTTCAATAATTGAATGGCCTCTTTGTATTCTTTTTTAGCCAAATGTTGTTTTGCTAATTCCACGCGAGCCAATTGATATTGCGCCGGAACTTTTCCTTCGCCACCTTCCCAAGGATGGAAAATACGATTGTCGATTAATTCAATCGCTTTTGCATAATCCCCTAATTGGTTACACAAAGTAACGTATTCCAAATAAACATCATCGCGTTGTTCTACCAGACTGAAATATTTTTCTAAAAAGGCTAATCGATCTCCGTGTGGTTTGCAAAGACGCTTGTACAATTGATCCAACTCCATTAGGATGCGGGAATCACTTGTAT
The DNA here is from genome assembly GCA_036676965.1 of Flavobacterium sp. Taxonomy (GTDB): domain Bacteria; phylum Bacteroidota; class Bacteroidia; order Flavobacteriales; family Flavobacteriaceae; genus Flavobacterium. The sequence continues at coordinate 100,361 of JAKFBW010000129.1, read as the reverse complement.
CTAATGAAAATGCTTTTTCCAGATATTGAAGTGCTTTTTCCTCTTGTTGCAATTTATTGAAATACGCCAAAGAAAGATTTCTCACCACCGTAGGGAATGTACCGTCTATTTCAACTGACTTTTCCCAACAAGTGATAGCTTCTGAATATTGACGTTTATCATACCATAGATTACCCAAATAATAAGGAGCTTTTGCATCCGTTGGATTTACTTTTTGTGCTACTTCTAGTGCTGAAATTGCTTCCAGACGATTCGGAAAACAATATTCCGGTGCATGGTTTGCTGCCAATTCGAATACTGCTTTAGCATCTTTGTTGGCTAAGCTCAATGCCCAACCCATATAGTAATAGGTCATTGGAGTTGTTGGACATACTTTGATTCCTTCTTCCAGTAATTGAACAGCTTCATCATACATTCCTGCAGCAATATAATCCAGTGCCACGACCTCATAATTATGAATTTCACCACGCATTAGCTTATTCATTTCTTCCAAAGCACTAGCCGAATTTGAAATCAGATATTCTTCAAAACGACAGCCAAAATTGAATAAGTCTATTTTCAACGAATCTTCAATCAGTGACAAGGCTTCTTTTTCGTTTCCTGACTTTCGTAAAATTGCCGTTTTTAAGGTACGTGCTTTGTGGTTGTGCCAGTTACGGCTTAAAGATTTATCAATTTCATATAATGCATCCGTCAGATTATCTTGAACACAAGAAATCTGTGCACAGCCAAAGTATCCTGCATCCTGCATAGCAGCATTCCAACATGATTTATAAAATGCAGCGTAGGCTTCCTTATTTTTTCCTTGATACTGTAAAGCAAGTCCCAGGTTATAACGAGGTTCCCCATCATACGGATTCGGGTTGCGTTGCAATTGGGTATCAATCGCCACCTGGAAATACTTTTCTGATTCAGCAAATTTCCCACGACGTAACAACCAAAGTCCCATAGCATTATTATTTCGAACATCAGAAGGATCTCTTTTCAAGGCTTCCTGATAATAATCCGTAGCCAGATAAGTGGCATGACGGTATTGTTCTAAATGCAATCCTGTAAGATACAATTGCTCACATGTAGGCGTTTCTTCAGGAGAAAAAGCAGGTTTTGCCGCTTCAGGAGTTTCCTTTGCTTCTTGTTCTTCTGCTTTAATACTTAACAATTCTCTACCGTTTTCAGCATAAACTATTAATTTTAAATCGATCAGAGCAATGTCGCCAACTGAAATTTCACGTTCAAAAACCTGCTCAGGACTCAAGTCTAAAGTTTCTTCAAAAAAGCCTTCTAGTACAACCTTTGCTTTTTTCTGTAATGATGTGGCAAAAATCTTTACAATGGCTTTGTCTCCTTCTTTATCAATATTTAAAAGCAAATCCTGAGAGGCATTTTTCACTACCCCAAGTTCACGATACGGTAGAAAATATTGGGTAAATGTTTTTTCTTCATAAGGTTGTATCCAAGTAAAATCAGGCTGATTATCCGTATAAACTCCCGCCATCAATTCAATGTAAGGTCCGTCTTCATCCGTAAGATTTCTGTCCCAGGCTTTTCCAAAATCTCCATTACCCCAAGTCCATTGTTTTTTCCCCGGTGAAATATGATGATTGGCCACGTGAAGTACACCAGCTTGTGTATCATTCTCATAACCTCCTACGAAGTTAAAATCAGAATTGATAGCCATATAAGAAGTCGGAACCGGGATATTTTTATAATTCGAAATATCAACTCCAGCCGAATAATCAATTTTATAATAGGTACCTGTTGCAATTGGGAATGTCGAAACATCACGTTTTCCGTGGTCAAAAACGGCATGCACATCCGGTGGAAAAACCGATTGATAATGTTCGTTCACCGCCACGGCAGGATTTGCCCACCATAGAAACGTTTGCGGAACAGGTGTTGGATTGTATAATTTTCCTTTAATTTCCAAATAGGCTTTTCCCGGATGTAATGTAAATCCGGCCATCCCTTTTTGGTGGAACATTTTTTCGTTTTCGCTTACCCAAACGGTAATACTCCCATCGGCATTATTCTCAATTGTATGATCTACCGGTAAAAAAGTACTCGGACGGTGGTGTTGTGGCCAGTTAAATTCGATTCCGCCCGAAATCCATGGTCCTGTAAGTCCAACCAAAGCAGGTTTAATCACCTGATTGTAATAAATAAAATGACGTTTTTTGATTTTGTCATAAGCCATTTGCACACGACCACCCAATTCAGGTAAAATCATCACCTTAATATATTCATTTTCCAGATAAACCGCTTGATAGCTTTTATCTGATTTTTCATCTTCAATTTTCTCCACCACAGGATACGGATAAACTACCCCGCTACTTCCCTGATATACTCTTTTTTCAAGAAAAATGGGATTCTTTTCTGCTTTACCGATTTCGTATGTAGGGATAATTACCTCCTCTTGCCAAGCTTTAACACTCATTGTTTTGTATTTTTATAATTATTTATCAGTCATTTCTTTTCTCCTATCTCCTTAATCTTTTAAATATAAAACAGCTGAGCGTAGAGAAATAAAACAGGAACTATTGAATTTCTTCACTAAAAGAAAATTCAGAATTAATCATTACAAAATAAGAGCAATTTCCGGATTCATTTAATAGAACATATCACTATTAACATGGACTATATTACTATATGTGTTTATATCAGAATATTTCATTTATTTTTACATACCTAAAAAATCAATCGAAATAAATGGCAAAAATAAAAAGTGGATTTACAGGAGAACGTGCCATCGTTTTACCCGGACCTATTGTCGATGAATATAAAAACACCGACTTAGGATCTTTGTTACATATTACAGACATAGGGTTTTATCCTAAGGCGAATTTCCATTTTCGAAAGAGAACAAAGGAAGAAGCCTCCCAATATATTTTAATGTACTGCGTTGAAGGGGAAGGTTGGTTTGAAATAGACAATCAAATTCAAAAAGTAGCAGCAAATCAGGTCTTCATTTTACCAAAAGGAAAAACACATTGTTACGGAAGTGAAAACAAAAAACCATGGACAATTTATTGGATTCATTTCGATGGAGAAAAAGCAGGCTTTTTTGCCGAAGGTTTTGACAAACCATTACTTGTTTTACCCGAAAAAAATTCCAGAATTGAAGAGCGATTTAAATTGTTTGAAGAAATATTTTCAACACTTAAAAACGGGTATAGTAAAAGCAATCTTGATTTTAGCATCATTTCATTGTTTTATTTTCTTGGATCATTAAAATATTTAAGCGCTTACAGAGCAAATAATAATGTTAGTCAAGTTCCTCAACAACGAGACGTTGCTGAAGAAGCTATTCATTATATGCGTGAAAATGTACGAAAACGAATCACTCTGAAAGAAATAGCCGATTATGTTGGATTTTCTTCTTCGCATTTCTCACTTTTATTTCAACGCAAAACAGGCTATTCACCACTTAATTACCTTATTCATCTCAAAATTCAGGAAGCCTGTCATCAACTTGACTTCTCAGATATGAAAATCAACCAAATAAGTATGTCAGTTGGTTTTGAAGACCCTTTTTATTTTAGTCGAATATTTACCAAAACCATGGGAATTTCTCCAAGTGAGTACCGAAAAAAGAAAAAAGGATAAGCTCAAATGGAATAAAATACAATTATAAAGTATATACATACAGAAATATTTAATTTATAAACACAAATCCCGTAACTAACAGCTAAAATAAAATTAGTATTAGATTCAATAACATAAATAAAGCCCTCCATTAATCAACATGAACAAACAAATTTTATTTTCCATTTCGTTATCCATCTTTTGTCTTTTCACTTCATTTGGACAAAAAAGTAAAAAAACAAAAGTTGCTTATTTGGCAGCTTATATGAAAGGTACAGACGAGAAACATCTTTATTATGCACTGGCTGAAAAGGATTTTTTATTCGAAGAAATCAATAATAATAAACCCATACTCTCGGCTTCATTTGACGATAAATTGGTTCGGGATCCAATGGTCTTTAAAGATGAAAAAGGAATATACCACATGGTTGCCACCGTTTCGTGGAAAAACCGACCTTTTACCATTTGGGACTCCAAAGACCTTGTTAATTGGAAAAACGAACGAATAGTAGATGTTGCACCTGAAAATTCGTCCAAAACATGGGCTCCCGAAATTACTTACGACAGTAAAAACAAAAACTACTTTGTGTATTGGACAGCTGAAGTAAATAAAAATTGGAGTACAGCTGCCATTTATTATTCGGTTACAAAAGATTTTAAGAATTTTTCTAAACCGCAAATTCTGTACAAGGACTCTGTTGGTATCCTTGATGCTAACATCATCAAAGTAGGTGAAATTTATAATCTCCTTTATAGAAAAAACAACAGTATTTGGGTAGTAACTTCGACGAACGCCACAGGACCATATACTAATCCATATCAATTAGCGCCAGACAATGTAGAAGGCCCTTATGCTTTCCCATTGCGCGATAAAGAGGGATATGGACTTATTTGGGATTATTATGGTGGAAGTGCCGGATTTGGTTTGCTAACCTCACCCGATTTTAAGAATTGGACAAACGTTACCAATAAGAAAAAACCATATTATAACGATAAAGTAAAATTTCCGGCAAGTATTCGACATGGTAATATCATAAGTATTACTCAAAAAGAATTAGACAAAATATTGAAAGCGTTTGCGAATAAACAGTAAAACATTAAACTGATAAAAAGGTGTAAACTGGCAAATGCATAAATTAAAAGGGATGTGAAATGTATCAAACATATCACATCCCTTTTTTAGGACTTTAAAAATCCGCTAATTCTGTAACGGTTTCTCTTTAGAATAAAACTCTTTCAACACAAACCAAGCTTTTTTCTTTTCGCCTTTATCAGAAAGTAAACCTTTGCGATTCCATCCTTTTTGGAAAGTGGGATGCAAACGAAGTGGTGATTGAAAATCGGCTAAAATCCACGGACAGGTACCACGTAAAAATGGAATGCGTTTCAGCATCGTAATCTGGTCTTTATAAAATTTTTCCATGTATTCTTCACTCCACGAACTGGCGACATCCGCAGGACCATGATTTTCATACAAGGCTTCACAGCCAAATTCACTCATAATGACTGGTTTGTTGTAGTTGGAAACCCACTCTATTTCAGACGGTGATTTAAACCATGGTTTATACCAACCGATGTATTCATTGATGCCAATCACATCCAATGAATTGATCAAATCATCTTCAATAACAACTTTATTACCAACATATTTAATATTATTGAAAGCCGCCGAAATAAGGCGTGTATTGTCTATACTTCGACAAATTGTAGCCATATTGGCAATAGCCTGAGTACGATTTTTAGATCCTTGTGGAGTCTCATTAGCCATACTCCAGGTTATTATCGCACAACGGTTTTTATCGCGTCTTAAAATTTCTTTCAGTTGCAAATTCATCAGCTGCTGCGTTGGCTCTTTGTCAAAACTAATCGACTGAAAAACGGGAACTTCTTCCCAAATCATAAAGCCCATGCGTTCGGCCATTCGCACCATAATTTCATTATGAGGATAATGAGAAGTTCTTATAAAATTACAACCCAATTCTTTAGCCCAAGTGAGCAACATCAATGCATCCGACTCTGAATAAGCACGACCTTTACGTTGTGGCACTTCTTCGTGAATGTTTACGCCTTTTAAAAATACCGACTCACCATTAAGTAGAATGTCGGTTCCTTTGGTTTCAATACTTCTAAATCCTATTTCTTCAGACACAGCATCACTTTGACAACTAATTTTTACCTGATACAATTTTGGGTTTTTCGGACTCCAAAGCGATAATTTTGCCGGAAATTTTATCGCTGCATAGCCTTCGACATTGGTTTTCAAAACCAAATTGATTTTTGCTTCCGGGATTTGAACTTTAACTTGCTGAGCCGATGTTGCTCCTGCTAACTTTACATATCCTGACACTAGGTTTTTAGACCCTTTCTCCAGTTGAATAAATAATCGTCGATATAAACCGAAGACGTTTCTACTAACCTTACATCACGTGTGATACCTCCGTAGTTCAACCAGTCATATCCCGTAGCCGGAACACCATCTTTTTGTCGCTCGTTGTTAACGCGTACAATAATCGAATTTTCACCGTCTTTTATTTTATCGGTAATTTCAAATTGAAATGGAGTAAAACCTCCTTCGTGACTACCAATTTTTTCTGAATTCAAAAAAACATCCGTGATATAGTTGGTAGCATCAAAATACAGAAACAGACGCTTACCAATCTGTTTTTGAGCTACAAAAGTTTTCTTGTACCAAACAGTAGATTCGTAGTTTTTAAGTTCCGGCAATTGCGAATTTATATCTCCAGGCACATCAAACACTGGTCCACCATCGAATGAATATTCGTAAAATTCATTTTTTTTAACCGGTTTCTTGTCTTTGTATAACGCTTTCCAGGATTTAATTCCAACGTCGTATGGGTCTATGATAACCTGCCATTTACCGTTAAGACTTGTTTGCCTTCGAGCCGGAATATTGGTCATGAAATCCTGAGCCGAAAGAAATGTCCCGTTTAGTAAAACTAAAAGGAGTAAAAGCACACAGCTGTATTTTTTCATATGTAGATATTTATTGTTTTTTATCGGTCATATGTAATTCGCATATCTTCATTGGTGTTTGCGACCAATTTAAAGTCATGCTCATTTCATAAAAAAGGAATATATTAGATATAAATTATTGACTAAATAATATTGTGAAAGAAAAAAACCAATGATATTACTTCACCAATTCACTTTCAATTTCTTCCAATGTTTTTCCTTTGGTTTCAGGTAATTTTCTCAGGACAAATAAGAATCCAAGAATACAAATTCCCGCATAGACCCAGAAAGTTCCGGCAGCACCAAACGATTTGTTAAGCAATGGGAAAGTATAAGTAAGAATAAAACAAGCAACCCACAGAGCAAAAGTCGCCAATGCCATAGCGGCTCCACGAACACGGTTAGGGAAAATCTCGGAGAGAATTACCCAGGTGATTGGTGCCAATGACATCGCATAAATAGCAATAGCCACTACCACCAACGAAAGAACAGCCACTCCTTTCAACTCAAAATAAAATGCACTGCCTAAAAGCAAATAGGTAATCGCTAAACCAGAAGCCCCAAAAACCATCAGCTTTTTACGTCCCCATTTATCTACTGTAAACATAGCAACTAAGGTAAATACAAGATTAACAGTTCCGGTAATTACAATATTGAACAAGGTATCGCTTACGCCATAACCTGCAGCTGTAAAAATTTCTTCGGCATAATTAAAAACAGTATTGATTCCGCACCATTGCTGGAAAACGGCTATCACAATACCAATCAGCAGTACATCTCTAAATTTAGGATTTAGGACAGCCTTAAAATCAATTTTTTCTGCAACATCATCCAAGGTTGCCTGTATATTAGCCATTTCTTTATGAGCATAAGCTTCTCCTCCAATCTTTTTCAATGTCGGGAAGGCTTTATCCTGTTTGCCAGCTTTCATTAACCAACGTGGACTTTCAGGAAGTGTAAACGCTAATAGTAAAAATACTACCGAAGGTACAGCACAGGCAAAAAACATCCAACGCCAACCCATTTGTCCATTCCATGAATCACGAATAAATGTATCACTTACTCCTGCCGGAACTTCTTCTGCAATCAACAAATTGATAATTTGCGCTGCAAGGATACCTATAACAAGAGTCATTTGATTCAACGAAACAAAACGTCCTCTCAAATGAGACGGAGCCACTTCGGCAATATACATCGGTGAAAGTGCCGATGCCAGCCCGATACCAACACCTCCTATGATTCTAAAAACAACAAACAAAAAATAACTTGGAGCCAATCCTGTACCCACCGAAGCAACGGTAAACAAAAATGCTGAAAGTAATAAAGGTCCTTTACGCCCGAATTTATCACTGATGACACCTGATACAACTGCACCTACAATACAGCCAATCAAAGCAGAGCTCATAGCCCAGGCTTGCAGGTTTGCCGATGTGGTGATATCAAAAAAACGTTCGTAAAAAGGCTTTGCTCCACCTATTACTACCCAGTCATAACCAAAAAGCAATCCTCCCATAGCAGAAACCATGGAAATTGCAAATAAATAGAAATTATTGAATTGTTTGTTTTGGTTTGTCATAATATATCAGCATTGTGGTTTATATTAATTAATCAAACAAAAATACATTTAGCAATTCATTAATAAATAGATTATATATTTAAATAAATGGACTATCTTACGATCATAATTCTATTTTAGCAATATTAACCTATTTATAATGAATAATACAACGATACCCAAAATCAAGGCCGGCTTCCTGGGACAAACCATGGTTGTTTTAGATCCCGATAAAAAAAGAAAGCTAGTTTCAAATCTTTTTTTTCGTAATCTTTTCCCTGATGCCATCGGATATTTCCCAAAAGCAAAACATCACAACAGGTCGAGAAAGAACGGCATCAACGAATATATACTATTATACTGTTTGGCAGGAGAAGGCTGGATTAAAATCAACGGAAAAACGATACCGCTAACTCCCAATACTGGCTTTATTATTCCTGAAAACACGGGACACAAGTATGGCAGCTCTTTAAAAGATGCCTGGAGCATTTATTGGGTTCATTTTTCAGGAGATTATGCCAAAACACTTTACAAACGCTTTTCAACATTAGCTGATGAAGCCATCAAAATTGCCTTTGATGAAAACCGAATTACCCAATTGAATGAAATAATTAAACTTTTGGAAAGTGATCTTAGCGATGAAAAAATTGAACTCACTCATTTTAGACTCACTTCGTTTTTAAGTTCTTTATGTTATTTAAATACTTTAGACAGCACTATTGATGATACAATAAGCCTTTCCATCACTTTTATGAAAGCTCATTTGAACGAAATATTAACCATTGAAATATTAGCTAATCAGGCTTGCTATTCCACCTCCAGATATTCAGAACTCTTCAAACAAAAAACAGGCTATTCACCCATTCAATTCTTTATCCGATTAAAAATACAAAAATCTTGTGAGTACCTCTATTTTACAAATCTCAATATCAAAGAAATATGCAAAGAGGTAGGTTTTGATGACCCTTATTATTTTTCTCGAATGTTTAAAAAGCAAATAGGTGTTTCCCCAAGTGAATATCGCAAGAAGAAAAAAGGTTAAATTCAAACTAAAAATTAGGGACAAACTATCTTACCTACTGTTTAAAAATTGTACTTTTATTTTTATTAATCATGTATCGATTCTTCAGAATCAAATACTTTAGTAAAAAGTCACCAATTATTATTTTCAAAATATGAATACTTTAGTAAAAAGTCACCAATTATTATTTTCAAAATATGAATACATCCAAAACCCGAAAAAACATTTTTTTTATCTTATGCAGCTGCTGCATACTCTCCCTTCTGTTAACCGCCTTCCAAAAAAACACTGAAAAAGCATATTCATTGAAACAAAAAAAAGTACTCCTCTATTCCAAAACCAACGGCTATAGACATGAAAGTATTTCGGCGGGTATTGATGCCATAAAAAAACTGGGAAGTCAGAATAATTTTGGGGTGGATGCAACTGAAGATTCTCTTGCTATCAATACTAAAAATTTAAAAAAATATCAGGCTATCATTTTTTTAAACACAACCGGAAATGTACTGGGAGAAAAACAAAAACTGGCACTTCAAAATTTCATGAAAAAAGGAGGTGGTTTTGTAGGTGTTCATTCCGCAACAGATTGTGAGTACAATTGGCCTTGGTATGTAAAAATGATTGGAGGAAATTTTGAATCGCACCCAAAACAACAAATGGCCAAGCTGGTGGTTACGGATACTAAACATTTAGCGACCCAACATTTGCCTCAAATATGGGAAAGAAAAGACGAATGGTATAATTTTAAAAACCTGAATCCAGAAGTAAATGTCCTCATAAAGATAGATGAGACATCGTACACCGGTGGAAAAAACAAAGACAACCATCCTATGGCCTGGTGTCATACTTTTGGGGGCGGCAAAGTATTTTATACGGCTTTGGGTCATACCGTTGAAAGCTACAGCGAACCTTTATTTTTACAACATTTACTGGGTGGCATTAAATATGCAATGGAGTAAAACAAAGAATCCAGCTTACAAAATCTACGGAAATCATTTTTTTACACATCTAAAACCAAGATGATTGGCCGCCGATTTTATTTCGCCTTTCCCTCTGGTGCCAATCATATACCGGCTGCAATATTGTGCCGTACATAAAAAAGAACCACCACGATGGACTCTCTTTTTCTCATTCCCCCCCATGGCTTCATAAGCTTCGTCAGGGCCTTGGGGATTTCGGGCTACTTTAGCTTCTCTGCTGAGTTGTAAATAATAGTCTGAACTATACCAGTCACTTACCCATTCCCACACGTTTCCTGACATGTCATATAATCCGTAACGATTGGGTACGTATTGTGCCACCGGGGCAATTCCTATGAAACCATCTTCACCGGTATCCCCTTTGGCAACAGGGAAATCACCTTGGTAAATATTAGCTTGAAAACTACCATTGGGTTTGAAATTATTCCCCCAAGGATACAATTCCCCTGATTTCCCTCCACGTGCGGCAAATTCCCATTCGGCTTCGGTAGGCAATCTTTTCCCCGCCCATTCGGCATAAGCCAACGCATCTTCATAGGCAATATGTACCACCGGATAGTTCGCTTTATTTTTAATGGAGCTATTAGGCCCTTCCGGATGTTTCCGGTCGGCTCCTTTTAGAAACTGCCACCACTGCATATAATTATCCAATGGTACGGAAGAAACCGTTGGGGTAAAAACTGCTGAACCTGCTACTAAATAGTCGATAGGCACACCCGGAAGATCTTCCGGAGTGGGTACTTTTTCTGCCACGGTAATATAACCGGTTGCCGTTACAAAAGCTTGAAATTCCTTATTGGTAACCTCGGTTTCATCCATCCAAAAACCATCAACATACACACGATGAACAGGTGTTGCATCCTTTGTAATTCCTTTGACACTGCACAAGCTTTCAGAGGCTTCATTACTTCCCATAGAAAATTCTCCACCGGGAATCCAAACCATTCCTCTGGGTGTATTTTTAGGTGTATTATTTTTATTTTCAATCGTGGGTTGATGCAATGTATCACTCTCTGGCGGTTCCAAAACATTGTTCATTCGGACATTTTTTTCTGCAGAAAAGTAGTTCCGATATGCATAAGCTGCTGAAATCGAAGTTATAATCAACAGCATAAAAATCAAATAAATAGGTCTTTTCATTTCAATTATTTTTTTACGCATTTCATCATTGTCAATATTCACTACTCTTTTAATCTAAAAATTATTTCACTTGATAAAAATCAATAGTAATTAGGACAACCGAAACATTTCACCTCCAAATCAAATTGATAGATTAAAGACAATTCAAAAATCCCTCCTGTCTTTCCGATTTTAGACGTATTAAAATCATAGGAATATCCAAATTTAAAATGTTCATACTGCAAGCCCCCAAAGGGGTTTATCGAAGTTAATAAATGACTGTTGTTAACTTTTTTTCCCGGATTTGTTGCCGCACTGACACCAAAGAAAAATGTATCAAAAACCAACGCAGTCCCCAAATCAACCCTGCTGTATTCGCCTTGTGTCATAAAATTAGAGGTGAGAAGCATCCGTGTTTCATAGGGTAAAGCGACAATATCAATATAATCGGCCAGTTTAAATTCATATCCGGCATTGGCAGAAAAAAACATTTCTAACGGTAGATTACCAATAGTTGAAAATGAAATATTCGGTTTATTGATATGTTTTAGTGACAATCCAAACCAGGCTTCCTCATTATTAAAAAGCATTCCGGCAGAAAAATCAAAGAAAGTCACTTTTTCATTCAAAAGCAGTGGATCGATACTGGAAGAATTGATTGTCCCGAGCCCCAGATTGATTTGATCTTCCAAAAAAATATTCTGGAAACCATACGATTTATTCCCAAAACCAACTTCAATAGCCGGCCTGAAAAACCATTCATCATTTAACTGAACTCGATACGCATAATTAAGATTGACTTGGGTAAAATTATAATCGGTAAATTTCTCTCTATGATTTAAAACACTTAACCCTATTCCGCTATCAGCCTTTTCCAACCAGGTATTCATAAAAGCATAATCGGTATCAACCCTAAAATTCAAATCCGGCCATTGGGTTCTGTGCAAAATCCCTGCTTTGGTGGTTTCCAAAAATCCTGAAAATCCGGGATTCAATGTTTCGGGAACCATAAAATATTGTGTAAAAATAGGATCTTGCGCTTTTACACCTAAAGAAAAGCCAAACACAACTATCAATACTACTATTCTCATTTTCATGTTTCTATTCTTATTTGATTAGTGTAAAAGGTCCTTTTTCATTTATTCTTGTCCCATAAAAAGTGGTCGCCATTACTTTGTAATAATAATTCCCATTCTCAGATTCAGTTCCTTTTATTTTTCCATCCCAACCTTTCAGTGTCGGTCCTTTTTCTGAATAAATTAATTCTCCCCAGGTATCATACACATCCAGTTGGATTTCATTTAATCCGGCAAATGCGGGTTTAAAGGTATCATTTATTCCATCTCCGTTAGGTGTAAAACCATTGGGAGAAACCAATTTATATCCCTTATCTACAGTTAGTGTTATGGTATAGGTATACACACAGCCAAAAGAATAAGTAACCGTTTGGGTAATTACATAACTTCCCTCTTTGACAAAAGCATGAACCGGATTTTCTTCGGCAGACACACTGCCATCCCCAAAATCCCATACGATGCTGTTGTAATCCCCCATTGCCAAATTGGTAAACTGTACAGGATCCTGAATCGAATAATTCCCATACGCAGAATACGAAAACGAACTGGTTGAAAACGATGTGTCTCCAATGGCAGGTACCTCTACATTTAGAGAATAATTGGCCTTACATCCCAAAGCATCAGTAACTATAAGGACAACCAACCCATTCTGATTGGTTTCCATAACGGTAGTATTGGTTCCGCTAATTGTTCCGCTGGACCAATTATAGGTAAACGGAGGAACTCCACCTGATGCCAATGCGGTAAATTTTTGGGAAACACTTTTGGTATCACAATTAAATACCGTCGCTGTTGTAACTGCAATAGCAATTGGCTTCGGCCTGTTAATTACATATTGGGCCGTTTTAGAACAGCCTCTGGCATCTGTCACAGTTACCATATAATTGCCTCCCGGAATATTCGTCAAATCTTCTGTTGTTGTCCCGTTTGTCCATACATAAGTGAAAGGGGGTGTACCTCCGGAAACCAACAAATTAATCGCGCCGCTATTTGCGTTTGCACAATCTAAAGCATCAGTGACATTGGCTCCAAGTACTAACATTTGCGGTTCTTGAATTACAAACGTCCTGGTTATAACGCAGGGCTTACTGTCGGTTATAGTCACGGTATAGCTTCCGGGGCCGAGATTATTCCTGATTAAACCGGATGTGCTTCCATCATTCCAAACCAATTTCACTGGTGCAATCCCTCCGGTTAAATTTAGATTGATACTTCCGTCTTGTGCTCCAAAACAGGAAATTTGTTTCACAACGGGATTAATGGTAAATATGGGAGCTTCCGGAATAGTTACATCAACTATTTTCGCGCAACCATTGGCATCGGTAACGGTAATTTGATAATTCCCTGCCGACAGATTGTTCTGAAAGGTGCCGGTTGCCAGCGTATTCCAAACCGTTTGATACGGCCCAATACCTCCCGAAATAGACAAGTTTATTGAAGCATTGTTGCCTCCATAACAGATAATCGGAGTTGTGGTTACATCAATTATAACTTCTGTTGGTTGCTTTATAACGACGGTCAACGCATCGGTACAACCTGATCCATCGGTTACAGTAAGCGTATAAGTTCCTACCAAAATGTTAATCAGATTTTGTGACGTAGCTGTAAAAGAGTTCGGGCCTGTCCAGACAAAAGTATATCCTGAAGCGGAGGGAGTCCCTCCTGTTACGCCAACATTTATCGCTCCGGTTGAAGCCCCAAAACACAAGACATCCGTTTGATTGATTAAGGTTACATCTAAAACCAGAGGTTCAGTAATGGTAAAAGCAGCCGTCTTTGGTCCGCAACTATTCGAATCATTTACGGTTACCTGATAAGCCCCGGGAGACAAATTAGTAAGATTGCTTAATCCTGGAAATGGAATTCCATTTTTTGTCCATGAATAGGTATAAATTCCCGAACCTCCTGTTACCGAAAGGGAGATTTGACCGTTGGCAGCACCAAAACAACTGATATCTTTTTCTAAATTAGTGGTTATGAGGATAGCATTGGGCTCGGTAATGGTATAGCTTTTAGAAAACGGGCAACCTCCGGCATCTTGCACCGTAAGATCATAAATTCCGGGGGCCAGATTTGTAATATTCAATGCACTTGAACTAAATCCGCCCGGACCTGTCCATGAAACGATATAAGGTTGACCGCTGCCAAAAGGGATTCCTCCGGTTATATTGGTTTGGATACTTCCATTATTTACGCCAAAACAAGTACTATTGGTTTGAATCACATTAGCATTTATGGATGGATTAACGGTTACCGTAACGGTAAAATTAACCCCTACACAAACTCCTGAAACCGGTGTTACCGTATACGTAACCGTTGCAGGATTTGTTGTATTGTTAATCAATGTTTGACTAATCCCCGTTTGTGGAACACTCTGCGCAGCAGCTCCATTTATACTGCTAGAAGGATTTACAACAGGATTAGTCCAAGTGTATTTTGTTCCTGACGGAATACTATTCCCGTTGGTATTGTCTGGGGTAACGGTAAATGTTGCTCCGCTGCATATTACCGTACTTTGAGGATTAATTATCGGATTAGGATTAATGGTTACCTCAGCGATATTGGAAGTGATACTGGAGCAGCCTCCCGAAGAAAGAGAGACAATACAATAATAATATAAGGTGCCAATAGTTGCAGCCGGAGGATTATAACTGGCGCTTGTAGCGTCAGGAATAATCGTTCCGCCCGAAACCGAATTTACGGTATTCGAAAACCATTGGTATTGCGGCGTTCCTGCTCCGTTGATAAAAGCCACTTCCAAAACAGTTGGCGTATTTCCTAAACAAATTATGCTGGACTGAGGTTGTTTGGTAAATGTAGGAGCCGTACTGACCATTACTGCTGCTGTGGCACTTGTAACCCCACAACCCAAACCACTTTGTGATACGACACAATAATAATAAACGGTTCCCACCGATGTTATCAAAGGCGTATAAGTAGCGTTGGTAGCATTTGTAATTAAAATGCCCCCAGAATTTGAATTGTTGGTATCGGAATACCATTGATACGAATACGTTCCGATACCTCCTGTTGCGGTTACGGTCAAATCCGATGGACCCCCCCCCTGACATAAGGTTTGGGAAACCAAAGGTTGTGTACTAATTACGGGATCGGCAACGACTATAACCTCTGCGGCATTAGAAGTAACAGAACCACAACCGTTTCCTGACAAACTAACCTGACAATAATAGTAATAATTCCCCGCAGTATTAAAAATCAGCGGTGTATAACTGGCCGAGGTAGCCCCTGGAATCGGAGTTCCTCCGCTATTTGTATTCGTGGTACTTGAAAACCATTGATAGGTCGTTGTTCCTGCGCCTCCCGAATAAGTCACCGATAGTGGATTTGCAATTGTCCCCCCTGTACAAATACTTTGGGTAAGCGTGGGCTGGACATCTATAACAGGCAATGAATTGATCGTAACATTTGCCGTATTTGATGTAATACTGGAACAGCCTCCCGAAGCCGGTAAAGTAATCACACAATAATAAAAAGTGGTTCCAATTGTAGTATTGGGAGGACTAAAGGTGGCACTTTCGGCCCCTGAAATTAATGATCCGCCGGAATTTGAATTTATAGTATTGCTATACCATTGATGCGCAGGTGTCCCTACCCCATTAGTATAGGTGACCGATAAAAGCGCAGGTGTCCCACCTAAACAAACGGTGCTGGAAACCGGCTGATTGGTTATCGTTGGAGCCGCATTTACGATTACTGCCGATGTCGTACTTTTGACATCACAGCCGACCGTATTTTGGGTAACCAAACAATAATAATATAAAGTCCCGACTGCTGAAGTTGAAGGAATATAAACATCCGAAACAGCCCCTGAAATTGCTGTACCTGAAGTGGTAGTATCAGCCGTATTTTGATACCATTGATATGAAAAACTTCCATTTCCCCCTGTTGCAGTCAGCTGTAACCCCTGAGGTGTTGCTCCCTGACATAAGGTCTGTGATGACAAAGGCTGGGAACTGATGGTTGGATCCGAAAAAACAACTACCTCGGCAACATTACTCGTTACAGCACCACAACCGTTTCCGCTTGAAGATACTACCGCATAATAATAGTACGAACCCGGAACGGTAAAAACTGGTGGTGTATAAGTAGAGCCAGTCGCCCCTAAAATCAGATTGCCACCAGTGTTCGAATTCGATGTATTAGAATACCATTGATACGAAACAGCTCCTGTGCCTCCTGAGTGACTTACCGAAAGCGGTGTTCCTATAGCAGAACCCACGCATACATTTTGTGTTGGAGTTGGTTGGCTAGTTATAGAAACTAATGGTGCTATCACAACAGTCGCCACATTTGTTTTAAGACTCGAACAACCTCCGGAAGGCAATGTTATTTCACAATAGTAATAAAAGGTACCAACTGTAGAGGATGGTGGAGAAAAAGTAACGTTAGTTTCTCCCGGAATCAATATCCCTCCTGTATTTGAAGCCAAACTATTCGAATACCACTGATACGTTGGAGTACCCGTTACACCGCTCAACGTAAAAGTCAGAGGTGTTGGGGTTCCATTTTGACAAACCGAACTCGAAACCGGTTGGGCAGTGATTTGGGGAGCCGGATTTACGGTTATCACATAATTAGTCGTTACCCCTGTACAAGTTCCTATTTTTGGAGTTACCGCATAGGTTACTGTTCCTGAAGTGGTACCGGAATTGACCAACGTCTGAACCGGAATTGTATTTGTACCGGAACTGGTATATCCCGTAATTCCCGGAGTCGCAGTGGCTGTCCAGCTAAAAGTAGCCCCCGTAGGATTTGAAGTCAGATTTACCAAAGCAGTTGGCAAACCGGAACAAATCGTTTGTGTTAAGGGTGTATTGGCCAAAGTTGGAACATCATTTATAACAAATACCTCATTGGCTGTAGTCGAAACACCACACTCATTGCTCACCGTTAATGAGACGGTATAGGTACCGGGAGCGGTATAACTGATTGGCCCCGGATTTGCCGCTGTGGAAAAAGACGGGCTTCCACCGGGGAAACTCCATGCATAGGTCAATGCACTCAACGCTGGAGCACAACTGCTAACCATCGCAGTTGGGTTTATGGATGTTGGACCACAAAAATCGACTATTGCATTTATGACAGCTGTTGGTGGTTGCTTTACAGTTACTGTTTGAACAGCAGAAGTTACAGCACCACAGGAATTAGTGGCAGTCAATGATATCGAATAGGTTCCCGGATTTACAAAATTAAAAATAGGACTCGAAGATGTTGCTGTAGTGCCTCCACTATAGGTATAAGATGAAGTTGTCCCACAATTGGCCGCAGCATAAGCGACATTCCATTGATACGTTGGCGTGGTACATGAATTTGCCGCATTAGTTGTATTAGTAGCTGTCACTGCCAATGATTTACATCCTGAATTTGTATCTAAAGTAAATTGAGGTACCAGAGGAGTTTCGACACAAATAGTTTTCACTATTTGATCATTACCACAACGGTTACCAACTTTCATGGTAATAGTATATGTTCCTACTTGTGAAAAAACAGGACATATTGTATTAGTACCCGTTACCCAAAGACTTGGATCAGGTGAACCGAAATCATTCCCTAAACTTCCACTAGATAAACTAAAACCAGTTGCAGGGGTTATAGACCAAATTATTTTCGGACTAGTATTGCATGAACTACTGCTACCATAATTTTCATAAGCTCCATAAGAATCGTTTGTAAGACATGCTTGTGTATTTGTACAAATATTACTTGAAGATACTCTAAAGTCTGCTTTTGGTGGAGTTGACACATAAATTGGCACAACCCCTACAGCCGAATTACCACAGGGATTTGAAGCTACAATATTAGCAGAAAAAGAGTTTTGATAAGAACTCGTTCCATCAGAACTAGTAGTCCCACAAGATGACTTTAAAAAAACATGAGTAACATCAGCGGGCGGCGGATGATTAAAAACTTGAGGAGCTGAACCATCATTAAAAGTAACAGTATATTTTGTTCCCGGTGGATTATTTGATGTTCCTGTTATTGGAAAAGTAAGTGAACTTGTATTACAAATATCTGTATTACCAGGATTCCCCAAAGAAACGGCAGGGTTAGATCCTACAAATACAATATAAGATTTTGAAATAGAACATCCATTCTGACCTTCAATTGTATAAACCATGTTCCATAATCCAATTTGGTATGTATGTGTAGTTGATGTCCAAGAGTTTGACACAAAATCAGAAGTGCCATCACCCCAATTTATTGTGTAATTTAAATTTGTTGAAGTTGTATTTGAACCATTTGTAAATGTAAATAAGGAAACTGTATTACTGCATACCCTAAATACAGGTGTTCCATTAAAAACAGTACCAGATCCAGTCCCATTGAGTACTGCATCTGGTTGTGGAATTACCTTAACTGTTACAGAACCTGATTGTATTTGGGTTTCATTGTTTGAATCTTTTATACTTACCAATGTATATACAAAATCTCCAATTGATGTAGTAGGAACATTCAATGTCACAATATCACCTGTTGATTGAGAAGTAACGATATCAGCCCCCCCATTAATTTTATATGTAAAAGTATAAGGAGCAATTCCATTTTGTCCTGTAAAAGTTATTATAGGTTGAGTCCCATTGGTACAAACTGATGCCGTATTAACGGTTATTGCAGCAGTTGGCAATACTACATCATCAACATTTTTAACATCATCAGAATAAGCAAAATTACTTTTGGCATATAAGCCATTGATTGAAAATAGTACAATAAAAAAGAAAATAATTGGGTATACGTGTTTCATAATTGTTCTAATAAATTAATCAACATTAATCCTCTTTTACAAGTAGAAAAAAATTGTTTGCCAAAAGTAATATAAAGCTTCCTTAATTACTTTATAGTTTTACGGAAAGCACCGTTTATTTTCCTATTTTAATTATTCATACCATGGCTTTTTTATAAAGACTGAAAAAACTTAAAAACACCTCTCTTTTTAAACGCATAAAAAATAATTAAATTCTTACATATGTGAAAAAATTTTACTTTTTAAAAAATTTCACAAATTCAATATAATTGTTAAAAAGACAACCTAAAAACATTAATTAAATAATGCGTTGTAAACACATAAAATACAACTAGTCTTATTTTTTAAGCACTTTTTAAGCAAGCAAATATTCAACCTTTATATACACTTAAATGTACAAACCCTTATAATATAAGTGTCTATTTGACAAATATTAATTATTACCCCCTTTTAAACCTTTCCAAAAGCATAAAAATTGCTCTCATGTAAAATCCTACCAAGAAAAAACGTTGTGGCTCAAACCAATGCTTTTTCTCAACCTTTAACGAGCTTAAAAAACGTTATAAAAGCAACAAAAAAGAGGTATGAATAATATAAAGGACACTTTTTTAAAAATAAAATTATATTTTAGAAGTTAATTTGTCAAATTGACACTTATACACCGTTCAAAATATGTCCAAAAATCATCTGAAACAGTGAGTGCAGGACAGTGTTTTTTTATTGTATCAATGCAAAAGTGTCTTGACGATAATATATTTAGGGTAAACTAATTACGAATAAAGATTTAAAGAATAAGTATGAAAAGATTAAAAGGGATAACTTGGAATCATACCAGAGGATTACTCCCAATGGTGGCTACGGCACAACGTTTTACTGAATTAAATCCAGAGATAGAAATTAGCTGGGAAAAACGAAGTTTACAGGAATTTGCCGATGCTTCAATTGAAGATTTAGCCAAACGATTTGACCTGATGGTTATTGATCATCCATGGACTGGTTTTGGTGCGCAAACCAATGTCATCTTACCACTTTCTGATTATCTTTCCCCTGCATACATCAAAGATCAAGAAATAAATACCGTTGGTAAATCCTACGGAAGTTATGTTTTTAACAATAAACTGTGGGCATTACCCATAGACGCCGCAACACCTGTGGCATCGGCACGTGTCGATCTTTTAGAAAAACAGGGATTAAAAGTTCCCCAGACCTATGACGATTTACTGGCTTTGGCCCAAAAGGGATTGGTGGCATTTGCCGGAATTCCTGTAGATGTATTAATGAGTTTCTACTCCTATTGCTGCAGTTTGGGTGAAGCTCCTTTTCAATCGGAAGAGCAGGTAATTTCCCCTGAAACAGGAAAAAAAGCCTTACAGATGTTCCGTGAATTGGCGCAGTTAATGGACAAAGCCAATTTCAACCGCAACCCAATTCAGGTATATGAAGCCATGGTAAACTCGGATGAAATTGCCTACTGCCCTTTTGCCTATGGTTATTCGAATTATTCCAGAACAGGATACAGCAAAAAATTGCTTCATTTTTATGATTTGGTGCGTTTGAACGACCAACCGATGATTAGCTCTTTGGGCGGAACCGGATTGGCGGTTTCCTCTTTTAGTGAACACATTCCGGAAGCCATTAAATATGCCGAATTCACAGGTTCTTCGCAAGTACAGCAAACTATTTTTGCCGATAATGGCGGGCAACCGGGACATTTACAAGCCTGGAAAAACGAACGGATTAATGCACTGACCCACGATTATTTTATAAATACGTTACCGGCCTTAGAAAGAGCTTTTTTACGCCCAAGATATTACGGACACATGTATTTTCAGGATCATGCGGGAGATGTAGTGCGCGATTACCTGATGAAAGGTGGAGACGAAAACGCAGCATTGGAAGAATTAAATGCGCTTTATACCAAATCATTAAATCTAAAAGCCTAATGAAACCATTAGAAGGATTAGTTGTACTTGAATTTTGCCAGTTTCTGGCTGGGCCTTCTGCCGGATTGAAGTTGGCTGATTTAGGCGCGCGCGTTATAAAAATAGAACGACCGGTTAAAGGCGAAGCCTGCCGACAATTGAGTATCAAAGATCTTTTTGTGGATGACAGCAGCTTGTTATTTCATACCATCAACAGAAATAAGGAATCCTTTGCCGCCGACCTTAAAAACCCGGAAGATCTAGTTTTAGTAAAAAAACTAATTGCCAAGGCCGATATTATGACCCATAATTTCCGACCGGGAGTGATGGATAAAATAGGATTAACTTTTGCGGAAGTGCTGGAAATAAATCCCAAAATAATCTACGGAACCATTACCGGTTATGGCGATAAAGGACCGTGGGCAAAAAAACCGGGACAGGATTTATTGATACAATCTTTATCCGGTTTAAGCTGGTTGAGCGGACGAAAAAGTCAAGGCCCGGTACCTTTTGGTCTGGCCGTGGCCGATTTGATGTGCGGCAACCATTTTGTTCAGGGAATTTTAGCCGCATTACTCAAAAGAGCCAAAACAGGAAAAGGTGTCCTGGTTGAAGTAAGTTTGCTGGAATCTGTTTTAGATGTCCAGTTCGAAGCGATTACCGCATTTTTAAATGACGGTGGTCAATTACCCGAAAGAGGCGACGTTAAAGGAAGTGCCCATGCCTTTCTAAGCGCTCCCTACGGAATTTACCAAACCAAGGATGATTATATATCCCTGGCTATGGGAGATTTGCTTTTTATAGGAGAGCTTTTAGATGTTGATTTAAAAAAGTATACCGACAAACACCAATGGTTTGCTTCAAGAGATGAAATCAGGGTTTTATTGGGTGAAAAACTAAGCACACAAACCTCTGATTATTGGTTGGAATTATTGCAGAACAAAGGTATTTGGTGCGGAAAAGTATTGAATTACTCCGAACTGGACAATCAAGCTTTTATGAATGATTTGCAATTGAAACAAACGGTGCAAAATGCAGCGGGAGAAACGATGGTGACCACCAGAAGCCCGATTCAATTGGATGGAGCGGTTTTACTTCATTCCAAAGCCGCTCCAAAAGTGGGAGAAGACAATGAAACGATACACGAACAATTTTTAAACGATTAACTAAATGAAACCATTGGAAGATTATTTAATTGTCGATTTTAGCCAGTTCCTTTCGGGGCCATCTGCCAGTTTGCGATTGGCTGATTTGGGTGCGCGTGTCATCAAAATTGAAAAACCGGGCACGGGAGACATCTGCCGTACTTTATATACTTCTGATTTAATCATGAATGGGGAATCGTCAATTTTTCATACAATAAACAGAAATAAAGAATCGTTTGCCATCGATTTCAAACAACCGGATGAGCTGGAAAAATTGAAAAAATTATTGACCAAAGCCGATGTAGTCATGCATAATTTCAGACCCGGGGTGATGGAAAGAGTCGGTCTGGGTTATGAAGCGGTAAAAGCCATTAATCCAAAAGTAGTGTATGCTGAAATTTCGGGCTACGGCAATCATCCTGAGCTGAAAGACTTACCGGGACAGGATTTATTATTACAATCCTTGACGGCCTTAACCTGGTTAACCGGAAATCAGGAAGACGGCCCGGTAGCCATGGGATTATCTATAGTTGATATGTTGGCGGGAGCACATTTGGCACAAGGTATTTTAGCCGCATTATACCGAAAAACGGTGCAGGACACGGGTGCTTTGGTACAAGTGAGTATGTTGGAATCGGCCATAGATTTCCAGTTTGAAACGATTACCACCTTTTTTAATGACGGTGGCGAATTGCCGGTTCGAACCAAAAGCAATAACGCCCACGCCTATCTGGGTGCCCCTTATGGGATTTATAAAACACAAAACGGCTATTTGGCTTTGGCTATGGGCTCTATTCCGGTTTTGGCCGAACTGCTGCAATGTGATGCCCTATTACAATTTCCGGAGAATAAATTCGGTTTGCGGGATGACATCAAAAATATTTTAGCGGCTCATTTGGAGACCCAAGACACCGCATTTTGGTTGGCTATCCTGGAACCGGCGGATATTTGGTGTGCCAGTGTACTCAACTATCAGCAACTTTTTGCCGAAGAAGGATTTAAAGTTTTAGATTTTGTTCAGGAAGTTCAAATGCTGGATGGCTATACGTATAAAACGACAAGATGCCCTATCAGAATAGATGGTGAATTTTTTACCTCAACTAAAGGCTCCCCAAAATTAGGGCAGGATAATGGGAGAATTGTAAAAGAATTTATGGAGAACTAATGGAAAAGATAAAAATTGCAGTTCGAAAATTTGGTCCTTTTGAAAGTACTTTACAAAAGTTATGGGATTTGTTTTGCCAGAAAAACAACCTCACTGTGGAGGCGGAAATGATTCCACTGGAACTTCATGATCTGTATGAACAGACACTTAGCCATAACGGTTTGAAAAATGGCGACTGGGATATCGCACACTTGAATACCGACTGGATTTTTGATGCCGTATATGCACAAGCGGTGGAAGATCTGACTCCATATATTGCCCAAAAGGCACCACAAAATTATCCTGATGGTTGGCACCAATCGTTGTTAAATTTACAGCAAATCAATAACGGTACCTACGGATTACCCTTTCATGACGGTCCGGAATGCCTGATTTACAGAAAGGATTT
Organism: Flavobacterium sp.; assembly: GCA_036676965.1. Taxonomy (GTDB): domain Bacteria; phylum Bacteroidota; class Bacteroidia; order Flavobacteriales; family Flavobacteriaceae; genus Flavobacterium. The sequence goes on along the minus strand of JAKFBW010000129.1, from coordinate 76,672 downwards.
ATTTGAAAACCAAATCGAAAAGGAGAATTTCAAAAACCAATACGGATACGAATTACTTCCGCCAAAGACATGGGTGCAATTCATCCAGATTGCTGAGTTTTTCAATCGTCCTGAGGACAATTTGTATGGCTGTGTTTTTGCCAATTACCCTGACGGTCACAACATGGTATTTGATTTTTGCCTGCAATTATGGACCCGAGGCGGTTCTTTATTAAATGCCGAAAATCAGATAGACATTAACCAACCGGCAGCAATTGAAGCTTTGGACTATTACCGGACTATTGTAAACAACCAAAAATCGGTACATCCTAAGTCGAAAGATTTTGGTTCGGTAGAAGCAGGTATGGCTTTCGCCAAAGGAGAAGCGGCCATGGCCATCAACTGGTTTGGTTTTGCCTCGATGTGTGAAGTAATCGACGAATCAACTATAAAAGGAAAAGTAGATATCGCCGAATTGCCTTTTGATCAAAATCACACCACAGCCTCCCTCAATGTGTATTGGTTGTATACTATCGGCGCCGGCAGCAAACACAAACAACTCGCCTACGATTTTTTACGATTTGCCACAACACCGGAGAGTGATAAGTTATTAACCCAGGAAGGCGGAATAGGTTGTCGTAAATCGACCTGGAATGATCCTGAAATCAACAAAACAATACCGTTTTATCACAAACTGGGTATGTTACATGAGAATGCACTGACCCTGCCCCAAACCCCGGTTTGGCCCAAAGTAGCCGAATTGATTGACCATATGGTCCTTACAGCAATTAATGGAACGGTGCCTTCAGGCCAACTCCTGAAAGAAACCCAAATTACTATTCAAAAAATATTTTAAAAACATGAATGTCACTTATTCAAAAAACATGAATGTCACTTATAAACCATTATTACCCGAAACGCAACAACCAATAATCATTATTGGAGCAAGCGGCATTGTGAAAGACGCCCATTTACCTGCCTACGAAATGGCGGGATTTAGCGTTTTTGGTATCACCAACAGAACCATTTCCAAGGCACATGAATTGGCTGAAAAATACAATATAACGCATGTTTTTGAAAATGTAGCCGAAGCCGTAAAAAATGCGCCAAAAAATGCAGTATATGACATTACGGTCCTACCCGACCAATATGTGGATATTTTGGAGCAATTGCCTAATGGTGCTACGGTGCTGATTCAAAAACCGATGGGTAATGATTTGCAACATGCCAAAGAAATTGTGGCCGTTTGTGAAAGAAAAAATTTGGTGGCAGCCATCAATTTTCAACTGCGTTTCGCCTCATTTGTAAGTGCCGCCAGAAATATGATTGATCAGGGAATTATCGGTCAATTGTATGACTTTGAATTCAAGGTTACCGTGAACACCCCTTGGGAATTATTCCCGCTTATAAAAGACCATCCAAGATTGGAGATTCTCTTTCATAGTGTGCATTATATAGATTGCATCCGTTCCTTTTTAGGAAATCCTAAAGGGGTATGGGCCAAAACGGCCAAACATCCGTTAAAAAAACTGTCTTCTTGCAGATCCACCATCATCTTAGATTATGGAGAAGACATGCACGTGGCCATTAATACCAATCATGACCACAACTTTGGCCCAAAACATGAGGAAAGCTATATCAAATGGGAAGGGACAAAAGGCGCCATTAAAGCCAAAATGGGATTATTGATGAATTACCCTGACGGTTTACCGGATATATTTGAATATGCTTTGCCTATTGCTGAAGGAGCAACTGAATACGAATGGAAAAAACTGGACTTAGAAGGTTCGTGGTTTCCCGAAGCCTTTATCGGAACGATGTCAAACTTGATGCGTTTCAAAGAAGGTTCGGATAAAATGCTACATACCAGCGTACAAGATGTATTGGATACGATGAAAGTGGTAGAAGCTTGCTATATTAGCAATAACAACGGTGGAATTCCACTAAACAATTTATAGGAACGGACGGCTGCGTTAACGATTGCAGCGGCATCTCCCGATTTAGAAAAACAAGGCTTTTTAGCCGTAGTTTTTGTTAATCGGGAATAGAGCGGAAAGCGTGTTAAAACGCCCAAAAAAATATATGAATAACTACAGTAATTAGTGAAAAGCCTTTTAATAATTAACATTTCAGTTAGTTCTAAGGACTAAAAACTAAGGACTAAAAAACTAAGAAAATATGTATTTCAAATCAACTTTTTTTGAGGATTACCAACTTAACGAAAAACGTGTAACTTTAGGCCGCACCATAACCGAAACGGATTTTGTGGTGCATGCAGGACACACCGGGGATTTTTTCCCGCATCACATGGACGAAGAATGGTGCAAAACGCAGCCTTTTGGTCAACGAATTGCCCATGGAACAATGATTTTTAGTATTGGTATTGGTTTAACGGCATCAGAAATCAATCCGGAAGCTTTTTCTAAAGGCTATGACCGCATGCGATTTGTAAAACCGGTACATATTGGGGATACCATTCACTCCGAAATTACGATTTCTGAAAAAGGGGAAGCCAAAAGACCGGAAATGGGAACCGTTACCGAACATGTGGAAATCATTAACCAAAAAGGCGAAGTAGTAATGGTATGCGACCATTTACTGCTGGTAAAAAAGAAACAAATTTAAATTAACTAACTCTAAAACTATAACCAAATTTATGCAAGTAACAAACCAAATTGGCGATCAACATGAAGTACCGGAAGAAAAAGGAGCCGGAAACAATTATCTTTTACCTTTTATCTTAATTACCTGTTTATTCTTCCTTTGGGGAATGGCACATAACTTGGATTCCATCTTAATCCCACAACTTAAAAAAGCGTGTGAGTTAAACAACCGCCAATCGACCTTGATAGACACTGCGGTGTTTTTTGCCTATTTTATCATGGCCATTCCGGCCGGAATGATTATCAAAAAATTTGGTTATAAAAACAGTATTATTACCGGTCTGTTGGTTTTTGCCTCCGGGGCTTTTCTTTTTGTGCCTGCGGCAAACACCCGTACGTATGAACTTTTCCTTTTCGCCTTATTTGTAATTGGCTGTGGACTAACCATTCTGGAAACCAGTGCCAATCCGTATGCGGCTATTTTAGGCCCTGCAGAATCATCTTCCAAAAGACTTAACCTGGCGGCTTCTTTCAACGGTTTGGCAGCCATGGTAGCACCAATTATTGGATCGTTATTTATCTTTTCAGGAAAGAATTTCACACCGGAACAAATGGCAGCCATGCCGGATGCTTCTAAAGCAGCCTATTTATTAGAAGAAGCTTCTTCGGTAAAATTACCTTATATCATTTTGGGAACCGTTTTAGTATTGGTAGCCATCGTGTTTTACTTTATGCACTTACCGTCCATGAAACCGGAACATACCGAAGTGGAAATTAAACCGGGTTTCTTCTCCATTTTAAAATTCTCCCATTTAAGCTGGGCGGTTGTAGCACAATTCTTTTATGTGGGTGCACAAGTTTGCGTGACCAGTTTCTTTATCCGAATCGCACAACAAGGTGCCGGATTAGATGAAAAAACGGCCGGGTACTATCTTGGTGTTTATGGCTTTTTGTTTATGGCCGGACGTTTCATAGGGACTTTCTTTTTACGATATGTCAAAGATTACATCTTACTTTCCATCTACTGTATGCTTTGCATTTTACTTTGTTTAGTGGCCATTTATGGTTCCGGAATTACGGTAATTTACGCACTGGGTGGTATCGGATTTTTTATGTCTATCATGTTCCCAACTATTTTTGCTTTAGGACTTGTTGGCCTGAAATCGAATACCGAGACAGGATCTTCCTGGTTGGTGATGTCTATCGTGGGAGGCGCTATCTTGCCTTATGGAATGGGAACTTTGATTGATATGAATCATGACGATATTCAATCCGGTTACATCATTCCGCTAGTGTGCTTTTTTATCATCCTGTATTTTGGAGTATTCGGACACAAAGTAAAAAAGGTAGTGTCAGCCGAATAATATAAAAAAATCTTCTTTTTTAAATAACCCCAAGGCAACATCAGTGTAATACTGATATGCCTTGGGGTTATTGTTTTATATCAAAGAATGACAAGCATCTGAAATCTAATACGACCTTCAATCCAAATGATAAAACCTTTTTATCAAGTATTGGATGACCAAATACAACAGGCTGGAAATGACCACCGCCGAAATAATGAAACAAAAAAGGTTCACCACAATATTGGGAATAAACTTCAATTTGGGATGCAAAAAAGTAGGTTCCCGATGCAGACGTTCGTGAATGTTCCCTTTTAGTATTTTGATTTTCTTTTTGATAATTGTCCTTTTTTAAGATTATGCCAAAATCAATTAAAAAACACCGTTTTTAAAACACTCTAAATTAAACAATTATTTCAACATTTAAAGGGACTTTATAAAATAAAAAAAGAGAATTCCGCGATGGAATTCTCTTTTTTTATACGCTAAAATCTAACAAGACCTCTTAATGTGTAATAATAGTATCGGGGGTAGCGTCTTTATCTCCATCTACCAATCCGCCTGATTGTCCTGGGCCTAAAAGCAATACTCCGGCAGCATGAGGCGTAGCCATGGAGGTTCCCGAAATGGTATTATACCCCCCTCCTTTCCAGGTGGATTTGATACTCACACCCGGAGCACACCAATCAACCGGCGGATTCCCATAATTAGAAAAATAGGCAAAATTATCCCCTGAATCTGATGCTGAAACCGTTCTAACATAAGTTCCATTAGCACTGGCAGGGGAATAATTATTGGCGTTTTTCCCATCATTTCCGGCAGCAATACAAAAAATCACTTTACTGTCATCTGACGCTTTAACCACCGCATTATTCAAGACTTCGGAAAAAGAACCTCCCAAACTCATATTGGCCACATCGCCTGCATTTCCTTCGGTTCCGACATAATCTACCCCGGCTATTACACCGGAATAAGTTCCGCTTCCTCTGCTGTCCAAAACACGAACCGCAACCACTTTGGCACCTGCTGCCACTCCAATAACTCCTATAGAATTATCAATTGCAGCAATGGTTCCTGCCACATGTGTACCATGTCCATTCCCGTCATCCGGATTATCGGCATCTTTTCCGCCAAGAAACGATTTGTTTCTTGTAGGATCAACATTCAAATCGGGATGGTCCAAATCGATTCCGGTATCAATAATCCAAGCGGTTCCGGTACTTTCGGAAATACCTCCTTTAACTCTTTCAATTCCCCAAGGCATTACCTCTGCCGGTTGAGTAATACTGCCTCCTCCGCTATTTCCGGGATTGGCAGGTTTGCCAAGAGTAATCATTTGGTCTTGTTCGATTAGTTTTACCCTGCTGTCCGCTTTCAGGATTTTTAATTGTTCCTTATTAATTTTTGCGGCAAAACCATTTACAGCATAGCCATAGGTTTGGATAATATTTTCTTTGGCCAATTGTGCATTGGAAAATTTAGAAACCAGTTCGTTCGTCAAAACGCTTTTCATTTGGCTGTATTTCAACTGCGTCTTTTTTACGGTAGACTCCCCTTTTAAAACAATAATATACTGCCCCGGAATAGGCTCTGACTTGAAATCACTGAGTGTTTCTGCTACTGATGCTTCAGTTATGGAGGGGTCAATTTGTCCGGAATCGCTTTGGCATCCCATAAAAAAGAAGGGAGTTATTACCATACAAAATTTCAAGAGTAATTTATATTTTTTCATAATTCAGCTAAGTTAAATGCAAGTGTTGGTAAGTATAATTATAAAACGAATCCTTCATCTTAATTCCTTTAAATGATTGTGATGATTGGCTCTGATTTTTATATACAAATTTAAAGATAATTTATTTAAAAGCCTACAAACCCCGCTTAAAAGCAACAATATCAGACAGATGACAAGAACACAAAATTGCTTACAAAATAAATTACCGTCAAAACAAGTCCTTTTCTTTCTTTGCTGTTCACATCCACAAAAAACCGCAACAGTCATAAACTATTGCGGTTTGTAAATATTTGAATGAACATCAATTACAGAATATAATCGGTATTGATGAAATTTGATTCTTTACTATTCAGTAACTCTTGCAAAATGCCGTTGTTGTATTCATTGTCTTTGGAAGCGACAAAAGTTCTGATAGAGAACGAACGCAAAGCATCATGGATACTTAATGTTCCCACGGCTGAATCTTTTCTTCCTGTAAAAGGGAAAACGTCCGGTCCTCTCTGACAAGAACTGTTTAAGTTCACACGGCATACCAGATTCACTAAGGTATCAATCAGCGGAGCAATTGTCTTAATGTCTTTTCCGAACAAACTCACTTGTTGACCGTAATTAGACTCTGCCATATCATTCAACGGCTCTTGTATATCTTTGAAAGAAATTACAGGGACAACCGGTCCAAACTGTTCTTCGTGATACACACGCATGTTTTTATTTACAGGGAATAAAACAGCCGGATAAATATAATTATCATAATGGGTACCTCCTTTGGCATTAATCACTTTTGCTCCATTAGTCGTGGCATCATCTATTAATTCCTGAATATACGCCGGTTTGTCCGTTTCCGGCAGTGGCGTAAGAAAAGGAGAATTATCCCAAGGATTTCCAAAGGTCAACTCATCCACTTTGGCTGCAAATCGTTTGTTGAATTCTTCCGAGATCGATTCGTGAACATACAATACTTTCAAAGCCGTACAACGCTGTCCATTAAATGACAATGCTCCCGTTACACATTCCTGGATAGCCAAATCTAAATTGGCATCCGGTAAAACAATCGCGGGATTCTTCGCTTCCAATCCCAATACCAAACGCAATCTGTTTTTGTTTGGATGCAAATCCTGTAACGCAATCGCCGATTTACTGTTTCCGATCAAAGCCAAGATAGACACACGACCTGATTTCATGATTGGCGAAGCCACTTCACGTCCACGACCGTATAGGATATTGATAGCCCCTTTCGGAAAACTCGTTTGAAAGGCTTTCAATAAAGGGGAAATTACCAAAACGCCGTATTTTGCCGGTTTGAAAATTACAGGGTTCCCCATAATCAAAGCCGGAATCAACAAGGAGAACGTTTCGTTCAACGGATAATTATAAGGTCCAAGGCACAAAACCACTCCAAGAGGCCCTCTTCGCACCATGGCATTAATCCCTTGTACTTTATTAAAACGGGCACTACGGCTGTTTAATTCCTTGTAACTTTCAATAGTGTCATAAATGTATTCTACGGTTCTGTCAAATTCTTTCTCAGAATCACCAAGATTTTTTCCAATTTCCCACATCAAATATTTCACCACTTCAGATCGTGTGGCTTTCATTTGGGAAACAAAATTCTCCATACATTTAATACGATCGGCCACTTTCATCGTAGGCCATAAACCCTGTCCGTTATTAAAAGCAGCATCAGCGGCATTAATAGCATCCATAGCTTCTTTCTCCCCCATAAAAGGGATTGAACCCAGTAAAGTGGGAGCATATGCTGTGGTAGAAGAAATCGTAGAATAAACAGGAGTGGTCTCCCCTTCCCATTTTTTTAATTCACCGTTAATTAAATAAGTATCTTGATTAAGTACGTCTTTTATCTGAAATGCTTCTGGTATCGAATTCATTTTTAGTGTTTAGTGTTTAATTTAAAGCAAAATGCGCATGCGTTTTTTAAGACTATTCCGGAGCAACAACTTCTCCGTCCCAGTCTAAAATACCACCCAATAAATTGTAGGCATTTTCAAAACCCAACTCATTCATAATTTCGCAAGCTTTGGCGCTGCGTGCTCCTGAACGACAATACACATAGTAATTTTTACTTTTATCCAATGTCTCCAATTCAGCAATGAACTCTTGTCCTTTATGAATATCAATGTTTATGGCGTTAGCTATAATGCCGTCATTGTACTCATCTTCGGTTCTTACATCTAATATTACTGCATTCTCATCAGCTTCCAGTTGAGCAATCCAATCTTCTTGTGTTAAATTCATGTTATATAGTGTTTTTTGTAAAATTACAACGTTTTTTCAAACAACCATCCTGCAATTTTATGAAATAAGAAATTATTCAAAGAAAACGTTTGCGTGGCTGTTTAATAATCAATCAATTAAAGAAATCGTTGCTAATTTTAAAACAATAGTTGCCCAAATTGACCAGAAAATTAACAAATATAGAATTTCATTTTTTTCATATTTTACAAAAAATGAGGAGTATGACTCCTAATTTTCTTCCGATTTTAACGTACTTTTACTTTTTTTGTAACTTAAAGTTAAATTATCTATCCATAAAATGTCAGATTCCCTTAAAAATACTTTCCCCGGCTTTTCGAATGACTTAATTCTGGAAATTGAAAAGAATGCCATTTACCAATCGTACAAGGCGGGAGATGTTATCATGCGTACCGGTCAATATATCAACCATACCGTATTGGTCACCAAAGGGCAAATCAAAATTTACCGGGAAGGTGAAAATGGCGGTGAATTTTTTATGTACTATTTACAACCGGGTCAGGCCTGTGCCATTTCGATGATATGCGCCACCAAAAGCCAGACCAGCCAGATTACGGCAAAAGCGGTAGATGATGTCGAACTGATTATGGTTCCATTAGCCTTAATGGAAAAATGGATGATGCATCATCACAGCTGGTACGAATTTGTGATTTTTACCTATCGTACCCGATTTGAAGAAGTGTTGGAAGTGATAGACAGTATTGCCTTCCGGGCTATGGACGAGCGCTTGGAGTTTTATCTCAAACGCCATGCTGCGGCCTGTAATTGCAAAGAACTGCCCCTTTCACATCAGGAAATAGCCATCGAACTCAATACTTCCCGGGAAGTGATTTCACGATTACTGAAAAAAATGGAACAGCGCGGCTTAGTCAAACTGTACCGGAATCTGATTCAGTTGAATTTCAAAAATTAAGTTCAGTGTGATAAATGTTACTGTGCAGTAATTGTAGATCAATAACCTTTGTAAAAAATTTAGCAATGGAATATTTTGGTTATCTGGCTTCAATTATTATCGGACTTTCTTTAGGATTAATAGGTGGCGGCGGTTCAATCCTGACGATTCCTATTTTGGTTTACTTATTCAAAATCAATCCAGAATTAGCTACAAGTTATTCCTTGTTTATTGTTGGAACAACGGCTTTGTATGGCGGTTACAGTCATTACAAACTGGGGAATCTAAAATTCAAAACGGCGCTCTATTTTGCTATTCCATCTGTTATTTCCATATTAATAATCCGAGAAGTTATCTTTCCACAAATAGCTTCTACCCTCTTTACAATCGCTTCTTATGCGGTTTCCAAAGATTTACTAATCATGATTGTTTTCGCCATTCTGATGATTAGTGCTTCGATATCAATGATAAAAAAGAGTAAAACTGAAATTACAAATCATAAAACCAACAATAGCCAACTGGCTTTTATTGGTTTCCTAGTGGGTATTGTAACCGGATTTCTGGGCGCTGGTGGAGGGTTTTTAATTATTCCTGCTTTGTTGTTTTTTGCCAATTTGCCCATGAAACAAGCCGTAGGAACTTCGTTGTTGATTATTTTTATCAACTCAGCCATAGGTTTTGCAGGCGATTTGTACCTCAACACTCCTATTGATTATGGTTTTCTATTGACTATTTCTGCCATGGCATTCATCGGAATGTTTATTGGAATCCTACTCTCTAAAAGAATAGACGGAGACAAACTGAAACCTATTTTTGGATGGTTTGTATTGGTAATGGGGATTTATATCATTATTAAAGAAGTTTTACTGTGATTTTTTTTTAACTGCGAAGTTTTTTAACCGCGAAGAGTGCTAAGTTTTCGCAAAGCTTACTAAGTAAAAAAACACTTTTGAAAATTAACCGCAAATTACGCAGATTAGCACAAATTATTCTAAATCAATTTTAACTTATATTTCTTTATTTCAGTGTTAAAGCATCTTAATACGTAATACTCATAACTTAATACTTTTTAATGCTCCCCATAACCCACATCATCCATTTTACCATTGAATACTTTGTACTGAATGATGAAATAGCCAATTACCAAAGCCAGGGCAATAGCAAACCAATACACACCTACTGATAAAGCGTATTCACCATTGGCAACATTATAAATAGTCAAAGAAGGATTAACAGCATTGGTTGACGGCAATACAACCGGAAAAATTGAAGCTGTTGTCGAAGTGAATCCGCCAACGAGGAAAAGACTCGAAAACAAAAATCCTGTTCCGTCTTTCTTAAAAGTTTTCACTTTAAAAAGCCCAAACAAACCCACAAACGTAATCAACGGAAAAACAAAAAGTATGGGATTATTAATGAAATTATGAAAAGGTTCTTTTTCGATAATGTGCCAAACTGAAAGCGAAACGATAACAAGCCCCGACAACACAAAATTCATTTTGTAAATCATCTCTTTTAGCTGAGTATTCAATGACGAATTGGTTTTATAAATAATCCAATTGGCACCATGAATCATCAAAGCCACCACACTTACCACACCCAGAAAAAGCGTAAACCAGTCGATAATTCCGAGTTCGGAATCCACAGGACTGAAACTGGAATTCCACAACGGCAAGAAGAAAAAATGCGGTTCTTGGGTAGAAACTCCGTTTGTAACCATCCCCAGATTTACGCCACGAACGACGTTTCCTAATGCCATTCCGAAAAACAAAGCCAAAAGTAAACTGGCAATCCCGAAAGCTTTATCCCAAACCGCTTCCCACATGGAATTGTGGATTTGTCCACGCAACTCTAATCCTACCGCTCTAAAAATAAGCAACCATAAAATCATCATCAAAGGCAAATAAAATCCACTGAAAGATGCTGCATACAAGGTTGGAAAAGCATAAAACAAGACGCCTCCTGCCGCAATCAACCAAACTTCATTGGCATCCCAAAAAGGTCCAATAGCATTGGTAATCGCTTTTTTATCTTTCTCGGTTTTGGCAAAAAACAAATGAATGATTCCCGCTCCAAAATCGTAACCATCCAGTACCAAATAAGTAGCCAAAATGCCAATTAATACAACATACCAAAAGAATTCCATAGTTTATTTTTTTACTGGTTCCGGACCGTGATAAATAATTTTTCCAACTAAAATAGCATACAACATTCCTAACAAAGCATACAATCCTACAAATCCCATTAGGGTAAATAAGGTATTCCCTGAGGAAACTGTTGGCGAAGCACCATCAGCTGTTCGCAATAAATCATAGACCAACCAAGGTTGTCTTCCCAATTCTGCGGTGTACCAGCCCGTAATATTAGCGATATAAGGAAATGGCATCAGGAATAAAAACGCCCACAAAAGCCATTTGGTTTGGAACAATTGTTTTCGAGTCAATTGAAAAGCGGCCAATAGCATCACTCCAATAAAAAGCGTTCCTAAGCCCACCATAATATGATACGCATAATACAATCCCGAAATATTAGTAGGATGTTTGTCTACGGTAAATTGATCCAATCCTTTCACTTCGGTATCCCAATTGCCATACGTCAAAAAACTCAACACATTAGGCACCGCAATTTTATTATCCAGTTTTTTATCTTTCACATCAGGTTGACCAATCAGGACAATTTCGGCTCCTTTTTTCTCAGTATGAAAAATTACTTCCATCGCGGCGAAAGTTACCGGCTGGTGTTTTACCACGTTTTTAGCCAATAAATCTCCCGTAGGCATCGCAACAATAATGCTTGAAATCAATCCGAAAACAACTCCTGTTTTCAAAAACAATTTTCCGTAAGAAACATTTTTGTTTAATAAAATATAAAAAGCTCCAATCCCTGCTACCACAAAAGAACTCGTAACCATAGATGCCATTTGATTGTGCAAATACGAAGGCCACAACCACACATTGGTAAACAAAGCCGAAAAATTATTGAGTACAAATTTTCCGTTTTCCAATACTTCATAACCCACAGGATTTTGCATCCAGGAATGTGTAGCGATAATCAAAAATCCGCTGGCCCAAGACCCCAAACAAATCAATAATCCCGTTACAAAATGCCATCGATGTCCGAGGATTTTTTCACCAAATAAAAACATCCCCAAAAATGAAGATTCTAAGAAGAAGGAAAACATACCTTCCATGGCCAGGGTTTGCCCAATAATTCCGCCTGTCAGTTCCGAAAATTTAGCCCAATTGGTTCCAAACTGAAATTCCATTGGGATTCCCGTCACGACACCCATAGCAAAATTGAGTGCAAAAATGCGCATCCAAAAATGAGTGGCTTTATTATAATGTGGATCATTTGTTTTTAAGAATTTCCATTTGAAATAAACGATGATTAGGGAAAGTCCCATAGTCAATTGCGGAAATAAGTAGTGAAAGGTTATCGTAAATGCAAACTGCATCCGATCATAAAAAAGCATTTCTTCCATTGCGGGTATCTGTTTATAAGGCTTTGCAAAATTAACCAAATTAAATCAGAGAAGTTGTATCAATTGCAACATTATGGCTGATAATTATCATACTTTTTACCAATAAAAAAACCGTTTTTTGTTGTATCTTTATGAATCATTACTTGTGTAACTATTGTCACTGTTTTAATTTGATTCATGCTATAATTTTGTCTCACTAAAAAATGAAACATGCAAATAGAACAAATATATACCGGATGTTTAGCTCAAGGTGCTTACTACATTACTTCCAAAGGAGAGGCGGCAATTATTGACCCACTCCGTGAAGTGGAACCTTATTTAGACAGATTGAAACGTGATACAGTTAAATTAAAATACATTTTCGAAACCCATTTCCATGCTGATTTCGTATCGGGTCATATCGATTTGGCCAAAGCAACCGGAGCACCTATAGTATACGGGCCCAAAGCCAATCCCGAATTTAAGGCAACCATAGCCAGAGACGGTCAGGAATTTCAATTGGGTGACATCAAAATAAAAGCACTTCATACGCCGGGGCACACCATGGAAAGCACAACGTATTTATTGATTGATAACAAAGGAAAAGAATACGCTATCTTTTCAGGGGACACTTTGTTTATTGGTGATGTGGGAAGACCGGATTTGGCACAAAAAGCGGCACATCTTACCCAGGAACAATTAGCCGGAATATTATACCATTCCTTGAGAGACAAAATAATGACTTTACCGGATGATGTTATTGTTTATCCGGCACATGGCGCCGGCAGTGCCTGTGGGAAAAACATGAGCAAAGAAACCGTATCGACCATTGGCAATCAAAAAGCAACTAATTATGCGCTGAGAGCCAACATGACCGAAACCGAATTCATCAAAGAAGTAACTGCAGGATTATTGCCTCCTCCGGCCTATTTCGGAATGAACGTCGCGATGAACAAAAAAGGCTATGAAAGTTTCGAAACCGTACTAAACAACGGAATGAGAGCTGTAAAAGCCGCCGATTTCGAGGCAGTTGCCGAAGATACCGGTGCATTGATTTTGGATACCCGTAAAAATAGCGTTTTTTACCAAGGATTTATCCCGCAATCGATAAACATCGGCATCGAAGGGGATTTTGCCCCTTGGGTAGGCACCTTAGTCGCCAATGTAAGACAACCTATCATTCTGGTTACCGAAGCGGGTCAGGAAGAAGAATCCGTAACCCGGTTGAGCCGTGTGGGATTTGACAACATCATCGGACATCTGGAAGGCGGTTTTGACTCCTGGAAAAAAGCCGGAAAAGAAATTGACACCATCAACAGAATTTCGGCTGAGCAATTTGCCCATGAAGTAAAAATTGGCGAAAGCAAAGTGATTGATGTTCGCAAAGAGAGTGAGTATTGCGCAGAACATGTGGAAGAAGCCTACAGCAAACCTTTGGCTTACATCAATGAATGGATTAAAGAAATTAATCCCAAAGAGCATTTTTATGTGCATTGTGCCGGTGGTTACCGCAGCATGATTGCTTCGTCAATATTGCAGGCAAGAGGTTTTAGAAATTTTACTGAAATCGAAGGAGGATTTAACGCCATTGCCAAAACAGATATTCCGAAAACCGATTTTGTTTGCCAAAGCAAAGTTTTTTAAAGACTTCAAAACAGCTTCAGCTGATAATCCTGTTTTTAACTTATAAAAAAACTAAAGATGAGTAATTTCAATACCATTATCGATTCAGAAAAACCTGTATTGGTTGATTTTTATGCCACCTGGTGTGGCCCATGTAAAATGTTAAGCCCCATTTTGAAAGAAGTAAAAGACAATTTGGGAGACCAGATATCCATCATAAAAATTGATATCGACAAAAACCAACAAGTGGCTGCCCAATATCAGGTGCGGGGTGTTCCTACGATGATTTTATTTCAAAAAGGAAAACAATTATGGAGACAATCAGGGGTGGTTGACAAAAATACACTTATCAAAATCATTTTAGAAAAAAGGAATTCATGAACCAAAAAGGAATCCTTATCACAGCAATAGGAATTGCTGTCGGTGCGATTGCAGGTTATCTCTATTATCATTTTGTGGGTTGTGCATCCGGCTCTTGCAACATAACCTCCAAACCCTTAAACGCTACCTTATACGGAAGTTTGATGGGCGGTTTACTATTTAATATGTTTGCACCAGATAAAAAAAAGTAGACCACTTTTTTTCTATCTTTGTTAACCAAATGGTTAAACCAGAAAGTTAATCCTGAATGACAACCGAAGAAAAAATATTTAATGCCGCCCGAACAGTCTTTCAGAAAAAAGGATTTGCCGGTGCACGCATGCAAGAAATTGCCGATGAAGCCGGCATTAACAAAGCCATGTTGCATTATTGCTTTAAAAACAAACAACTGCTTTTTGAAGCCGTATTCATGAAAGCATTCAAACAGTTAGCACCTCAAATCAATGCGATATTCCATTCAGAGGCATCTGTTTTTGAAAAAATCACCCAATTTACCGAGAGTTATATTTCATTTGTCATAGATAACCCCTATTTACCGCAGTTTGTGATTCAGGAAATGAACAACAATCCGGAGTTTGTAATGACATTTTTAAACCATGAAAACAGACCCAATCCGACGGTTTTGATTCTCCAAATTGAAAAAGAAATTGCCGAGGGAATCATTAAACCTGTCAAACCGAAACAATTGTTATTGGATATTTTCTCCCTGACGGTTTTCCCTTTTGCTGCACAAATGATGGTAAAAGGAATATTACACCTTTCAAATGAAGAATTCAATATCATGATGGAAGAACGAAAAACCAGTATTGCCCAACACATTATTAATTCGATACGAAAATGAGACAACTACTTTTCTTTTTAATGGTACCGTTGTTTGCTGTGGGCCAGCAAAAGATTACACTGGAAGAATGTTATGCTTTGGCGAATAAAAATTATCCTTTGGCCCAACAGGGAAATTTGTTGCAAGAAAAAAACACATTAGAGACGGAAGCATTGCAAAAAGGGAAATTACCCAAAATTGACCTCAATGCGCAGGCAACCTACCAATCGGAAGTGACACAAATTCCTGTAGCCATGCCCAATGTCACGCCCTTAAACAAAGACCAATACCGGGCGACTTTGGATGCTAATCAATTACTCTACAATGGCGGATTGATTGATGCGAATGCCAAAATAAAGGAGGCGCAAACCAAAACCCAGCAACAACAAGTAGCCGTCAATTTGTATCAATTGAAAACCAAAATCAATCAATTGTATTTTACGGCCTTACTGTTACAGGAACAAAAAGCCATTTTGGTTAACAAACAGGAAGAACTGCTTTCAAAAATAAAAGAAGTGAAAACCGGAGTCCAATTTGGTGCCATTCTTCCGGCTTCGGAAAAAATATTGGAAGCCGAAAACCTAAAAATAAAACAACAACTCACCGAAATTCAATTCAACAAAAAAAGAATTATCGAAAATTTGGCAGCGCTTACCGTTTCCCCAGTAGAGGAGAATGTTATTCTGGCTAATCCTAATAATTCCGTCGATTTTACCTCTGCTACCAATCGCCCGGAACTACAATTATTCGATTTACAAAACGAACAAATTGAACTTTCGAAAACAGTCATTTCCAAAAACCAACTCCCAAAAATAAATGCTTTTGCGCAGGCAGGCTACGGAAATCCAGGATTGAACATGCTGGATAATTCCTTTCAACCCTTTTATATGATGGGGTTGAAAGCCAATTGGAATGTGTTTGATTGGAACAAAGCGAAAACCGACAAAGAAGCGCTGTCTGTTTCTAAAAACATCATACAGACGGAAAAAGAAACCTTTCTGCTACAAACCCAAATGCAAGTACAGGAAATGGAAAACGAAATCCAAAAACTGGAAGCCATGATAACTACTGATGCCGAGATTATTGCTTTACGGGAATCGGTGTTACAAGCTTCGGCGGCACAAATGAAAAACGGGGTCATTACCTCATCTGAATATGTGACGGAACTGACCCGATTATACGAAGCCAAAACAAACCTAAAAACACATCAATTGCAATTGGGTCTGGCCAAAGTCAATTATCAGGTTATCAAAGGACAGTAGGCCCTTTATTTAAACAAAATAATTAATATCATATGCAAAAAGCAATTCTAATTCTAATCCTCATTGGTCAAATTTCATGCTCCAAAAACGACGAAAAAGCCGACGGTTACGGAAATTTTGAAGCGACTGAAATAACGCTTTCGACGGAAGCCAATGGAAAAATAACCTATTTAAACCTGGAAGAAGGTGATGTGCTGGAACCTAAAACCCAGGTGGGCTTAATCGACACCATGCAATTGTATTACACCAAACAACAATTGATAGCCTCAAAAAGCACCGTTTTTTCGAAATCAAAAAACGTATTGTCCCAAAACAGTGTGTTGCAGGAACAACTAAAAACCACTTTGATAGAACAAAAAAGGATTAGCGGCATGTTCTCCGAAAATGCGGCCACCAAACGCCAGGTGGACGAAATCAACGGAAAGGTAAACGTATTAAGGGAACAAATCAAAAGCGTGGCAACCCAAAATTCGCCAATCATCAATGAGGTACAATCCATCGACATTCAGATTGACAAAATCAACGACCAGATTCAGAAAAGCAAAATCATCAATCCGATAAAAGGAACCGTTTTGGCCAAATACAGTGAACCCAATGAGGTGACCGCCTTTGGAAAACCCCTCTATAAAATTGCCGACATTTCTGAAATGACATTGCGCGTCTACATGAGCGAAACCCAATTGCCCAACATCAAACTGGGACAAAAAGTATCCGTTAAAATTGATGCCGGAAACGATATGAAAACCTATCCCGGAACAATTTCCTGGATCGCCACTTCAGCCGAATTCACCCCCAAAATCATTCAAACCAAGGAGGAGCGCGTCAATCTGGTTTATGCCGTAAAGGTGAAAGTCAAAAATGATGGCAGCCTAAAAATAGGAATGCCTGCCGAAATGTGGATTAAATAGACGTTAGAAATCAGAAGTTAGAAGTTAGAAAAAAACATCGTTGTCTTTATTGCTATTGATTTTTGCTATTGCCATTGAACATTGAAATTGAAAAAAAATGAGTATTTCCGTTAAGAATATTTCCAAATCCTATAACAAAAACATAGCCGTTGCCAACATTTCATTGGAGGTAAACCAAGGGGAAATATTTGGCTTAATCGGGCCTGATGGAGCGGGAAAAACCACGCTCTTCAGAATCCTCACCACACTCCTGCTTGCCGATACCGGCACCGCAACCGTTGGTGGGTATGATGTGATTAAAGACTATAAAGCCATTCGGAATACGGTGGGTTATATGCCGGGAAAATTTTCGTTATACCAGGATTTGACTGTGGAAGAAAATCTGCGTTTTTTTGCCACTATTTTTGGCACCACCATCGAAGAGAATTACGACTTAATCAAAGACATCTATATCCAGATTGAACCTTTCAAAACCCGTAAAGCCGGAGCGCTTTCGGGCGGAATGAAACAAAAACTGGCGTTGTGCTGTGCATTGATTCACAAACCGACCGTATTATTTCTGGACGAACCTACCACCGGGGTCGATCCCGTGTCCCGAAAAGAATTCTGGGAAATGCTCAAACGCTTGCAACAAAAAGGAATCACCATTTTGGTTTCGACCCCATATATGGATGAAGCGGCTTTATGCGACAGAATCGCCCTGATACAAAAAGGGGCTATTCTGCAAATAGATTCCCCCGAAAATATGATCCAACAATACGACAAAACCATTTATAATGTGGCAGCGAAAAACACCTCCCAATTGATTGAGGATTTAAAAAATTATCCGGGTCAATACAGTGTATACGCGTTTGGGGAATACATTCATTATATTGATTCAAATGAGCATTTCATTCCGGCCGATTTAGAAAATTATTTACTGTCAAAACAACATTCCGACATCGAAATTCATATTTCTAAAACAACTATTGAAGATGTTTTCATGGATTTAACCGCACTAAACCCTTAAACTTTGGAAACCGAAAAAATCATATCCGTTAGCAACCTCAGCAAAAAATTTGGCAATTTTACTGCTGTTGATGCCATCTCGTTTGAAGTGGCCAAAGGGGAAATATTTGGTTTTCTCGGGGCTAACGGGGCAGGAAAAACCACGGCGATGAAAATGCTCATCGGGATTTCAAAACCCAGCTCGGGCGAAGCCCAAGTGGCGGGATTTGATGTGAAAAACAATGCCGAAATGATCAAGAAAAACATCGGCTATATGAGTCAGCGTTTTTCAATGTATGACGATTTAACCCTGAAAGAAAACATCACTTTTTTTGGCGGAATTTATGGACTGAGTCGCAAGCAAATCAAAGAGAAAACAACCCAACTCATCCAGGAATTACAACTCGAAGAAGTAGCGAATCAACTCGTGGGTTCACTGCCTTTGGGATGGAAACAAAAACTGTCTTTTTCGGTAGCCTTATTACATGAACCCAAAATTGTTTTTCTGGATGAACCAACCGGGGGTGTGGATCCCATCACCCGAAGGCAATTCTGGGAAATGATTTATCGGGAAGCCCACAAAGGGACGACGATATTTGTGACCACGCATTATATGGATGAAGCCGAATATTGTGACCGCGTATCGATTATGGTTGAAGGAAAAATAGAAGCGCTGGATTCGCCAAAAAATTTAAAACAACACTATAACGTAGACTCTATGAATGAGGTATTTTTAAAATTGGCACGAAACGTAGAGTAAAAAAGTGTGTCAAGTCGAGCGCAATGTCACTAAGTTAAGAATTCGTCTGTTCGAGTTGGCTTACAATTTGCGACAGAAAATTGAAAGCCAGTATCGAGAACTCTAGTTTAGACATGCTTCTCGATACAATTTTAAATAATAAAGCTATCGCATTATCATTTAAAATCACTCGAAGAGACGACAAAAAAACTTAATTTAATGACATTGCAGTCGAGACTCATACCAATTCCTGGCTCCACTCAAACGAACAAAAAAACGGCAAAAAACAAAAAAAATGAAAAGATTTATCGGTTTTGTCACCAAGGAGTTTTATCACATTTTCCGTGACAAACGCTCTATGTTTATCCTTTTCGGGATGCCTATTGCGCAAATCATGCTGTTTGGTTTTGCCATTACCAATGAAATCAACAATGTCAACATCGCCATTTTAGACCAATCCAAAGACACCGAAACCCAACAAATCATCCGTAAAATCAATGCTTCCGATTATTTTCATATCGAACAGAAAATCCAGCATGAAAACCAAATCGAAGCCATTTTCAAAAAAGGAAAAATTAAAGCCGTATTGGTTTTTGAGAACGATTTTATCAAAAAAATCCAAACCCAAAAACAGGCCAACGTACAAGTCATCACCGATGCCACCGACCCCAATATCGCCAATACCATCACCAACTATGTGAACGCCATTTTGCAAAACTACAGCCAGGAAATCAACCAAAACCAGCAACCTAATTACCAGATTCACACCCAAACACAACTCTATTACAATCCAGAACTCAAAAGTGTTTTCACCTTTGTTCCCGGGGTCATGACCGTAATCCTAATGTTGGTTTCGGCCATGATGACCTCCATTTCCATCACGCGTGAAAAAGAACTGGGCACCATGGAAGTACTTTTGGTCTCCCCGCTCAAGCCCTTTCAGGTCATCATCGGAAAAGTATTTCCCTATATTTTCCTGTCTGTTATCAACGCTACGGTAATTCTACTTTTAGGCGTTTTCGTTTTCAAAATGCCCATCGAAGGAAGCCTGATTTTATTGGCTCTAGAAAGTATTTTGTTTATCATCACCGCCCTGTCCTTGGGCATATTAATCTCTACGGTTGCCCATTCGCAACAAACCGCCATGATGATGTCCTTAATGGGGCTCATGCTGCCGGTGATTATCCTTTCGGGATTTATTTTCCCCATTTCGAGTATGCCTCTCCCCTTGCAAATCATCAGCAATATCATACCCGCCAAATGGTTTATCATCATCATCAAAGCCATCATGCTCAAAGGAGCCACCATTGGAGTAATCTGGAAAGAAACCCTCATTCTGATTGCCATGACCTTATTTTTTATCGTACTGAGCATAAAAAAATACAAAATCCGATTAGAATAAGCAGGAGCAGCACTTTTGCATTTTTGCATCAGGAGCCGTCCCGCTGTCCGCCGTATCTTTTTCTGTTTGGTTCCCCTCCTTTGAGAGGGGTTAGGGGAGAAAAAGGATACTGGCTCCCATCGGGGCTAAGGGAGAACGAATTATTTTCACAATATCTTAGCTCCAATTGTGGCAATTCCGACCATGGAGGAGAAGGACAATAACAAACTAGTCTAGCAATCTCCATAATGTGAGTGACCAACGAAGATTCCTCCTTCGTCGGAATGAACTGGATGAAAAAACGGGTAGCAACAACAGATTACACTTTTCTAATTCTGCCAACTTTCCGTCTCCTCCAAAAAAAGAAGTAAATCATAAAAAACGGCACAAGTCTCTTTGGAGTTTTGCGCCGTTTTTTATCCCGAAAGACAAAGAAAAACATCCATCATAGGTCCGGGTGAGAACCTGCATAAGCAATGAAAAGCAACACTTTCGGATTATAGGAAGCCGCTAAAACAACTTATATATTCTATGAATCGGAATCCTCACCCCTTGTTTTAAAATAACATTTTTGTCGGTAACAGCCCAAACCGTAGTATTTACTATTTTTTTGGACTCACTGTCTTCAAAGAAAATTTTAATTTTTGAATGCTCTAAATTACCCAATGACAAAGCCCGGTTTATCTCACTCATTCTTGTTTTTATTTCGTTATCATCGTCCAGAACATCTGTTGCCGGAAACTTAAGTGAAGCTATGTCTTCTTTTTCAATGATTGTGAATTCTTCTGTCATAATTGCAAAAATTTAATTAATACTAAATCAGGTTTATTGTAGCAAAAAATAGGCTTCAACCCTTATTTGCCATAACCATACCTACAAAAATAAAATCTCACTTCTTTCTCAATGCCAATTTTATATTAATTTTTATCTCCAATTCAAAAATTTGGAACAATGGGCAATTGTCTTTTATGCTAACCGCAACACTATACCAATTTAGTAAAAATAATTCATTTTATATCTACAAAAATTATATTAAATACATTTATAACTAATTATAATTTGAATATGCGTCTTTTTTAAATACATTTGAGCAATCGATTACATAAATCAGAATATATATTTAAATCGCTACCTTAGATGAAAAACTTAAACATAAATTCCGAACCTCTAAACCATATAAACAAAAACCATATTTAAGAATGAAAACAAAACCGATTAACTTATTATGCATCGCTTTGACAGTGTTAATAACAAGCTATTCCAAGAATTCGATAGCCCAAAATTCAAAATCCAATGAAACCTATAAAAACATTGAATTTAAAATGGCTAAAGTTCAGGAACCGTCTATTCCCAACAACACCGTAAATATCAAAGATTTTGGTGCAGTCAATGGAGGATATACCTTAAACACCCAAGCCTTTGCCGATGCTATTGCTGCTGTTTCCAAAAAAGGTGGCGGAAAAGTGATTATCCCTCCCGGAATTTGGCTTACCGGGCCCATCATTTTGAAAAGCAACATCGAATTACATGCTGAAACAGGCGCCTTAATAAAATTCTCCACCAACAAAGATTTGTATCCAATTATTGAAACCAGTTTTGAAGGCTTGAATACCTGGCGCTGTATCTCACCTATTTACGGTAAAAACCTGGAAAACGTAGCCTTCACCGGAAAAGGGGTTTGGGACGGATCAGGAGAGGTTTGGAGACAGGTTAAAAAGAGTAAACTTACCGAAAGCCAATGGAAAAAACTGATTGCTTCGGGCGGGGTACTCAGTGCCAATAAAGAGAGTTGGTTTCCTTCTGAACAGTATGTCAAAGGGAATCAAAATGTAGATCAAAATGTACGTTTGGACTTTAAAACCAAAGCCGATTTCGAAACCATCCGTGACTTTCTTCGTCCGGTAATGGTCAGTATTCAAAACAGTAAACGAGTATTATTTGATGGCCCAGTATTTCAAAATTCCCCGGCCTGGAACATACATCCATTGATGGTGGAAGATTTGATTATCCGTAATGTATCGGTACGCAATCCTTGGTTTTCACAAAACGGGGACGGCCTTGATGTGGAATCCTGTAAAAATGTGATTGTCGAAAACTCCAGTTTTGACGTGGGTGATGATGCCATTTGCATTAAATCAGGAAAAGACAAAGATGGTCGTGATCGTGGCGTTCCATGCGAAAACATCATCATAAGAAACAATATCGTTTACCACGGACACGGTGGCGTAACGGTAGGAAGCGAAATGTCGGGCGGTGTAAAAAACATGCATGTGTCTAATTGTACTTTCATGGGAACCGACGTTGGATTGCGTTTCAAAAGTAATCGCGGGCGTGGCGGAGTCGTAGAAAATATTTTCATCTCCGATATCTGGATGACCGACATCCCTTCGCAAGCCATTTCTTTCGACCTGTATTATGGTGGAAAATCTATTGCCGAAACCTTGGCCGAAGGAGGAAATACCATCAGTACCAAAATAATGCCTGTAGATGAGAAAACACCTCAATTCAAAAACATTTCCATCAAAAATGTATTTATCAAAGGGGCTCAACAAGCCGTATTTTTACAAGGTTTACCTGAAATGAACCTGGAAAACATAGAAATCACTAACCTGACTGCCAAAGCCGAAAAAGGCTTTTCGATAATTGATGCCAATGGAATCAAAATCAGTAATGTTAAATTAGACATCGAAAACAGTACGGTTTTTGACATCTATAATGGCAAAAATATGTCTTTAAAAAACATCGAATTCAATTCGACTTCCCCGAAAGCAATCAGCATCAACGGTGAAGCCAGCAAAAATGTAGAATTGATTTCTACCGCTACATTAGATCTTTCCAAAAAAACAACTTTGGGGGAAACAGTGCCTAAAGGAGCCGTAAAAATGTAATATCCGGAACAGATTTCTTAATCCGATTCGTTACCCAAACTTGATAATCCCATCAGGACACCAGTCGAAAGGCTGGTGTTTTTTTATGTTTTTTTAGGAGCAGTACAATCACTTTCCAAAACCACCTCCCACCCACTATTCGCTACAATCTCTTGCGTTTGCTAACGCAACACAAGAGGATTTTCGCTGCTATCGGGGCTAAAAACAACTATTGGCTTTCATAAAATTTATTGTACCAATAATTTAAAAACAATTTGTAATCATTTTTTTATATTTTAGCAAAATTAAACAGTGAAAAAATATATCAATGAAAAAGAGAATTACAATTTTAGCTACAGCATTATTTTTAACAACTCTTTCCACATTTGCCCAAACTAAATTGAAAGAAGTCAAAGCTGGAAACATTTTTCAAGTTAGTTTACCAGAATACATGATGAAGACTATTGGGCTAAATAATTCTGCAACTCTCCAATATAAAAGTACCTTAAAAGATGTTTATGGCTTTGTAATAGAAGATAATAAAGAGGAATTGGTTTTAGCTGAATTGAATTTCACATCAATTAATGATTTTTACGAAGACTTTATGAAAGATTTTTTGACCGATGAAAAAAAGAGAACTCTGGCAAATCCTAAATACAAACAAATTGACGGAATAAACTTTATTGAAAATGATGTAACTTATTATGATAAAGAAGCTAAAACTGAAATCTATTATTTAATCGGAATTGTT
Source organism: Flavobacterium sp. (assembly GCA_036676965.1). GTDB lineage: Bacteria > Bacteroidota > Bacteroidia > Flavobacteriales > Flavobacteriaceae > Flavobacterium. The sequence continues at coordinate 52,673 of JAKFBW010000129.1, read as the reverse complement.
GAAACTAAAACAACCTATTACAAAGTTTTATCTTGGACTACTTTAGAAAATAAAGATAAATTTAAAGAAGACTTTCGAAAAATCATTTACAGCTTAAGAGATTAATCAACAAAATAAGATTACAATGAAAAACAAACTATTAATAATTGCTTATTTCCTAATTTCAACTACCTCTTTTGCCCAAAATTTTGAAGGCAAAATATCATATAAAAACATTTACAAAAGCAAAATTCCAAATATAACAGACCAACAATGGACATCCATGTTAGGATCATCTCAAGAATATTTAATTAAAAATGGAAATTATAAATCAGTTGTAAATGGAACATTAGCACAATGGCAACTTTATATTAATTCTGAAAACAAACTTTACAGTAAAATGTCTAATTCTGAAAGCGCAATTTGGAATGATGCGAGTGTTCAAGGAGATGAGATTTTAAAAGTTGAAATCAACAAAAATATTCTTGAAATATTAGGCCAGAAATGTGATGAAATAATATTTACCTGTAAAAGTGGAATCCAAAAATATTATTATAGTTCAGAACAACACATCGATGCGAAACAGTTTGAAAATCATAAATTTGGAAACTGGTTCGATTATTTATCAAAGTCAAATTCTTTACCTCTAAAATCGGTATTAGATAATGCACAATTTACCTTAGAAAGCATTGCAACCGAAATTAAACCAATGAAACTGGAAACAACTATTTTTGAACTTCCCGATGGAATCAAAACGGTAAAAAGTCCTTATTAAAGGAACTTTAAGTTATCCGAAGTATTCATTAAAAGCGAAAATATTTTTAAAATCCAAAATGATTCCTGTATCATAAAATCTCCGGGATATTGTTATTATTAAAATCTTTCCAAACAGGTTTTAAAAAATATCATCCCTACGGGATTCTATTGATTGGGGAATACATTGGCTACCCATATATCATCCCTAACGGGATTAAAATTGAAGAACAATATAAAAAACCTAATTCAAAAATCCCGTTAGGGATAAAATATCGGTAGAAAAATTAGATTCATGCATAGAAAAGTCCCATTAGTTATAATATAAAAAGCGTTGCCGAAAACATCCCGTTAGGGATAAAATATCGGTAGAAAATTAGATTCATACATAGAAAAGTCCCGTTAGGGACGATATAAAAAATGACAATCAATTTTAAAATGTAAAAAAATGGCAAATACCTATACACAAATTCACATACAATTTGTCTTTGCAGTAAAATACCAAAATGGACTAATTCATCCTTCTTTTAAAGACGAATTATACAAATACATTTCGGGAATTATCTCAGCTCATAATCACAAATTAATAGCTATTAATGGAATGCCTGATCATATTCACATTTTTATAGGAATGCGTCCAACACAATCCATTGCCGATTTAATGCAAGACATCAAAGCAAATTCTTCTAAATGGGTTAACGAAAAGAAATTTTTAAACCTGAAATTTGAATGGCAGGAAGGTTACGGAGCATTTTCATATTCCAAATCTCAAGTGCAAAATGTCATTGATTATATTTTAAATCAAGAAGAAAAACATAAACTAAAAACATTTAAAGAAGAATATTTAGACTTTTTAAAAGCTTTTGAAATTGAATATGACGAACGCTATATCTTCAAAGAACCTTTTTAAAAATATCATCCCTACGGGATTCTATTGGATTGGGGATTTCATTGGCTACCAATATATCATCCCTAACGGGATTAAAATTGAAGAATAATATAAAAAACCTAATTCAAAAATCCCGTTAGGGATAAAATATCGATAGAAAAATTAGATTCATGCATAGTAAAGTCCCGTTAGGGATGATATGAAAAATTAAACCTAAATATGTCCCACTCAATTGGTTTAAGATATAGCTTAACCGCAATATCTTGAATTACTTTCAAATCTATAAATCAAATAATTATGATTCAGGAATTACTTCAAACAGATTCAAATTTTGTCTATACTTTTTTAAGGATTGTAGCTGGCATAATCATCTTTCCGTACGGAATGCAAAAGCTCCTGGGATGGTTTGATGATTTTGGCGGTGGCAAAGGAATAAAGGAATCACTAGCATCGTTTAAAAAAAATAAAGTGCCGAAAACCATCGCATGGCTTGTAATTATCGGGCAATCCTTTGGAAGTATAGCATTAATTTTAGGTTTTTTAGGAAGAGTTGCTGCCATTTCCAATTTTATAATCTTTTCAGGGGCAATTTTATTTCATATTGCTGACGGTTGGGCAATGAACTGGAATAGCAAAAAGAAAGGAGAAGGAATTGAATATTTTATAATGCTGCTCTCGATATTACTTGTAATTATTATTAAAGGAAGCGGTGCTATATCAATTGACAATTGGTTATTGAATATAATTTAGTTATGCCATATGCATAATAAAAACAGTAATGAAAATTTTAGAAAAAGTTTATTATGAATATAATTGAAGTAACCCGTTGGGTGAAATTAAATTATTTGTGTTTTAATATTGTTGATTAATCTTTCAAAAATAAATTTATTGATGAATTGCACCAAAGTTAATGCTGTTATTTTAGCTAAAATTCTTGTTTTAAAACCTTGAAAAGATTTAGCATAATTTCGTCTAATCATGAATTGGTCGCATAATTGTGAAAATAATGTTTCGATTCTTTTTCTTGATTTTCTAAAGATATAAGGTTCTTCTTTTATTGAACTGACTACGCTCTAATAGATTAGGAATTTCATCGGGAAGAATCTGTTTAAACAGAGAATTTTCGCTATCAATGGACATAAACTCAGCCGTTAAACTCAATGCAATTACTTCTAAATCAGACATTTTTTGTTTTCTACCAACATCTGATTTAAATTCTAATTCACAATTCAAAGAACTTATAACTTCTAAAACCCTTAAATAATTTTTTATTATATTTGACAAGATATTTTTTACTTCAAATAATTTCATCCAACGGGTTAGAATTAGATTTTTAGCGGATTTTTATTGGAGTCAAAAAAAATAAAACACATATGAAAAAGCGCCCAAAAGCGCTTCTAATATTTTTAAACCAGTTCCCTGAAAAACTGCAACAATATCCTGTCGTTGTCTAAGGTTGGTGTGAAAACCTCCAGAATAAATGGTTTTTCATTTTGTGCATACAAAGCGGCCAAGCCGTTTTCTAAACTCGTTTCATCATTGGCAATACCATAATCAAATCCGAACATTTTGGCCAAGTGTTCTGCCGTATGGCTGTGCGAAGTTTCAAAAAATGTATTGAAAACCGTATTTTCTTCGTGTCCGGGTAAAATCCTGAAAATCCCGCCTCCGCCGTTATTGATTAAAATAATTTTGAAGTTTTTTGGAATATAACTGTTCCACAACGCATTGCTATCATATAAAAAACTGATGTCTCCCGTTATCAAAACGGTAGGTTTTGTATTGGCTACAGCCGCACCAATGGCGGTAGAGGTGCTACCGTCAATACCACTGGTTCCGCGGTTGCAATACACTTCTACGGAAGAATCAACGGGAATCAATTGCGCATAGCGAATCGCCGAACTGTTACTGATTTGCAAATGGCTGTTTTTAGGCAAAGCAGGAATAACGGTCTCAAACACTTTAAAATCAGAAAACGGAATTTTAGCTAAATACTCCGCTGTTTTTTGATTCCTCAAAACAACAACCTCTTTCATTTTCTGGAAATAATCACTTGAAACGGTTTGCGTCAACGGCAAAAGAGTTTCAAAAAACACATTCGGACTCATTTCAAAATGTTGCGTCAAAGCGCCAAAAGTATCATACGCCCGTAACGTATCAATATGCCAATGGTGCTTGGGCTGGTATTTCCTTAAAAAAGCTTTGATGCGTTTAGAAACCACCATTCCGCCAAAAGTGACTAAAATATCCGGACGAAAAGCCTCAAAATCCCCATGGGTAAAAGGTGTAATGATCGTATCGATAGTATTGATAAACGAAGGATGATGCAGGTTGGATGTTGTTTCTGTCAACACCACCACCGACTGATCTTCTGCCAAGGTTTCCATTGTGGTGTTGCTGATTCCATCAGGATCATTTACCCCAACCAAAACCATTTTTTTAGGAAATTTATTCCAAATCGTTGCAAATTGTCCCAATTCTTCAGCAGTAATAACCTGAGTTTCATTTGCAGCAGCGAAAACCGTTGCCTCAACCGAAAGTTCTGAAACCGTTTCATATAGGGGCTCTTCAAAAGGCGCATTGATATGTACCGGGCCTTTTTTGAGCATCGCCGTATGGATCGCCTCATTGATTTTTATATCGTTTTCAACGCAAGCTTCCTCGGTTAAATTGGCATTATACAGCGAATGATTTTCGTAGACATTTTGCTGACGGATGGTTTGTCCGTCACCAATATCAATTTTACTTTGCGGACGGTCTGCCGAAATCACAATCAATGGAATCTGACTGTAAAAAGCTTCCGACAAAGCGGGATAATAATTGAGTAATGCCGAACCCGAGGTGCAAACCAAGGCCGCCGGCTCTTTGGTTTGTTGCGCTATTCCCAATGCAAAAAAAGCCGCCGAACGTTCGTCGGCAATGCTATAACACTGAAAAGCGGGATTACTGGCAAAACCAATCGTTAACGGTGCGTTTCGGGAACCCGGGGAAATAATAATGTTGGTGATTCCTTTGGCCAAACATAATTGAATAATGCTTTGCGCTAAGGGTATTTTGGGGTAAATCATTGTGTTTATTTGAAAGTCCCAAAGATACAAAGTTGCAAAGGTTTTTTACTATTCTAGAATAGATTTGTTATTTTTGAGTGTAAATAACTTCGATATGGAAATTAAGATAAGACCCGCCGTTTTTGCTGATCTCGATACAATATTAGAAATCATTAATCATGAAATTCTTCATAGCACTTCTATCTATGATTATGAACCACACGATTTTGAAGAACAGAAAATATGGTTTGAAGATAAAATGGCTAAAAAATTACCGGTAATTGTTGCCGAATTTGAAAACATGCCCATTGGTTATGCTACTTACGGTACATTTAGAGCCAAAAATGGATACCAATACACCGTAGAGCATTCGGTTTATGTGGCTCAGGAATTCATAGGAAAAGGTGTCGGGAAATTATTATTGGGTGAACTCATTCAAATAGCAAAACAACAAGGGTATCATGTCATGATTGGAACCATTGATGCGGAGAATTCAGGCAGTATTGCTTTCCATAAGAAATTTGGATTCGAAGTTGTCGGAACCATTCATGAAGTGGGTTACAAGTTTGACCAATGGCTGGATATCGTTTTTATGCAGTTGATTTTAAAATAAAGGTGATTATTGCTTTAGGAAAACCATAACCGTGTAAAGAGTATTATATTTGCACAACTAAAAATTTCATGGACTACACCCTACTTTCATCGCCTTTACAAGGATTTACCGACTTTCGTTTCAGAAATGCCCAAAACAAGTATTTTGGAGGAATCGACACTTTTTATTCTCCTTACATCCGCTTAAACGGAAAATTGGTCATTAAATCTTCTTATGAACGCGACCTGCTGCCTGAAAACAATGTGGGTTTAGAAGTGATTCCACAAGTGATTACCAATGATGCCGATGAGTTTTTATTTGTGGCCAAATATGTCCGCGAACTGGGCTATAAAGAATTGAACTGGAATTTAGGCTGTCCCTACCCCATGGTGACCAAATCCGGTATGGGTTCGGGGCTAATCAGTAATACTGAAAAAATCAACAGTATTCTCGACAAAGCACACACGGAATCGGATATTATTGTGTCGATGAAAATGCGTTTGGGTTATGAAAATACCGAAGAAATTCTTGATGTTTTACCCATTTTAGACCGCTATCCCATTAAAAATATCGCCATTCATGCCCGTATCGGGAAACAACTCTATAATGGTGGTGTACATCTGGATGCGTTTCAACAATGTATCGACAACACCAAGCATAAATTGTATTACAATGGCGATATCACTTCGGTGGCTAAATTCCAAGAAATGCAACAACGCTTTCCTTCTATCGACCACTGGATGATTGGTCGGGGACTGATTGCCGATCCTTTTTTACCGGGTATGATAAAAAATAACGCCTCGGAATATCCAAAAAACAAAATCGAATTATTCGGTGCCTTTCATGAGACCTTGTACCAAGGCTATAGCGAATCGCTCTCCGGACAAACACATATTTTATTGAAGATGCACCATTTATGGGAATACTTTTCGGTTATATTTTCTAACCCGCATAAGGCGATGAAAAAAATAAAAAAGGCAAAAAGTATCCGAAATTATGAAGCTGCTGTAAAAGAAATTTTGGCAACCGAATAAAATTATTGATTCTCTGACTAAAAAAATGAACAGCAAATTCGCAAATTGAATACATCAAAACAGAATAAATAATTTGCGGTAACTCTTTTTAAAAAGGTAAATACACTTTAATGCATTATTTCAAACTATAATTTACTGCCAATAAAAAAGAGATTCCCTTTATAAGAAAACCTCTTTTATCAAAATGCGTTATTTTATTTTAAGCTTTGATCCAATTGACCACTTCAGGATCTGTTGGTAAGGTTTTGGGAGCAATTACTTTTTCCAATTCCCCTTTTTCATTAATGAGGTATTTTTGAAAATTCCACTTCACTTCTGAATCCTGTAGCCCGTTTTTCGACTTCTGGGTTAGGAATTGGTACACTTCACATATGTCATCCCCTTTTACCGAAACTTTATCCATCATAGGAAAAGTAACCCCATAATTTAATTTACAAAAAGTGGCAATTTCATCATTGGTTCCCGGTTCCTGTTCTCCAAAATTATTGGCTGGAAAGCCCACAATGACAAAACCTTGGTCTTTATATTCTTTATACAATGCCTCTAACTTTTCGTATTGAGGCGTTAACCCACATTTGGAAGCGGTATTGACAATCATTATTTTTTTCCCTTTCAATGAAGCAAAATCAAAAATTTTCCCTGATAAATCTTCAACCTTAAACTGGTAAATAGTAGGTTTGGTTTGGGCTTGGCTTTTGAAACTCATAAACAATAGTAGTGCAGCAGATAAGAATAACAGTTTTTTCATATGTAGATAATATTTGTTTTTTAAAGGAATATGGTATCGCCATTCTTCATTCGTGTTTGTGATAATTGAATCATGGCGATTTCATATTTATAATTTTTGATAAAATTAAACAAATTGAAACAATCAAGAACCGTATTAACTGTTAATTAAGAGGAAAACATTGTTAAAAAAAAAGCCTGACATTTTTTAATCAAATATCAGGCTTTCAAACAAAAACAAACAAAGCAATCTTTCCCTTTAAAAGCATAGTCATAAATTTTTCGGACTTGTTCATAGGTTAAAATTAAGATTCTTTCTTAACTTTCTGTGACGGCTAAGTTAGCTTGTCCAGGATATTTTTAAAGCCGGTAAGCATAAAATTGGTTAATTGTAAATAAGAATGTATAAGTTTGTAATAGAAAATAAAAAGCATATGACTCAAGAGGAATTGTTAGTATTGATTTACAAAAAGGACGAAAAAGCATTTACACATCTTTATGATATGTATTCCAAAAGTTTATTCGCAGTAATCAATGTTCTTGTAAAAAACAGGGAAGAAGCTGAAGATGTCCTTCAAGAGGTGTTTGTGAAAATCTGGAAAAACATAGATAGCTATCACGAAAGTAAAGGGCGTTTCTATACCTGGATTTTGAATATTGCCAGAAATACATCAATCGATAAATTGCGTTCTAAAAACTTTAACAACAGCCAAAAAAACGGTTCTTCTGATAATTTCGTACATCTGTTAGACGACAGTACGGAACCCATCAATAAAGTGGATACAATCGGAATACAAGAATTTGTAAAAAGACTCAAGCCAAAATGTATCCAAATCATTGATTTGTTGTTCTTTAAAGGATATACCCAACAAGAAACGGCAGAAGCCCTGGAGATTCCTTTAGGAACAGTGAAAACGCACAATAGAAATTGTATTAATGATCTAAGAAATTATTTGAAAGTATAATGGAAGCACAAGAATATATAGCATCAGGGATCTTAGAACTCTACGTTTACGGTTTGCTCAGCGAAGCCGAAAACGAAGAAGTGGCTGCGATGGCTAAAAATCATCCTGAAATAAATGAAGAGATCATCGCAATCGAGAAAGCAATTGTAGCCTTATCCTCGAGCTTTTCGCCTTTTCATTCGGTTGCCAATTATGAAAAGATAAAAGCCAAACTCGAACTCAAACAGGCTCCGGTAATCGAAATGGAATCCACTCGAAACTGGCCGAAATATATGGGTTGGGCAGCGGCAGTTTTATTGTTGGCCGGTATTGGTTACCAGTTTAATTTGTTGACCGAAACGTCTAACCAGATAGCGACTATAGAAACAGAAAAAACGAAACTGGAAAAAGAATTCAATGTTTTGCAATTGGAAAACAAAGCCACCGAAACCAGTTTGGCAGTGATTCGGGATGACAAAAATACGGTTGTGGCATTGGGCGGACAAGCCGTTTCCCCGGAATCCTTTGCCAAAGTGTATTGGAACAAGGAAACCAAATCCGTTTATGTAGATGCCTCCGGATTACCGGAACCCCCGAAAGGAATGGTGTATCAGGTTTGGGCGATAAAATTGAGTCCGCTCACGCCTACCAGCATCGGATTATTGGATAACTTTAAGGATAATGACCCTAAAATATTTGCGGTTGACAATGCCGAAGAAGCTGAAGCTTTTGGAATCACACTCGAACCGGCCGGCGGAAGTATAACGCCTACCATGGAGCAATTGTATACGTTAGGAAAGGTGTAAAACCTGGTTATAATAGAAAAGTAAAAAAGGTTCAACCGCAAAGTTGAACCTTTTTATGTTTTTTACATCCATCTTGTTTTTTAAAGAGACTCTCCTTTTGGTCTTAATCCGCTACCGCTGCCTATTGCTCCATTCTTATTTACTGCCGAAGAAAAGTCAGTATCTAATTTACCATTTTTATTTAATACGGTTACTCGTTTAAAAATCGAAATTTCATCAATACTTCCGGATCTTATAAATATTGAAAAATTATCAAATGCAGGTGCAAAATTTGTTGCTGTTGCTGATGGATTCGTAGGATTTAAATAATCAAAAGTAGATAAATCTGGATTTACCCACATTTCTGTTTTATTTAAATCATAGTTAATACGAACCACAACTAAATTCTGAGCACTCAAACTTGCAGAAGAAGAACTCACATTAGTAAGAGAAGCATCCATAATGGACATATAAGAACCACTATTGGCTCCAAAACCACCTGTCTGACTTCCTCCATTAAAGAATCTGATGGTAGGAGTTCCACCTCCTGCTGAAGCTTCAAAAACGGAAATAAATTGAAAATAAACAATACCGTCATTTTGCAACGGGAATGATCTTTTTAAAGCAGCAATTTGATTACAAGTTCCATAACATGTGTTATCGAAATCAGCTTTAAGACCTGCTGTTGTCAACCCCGAATAGGTAAATCCTGTTGTAGCTGTTTTTAAATATTTATCTTGGTATGCTTTTATCCAAGCAGTTGACCACCCACTACCTCCACTGGCATTTAGTAATGATGAACCACTGGTATAATCAAACCCCTCATAAGCCACAAGACTAAAACCGGATGGTGTTTGAGCATTTACAGAGAAAATAGATAATAAAAGGATATGCAAAAAATGACCCCTGCCAAAGAATTTGTTTAATTTAAATGTATTCATCTAATTGATTATTTAAAATATTGGTTCATTAATAGTAGAAATCCATTTGAATTCTATCTCCCGCAGATAATGCATAACCTCCATTATTAGTCGGATTATAAGTAAATGTTGTCCCAACCACAGAATAAGCCGTATTACTAATCCTAATACCGTTTACATACATTTTCACCTTACTATTAGCCGAAGGCGTTTGTGTTAAAGTAAAACTGGTTTGAGCAACTGTGGCAGTAAACTCATCTGTAACCTCTCTTACTGCTGCAGGACCTGTGGAAACTGAACCGTCTGCCATTAAATATTGAGAAGAAGTACCACCGGATTTCACATATGAATTAGCAGTAATGGCTCCACTTGTTTTTACACTGGTAATGGACGTATTTCCAAGTTGAATAGTATTACTAGTAGAAACAGTAGCATCTTTTCCAATGGCTATTGAATTTTCGGCACTTGCATTCGCCTGATAACCTAAGGCAACTGCATAATTTCCTCCTGTAGTTGCAAATGCTCCAAGTGCAGTAGAATACATCGCATTAGATTGTGCATAACTTCCGATTGCAAAACCATATCCAGAACCAATGGCTGAATGAAAACCAATTGAAATCCCTTGTGTTTGATTAGCACTTGCATTAGATCCTAACGCAATAGATTGTGAACCATTTGCAGTTGCTTTATAACCAACTACTGTAGATTCACTGGCATTCGTCGCTGTTACGTTGTATCCTAATAAAGTATTACTTGGTTCTATTCCCATCATACCTAAAGAAGCACCTACTGTAATACCTTTTACAATTAGATTAGAATCGAAAGATTTAGTCCCTGCAATGGTTTGGTCGGTTGTTAAATCTACAAAATTTGCACTAGTAGCTACAGATGGTGTAGACCAGGATAAAGTGCCCGAACCATTTGTAGAAAGCACTTGACCGGACGTACCATGTGTTTTTGGATAGGTAACTGTTCCAGCTGTAAGTGTACCACTTGTTTTTACATCAGTTACAGATGTATTTCCTAATTGAATTGTATTGTCATTAGCTACCGTTGCACCATACCCAATTGCAGTAGCATTAGTCAGTCCAACTGATGAAACAACTGTAGATGCCCCTATGGCCGTATTGTTTGATCCTGTAGTATTTGTTGAGAATGCATTTAATCCAATCGCAGTATTATTATTTCCCGCAGCACTATTGATTAAGGCATTTGTACCTACAGAGGTATTACCTGCTCCAGAGGTATACATCAAAGCACGACTTCCAACACCTGTATTATTTGAACCAGGAGCAGATTCACTAATTGCCTCATTTCCAATAGCTGTATTTGATGAAGAACCAGTATTTTTTTGCAATGCATAAGTTCCAACTGCTGTATTCCATGATCCCGTAGAATTTAAAGATAAAGAAGAGTTACCGATTGCAATATTTCTGCTATTTAAATCGCTACCTGCTCCCCTTCCATATTTTGTAGAATTAATAGTTAAATCTGAACTAAAAGTCTTTGTTCCTGCAACAGTTTGATTAGTGGTTAAATCTACAAAACTTCCTGTTATAGCTGTTGTTACAAAAGCTGTTGTAGCAATTTGAGTTGAATTAGTTCCTGCTGTAGCAGTTGGAGCAACAGGAATTCCCGTCAACGTTGGAGATGCTAAAGGAGCTTTTAACGCTAAAGCTGTATTTGTGGCATACGAACTCAAATCCTGGTCACCAGTATTGGTTCCCGATTGATTGGAAAGTTTAGCGATTTCAGATGCATTAATAAGACGCTCTCCAGTAACTTTATCTACTTTTAAGTCTAATGCCGTTTGTGTGGCAGTTGAAACCGGTTTACTCACATCGCTGGTATTATCAACATTACCCAATCCTACCATCGCTTTGGTAATTCCGGAAACAGTACCTGTAAAAGTTGGTGATGCCAAAGGTGCTTTTCCTGCTTCGATTTCATTCACTGCAGCTACCAAACTTGATTTGGCTGTTGTTGTCAAGCTGGTTAAATCCCCTATTTTACTGGTATTGGCAGCAATTCCAGAGATATCCTGGTCACCTGTATTGGTTCCTGTAATAGCAGCTAATTTTGTTTTCTCTGTACTTGTATAATCTTCGGTTGATAAACCTTTACCTGTTACTTTATCTACTTTTAAATCTAATGCCGTTTGAATTGCTGTTGAAACGGGCTTAAGCAAATCTGTTGTATTATCCACGTTACCTAATCCAACCATTGCTTTGGTAATTCCGGAAACCGTTCCTGTAAAAGTTGGCGATGCCAAAGGGGCTTTTAAATTCAAGGTTGTATTAGCAGCAGTTTCATTCGCATCTACATCCGCTTGAACGACATTAATATTTGTTTGTAAAGTAGCATCAGCTGAAGTTCTTGCCGAAGTTTCAGTGGTTAAGTTTGTAGCAATTGTATTTTCTGCAGCTGTAGCACGAGTTACTTCATTAGCTAAAGCTGTCGAAGCAGATGCTGCATTGGTATCTACATAGGTTTTTACCGATTTTACACTTGGATATTTAGTGTCCGAAGTTCCATCAGTGGTAACATTAGTGCTTTTGTTTGCCAAGTCTTCTTTCAGTAAGTCGGCTGCTGTTCTATTAGTTACTTCAGTAGATAAGTTAGTTGTCAAAGTAGCATCAGCTGAAGTTCTTGCCGAAGTTTCAGTGGTTAAGTTTGTAGCAATTGTATTTTCTGCAGCTGTAGCACGAGTTACTTCATTAGCCAAAGCTGTTGAAGCAGATGCTGCATTGGTATCTACATAAGTTTTTACCGATTTTACACTTGGATATTTAGTGTCCGAAGTTCCGTCAGTTGTAACATTAGTGCTTTTGTTTGCCACGTCTTCTTTCAGTAAATCTGCAACTGTTCTGTTAGTTACTTCGGTAGCTAAGTTAGTTGTCAAAGTAGCATCAGCGGAAGTTCTTGCAGTAGTTTCAGCGGTTAAGTTAGCAGCAATTGTATTTTCTGCAGCTGTAGCACGGGTTACTTCGTTGGCCAAGGCCGTTGAAGACAATGCCGTACTTGCATCTACATAGGTTTTTACCGATTTTACACTTGGATATTTAGTGTCCGAAGTTCCATCAGTTGTAACATTAGTGCTTTTGTTTGCGACGTCTTCTTTCAGTAAGTCCGCAGCTGTTCTATTGGTTACTTCAGTAGCTAAGCTGGTTGTTAAAGTATTATTTGCCGCAGTCCGATTATTGGTTTCCGCAACCAAATTGGCAGCGATTGTGTTTTCGGCAATGGTAGCTCTGTTAATTTCTGCATCCAAAGCATCCGATGATGTCAATAGTTTGCCATCAACATACATTTTTACCGATTTTACACTCGGATATTTGATATCAGAATTACCATCGATTAGAATATCAGTACTTTTATTAGCTGTGTTTTCTTTTAAATTTAACGCTGTTTGTGTAGCCGTACTTACCGGTTTATTTAAATCTGTTGTATTGTCTACATTGTCTAATTGCAAATTCGTTCTGGCTCCCAAAACGGTAACAGCATTGGTCCCTCCATTTTCTATAGCAACCACACCGGTAACATTTTCTGCATTTATTGCCGAAAAAGCCAGTGGAGCGTAACTAAATTCCTGATTGCTTATCTCAGTATAAGTAGCACAATTTCCATTGGTGTTAATTCCAACAATTAAACTTTTCTTTGAAGAACTCCAAACAATCGACTGAAAAGAAGCTGCATATCCTGCTGTTTGTGTTCCTTTACCAATAACCAAATTTACCATACCAAAACCATCTGTTTTGATTTGCACCGTTTCCTGGTATTCTACATTCGAAAATTCATCAACAAATTTAAATACCATACAGATATCCTTATTGACAACAGGGCTACTGGCATTATTTACCCCTGGTAATTGTTCGCCTTTAGGATTTAAAATTATAGCTTGATAGCTTATCCCATTCGTTTGGGCAAAAGTCTTAGTTGCTACAAAAAGTATAAAAAGTATAAATATTTTTTTCATATCGCTTTTAATTAATGTTGAAATGAACTCCTAATTCTAATTGATTCGTCCTGAATGATAATTTTTCCTTTAAAGAATTGGTAATATTTATACTCTGACAAAAATCATATCCAAGACTTAAACCTCCAAATGAAGGAATATTATATTTTATCATTAAACCAGCCGAAGATTCTAAGATAATTCCCGAAAATTCTTTTTGATGCATTAAATCATAATAAATACCATTTACTTCTTGTTTCCCATAAATTAGAGAAGAAGTGCTTAAAGCTGTTTTAACCAAAAAATCAATACTGTTTTTTGAATTGGTTTTATAAGAATAAAATTGATATATCAAACCACCTTGCAAACCAAGATACTGCGTATCCCATCGATAAGAATTCGCTGAGTTTCCCCCTATTGCGTTATAATCATTTAAGGAAAGTCCTAATGAATACAATATTTTTTTGTTTATCAAAGGTTTTGTAAAACCAATTTCATAAAAACTTCCAGTTCCACTCTGGATATTTGGATTCACCTGAAGATTAGCGTCTTTATAAAGATACTTTGTGTAATTTTTACCTGTAGTAAAATAAATTTCCTGGGAAAAAATGCTTGCAGATGACAATAGAAAAATAAGTAGTAAGTAGTTTTTTATCATAGTTTAATAATTTTAGTGTAATAATTAAAATTTGAGGCTTGTAGTCGGACTAAATATTCCGACTGGGGTAAATTGGATAAATTAATTGTCAAAATAGAATTGTCTATTTTCTCTTTTTTTTCAAAAACCAAATGACCACTGATGTCATACACATAGACAGTTATTTGGTCTGGTATGGACTGTGAAAATTGAAAATTAACAGTTTCGGTAAACGGATTAGGATAGGTTTGGGTACTAATTTCCGTTTTTTCATTGGAAGCAATATAAGTGCTCCAAAGGCTTTGCTGAAACCCCTGAATAACGACAGTATTACCATTTGAATTACCAATGGCACTTTGCTGACCTATTGTTTGGCTTATAATATAGCCCTCCGAAATTTTTGTGGTCAATCCTTGTGAGGAAAGCATTTGATGATGTAAAACCTGTCCATAAAAAGGGACTGAAAACAATATAAATAAATACCTCATAAAAATAATTTTAAACAAACTTAATCGTTCTTTTTATACATTTAGTCGATAATCTTAAATATATCTTAAAAAAAGAGTAATTAGTAACAACTTTTCGGTTTTTAGTAAGTTCAAAACCAACTACAAGAACAAAACCCTCTGGAATATAGGCAATTAAAGAAGTTTTTGAAAAAAATATTTTACAGCCACTGACAACAACCTAGGGCATTTTGAAAGAATTTTTCAATTTTTAGTAAGCTTATAATTAAATAAAAAAAAACGCCTACATTTGAAAACGGACTAAGATCTGTCAAAAAAACATCCTTTACATCTATTAAAAAGTTGTTCCTTTTGATTCTTATTCGCTATGGCTAAATCCAAATATAAAACCAAATGATTACAAATTTACTTTGCATTATTACTGGTATGCTCGGTTTAATAACTGCTTTTTTAATCTTTGGCAGTTATAAATTAAACAGGATGATGAATTTGTATATGATTTTATTGATACTCATTATTTCCTTGCGCCATTTAATAATTGGAATAACTTATTTTATGTCGGATGCTGCTTTTAAGGACTCTTTCTATACGTACTCCAATTTCGCAACAGTCGTAATTCCGCTTTTCTATTTGTATTTTAAAAATTTAGCCAACAATAATAAAGATTTTGATCGCAAAGAGTTATTCCATTTTATTTTCCCGATATGCTTTTTTGCTTTCATAATTTTGGTCAATGAATTCCAGGTTCTTTCCATACCATTGGAGATTCTTTTTTACACTATCTTTTTTGCTTACGCTTTGTATTATACTGTAATATGCTACCAATTATTAAAACATGCCATTTGGACCAGAAAAATTGAAAGTAAAGTAATAAAAAAGCAAAATGAATTAATAAAAAAATGGACCGTATTTTTGTTCATCGCCATTACATTGATAACCTTAAGACTTCTGGTATCCATTCTTTTAAAAACCTTTCATGACGAACACATTAAAGGCCTTAGCCATCAATGGGTATCCTGTCTCATTTGGTTATTCATTCTGCTCAAAATATTGATTTCCCCTGAAATACTCTACGGATACGATGTGCTTTATCAAAAAATAAATGAAAACAGAAACACTGATTTAGTCCTGAATGAGCTTTGGAATACATCACCAAATAGCACATTAAACAACAGCCAACATCTTGTTTTAAAAGAAAAAATAGAGAAAAATATTTTATCCTATATAGAACAAATAGAAAAAGTGTCTTTTGAATATGAACTATTCAGAGCCCCCAACATGAAGCTTACTGATCTGGCCAACAAACTGAATATTCCCAAAAGCCATATTTCCTATCTCTTTAAATACCACTGCACTATTTCTTTTTCAGAATACAAAAAAACAATCCGAATTCACGATGCCATTAAACATATTGAACAGGATTATTTAAAAAACAATACGTTGGATTCCTTATCTAAAGAAGTCGGATTTACATCCTACAATCCTTTTTTTACCAGTTTTAAAGAAATCGCAGGTGTTTCACCGATAGAATATTGTAAGCATATAAAAATGGAATTAGAGGCATAAAAAAAGGTTCAACCGCAAAGTTGAACCTCTTTAAAAATTTCATTAAAAACGGCTCTCGATATATTTTTTGTTCCGTTTTACTTCACAAAAAACACTCGAACTGATGTTTTTAATAATTACACCTAACTGGTCTAAAACCTTATTTTTTATAGTATTTTTTGTATTTGGGATACGTAATCGCCCCTATAAAAGCGATAGTTCCCATAGTATACCAAATCCAGTTTAGCGAATGTGCTTCCCCGCTGGCATAGGAATGCAAGCCCACCAAGTGGAAATTAACGCCATAATAGGTAAACAAAATGGAGATAAAGGCAAACATGCTCATCAGGTTGAAAACCCATTTTCCTCTTAAATGAGGTACAAAACGAGCGTGAATTACAAAAGCATACACCATAATACTGATTAAAGCCCAAGTCTCTTTCGGGTCCCAACCCCAGTAACGTCCCCAACTTTCATTGGCCCATTGTCCGCCCAGGAAGTTACCAATGGTCAACATAATCAATCCGATGGTCAATGCCATTTCATTGATATAGCTAATCTCTTTAATGTTCAAATCCATTTTGGTTTTGTTCTTTTCATTGGTAAAAAAGATTAACAGCAAGGACACAAAACCTAAAATCATTCCCAAGGCAAAAGGACCGTAACTCGCCACAATTACTGCCACGTGAATCATCAACCAATAGGAATTAAGAACGGGTTGCAAATTGGCAATTTCAGGATCAATCCAGTTCATGTAAGCCGCCATCAAAATCATAGCTGTCACAAAGGCTGAAGAAGCCACCGTCAGTTTTGATTTCCGGTCGAAAGCCAAACCAAAAAACATCGTCGCCCAGGCAATATAAATAATCGATTCGTAGGCATTACTCCAAGGCGCATGACCCGAAATATACCAACGGGCAATTAATCCCGCAGTATGTAACGCAAACAACAAACCAATGATGATGTGCATGCTATTCTCGGCAATGGCCAGAAACTTACGCTCTTTGAAGATTCTCAAAATAGAAAACAACAACATTATAATAGACGCAAAAATGTACCAATAGGATAATTTTTTAAAGACGTCGTATTTATTATAGACGATCTCGGCGGTAATTTTATCCTCACTCGGCCTTACTTTGCTTCCAAATTTCTTCTGGAAACCGTTGATGCTTTCCAGTAAATCATCGGCATTTTTATAATCATTCGTAAGGGAAGCATTGTTCAATGACCCGAAATACAACGGCAAAACACTCTTGGTATAGGTAGAATCCATTCCTTTCAGACCGGAGTGTTCCAACTCTAAATAGGAAATCCATTTGTTGTTTGGATCATTCGGAATTGGGAAAATTTTCAGGATACTGCCACTCAAAGCCGATTCTATCAAATTGACTTTCTTATCGGTTTCGATAAAGTCTTTTTCAAATTGATTCGGATTGGCTGCTTTGTAGGCTGCATCTAAATACGGTGACAATTTATAATTGCCTTTTTCATCAAAAAAAGCGACGAAAGAAGCATATTTGGCTTTGCTGTCAATTCCGATAATCTTACGGATACTGTCATTCCCGCTTTTGATGTAAATCAATGGAATTTCAATCCAAAGCTTGGCATATTGTGACATTGATAAAAATACCTGATCCGAGTTCATTCCCTTATAGGTATCCGAATGGCTTACTTTTCGCAACAATTCAGAAGAAAAAGTATTGATAGGCTTCATTCTTCCCCCTAAATCCTGAACAATCAATCTTCCGAATTTAGCGGCATGTACCTCACTCACCTTGTACTTAGTCAACAAAGAATCCAGTTGTTTCTCGGTTGGAACCTGTCTGGCATGTGCCGTATTTTCCATGTTTTCATCATGATTGTGGTCATGGTCGTGATTATGATCGTGCGTTTGGGCAAAACCGTTTAAACTCAACAACAAAATCAATACACTCAACAAATTGGCTTTTTTGTCTTTCACCACTTCCAGTTTCCGTTTCAAATCGGCAAAACGGGAATATTTGGTAAACATAATCGCCATCATGGCAAAAAACAACATAAAATATCCGGCATAGGTAATATTGGTTCCCCAGAAATCATGGTTGACGGATAATACCGTTCCTTTTTCGTCCGGATCAAAGGAAGACTGGAAAAAACGATACCCACCGTGATCCAAGACATGGTTCATATAGATTCTGGCATCAAAAGGTTTAATGGAATCCTGAACGGTAACCTGACTTTCAAAAGAAGAATAACTTTTCTCTGTTCCGGGATATTTTTGCGCTATAAAATCATTGAGTTTAATTTTGAACGGTAAGGTATAGGCTTTACTTCCGTAAAAGAAAGTATAATCAATATTTCCGATTTTAACCGTTTGAAACTGCCCGATTTTACCTTTTGATCCTAAAACCGTCACTTCTTTTTCCTGCCCTTCCGCTTTCAATTTCAATGTTAAAGCATCTTCATGACCTTTAGCCTTAAAATCATTACTGGATTCATAATCAATCACTCCTTTTACGGGAGGATCCGGGAATACAAAACGCATTTCCCCGATACTGTACAAGGAACGCATCATCAACGGTTGTTCCTTATCCTTGGTTACCTGTCCTTGCAGCTTATCGGCCATACGCATAAAATTCCCTTCAAACGGAGTCTGAATAGTCGTCTTATCCCCTGATATATTGATGTTAATCGCTCCATCGGTTGGTTTATTAAAAGCAAATAAAACATTGTGAATGTTTTGTACTTCCCCTTCTTTCAAGAAATGTTCCTCTCTCCCACCATCACCGGCTTCGACTAATTTTAAATACAAAACCCCTTTAGCATCGGCTTTGATGTATTCCTTGGCTCCCATAATAAAATTTTGATATTCTATTTCAAAAGGAATTTCGGCAAATTGTCCGCTCAACGAAAAATTATTGTTGGTTACGGGAGACATCAATAATGGCTTTTCAAAAACCCGGCGTTTCATTTCGCCTTTATATTCCCCGTCAACAAAAACAGTCAGAAAGGTTTTATCAGAATAAAATTGATTTTCGGCAGCTCCCTCACGTATCGGCATCATCCCTTCATAGCTGATATAACGGGTTACGAAAGCACCTAACAGGATAAAAACAAAGGCCGAATGCAGTAATAAAGTGGCCCATTTTTCTTTTTTCAACAATTGGTATCGTTTAATGTTGCCGATGAAGTTAATCATAAAAAACACCATAATGGCTTCAAACCACCAGCTGTTATAAACCCAAATACGGGCCGTATCGGTATTGTATTTACTTTCAATAAAAGTCCCCGCTCCCATTGCAATTGCAAAAGTCAGGAAAAGAATGGCCATTAATCGTGTAGAAAATAAAATTGATAGTATTTTTTTATCCATTTGTAAGGGATTGTATTTTATAAAAGTGTGACAAAAGTACTTAAAAATGTTGACTTCTATGCCTGCTCAAAAGTTAATTAAATCCAAAAAAGGAGCACAAATCCTATACTTTTTTCCTTATTTTTGTCGAATGGTTAAAGTGAGTATTATAGGTTCCGGAAATGTAGCGCAACATCTGATTGCGGCATTCCAAAAGTCCCAAAATTCAGGCGCAGATATTGAGTTGGTACAGGCTTTTTCAAGAAAAAAAGAAAGCCTGACTTCGCTGCTCGACACAGCTAAAATCACCACCGATTTGAGTGCAATGGCCGAAGCCGATTTGTACTTAATCGCCGTTTCAGACGACGCGATAGCCAACGTTTCCACCCAATTGCCTTTCAAAAACCGCTTGGTGGCCCACACCTCCGGAAGCGCCTCTTTGGATGTGTTGCATGAAACGAACCGGAAAGCTGTTTTTTATCCTTTGCAAACGTTTACCAAGAATAAACCGGTCGATTTTAAGACCATTCCTTTATGCATCGAAGCGGAAAACGCCAGTGATTATCAGTTGTTGGAAAAAGTGGCTAAAATGATTTCTGATGCAGTGTATCCCATCAATTCCAATCAACGGAAAGCCCTGCATGTGGCGGCAGTATTCGTCAATAATTTTACCAATCATCTGTATAAAATCGGAAATGATATTTGCCGGGAACACCAGGTTCCTTTTGATATCCTGAAACCGCTGATTACCGAAACGGCCCAAAAAATAATGACCCTTTCGCCCGAACAGGCCCAAACAGGCCCGGCAATTCGCGATGACCAGAAAACCATTGCAGCTCACGAAGCGTTTTTAACCAATGAAAATCAATCAAAAATTTATAAAATACTAACACAATCGATACAAGAGCATGGCAAAAAGTTATAAGGAAATAATGAACGACATCACTACTTTCATTTTTGACGTAGATGGCGTTCTTACGGATGGTTCTGTTTTTATAACCTCCGATGGGGAAATGCAACGAACCATGAATATTCGCGATGGCTATGCCATGAAAGCGGCTGTCGAAAGCGGTTATCATGTATGCATCATTTCCGGAGGCAGCAATGAAGGCGTTCGCATCCGTTTGCGAAATCTGGGCATTACCGATATCCACCTGGGAACCCCGGACAAAGTGGAAACTTTTGATGAATACACTGATATTTACAATATCAAACCCGAGCAGGTTTTGTACATGGGAGATGACATTCCCGATTACCATGTGATGAAATTAGTTGGTTTGCCTACTTGTCCGCAAGACGCCAGCCCGGAAATAAAATCAATTTCCCGATACATCTCACATAAACACGGAGGAAAAGGCGCTGTTCGTGACGTGATTGAACAGGTGATGAAAGTACAGGGAAAATGGATGGAATATTTCGATGGGAAACATGATTAGATTTCAGAAAGCAGATGGCAGAAAACAGATGGCAGATGGCAGAAAGCAGATGGCAGAAAGCAGAAAGCAAATAGCAGATTTCAGAAACCCACAACTCACAACTCACAACTCACAACTCACAACTCACAACTCACAACCCACAACCCACAACCCATAACTAACAAATGTCTTTCCTAAAACTAATTCGATACAAAAACCTATTGATGCTTGCCTTGATGCAACTCGTGTTCCGGTACGGATTTTTAGCCTTGCAAAATATCCCGTTGGCATTACAGGACTGGCAATACGCTTTATTGGTCTTAAGTACCGTACTCCTTGCTGCTGCGGGTTATGTCATCAACAATATTTATGATCAAAACACGGATATATCCAACAAACCGCACACTGTGATTGTAGGCAAAAGCATATCCGAAGGCAATAGCTATTCCATTTACACGGTGTTAAACACCATGGGGGTTGCCATCGGTTTTTATCTGTCTAACGCAATAGGAAAACCGGGTTTTTCGGCTATCTTTATTTTAATCGCTGCAACGCTTTATATGTATTCCACCAGTTTAAAACAAATGCCTGTAGTGGGTAATATTGTCGTGGCTTTATTACTTGCTTTTAGTGTGGTTATCATTGGTGTTTTCGATTTATATCCGGTAATCGATGCGACCAATCAACAACAAATGGCCAACCTGTTTTCCATCCTTTTAGATTTCGCCCTATTTGCCTTTATGATTAATATCCTGAGAGAAATCGTCAAAGATGCAGAAGATTTTGATGGGGATGCCAACGAAGGAATGAAAACCTTAGCCATTATTTTGGGTGTAAACAAAGCCGCCAAACTCGTTTTTGCCTTGAGCTTTATTCCCTTGCTTTGCTTGCTTTTATACATCAAAAACTATTTTGTGGCCTATGATTTGTGGATTATTACGCTCTACACCTTTATTTTTGTTCTGGCGCCGCTACTTTATTTCATGGTTAGCATTTGGAATGCCAAAACCAAAAAAGACTTTCAGCTGTTAAGCCTACTTTTAAAAGGAATACTTTTTTTCGGAATTATAGCTATTGCCATTATCACATTCAATATTCGCTACAATGCTTCAAAATAAATTAAAAAAACACAAACTGATACTGGCTTCGGGTTCTCCCAGAAGGCAGCAATTTTTCAAGGATTTGGATTTGGATTTTGAAATCCGCTTGAAAGAAATTGAGGAAGTCTATCCGCCCGAATTGAAAGCGACGGAAATCACCAATTATTTGGCTGAATTGAAAGCCAATGCCTTTGAAGGGGAACTGGCCGACAACGAAATCCTCATCACCAGTGACACCATCGTCTGGCATAACGGAGTCGCTTTGGGCAAACCAAAAGATCCGCAAGATGCTTTCCAGATTTTGAAATCCTTATCGAATGCGACACATGAAGTCATCACCTCGGTTTGTTTTAAAACCACAACCAAAACAGCACTGCTATCCGAAATTACCAAAGTCACTTTTAATGTACTGAGCGATGAAGCCATCCGTTATTATATTGAAAAGTACCAGCCTTACGACAAAGCCGGTTCCTACGGCATACAGGAATGGATAGGTTTTGTCGGGGTTTCAAAAATAGAAGGTTCCTATGCCAATGTTATGGGCTTACCAGTTGACAAAGTGTACGAATATTTGAGTAACTTAGACTAAAATAAATTGCCATGTCCCTATTAGATAATTTCACCAAAGAAACCATTGCAACCGGAATTTTATTATTCGTAGTGATAATCTTGCGAATTTTAATCACCCGACTCGTGAGACGCTTTGCCCAATCTTACCATCGAATAGAACACCGGACCAATCTGGTGATCAAATACATGCACATGCTCACCACCATCCTGGCCGTGATTGCCTTAATCATTATCTGGGGAGTGCAAACCAAAGATATCCTTATTACCATATCCTCCATTGTTACCGTTGTGGGTGCCGCCTTGTTTGCCCAATGGTCTATCCTGAGCAATATCACTTCGGGAATTATACTGTTCTTTTCGTTCCGGCTTAAAATTGGGGATGTCATCCGGATTCACGACAAAGATTTCCCTATCGTAGCCGAAATCGAAGACATCCATGCCTTTCATGTCTTTTTGAAAACCAAAGACGGCGAAGTCATCATCTACCCCAACAACCTGCTTTTCCAAAAAGGAATCTCCATTTTAGACCATGATTACGAAGAAAAAGAATTTGTAGATTAACCCTACCCAATCCGATTGTGAAAACAAGTCGGATTTTTTTATGGGCGTGCCCCTGCCTCCACTCCGCTGCGGCACGGTCAGGTCTTCGGCTCTATCTCTCCGTTACACTTCGAGGATACCGCCTCAACCCTTCACGCAAACGCTACACCCAACCCATTTATTAAAAAACCATAATACAATAGTTATCACCCTGAGCTCAGCCTGCCCTGAGTTCATCGAAGGGTCGAAGCCCCCCTTCGACAAGCTCAGGGTGACACCCAGACTCCAAATCACTTATATAAACAAAAAACAAGAATAATACCCAACTACTCGTTTTGAAATTGAAATTGCCATTGTTATTGCCATTGTTATTGTTATTGTTATTGTTATTGTTATTGCCATTGTTATTGTAATTGCCATTGTAATTGATTTTTGAAATTGAATTTATGTATCTTTAAATCAGAAAATCAACACGATATGTACTGGACAGCCAAACCCATCATACACAAAGGAGAAAAACGAATTGCAGTCTATTTTGAAAAAAATACCGATTTAATTGCACGCATCAAGCAACTTGAAGGAGCCCGATGGAGTCCATCTTTAGTTGCTTGGCACCTTCCTGACACAGAAGAAAACAGAATACGGTTTAAAATAACACCTCTCTCCCATTCCTTACCATCTATTGAAGGAATAGCACAAATAGAAAAACCTGCCTGCCGGCAGGCAGGTTCAAACAATGGCTACGTTCCAAACGCTATAGCCAAAGCACCATCGCCACTTATAGCGAAGCCTTGAAATCATTTTTGGTATTTTATCGAGAAAAATCCGTTGCCGAAATTACCAATGAGGATGTGATTGTGTACAACAACGACTATATTTTAAAAAATAATCTTTCGGCTTCGTATCAAAATCAAACTGTGAATGCTATCAAACTGTTTTTTATAATGGTAAGAGAAACCAAAATGAATATTGATAAAATACACCGACCAAAACGAGCTAAAATTTTACCAAATGTATTGAGTAAAGAAGAAATCAAATTGATTTTAAATGCACACCGTAATATCAAACATAAAACAATGCTTTCTATGATTTACAGTTGTGGTTTACGCTGTGGAGAATTATTAGCACTAAAACCAGTTCATATAGATTCCAAAAGAAACATAGTATTACTGAAAAATTCAAAAGGCAAAAAAGATAGAATTGTCCCATTAAGTCCTAAAATTTTAGAAATTCTTCGTGACTATTTTAAATTATACAAACCTACAGTCTATTTATTTGAAGGTCAAAACAAAGGAGAACCTTATTCCGATAAAAGTTTACAAAGTGTTTTAAGACAAGCTTTACAAAAGACTGGTATTACAAAACCCGTCACCCTGCATTGGTTGCGTCACAGTTATGCCACACATTTACTTGAGAGTGGTACTGATTTACGCTACATTCAAGAATTACTTGGACATAATAGTAGTAAAACTACTGAAATATACACACATGTAAGTACGAAAAGTATTCAACAAATTAAGAGTCCATTCGATGATTTGTAAGATTTTTTTATATCTTCGCTATAATAATAAAGTCTGACGTTTGTCAGACTTAGCCACCCAAATACGGGTGTATAAGTCTGACAACGTCAGTAGTATATACAAGTTGTAGGCAATATCAAACACACTGCAAATGAGAAACATTTTCATTCTATTCATATTAATTAGCCAATTGACATTTAGCCAAGGAAAACAGAAAAAAATATTTCGAATGGTGATTATGGCTCCCGAGAATATTGAAATCCCAACAGAACTGAACCAGTTTAAAGATTCTATAGTAATTATGCGTATTAAAGGCTTCCATGATGAGAAAGTCCGATTAAAAGAAATTGTAAAATCTAAAGCGAGTGATTATCCTGAAGATATGAGAGAAGGATATGAGCAATCTAAAAAAAATGCCGAAGTTCAGTTGAAATATATGGACAGTATAGAACCAAATATAAAAAATTACAAAGTTTATAATGAAGTGCTTTATTCTATTGACATTCTTAATATGGCGTTTAACGAATATGAACCTTATTCAGACATTAAAGGAATTGAATATTCAAAAGAAACAGAAAAGGATTTTGAAAGTTACTGTAAAAAAAATAATTTGGATTATTTCATGTTCATTGATGACTTTATAATTAGCAAAACAAAAAATGATTTTACTATGACATCAACCATAAAACTCTATTCTCTTAAAGACAAAAAAAATATAGTTGAAAAAGTTATAACTGGCGATACTGGTAGTCATGGAGACATGTGGACTTGCGGCAATCCATTGAGTTGTCTAATGGTAACAACTGTAAAGAGTGCGCTGGAAAATGTGATTCCAGAAATCGGAAAACGACAAAGATGATACTGCCTACAACAGCGGTTTCGCGAGATTTGGGTTTTAGGCTTAATTTAGAATCGGTCTTGTATTTGGAAAGTTTGTGTTTAACCGAAAAATAACGCTAATTTAGTCCCAAACCTCGCAAAGCCGCAAAACGTTATGCCTCAGTTTACAGAACAGAAACGCCGAAAATAATATGGTTAAAATTAATGATTTTACTTTGCCTCCTGAATTTCCTGATGGAGAAAACGAAACTAAAGAAAAATTTATAGAGCTTGTTTTGAAAAAAGCACCGAAAATAAATAATTTTTGTATTCATAAAATAGTTGATAAATTAGAATTAAACGAAATCGAAAAAAAACAATTCAAGCACTTAAATCTTGATATTCGGTCTGAATTAGTAAATAGCGGTTTGGCTGAAATTGTTGTTAAAGGAGGGACAGACATTCGGTTAACTAAAAGTGGTAGAAACTACTTTGACAAAAAACACTCTGAAACTATTATTGCCGAAAATTATATTGGTGGAGATAATTACGGAATTCAATCATCGAAAAGTGATTTTACAGCACCAATAACTATAAACGCAAAACAAAAACCAAGTATTAATCCTGAAATAAAATCATCAGTCCAAAAATTTTTTTCTAATCCTTGGGTATTGTTAATTAGCGGAATAACAATTGAAGAAATCACGCTTGGTAAAATATATAAATTCATAATTTCAATAGTTTAAAATAAATAAAATATGGCTTTAATTAATTGTAAAGAATGTAATGCTAAAATTAGTGATAGTGCTAAAAGTTGTCCGAATTGCGGTAATCCAAATTTAAAACAAATGGGAGGTAATAAATATGTCCTAGTTTTTATTGGAATAGTAATAACAATATTTATGCTCTTTATTATGTTCGGAGGGAATAATATGTCCCATGAAAATATTGAATTAGAAACGGTGGTTGATACATCAGCAGTTGCATATACCCCACAATTAACAGCAGAAGGACGAAAAGAGAATATTGAAAAAATAAGAAATATGTTTTTAGACACAGGCATAGATGTAAAAGTTAGCGTTTATGGAAAAAACAATGAAACATTAGAATTGGAATATGCTCTTTTTAATGATGTTTGGTATCGAAAATTTGAAACTTCAGGAATGTTTGACAACTTTCATAAGTTGGGTTTCAAAAAAATTATTTTAAATGATAATTATGATTACAAAACTTCTGTTACATACTAAACCGTAAATTGGAATAAATAAAAAACCGAAGGCATAACAGCCACTACAACGGATTTGGGTTTTGTGATTAATTTGATGTTGGTTTTGTACTTGGGTCACAAGTCTTGAACCGATGCTTTATTTTTACTTTTCCCAAACTGCGTGTAAGCGTGGGAACGTCAGGCTGTGAAAAAACCTCCTTTTTTCTCTAAAATCATCTTCTTTTCCATTGCTACAATTAAAATAAAGCCTTTTAAGAAGGGGCTGTTTTTAGGCAGCAAATTTAGTTTTAGAAAAAAAGCAAGCGGATTTCAACCTTGAAGACTCCGTTTTTAGTAAAAACAAGGCTTTTGACTTGTAGGGTGAGTTCCATTTTTGGAGTTTGGCAATCAGATCAGGAACACCCAGGATATTGATACTGCGTTTAATATTATAAACCAGCATAATCAAGCTGTGTTCTCCGTTTACTTTCTCTAATCCCGTTAAATTGGTATGATTGTATCCCCATTGCCGTTTGATGGTGCCAAAAATATGCTCATTGATTTCCTGCCGCTTGCGGTAAAGTTGTGGGTTTTCTCGATAGCGTTTGTTGTTTTCTTCCACGGCATCGGCATATTGGCTGCGGTCTATCTCTCTACCTCCTGTTCTACTGGTACAAAGATCTTTTACCGGACATTCCTTGCAGGCTGGGGTTCGGTATTTCTTGAACTGGTAACCGTTATTTTCTGTTCTACCCGTTTTCTTATGCCAACTCCCGGTGGTTTTCAAAGTTTCACCTTGTGGACAAGTGTAAGTGTCGGTTGCTTTATCATAACTAAATTTAGTTACAAAATAGTCGGGTTGTGTACCGTTTTCGTTGCTCTTGCCTTGCTCCTGATGGGCTACAATAGTGGTGATATTGGCTTGTTGGCAAATTTCTATTTGTTTGCCGTTATGGTAGCCTTTGTCCACCAAAGCCGTGTAAGTTTCTAACTCTAAATTCTCTTTGGCTTCCAGGGCAATGGCCGACAAAGCGCTGCGGTCGTTCTTGTTGATGGTATGTGTGGCTACGATCAAATTGTGCTTGGCATCTACTGCGGCTTGGATATTAAAGGATATTTCAACTACTTGTCCTTGCACTAATAAGGCTCTCGCATCACTATCGGTGGTACTTATCTGTGGTTCTCCACTGGCTGTCAGTTTTTCTTCAAGTAAATCATAACGCAGTTTGTTTTGTTTTAAGCGTTCTATTTTTTGTTGAATATTTTGAACTTTAGCAGGACTTTCCTTTGCATCATTTTCCTCCAAAGCAGTTAGGTATTCTTTGGTTTTATTTTCAATATACTCCAGGTGTTTGTCGATTTTCTTTTGGTTAAAATTGGCTTTCTTACTATTATGCGCTCGGCTTTTGGTGCCATCAATAGCAATGATTTCACCTCCTATTAAATCAGCATCTTTCAAAAAAGAAACAAAGAGTTTAAAGGTGTTTTTCAATGCTAAAGGATTCTCCTTTCTAAAATCCGAAATACTGTGATAATTGGGATAAATATCCTCCAGAAGCCATTTTAGTTCTAGATTTCTAAAACATTCAGTCTCTAATTTTCGAGAACTTCTAATGCCGTTGAGATAGCCATACAAATAGAGTTTTAGAAAGATACTAATCCTATAACTCGGACGGCCTTGATGCTTAAGCGTTTTTATGGCAAAACCAAGTTTTGACAAATCAATAAAAGACACAAATGCATCTATAAATCGCACTTGATTATCAGCACTTATAGCGTCTTCTAAACTCGAAAAACGAAGCTGATGGCGGGAAATTCCTTCTATATGTTGCATTACTAAAAATACGAAAAATCTTCTTTTTATACAACTATATTCTTATATTTGTTTCTAATCAAACGACGGTTTTTTCACAGACTGACGTTAACCGCAAGCAACTGAAAATTATTGTAAATAACAGAAAACAAACATATTAACATCATTAAATTTAAATAAAAGTAAACTATATAAAAAACTAATAACTTAAAAAATGAATTACTTTAAAATTGTACTATTAACTATTTGCCTTACTTCAAATTTTATCTTTTGTCAAACCGAAAAGGAATTTACAACTCTAAAAACAAATACAAGCGATGTAAAAATTCCAGGAATTTGGGAACAGTTGAATAAAATGAATGATTCTGGACAAACTTATATGACCAATAAAGAAGGAATAATTATTGCAGTTGCTCAAAATCCGAAAAAAGCATATCCAACGTTTATAAAAGCGAAATCTGATTACGAAAATGTAAACTTATTTTACAAATGGGATTCAGATTATTATGCTGAAAATAAATTTAAAACAAAACTACTAAAAGAAAACAGTAATCTAGAATATGTGATTTGGAAATACAACGACAATAAACTTGACAATATATTTTTGTTTGGTTCATCAAAAGATAATTTCCTAAATCTACTTGTATACACTGACAAATGGAGTGAAGAACAAAAAATTACTTTTTTGGAAGAACTTTATCGATTAAATAAATAACTACAACTTTTTAAAAATAGCTACTTGCATATCATACAGAAAATTTATAGGAAATAGCAAATTAACAAGCTTGATTGTTGCGGAGCTAATTAAAACGAGAATACAAAAAAAATACATTTACAAAAGAAAAATATTGCCAGCGGCTAACAGCCGTTTTGATATAGTGTGTGATTTAGTGGAATTACCGTTTCGCATCATGTTTTCTGCAAAGCCGAAAATTGAAAGGTTACGAAGCACACACCATCTCAAAGCGGCGGGACGTTATGATGCATTACTACATATTCGGTTCAAAAGACGAATTAAAAGCTAACGAAACAAAAGAGCGATGTCCTTCTGTTCTTGTAGTTTCTTCAAATCCTATTTCTTTCAATAACTCGTGTCCTTTACTCCAATCTCGTGACATTTCTTCCCCACATAAGTAAAGTGCTTTTACATATTTTTCAGTCTGTAATCCGTTAAAGACTGCCATTTTTTCATCAGGAACATTTTTAAGTTCGTACTGGGTTAATATTCTTTTTAGTTGATATGGAGAAATTTTAACTCCATAAGTCAAACATCTTTGAATAAGCATTGGTAATTCCATAGTTAGTTTGTTTTAACCCCATAACGCACCATAACAGCGTGTTGTTTTCAGGCTTGGATTAGTAATTATTTGAATAGTAAAGGATTTCTTGACAATTGGTTTTGCGCTTGGTAACATCGGTGATTATTCACGCCCGAAAAGCAACACGCAGACGTTAGCACTCATTTTAGGACGACCGAGAAACTTTACAACATTGAGACTGAAAGATAACTATAACAACAAAATTAAATGAAGAAACTATATACATTTTTAGCGATTGTAACAGCGACAAATATTTTTGCTCAAAGTGCAATTACTCCTGACTCTCTTGACAAAAAGATTACTACACATTTTGATAAATTCAAACCAGAACTATATCGGTATAGTGGTTTGACTTTTTACGGAGAAGTGAAGACGACTTTTGACAAAGACCAAATAGCAAAGGAATTACAACTTTATAATGAAGTAAAAAACTCTGAGATTATCAATAAGCCGACCAACACTGTATTTGCTTTGTGTCATAATCTTCTCATTCATAGCCCAGAAAAAGGAAAAGAATTTTTAAAGCTTTTGAATAAGCCGACAGAGGACAAAGAAATAATTGGGAATCTTTCCACTGAATTTATTTTTACTGGTGAATATGGAGAACAAATAGCTTTAAACAATTTGGAATCTGACAATATAGAATGGAGCAAAACTTGGGCAGGATACTTAAGTAAACTTGCAATCTATGAATCTTCAATTCCTCGAATAGAAAAAAAGCTTCAGCAGACAAATGACACAGAAATAAAGCAAGACCTTATTAGTGCTCTAATGTATATCAGTAATCCAAAATCAATTGAAATTGTAAAGCAAATTATAGAAACGACAAAGAATGACGAAGTTCAAGCAAAAGCAATATTTGCAATTGCTGAACTTTCAGGAAATGAAGGAATAAAATATTTAGAAAGTATAAAAACCGTTGGCGATAAATCAAAAGAAGAAAAAAAATCAAGCATTGATTGGTTGAAAAAAGAAACAAGTTCTAAAAATAAATACGGGACAGAAGTTACTAATGACATTGGTTTCATTGAAAGATTTGGTGATATTAAATCTCCTGCAATTATTTGGCTCGACAAGGAAGGACTATTAAATGAAAAGAAAGCACAAAAGCCGACACCATTAACTAAAGAAAAAAAAGACCAATTGCTCGACCTGCTTATTGAATCAAAAGGGTTTGGACTAGAGGCAGCTAAAGCACAATTATTTTTGAGTATTGAGCAATCAGACATTGACAAGTTATTAACGCTTAGACAAATTTGCTGTTACTCTCCAAACAACTTTACAAAAGGCAGAATGAACACAACAGGAATATTTATTAGATATTTACGTAAGACAAAGAAATAAAAACGAGTGCTAACAAGGGTTTTGCGTTAGTGGGCGGACAGTGCGAATAGAAACTTTGTGCAATTAATAAACGTTGATGCTGGCAGACAGTTTACGGTTTCAAAAGCCCACCAACGCAAAGCCCGAAACCGTTAGGCACAATGTTGCGCAATCGAAAAACTATGGTGAAGAATTTGAGATTAATTAAAATACTAAAGATAATTGCATTTGGATTAATGTTTTTAGTCGCATTAACAATAATTCTAATTAATATAGAGCCGGGTATTGAATTTCCCAGTGTTGAATTTAATAGATTGTGGGGATTTTTAATTTGTTTCTTCTGTCTGATTTACTTTTTTATAATAATACTAATTTCAAAAAGCTTTAATAGAATTTTTAAATGGATCCTTATAGCAACTGGTATTCCAATAATTATCGTTGCAATTTTCTACATATTGATTATGTATGCCAAAATAGAATATCAACCTCATTACGACAGGTACAAAGTTTATCAAAATTTGAATGTACCAAATCAATATATTGTCGTTCAGGATTATACTAAATGGAAATCAAATCTTCCGGCAGTTGACACAACTCTAATCGATGACTATTCACTAGTAAGAAAGAGAAAATATCTTAATTCTCTGAATGTAAAAGGAACTTGGATAAAACTAAATGAAACAGGTAAGGTAATTGATACATTAATAATTAAATAAATATCACTGTGCCTAACAGCGGTTTTAAGAAATGGCGGGTTTGGGGATTTATTGGAAATTGTCGGTGAATATTTTTCTTCTCCGAAGTGAGGCTTTTTCTTTCAAACTTTTCGGTATATTTGTCAACATCAGTAATAAAATTCCGCCACTTCTTAAAGCCGGCGGGACGTTAGGTGCAATTAAACACAATGAGCGAAAACGAAATACTTACATTGACAATTGCAATTATTGCAGTTATATTTTCAATTGCGACACCATTCGCGCAGAGAAAGTATGAGGAGTGGAAAGCTAGAATTAGCTTCAAATTATATCTTAAAAAATATCTTGGTGTTCTTTTCAATATTCTGACATATGACAAGATAGAATATCATATCCCAAGCATTAAAGACAATCCTGAGAAATCCAACTTAACGCTTCCTGAGTACATAAAAAAGTTTGAAAAAGACTTCAAGGAGCATCAAAACACCGTTCAATATCGGGTTGCCTTTGCAATGCTGTTTAATATTCAGAATCTTTTTTCTGTAATAAATCGAGCAAGAATAGAGATAGAAAGGATACGTGTTGACAACCTTTATGAACATACACTTGCGTACGGAAGCAATTTATCTAAAAGGAATTTGGAAAAGATTTACGGTTTGTTTTTGCTCCTCGAACATTATAATTCAATTACTACATTTCATGACAGATTTAAAGAGATAAAGTCAATCAAAAGAATTACGAAAGATGGTTTCATAATCGGTTTTGAACTGGACAAAAACATCTTGAAGGATCAGCAGATGGTCGCTGAAGACATGAAGCATCTATGCAATAATGAATTATCTATTGAAGAAGTAATCAAAATTAACCAGCTACTTATTCAGGAAACCAAAATATTTTTCGACTACGAGAGCTTACAAAAAAAGAGAAAGAATCTAGTAAATAAATAATGACAATGAACTTCAATTTTATCGCTAGTGATAAGTTAGACTTAAAAAGCTTCGAAAACGTAGGGAAGTTCGTAGACGATTTTCCAGACTTCCAGACTGTTGTGATAAATGATGAAAATGAACTCAAGTTATTATTGGAATTAATGGGTATTCATGACATCGTTCCAAGTGAAATAAAAACTACGGAATTCTCCAAGCTTTGGGACCTTTCATCCTATAAGCTTCCAGAATTAAGTAACGAACAATTCGATCAATTTTATTCGACTTGGATCCAAAAGTCAAACAGATCTAACAACATGGACGAATATGGAAATCTAATTTTTTTGCAAGGACTCAGTTCAAAATGGAATAAAATGAACTATAGACTTGTGGTGAAAGAAAATAATTAACTGCACCTAACACGGGTTTTGCGTTAGTGGGCGGACGGTGCGAATAGAAACATTTGAGCAATTAATAAACTTTGGTGCTGGCAGACAGTTTTCGGTTTCAAAAGCCCACCAACGCAAAGCCCGAAACCGTTAACAGTAATTTTAAAAACGCACTCCTATGAAATATTATATATCATTTATAATTGGAATTATCTTCATTTTCAGGAGACTTTGCTGAGAAGCCGCTCCGAAATTAAGTACACTTTGTGATAAAAGAAGGATAATTCTTTCAATTATACCGCGTTAATAGCTCACTATAGAGTTTTACAAATGCCAAATTGAATTCTATTAACATCAGTTCGGAGCGCAAAGATTTTAGCTTCGCTCAGTTCAGCTTTCAGCCTCGGGTCTTAAGAGCTAACTTCAAGCTTATATCCCTTGCTGCGTATAACAACAATGTTAATATTCGGATCAAGCTCCAGTTTTTTTCTAAGTTTTGATATGAACATATCCAGACTGCGCCCCACAATAACACCTTCGTCTTCCCATATCTCTTTTTGCAGCCGGCTTCTCTCTATAGTCTCGTTAGGAGATAATGCGAAAATGAGCAACAGACGCGTTTCAGTTCCGGTCAGATCTATGGTTTTTTTATTTATTAGCAGTTGCCGTTTCTGCGCATCAAATAAGACCGAACCAAAAGTGAATATCTTGTTATACTCCTCTTTAGGTAAGGCTCTCCGCGGCTTAACCGATATCAAAAAAATAAAGCCAACAAATGCTAAAAATGACAGGCTGCCCAAAAAATATTTATACCTTGCTGTAGTTATGCTATTCGGTTTAAATTTAATGTTAATCATATAACATGCTATGGGTTGCCTTCTTCCTATACACGCTACAATATCATCTTTTTTATTTTTGGATATAGCGTATCCATAGGCTACACTGGAGTTACCACAGTTAAGTACGTTAACAACATAATCACGTGCGAACGGGTCTTTGGCTAACAAACGCTGAGTAGTATTCACCAGGGAGTCGGTTTGAAAAGTAAGCTCATTCTCAAACCTGATTTGATATTCATTTTCAGCTATCTTTTTTAACGGAAGAACTCTTGATGTACTGTCGCCCGACTGTAAGAGTATTTCATGTCCGATCCTGCGGAGTAAAACTTCCCTTCTGGAGATATCAAAATCGTCACTATCCTCCGTACTGAAAGCCACACAGATTGCAGAGATAAATAAGAGTAGTAATAACCCGAACAGATATTTGCGTCTTCCAGAAAGGAGATTTCGACTAAGATGCATAGTGTCAAGTTTTTATTTACAAAGTTTACATTTTTTTTTACAATCCAAATAACTCAAGCCGAAAAATATCAAAGTAAATTCGCAGAATCAATTTAAAAGGATATGAAACATATGAAAAAAATCATCTATGTGCTGATCTTACCGCTGGTTGTGGTGAGCGGACTAGTATTTGCTAATTGTGAAATTAAAAATAAAACTAAGCCATCCCCAAAGCCGTTGTCCATTGCTAACAAGAAAGCCAACCTGGATGAAAGGAAAAAATGGGAGGCTTCTCCTGACGGTATAAAGTACAAAGAATGGGAGGTTTCTCCTGAAGGTAAAAAAGTGCATGCCAGTCATGATAAAATAGAGAAGTACATAAAGGCTTTCACCAATATGGAGGCTGTGGTAACCTCTGTTACTTTTCAGCGCGAAAATGGGAAATCATCAGGACCAAAATGGCTTATAGTCAGGATTAATGGCGAAGAATACATGATGCAATTTATTCCTAAGGAATTTCAGCAGTTAAATAGCCTGAAAGTTAACGACAAAATAATTGTAAGAAGCCGCAGCGCAGGGTATTCGCCTAATCATCCCTATTTGATTATATCGGGCGACTATATTGCGCGAAATAATAAGATACTTTTTAAACGTGACTTTAGCAAAAATAACGGTTGCTGAGGATTAGGGGTCTCGCGATTAGCGACACCCGAGGCTGCAAGTCGAACGGAGCGAAGCTAATGGCAATTAAAACCGGCTCTAACGTCTCAAAAAACGCTAATAAATGTTCAAAGAATCTCCCGTAGAACTACTGGAAACACTAGCAAAAACCATTAAAAGCCTGCAAATCACCTATTGCAGGCTAACCGAGTAATTCTCAAAATGCCTTTCAAGAATAATTATGGATATTGGATTGATAACAATTTAGTACTTAATGATTTCCGAAAAACAATTTGCTGCGATAGAAATTAGCAAGGAAAATTTTGAGGAAAAGTGGAAATTATTATAAAAACTACTGCCAATCGAGTAGACGGCTCCGCCAGTAACTGACGGAGTGCGCCTCTCAAATATTTATATTCACGAAAACCTATAAAAAACAATATTAACCTGAGTACACCACCGAGCCCTTCGGCAAGCCGCAAACGTTAGTCACAACCTAAATTACCATTATGATTACATTCAACAAAAACTACTTTGGTTTGGCAAGTTTGATTTTCGGTATTGAAGTATTAATTGCCTTCTATGTTACTGATAATTTTGTCAGACCTTATCTTGGCGATGTTTTGGTTGTTATTTTAATCTATTGCTTTTTAAAATCCTTTCTCAAATTGCCGGTTTTAATTGCTGCGTTACTGGTATTGGCTTTCTCTTTTGCAATAGAATATCTTCAATTTTTACATATTGTCGAAAAGCTGGGTTTAGAAAAATCAAAAATGGCAAGAACTGTTATTGGAACTTCATTCGGATGGATTGATTTGTTAGCTTACATTGTGGGAATTGCTATCGTACTGATTGTAGAAAAGTATTGGCTCAAAAAAGAAATAAAGACCGCAGCCAACAGTCGCTAAATTTCACTCCGGTTACTCGAAGTATTCTTTAAAAAACAATATTCTTTTAGCCTGGCATTGCTGGGCTTTCTATCAATACTATTCTGGTTTTCGGGAAGACTTCGGGGAGCGGGTTGTAGTGGAATCAGCGTTTTGAATCATTTTATCGTCCCGCCGCCATACCACTAAAAGCACATTTAACTTATGTCCGCGGGCGTCGGAATAAAAAGTTTAGTATCTTTATAATACCTTTTGTCGGTTTAAACAGTTGAGTATTTCAAAAGCGCACAAGTCAAATCTGCAAAACCCCGGGCATCATACATTAGCGTTAGTGAAAGCCTTCATAAACTAAAAAAAATAGCTTTAACAGAATAAAACGACGGGGATGCTGAAAACCGATTAGAGTAAGCAGGATAAAGAAAGAAAAAAAATGAGCAAAAGTAATGTAACCTCTATTGACCCTTCGGATAAATCAGCATTGAAACGGTTTATTTCATTGGAGCGAAAATTGATGAAAGACTATCCATTTTACATTTCTGAAATAGACGATGATGTGGCAAAGATACTGACCCGAAAAACATCTGCAGCCAAAGAACTGGAAATAGGCCTGTTCATAGTTTCGAAATCGGGGGAAGATGTGGGCCGTTGCGCTGCTATCATCAACAAAAAGTTTCAGGCCCAGAAGCAGCCCGGTGCTGGTTTTATTGGTTTTTTTGCCGCAGCGCAAGGTTGTATGCAGGAAGTGGCCGAAATGATTCAGCTGGCCGAGAAGTGGCTGAAAGATAAAGGAGTGACCACCGTAATAGCGCCAGCCAATGGAGGCGCTCCGAACAACATGGGATTTCTGGCAACAGCTTTTGATGAAGATCCAATGTTTCCTTTCGCATGGACTCCACCATATTATAAGGAATATATTGAAAGTATGAATTATCAGCCTACATACCCGCTGTGGTACTATGAAGTGGATTTTACCAGCGAAAAGTATAAAAAGGCGAAGCAACGGTATACAAATTATGATAAAGCCGTGATTAGAACCATTTCAAAAAAGAACTGGGACAAAGACTTGGAAACAGTATGCGATTTGCTTAACGAAACTTTTGTGGATGAGTGGGAGTTCACTAAAATGAGTCATGCTGAAATGAAAGAGTTTTTCGGGCCTATGAAATCCATCCTGGCCCCGGAACAAATTCTGATTGCTGAAATTGATGGAAAGCCTGTTGGGTTTTGCTTTGCCGTGCCTGATCTAACTCCGCTTTTTCGCTCTTTCAACGGACATATTGGTTTGATAGCTGTATTTAAGTTATTGACTCGGGCAAATAAATTTCAAAGAGCAGGAATTTTAGGAATCGGGGTAACCAACGAACATAAAGGGAAAGGCCTATCGAAGGCTATAGCCATGAAGTTGTACAGCTATCACGAATCATTGGGATTGAAAAGCAGTTTATATTTTCCGGTGAATGAAAGAAATATGGGCTCAAGAGGTTTTGCAGAATCAATTGGTGGCAAAGGTCGTTTAATGTATCAGGTTTACGATAAAGTTATAAGTTGAGCAGACAATAAATTATGACCGCCTATAATCCTCCCCCGAAACGTCAAACGGTCTAAAACCTCCATATTCCCACTCTATTTTTTTGTGTTAAAAATTGTAAAAAAATTGTGTAACTCATTAGGTTTCTCCATACTGGTTTTCGATAGCATCGAGAGTTCCTACTGACATAAAAAGACCAATCGTAGCATTTGCAACGCGAATCACTAAAAAACAGGCCAAATATGAAACCCAGAATTTCAGTATTAACTTTAGGTGTATCTGACTTAGAAAAGTCGGTGGCATTTTATCGGGATGGACTTGGATTATCTACAGAGGGAATTATCGGGAAGGAATTTGAAAATGGGGCTGTCGCCTTTTTTGACTTACAAAGTGGGCTAAAGTTGGCACTTTGGCCCAAAAAAAGCATGGCAAACGACACGGGTATTGCGTTGCAAAATCCCTCTGCATCAGAATTCACTATTGGACATAATGTCATCAGCAAAGAAGAAGTAAATGAAATCATGGAACTTGCTGAAAAAGCAGGGGCAAAAATTATTAAACCTGCAGCAGATACTTTTTGGGGAGGTTATTCGGGTTATTTCCAAGACCCTGACGGACATCTTTGGGAAATTGTCTACAATCCGGATTTTATGCCTGGGGATTGACTAAAAAAACAATCCTACATACAGCGTTCAATGTCATTAAGTTAAGAATCCGTCTGTTCGAGGTATCATTTTTATTCTAAAAAAAGCAATATAAAATGACGTTTGTTTTGTCAGGCTGAGCTTGTCGAAGCCCTTATTAAACAAAACGTCATTGGTAGTTGGCTTACAATTTGCGACAGAAAATGGTAAGCCCGTATCGAGAACTCTAGTTTAGATAAGGCTTCTCGATACAATTTTAAATAATAAAGCTAACGCATTATCATTTAAAATCACTCGAAGAGACGACAAAAAACCTTAAAGGCAGTAATAACTTATTCAGACGCAAAAAAAGCTTGATAAATTCGTTTATCAAGCTTTTAATTTATAAACAATTAAGAATTATAACGAACGGATAATCCCTTCTTCCAGTCCTCTTAATTCCGCCAATCCTCTCAATCTTCCTATTGCCGAATACCCCGGATTATTCACTTTCCCCAAATCATCCAACATCTGGTGGCCGTGATCCGGACGGAAAGGAATCGTTAGTTTATTATTCTTCTGGATCAACAACAATTCCTTAACCACCGCATACATATCAACGTTGCCGTCTAAATGATCCGCTTCAAAGAAATTTCCTTCCTGGTCTCTTCGCACATTACGCAAATGGATGAAATGAATGTTGGTGTCCAGTTTTTTGACCATTTCCGGCAAATCATTCTTGGCTGAGGCTCCCAAAGAACCCGTACAGAAACAAATTCCGTTAGAGGCATAAGGAGCACTGGAAAGAATATATTCGAAATCTTCTATCGAATTCACAATCCTAGGCAATCCTAAAATATCAAACGGAGGATCGTCCGGATGAATGGCTAATTTTACGCCACATTCATCCGCAACCGGACAAATTTCATTCAAGAAATAACTCAGATTTCCTCTTAAAATATCTCTATTTATATTAGCATACGGTTTTAACGCCGCCTGCATACCTTCTACCGTCATCTTTTCTTCACCGGGAATACCAAACATCACCACACCTGAAAGTGCTTTCAAATCTTGCGCTGTAGCCTTTTCAAAACGTTGTTTGGCTTGTGCTGCAATGGCTTCAGGATAATCCTTTTGTGCGTTTTCTCTTTTCAGAATATAAATATCAAAAACGGCCAGATCAATCCAGTTAAAATATAAGGCCTGAGAACCATCCGGCATTACATAATCCAATTGTGTACGTGTCCAGTCATTAACGGGCATGAAATTATACGTGATAACCGGAATGCCGCAAGCAGCTACATTACGGATGCTTTCTTTGTATTTTTCAATATACTCCTGATAATTGCCTGATTTGGTTTTGATGTTTTCATGCACCGTAATACTCTCTACCACATCCCATGTCAGACCTTGGGCTTCAATTTCGGCTTTTCTCTTACTGATTTCTGCAACTGTC
Organism: Flavobacterium sp.; assembly: GCA_036676965.1. Lineage (GTDB taxonomy): Bacteria > Bacteroidota > Bacteroidia > Flavobacteriales > Flavobacteriaceae > Flavobacterium. The sequence goes on along the minus strand of JAKFBW010000129.1, from coordinate 12,999 downwards.
CAAACTTCACCATGAGGCACATGATGCAAAGCAGAAACAATCCCGGTAGCACCGGTTTGTTTTATATGTTGTAAACTTACGGGATCATTCGGACCGAACCATCTCCATGTTTGTTTCATTCTATACATTATTATCTATTTTTTTATTGATTATACCCCACTAAAAATAGTGAATCCACCATCTACGGTTACCTTAGATCCGGTAACAAATTTTGAGGCATCACTCAACAACCAAACCAAAGCACCAATTAATTCTTCCGGTTTCCCAAAACGACTGAAAGGCGTATTCTGGATGATTAAATTTCCTCTTTCGGTTAAACTTCCATCGGTATTGGTCAATAAGGTTCTGTTTTGTTCGGTCAGGAAAAATCCGGGAACTACAGAGTTCATTCGTATTTTATCGCCATAACGTCTGGAAAGTTCCACAGCAAACCATTTGGTATAGGAATCAATCGCCGATTTAGCCAAACTATAGCCTAAAACTTTTGTCAAAGCCTGTTCGGTTGCCACCGATGAAATATTTACGATGCTTCCCGGGGTCTCATTATTTTTTATCGCCTCACCAAAAATCTGGGTTGGTAAAAGTGTCCCGAATAAATTCAGATTCATCACTTGTTGTAAGGCATCCATATTCAATTGAAAAACATCCTGATCCGGCTGTACCACCGCATCCGGCATATTTCCTCCGGCAGCATTCACCAATCCGTCTATTTTCCCGTATTTTGAAAGGACTAAATCACGTGCTTTTATTAAATCCTGCTCATTGGTCACATCAGCAATTAAGGCAATGGCCTGGCCACCCTGACTGATAACCGCCTCTACTCTTTCGTTGGCCACTTTTTCATTTCTTCCCAGTACGCCCACTATTCCGCCGGCATCAGCAATACCTTTAACAAAAGCTTCCCCTAATATTCCGGTTGCTCCGGTAACAACTATTACCTTCCCTTTTAATGTAAAATCGTTTTCCAAAATTTCTATTTTATGTATTGACAATTAAAATTTAGTCTATTAAAAAAACCGTTAATCCTCTGGCACCATGGGCTCCAAGCACTAACGACTGTTCGATATCGGCTGTTTTGGACGGACCGGCAATAAACGACCCGAAGCCGTATTCCTGGTTTCCGATACGCTCATACGCCTGATGCATCGTAGCGACAATATCTTTTTTGTTTACAATAATAGCTAAATATTGTGGAATAAAAGTCGAAACCCGTTGTCCTAATATATCATCGGTCACCCAAAGAGCCGAATTTTCGGCCACACCAAAATGGGCTTTTACCAAGGTAAGTTCAACATCCTCCAAAGAATGCGGCTCATCATTCGTCCAATCCATCGCAGCGATTTCGACCAGTTCAGGAATGGTGGTAATAATACGCTTATCGGTGGCATAATTATTTTTTACAAATGCGATAACTTCACTATAGTCTTTGATTTCAACAACATCACCGCCAATCCCTTTCAATACGGTTTTGTATTTATCGAGTACATCAAAATTTTCCGAACCCAAAGTGTTCAAATTCGGTAATTCCTGAACTACATTCGGCTGATTTTGTTTTATCTTTTGTAAAATTGAGGCTTTACTACTCATTGTTTTTTTCTTTTGATTCCTTTGAATTTTTCTTATACCATTCTCTGAAAGACTCTTCCGGCGGTGCAGGCATTTCTCTTTGCCTGTACCAGGCATTCAGCTTATTATTGACCATAAAAGGCGCATTTTTCATCACAAATCGGCCTGCTTTTCCTGCCAAATCAAATACCATAGGATTTGATAAAACAGCCGACATTCCTTTCATGGCAATAGTTTTTACTGCCGGGGTATGCCCTTCTTTCACCAATACCTGACGCCATTTGTACAATTGGTCGTGAATATCGATTTTTACGGGACAAACATTGGTACAAGACCCACAAAGTGTACTCGCAAAAGGCAAATCGGCATTTTTACTCATATCGAGATTAGGTGCCAAAATAGAACCGATAGGTCCTGCCACGGCATTGTGGTAACTGTGTCCACCACTTCTTCTATACACCGGGCAGGTATTCATACAAGCCCCGCAACGGATACATTTTAATGAATTTCTGAAATCTTCTCTTCCCAGTTGGGTACTTCTGCCATTATCAACGATGACAATATGCATTTCCTGACCTGCTCTTGGCTTTTTAAAATGACTGGAGAAAGTTGTTATCGGTTGTCCGGTGGCACTTCTGGCCAACAAACGAAGAAAAACACCCAAGTGTTTGCGTTGTGGAATTAATTTTTCAAAACCCATACAGGCAATATGCACATCGGCCAGATGGGCACCCATATCAGCGTTTCCTTCATTGGTACAAACCACGAATTCCCCGGTTTCGGCAATGGCAAAATTAACTCCGGTCAGGGCTACTTTTCGGGTAAGGAAGGTATCCCTTAAATCCATACGGGCTGCCTCTGTTAAGTATTGTGGGTCAAAATTCCCTTTTTCGGTTCCCAGATGTTCATGAAACGTTTCGCTTACATCCTCTTTTTTCAGGTGAATCGCCGGTAAAACAATATGGCTTGGCGGTTCTTTTCTAAGCTGAACAATGCGTTCCCCTAAATCCGAATCAATAACACCAATTCCTTTTTCGGCTAAATATTCATTCAAATGGCATTCTTCGGTAAGCATCGATTTGGATTTCACCATTTGCTTTACTCCGTGTTTGGCAATAATAGAATGCACTATTTTATTGTGTTCATCGGCATCGGCAGCCCAATGCACGACGATTCCATTCTTTTGGGCATTCAATTCAAATGCTATCAAATAATCATGGATATTTGACAAGACATTATTTTTAATACCCGATGCGGTCTCTCTAAGCAATTCCCAATCCGGGATTTGATGCGCTGATTTATCCCGTTTTTCACGCACAAACCAAAGCGTTTCATCATGCCAGTCTACTCGCTTAACATCTTTATTAAAAATCGCTGCCGCTTCGCTATGATCAATATTTTTTTTTGAAGTCATCTTTTCTAAGTTTGAAAATGGAATGATTCGATCAGTACAAAAACACTCCAGATGCAATTAATTTTTCATTAATTCTTATTTACAAAATTCAATAAATTTTCATGAACATGATTATTTTCTTGAATTAAATCTGCCTTAACATTAGTAAGAAATACATTTTCTATTGGCAATTCTTTTTGCCCTAATACTCTTGATACAAACTTAACATTAGTTGCCTGAATGTTTTCAAGGTATACATTTTTTATAGGGGTAAGTCGGCGTTCAATTGTTGGAACCAAATTTTTCCATTGGTACAATACATCCGTTTCAATACCAAGTATACCTAAATCAATTTTGCCGGAAACGACATTCGACATGTAGATATTTTTTACATATCCGCCTCGTCGCTCGTTGGTTTTTATGAACAACAAATGGTTCAATTTAGCTCCATCCACCACAGTGCATTTATCGATAAATACATTTTCGACTCCACCCGACAATTCACTTCCAATAGCTACCAATTGATGCCCGTTTTTGACGGTACAATTGCGCATCACAATATTTTTAGAAGGCGTATTCAATCGCCAGGCATCCTGGTTACTACCGGATTTGATGGCAATAGCGTCGTCACCTTGGTCGAAAACACAATTTTCGATTAGTACATTTTGACTCATTTCGGGATCTACGCCATCATTATTATGGCCATGGGCATATACTTTCAGATTTCTAAGTACAACGTCTTTAGAAAGAAAGGGATGAATGGTCCAAAAAGGGCTGTTCGTTATGGAAACCCCATCCATTAAAATGCGTTCACAACGGTTAAACTGGATGAATTGAGGACGAAAATGCGCGCTGTCATTTACCATCTGGCGCTCTTCCATTGGCTTATTATAAGAAGCCAGATAATACAATCTTTTCAGGCTTTCCATATGCCCTTTGGGTCTTGCAAACCATATTTTCCATACATCCATTTTGGCTTTTAACTCCCCTTCACCGGTTATGGCAATGTTTTTACACTGGTAAGCATAAACCAACGGGGAATAATTCAAACATTCATATCCTTCCCAAGTGCTGTTGACGGCAGGCAGATAATCATTGGGATCTTCAGAAAAAAGCAAAACCGCCCCTTTATCCAGGTGCAGATTTACATTGCTTTTGAAATGAATTTTCCCTGTCAGCCACTCCCCTTGTGGAATAATAACGGTACCCCCACCTATTTTATTCATTTTTGCAATTGCTTTTGCAATCGCTTGGGATGTCTTTTCCTTATTGCCTTTTACTGCACCAAAATCAACAATAGATACTTTTTTACAATTACTGAAATCCGGAATTTTGATGTTGGGCATCTCAAAAGGGGCTTCAACCGCAACTTCTTTTATGCTTATGCCCTTTTTCTTTTCTTTAAACGAAAAGAAAACGACAGATAGCAAAACGGCTAAACTCAAAATGATTTTTTTCATATGTAGATAATATTTGTATTTTATTGGAATATGTAATTCGCATAGCTCTTCATGGGTTTTTGCAACGCATTTCCGTTATGCTCATTTCATTGTATACTAATAATTTACTGTAATTACGTTTATGTTTGTTTTTCGATCAGTACCATTTATACGTTCATAGAATTTAATATTTGGGCAATATGTATCACTTTAATGGGGCTTTTTTGTCGGTTTAAGATCCCTTCTAAATGCATCAAACAAGACATATCACCACCGGTAATATAATCTACGTCGTGCCTTTCGTGGTCTTTAATACGATCCTGACCCATTTTTACGGAAACGGCTTCTTCGGTTACACAAAAAGTACCGCCAAAACCGCAACATTCGTCTTTTCTGCTTAAAGAGACCAATTGCAATCCCTCTATATTCTGCAACAACTGTCCCGGTTTAGAGAAAGGAGCAGCATTCAATTCGCTCATTTGAGACAGTTTTAACCCACGTTGACCATGACAACTTTGGTGCATTCCCACTTTGTACGGAAAACGTCCTTCAATGTAATTCACTTTCAAAACATCGGTGATGAACTCAGTCAATTCGAAAACTCTTTTTCTCATTTGAGCCGCCAATTCTTCCTGTTTGTGATCATGCAAATGCTCTTTTACGTGCATAACACAACTTCCCGAAGGACAAACGATATAATCGAACTCGGCAAAATTGGCAATGAAATTAGCATCACAGCCTGTAGTCAAATGCTGGTATCCGCTATTGGCCATCGGTTGGCCACAGCAGGTTTGTTTCATCGGGAAACGAACGTCACAACCTAATTTTTGTAATAATTCATAGGTGGCGATACCTACTTGGGGATAAAATTGGTCAACATAACAAGGTATAAAAAGTCCAATTTTCATATATGTAAAATTTATTTGTTAGAGGTCATATATGTTATCGCCTTTTTGCTTATTGGTGTTTGCTTGCGCAAACTTGTTGTTAGTGGCGATTTCATATATGTAAAATTTAATTGTTAGTTGTCATACCTGTCTGCCGACAGGCTGGTATGGTATCACCATTATGTAAAGGTGTGCTTGCGCAAACCACTTGTTAATGGTACTATTACCTATCGTTATTTATTTTGTAAATCTAAAAAAATAGAGCATATCCGGGAAGTTTAAGAAAAAACTAAGATATGCTCATTTTTATATTTAATGTTTGTAAAATTTCAAATCAATCAAATCATTTTGAATTGGCTTTGGATTCCAATTATCATGAATTGCCAAAGCGGCACCTAAAGCACTCGCTTGTGCCATCGAAGCGGCGTAAACTTCCAAATTTGCATAGGCCTCTGCCAACAAATTCATAAAAATGGTGTTTTTACTGAAACCGCCATCTACAAATATTTTCTTCACAGGACTGTTATGAATGACTAAATCGGTAGAGAAAATTTGCTGTTCCACCAAGTCTAACATCAACTGGTGGTAGGCAATCTCATAATTTTCAAAATCATTGAGATCTCTCTTTCCGAAAGCACACTCCTTGAGGATGTCCGCTTTATTTACAGCTATTTTCTTTTTCTTATTTATCGCCCTTAAATTGGAAATGATTTTTTTATCATACAATACGGTCTTGAACGTATCGAAAGGAACGTTGAAATGTGCCGCTAAACGCCTGGCTTGAATTTCATGTTCGTTACCGGAGAAAAGTCTTGCGGCTTTAACTGGTCTTTCGGTGTACTGCAAGTAACACAAACAGTCGTGTTGCAATTCCTCAAACGTCAATCGTCTATTATTGAATGGATTCAAAGAAATACTCCAAGTCCCGGTAGATAATAATACAAACGGTTCTGTAAAATTGATCGTATATGGAATCATGGCCGAAGAACTATCATGTAATCCCACCCCTACTGCAATATCGCCATCAATTTTGATGACATCTTTTGCATAATGCAGTGGTGCGATTTTATCAATAATTTGTTCTTTTTTCAGCCATTTATGATACTTCATCTTTTTAAAATTCCAAAGATTCGTATGGCATCCTATACTGGTTATATCCGTAAAACATTGGCCTGTCAAAAGAAAACTTAAGTATTGAGGCAAGTGTAAACAATAGCTCACTTTATCAAACAACTTCGGTCTTTCTTCTTTCAACCTGTAAATCTGCATCCCAGAATTTAAGCTTCCTAAAACAGGAGAAGCTGTTTTTACTGCAAAAACTTCTTCCCCTTTATATGTATCATAAAACTTTTTCTTTAAGGCTTCCGGGTAATCTTTAAGATAGTTGTACAAGGGGGTTAAGGCCTTGCCATTCTCATCCACATAAACAAAACTGGCACCATAGGTACTAAAGTTTATGGCTTTAAGAATATAATCGGAAAGATTTTTTATCTCAGACAGTCTGTCTAAAATCCAGTTTTTAAGAACTTCAATATCTTCGCAAGGGAATCCATCTTCATCTACAGTTTCCTCCAGATTAACCGATCTTTCCCAGACAATTTTATAGCTCTCGTCAAACAGAAATACTTTTTTATTCGTTTTACCAATATCAAAAATTGCTACTACATTCATTATTGCTATTTTATAAGCCCGTAGCTACAGTTTTAAGTCCTCTTTCTCCGACAAGTTCATTTCTTACGGCAAGATTACGGTACAATCCAACCGGATTCAACGCAGCACCAGCACGTAAACGAGCTTCTGCAACTAATGCACGAACATCGGTACGGAACGCATTTTGTAGAATTTCTTGCGCTTTAACTACATCATTTTCATTTTGAGCAATTTCTAACGCTTTTCTGTCAACAGATAATGCCTGAGCATAAGCAATCATAATCGCTTCAACAGATTGCAATAAATCTTCCATTGGATCTTTTACGTTGTGAGAAGCATCAATCATCCAACCTAAATCAGTTGCGTGGTTCATTCCTCTTGCATCCATTCCTTCTACTAATTCGTTGAAGATTAAGAATAATTGGTATGGTTTTAAGGCACCGGCAGTTAAATCGTCATCTCCGTATTTAGAATCATTGAAGTGGAAACCTCCTAATTTATCTTCCATCAATAATATAGAAACAATTTGCTCGATATTCGCATTTGGAAGGTGGTGACCTAAATCAACCAACGTCTTCGCTTTATCACCCAATTTTTTCACATAAGAATACGATTGTCCCCAATCAGCAACTGTAGTAGAATAGAAATTAGGCTCTGCACATTTGTACTCTAAGAATAATTTCCAGTTAGAAGGCAATGCAGCATAAATTTCCTGTAAGCTTTCTAAGGTGTTTTCGTAAGCTTTACGGAAATTTAATTGTCCTGGAAAACAAGAACCATCAGCCAACCAAACGGTCAATGACTCAGAACCTAACTCAACACCTTGTTGGATTACGTCGATATTGTGTTGAACAGCTTGTTTACGGATTGCTTTGTTTACATTTTGTAAAGAACCAAATTTATAAGAGTACTCAGCATTAGCCTGGTCTTGGAATGTATTAGAGTTAACTGCATCAAATTTCAAACCGTGTTGAGCAGCCAAAGCTTTGATAGCATTACGGTCTGTTGGGATGTCCCATGGAATGTGTAAAGAGATTGCTCCTGAAGCATTGTTTAAAGCATGTAACAAACCTACATCTTCAATTTTTTCTTCTAATGAACGTGGTTCTCCACCACCAGGAAAACGACCAAAACGAGTTCCTCCTGTTCCTAAAGCCCAAGATGGGATAGCGATTTGGAAATCGATTAATTTTTGGATAATACTTTCTGTTTCCGCAATTTCTGAAGCTGTGAAAACTAATTTATTTTGATGATTTTTTAAAAGCTCATCATTATGTAATGCTATTTTATTGGAATCAATGATCATAATCTTTTTTTTAAGTAAGGTAAATAAAAAAATCTATATAATTGAGGAGTATTTTTTTGATGAATTACAACAATGGGTTACTGCAATTACACTCCTGATATTGTAATTATTTTACAAAGTAAAGGATACTTCAATAATTGGAATTTGATAGACGGAAGAAGTACATTTAAAATTATAATTTTAAACAATTGGATTGTCTATACCCTAAGTAAATCCAACGTCCGCAGTACACGGACGTTAGAAAAACCAATCTAAAAACCAATTTAAACATTCAACATGTTAACCAGACATGTTGAAAACAAACATCTAAATTATCGGTAAAAGCCCATAGATACCCCACCGTCAACATTCAAGGCATTTCCTGTTGATTTACCCAACAGTCCACCTACAAATGCATAACAAGCGTTAGCAATATCATCTGGCAATATAATTTCATTTAATAAAGTACGTTTTGCATAGTAAGCAGGCAATTCAGCCACTGTAATACCATACGCTTTCGCACGACCTTCAGCCCATCCACCTGACCAAATATTGGAGTCAGAGATTACAGCATCCGGGTTTACCGTGTTCACACGGATTTTGTCTGCTCCCAGTTCAGCGGCCATCAAACGGGTTAAATGCGCTTGAGCTGCTTTTGCAGAACCGTATCCAGGATTGTTTGGTCCGGCAACTACCGCATTTTTAGATACGATATTTACGATATCCCCACCAAATCCTTGTTTACGCATTACTTCGATTCCAGCTTTAGAAACAATAAATTGTCCTTTAACCAAGATATCATATAATCTGTCCCATTCTTCTAATGAGTGCTCAGCGATAGATTTAGAAATACTGATTCCGGCATTGTTTACAATAATATCAGCACCACCAAAGGCCAAACAGGCAGCGTCTAAAGCTTTAGCTGTACTATCAGCATCAGTAACATTCAATAAAGTGCTTGAAACAGCATCTTTTCCGAACATTTTAATAAAATCAGCCGTTGCTCCCTCTAAACGCTCTTCGTTGATATCATTGATCACCACGCAAGCACCTTCTTCGGCAAATTTCTTGGCGATAGCCTTACCAATTCCACCGGCAGAACCTGTAATCAAAGCGATTCTTCCAGATAATGCTTTTGGTTTTGGCATACGTTGCAATTTAGCTTCTTCCAATAACCAGTACTCGATATCAAAAGCTTCCTGACGTGGCAATGAAGTGTACTCTGAAACTGCTTCAGCCCCTTTCATTACGTTTACCGCATTGATATAATATTCTGATGCCAAACGCGCCATTGTTTTGTCTTTTGCAAAAGTAAACATACCAACTCCTGGGTATAAAATTACCACCGGGTTTGGATCACGCATGGCTGGTGAGTTTGATTTTTTGCAAGTATTATAGTAATCCGTATACATTGCACGGTAAGCCTCAAAAGCAGGAGTTAATTTTGCTTTGATTGCTTCCACGTCTGATAAATCTTCGTTTGGATCTAATTCCAAAACCAAAGGACTGATTTTAGTACGCAGGAAGTGGTCTGGACAAGAAGTTCCCAACGGAGCTAATTTTGCCAAATCATTAGAATTAATAAATTCCAATACTCTTGCATCATCAGTATAGTGACCGATCATTTTACGCTCAGAAGAACAGAATCCACGTAAAATTGGAGCTACTTTTGCCGCTTTCAATTTACGAGCTTCTTCCGGAAGGCTTTCTATTTTTTGACCTCCAAAAACCGGACGTGTTTTTCCGTAGTTAGACTCTAAATACTCCGCACATTTTTCGATTACTTCAAGAGTATTTACATAACTTTCATAAGCAGTGTCTCCCCAGGTAAACAATCCATGAGAACCTAACATTACTCCTTTTAATTTTTTTCCTTTCTTTTCAGCTTCTTCAAGACAAGCACGCATTTGCAATCCTAGGTCGAAACCTGGACGTTGCCATCCTACCCATCCAATTTGTCCGTCGAACAATTCTTCAGTGATTTTTTTTCCGTCTTTTGCAGCAGCGATAGCAATTGCAGCATCAGGATGCAAGTGATCGATATGTTTGAAAGGCAAGAAACCGTGTAAGGGCGTATCAATGGAAGGTGCTTTAGAAGCTAAATCAAAAATACAGTGATTGAATAACTCCACCATCTCATCTTCGAATTCAATTCCTCTGTATACGTTCTCCAAATTGCGAAGTCTTTCTAAATAAAGAGCCGCACAACCTGATTTTGTCAATGTACCAATGTCCCCACCAGAACCTTTAATCCACATTACCTCAGAATCTGCCCCTGTCAACGGGTCTTTGTCTGTAATTTTTACCGAAGTGTTCCCACCTCCATAGTTTGTTAATCTTAAATCTGCGCCTAACAAGTTAGAACGGTAAATAAATAGCGCCACTTCATCTCCTGCTAATTCAGCAGCTTTAGCTTCATCCCATAGGTAGCTCACGTGATTAAAAGTCATGTTGTTTGTGTTTATATTTGACATTTTTATAATATTAAAATTGTTTATAAAATACTTAATTTATTACAGTGAATTTCCGATTCCCACCAACACAATAGAGGCAAGAATTAATCCGATACCCATTAAGAACGTTCTAAAAGTCTTTTTGGAAACCCCTGTCCATTCTTTTAAATAAAAGCCCCAAAAATTCGCTGTTAAAATAATGGTTGCCATGTGTAGAATCCATGAACTTGCCCCGTTGCCTAATTTACTTTCACCCATTCCATAAAAGAAAAATTGTAAAAACCACATAGTTCCAGCAATTGCCGAGAACAAAACATTTTTACTTATCGGAGCACTTGTATTTGTATAATCTCCAAAAGTTTTATTTTTAAAATTAAGATACATACACCAAATAAAATTGGTCGTTAAACCTCCCCAAAGCAATACTACATAAGTAACATTGTTTTGATATAGAAATTCCCCCTGTCCTGGGTTTAATGCTTTCCAGGCTTCATTGGCAACATCAGCCATTGGCTTCCCTGCTTCAATTCCAAAATTAAAGAAAGAGCTAAGAATTCCCGAAATAACCGCAATGATCAATCCTTTAACTAAACTAAATTCACCTTTACTTATATGTGTTTTGTCCGCTCCTTCAAAATCAAGTTCTTTGAGCATACCTGCTCTACCTGAAAATGCAATACCTAACAAACATACGAACACTCCCAGTAAAACTAATTGACCTCCAGGATTGGCAAGCATATCTGTAAAAGAAACTTTTCCTTCAACGTGATTGAAATTATAATAAATTGGTGGCACTAATGCTCCAAAAGCAGAACAAAAACCAAGAACAATCGAATTCCCTAAAGACATTCCTAAATAACGAACCCCCAGACCATAAGTCAATCCTCCAATTCCCCAAAGCAATCCCATTAAAAAAGTAAAGTATTTAATAGTAGGTGTAGCTGCACTAATAATATCTGTAAAATTTGGGATTGTCAAATAGGCGGCAATAGGCGGAACGATTAACCAGGAGAAAAAACCACCTACAATCCAGTAGCTTTCCCAAGCCCAATCTTTGACTTTTTTGAAAGGCATATAAAAACTTCCCGAGGAGAAACCTCCAATAGAGTGAAAAAGAATACCGAGTATTGATTCCATTTAATAATTTGGTTTTAGTGTTAATAATTTTTGGCTTTGTAAAATAATAGAATATCTAAAACATAACTGTCCTGCACAGTCATGACATTATTTACTTTTATGCAATTATTCTGTAATAAATTCATTTTTTTATATATTATTTAACTGATTCATTGTGATTTAAAGCGAAACCTCTTATAATTATAACAGATTGTATTGATTTTTTTAAATAAATTACAGCTGCATTTCAAAATGATAGGTTCCTGAACCAACCACTTTAGATTTGGTATTTATTGCTGTATCAATTTATATAAATGTTTCAAATATATGTTCCCCCGATTCCACTTTGAAAATAGCTTTATCATTTTCTACTTTCAAAAATTGTATTCCTTTCTTTTTACCCTTTAAAATCACATCTCTTAATTTTAAAGCAGGTAAGTAAAGTGTTGCATTTGTATTTGGTGGCACAACAAAACGGAAATAATATTTGCCGTTTTTTCTTTCCCAACTACTTTCAATACGTCCGTACATCGAATCGTAATAGCCATTTACAAAGCTCATTTGCCCGGTAGTATCCGGTTCTGGCTGTAACACAAAATGTTTAAATCCCGGTGAATTATCATCTCTTACAATTCCTAACGAATAATTATACATCCATGCTCCTACAGCACCGAAAGCGTAATGATTAAAAGAATTCATCCGGTTATTTCCTCCAAATCCGTCTTTATGCGTATACGAATTCAAGCGTTCCCAAATAGTAGTCGCTCCCTGACTTACCGGGTACAGCCATGATGGATAAGAGGTTTGCTGCAATAATTGATAGGCAACATTAGAATACCCATTATCAGATAGCGCTTTATTTACCCAGGCAGTTCCAATAAACCCTGTCATTAATGAATAGGGCGGACAAACAACACCTTGATCTGTTTTATTTTCTCTTTTTATAGAAGCTACAAACTGCGTTATAGCCAGATCAGCATTCTCTTTATTCAAAATAGTAAAAGCAAAAGGCAATACATACGAGGTTTGCGTATCTATAATTTTACCTCTAAAAATAGTTTTTCCTGTTGATGTATCGATATAGGTTTTATTGAAAAACTCTTTTCGTTGTTTATAATATTCTGAAAAATGTTCCTGATCTTTCTTTTTATCTAATATGGTTGCCACCTTAGACATAATTTCCAAATCATAGATAAAATAGGCTTCCCAA
>JAKFBW010000128.1:0-12540 GCA_036676965.1 Flavobacterium sp. | reverse complement strand
CCGCCAGTTGCTGCATAACGCCGATGAGATTATCGATGTCAATATAATGGAAGATCCAACCTATAAAGTGGCAATTGATTAAATAAAAAGCTTGAAGCAACGTATTGTTTCAAGCTTTTTTATTAGAATAGAATTATTTTTTTATCACGCCAATCGAGCCATTTTCAGACGGAATGAGTTCGTAAACCAAATTCGGGGCCAAACTTGGTTCGATACGGTGGGAAACGAAGAGTACCGTCATATCGGTTTCCTGGGTTAACAGATTGATGAGCTGGGTAACCAGTTGCACGTTTTCGTCATCCAAACCTTCAACGGGTTCGTCGAGAATTACCAAAGGCGGATGTTTGAGTACGGCACGGATAATCAATGCCACGCGTTGTTGCCCGATAGAAAGTTTATAAAACATTACATTTCTTAGATGGCTCATGTTGATGAGGTCGAGCCAGTCATTCATAATTTTTTTCTGTAATGTTGTTGGTTTAATATACAATCCGATGGAATCAAAAAATCCCGATAGAATCATGTTTTCCAGGCTGTGGTTTTTTTGAAACAAGTCGGTCATGGCGGTAGAAAAATACCCTATATTTTTTTTGATGTCCCAAATGCTTTCCCCACTGCCTTTTTGTATGCCAAAAAGCCATAAGTCCTGTCCGTAGCCTTTGGGATTTTCGCCCGTTATCATTGATAAAAGGGTGCTTTTTCCGGAGCCGTTTGGTCCGATAAGCTGCCAAAATTCACTTTTTTTGATGGTCCAATTGACCGCATTTACGATGGGTCTTTCATTATAGGTCACGGTGATATCCTTCATTCGAACCAAAATATTATCCTTATATTCAATCGCATTGGCCGGTTTGGGAATGCGGCTGGATGCTATCGTGATATTTGTTTTTTCGGAAAAGTCGATGGCATCTAAAGCATATAAATTATCGTTAATCTGTGCTTTGTTGCTCAGGAATGGCAATAAATCTGCGGTTCGGTTCACGAGTTGGATGACATGAATCGATTCACGAAGCTTTTCAATGGAATCCCTCAATGCTTTTCGGGATTCCTGGTCTAAATGATCGAGCGGATTATCAAAAATAATGTAATCCGGTTTTTGGGACAGGCAATAGTTCAGAAACTCTTTTTTTCGTTCTCCCGAAGAAAAGCTGCGCAGTTTTCGGTTCTTTTCGGTTGCGGCTTCCACAATGTCGTATTGGTCTTCCCGTTCGATAAATTTCTCGATGGCCATATCCGAAAAAAGAAGGCCTTTCAAGGAATTAAAAAAGGCCAATTTTCCCGTTGCTTTGCGGGTAAGCAGGGAATCAATAAGTCCTTTTTTATGAACTTTGTTGGATAATAGAATATCCCAGTTTTCTTTTGGGTGCATTGGTGTAAGTCAATTATTTTGGGGTAAAACTAGCTTTTTTTTCTTTTCTATTGTCATAAGATGTTATTTGATTGGTCTATATACTTCGAAAACCACTTAATTTTTTCCAATTACTTTTTTGAATAGGGTTACGACTCCCAAAACCACCAGTCCAAAGCTAAGTCCGATAACAAATTCTTTTACAATTGAGGGTAATTGGGGAGCTAAATGATGTAAAAAATCAATATTATGTACAAATATACCGCCAGCGACCAGAATCAAAGCGATGGTTCCAATAACGGATAAACTTTTAATGACTTTGGGTAAGGCTTGTACGAGTATGTTCCCTATAAATTTTGATGCACTACGTTCTTTAGGACTCATTGCAATAAGTTTAAAACCCAGTTCGTCCATTCGTACAATCAGGGCTACAATACCGTAAACACCCACGGTTGCAAGTATTGCAATTATCGAAACCACTGCAATCTGTGATCTAATAGGTTCCCCAATTACAGTACCCAGCGCAATGATTACGATTTCTATGGATAAAATGAAATCAGTCACGATCGCCGATTTTATTTTTTCTTTCTCAATAATTAAAATTTCGGCTTCGGTAAAAGTTTGCGTGGTGATATCCGTTTTTACATGCTGGTGGGGAAACAGGTATTCGTATATTTTTTCGGCAGCTTCATAGGCTAAAAAAAGCCCGCCAAGCACCAAGATGATGATGATTACCAGAGGCGAAAAAGAACTTAGCAAGAAGGCAATGGGTAAAATGATTAATTTATTGATAAAAGAACCTTTTGCAATTGCCCATAATACGGGGATTTCTCTCGAAGAAATAAAACCGGATGCCTTCTCTGCATTTACAGCCAAATCATCCCCTAAAATTCCTGCCGTTTTTTTTGCGGCAATTTTACTCATTACGGCAACATCATCCATGATTGCTGCGATATCATCTAATAGTGCGAAAAAACCTGATGCCATTATAGTTTGTTTTAAATACACGGTGTTGCTTTTGGCCTTATTGTGCCAAAATTTGACCAAGCCGTTTGGTTTGTTTATTGATGCGAAGCTACTATTTTTTGATTTACCCTATTTATAAAAAAGAGTAATTTTAAGTTAATATTGCCTAAAACGTTTCGGTGTTTAGTAGCTATGTTTTAATTACTTTTGAAAAAAAGAATATGGGGTTCAAACATCTATTTGTGGCCAAATTAAATTGGCTTTTTTCTAAAAAGGAAACGACGGTGTATCAAAAAAGTCATACGATAACAATTGAAGGCAAGGCTGTTTTGCATGTTTCGGCGGCTAAAGCTTTCAAAGGAGATCCTGCTTTGTACAATCCCGAAGAGCTGTTGTTGAGCAGTGTGGTTTCCTGTCACATGATGTCTTATTTATATGTTTGCAAACAACATGGCATCGATGTGCTGTCTTATACAGACGAAGCGGAGGCCACTCTGGAAGTTTTGGCTGACGGTAGCGGACGTTTTATTGAAATTAAACTGAATCCTAAAGTTTGTATCGGTAACAAAGAAAAAATAGCCGAGGCACTTAGCTTGCATAAAAAAGCCAACCAACTCTGTTTTATAGCCAATTCGTGTAATTTTCCAATTGTACACTTTCCGATTTGTGAAATTGCAGCTGCAAATTAGAGTAGAGTCGTTTCGCATTTTTACGTTGTTACTTGGGATACTAATTATAAAATCTCAAGTAAATCAGCAGGTTGGTTTAATACATATTTTGCCCCATTTGACAACAATTCTTCTTCGGGTCTATAGCCCCATAAAACCCCCACGGCACACATGTTGGCATTGGTTGCCGTTTGCATATCGATACCCGAATCTCCTATGAAAAGGATTTCTTCGGCTTTTAGTCCAAAGTTTTTACTTATTTCCAGTGTTTTAAACGGGTTTGGTTTTTTTAATGATTCTGTCGTCAAACCCAGTATGGGATTAAAATAGTCAGGAAAAATGGTGGCTGTAATTTCCTTTGTCAGCGCATCTGCTTTATTGGAGAATACACTCAGCTGTATATTGCGGGATTTTAATTCGTCTAATAATTCGAATATCCCGTCATACGGTTTGGTTTTACGCGTGCAAATGGAACGATATTCCTCAATCATCAAATGGTAACAACGGTCAATTTGGTTTTCGTCATTGGCTGTGGCAGGTAACGATTTACTCACCAGATTTCGAAGGCCGCTTCCAATGAAATATTGATAGGTTTCATAACTGTGGGTAGGGTAGTTGAGGCTTTCAAGGACACTGTTCATCGCATCTGCAATGTCTTCCAATGAATTTACCAATGTTCCGTCTAAATCAAAAATAACTCCTTTAAATTTCATTTTTCATATGTTTAAATTATATTTTTCAGAGGTAACATATGTTATCGCCTTTTTAATCATAGGTGTTTGCTTGCGCAAACTTGTTGTTAATGGCGATTTCATTTTTTTAAATCAATCGAAAGAATATGTTTTCAATTGTTGTTTGGATATCGCGCCCAAAGGTAGGGATATTGTTTTTTTTCTGTTCGTGACTTTTATAAATTATATTTTTCGCGCTATCGTTGTGGTGATATATCGGCTATCGGGGGTAATAAAAATGCTTTTGCAGATAAAAATTTTATAATAAATAAATATAATTATATAAAAGGTTGTGCTATGTTTTTTTACAATTTTGTAACTTGTAAAAGATTATTTATTTTTATCTAAATGTGTTTTATTGACTTATGAATACGAATCTAATTCATTATCTAAAAAAAACACTACGAGTGTTACTTTGGATTGTAGTTTCAATAATTGCACTCTTACTTCTTCTTACAATTTTAATTCAGGTTCCATCCATTCAAAATTATGCAAAAGACAAGGCCATTTCTTATTTGCAAAATAAAATCAAAACCAAAGTTTCTTTAGACCGAATTACCGTTAATTTCCCGAAAGAAGTTGTTTTGGAAGGGTTTTATTTTGAAGACCAGAAAAAAGATACTTTATTAAGCGGCAAACGATTGGAAGTTGATGTTGATTTATTTAAACTCCTAAGCAGTGAATTGGAGATTAATTCAGTTTCGCTGCAAAATGCCAGTGCCAATATTTCCAGAAACAAGGATGGCGTTTTTAATTTCGATTATATCATCGAGGCATTTGAATCTAAAGAACATGAAGATTCAAATAGTAAACCTTTTAAAATTTCCGTTGTAAAAGTAAATCTTGAAAACGTCAATTTCAATTTCAAGGATGATTTCGCTAAAAATGATGTTCGTGTAAAACTCGCCCATTTTGACACCAAATTCAAGAAGTTCGATTTGGAGAAATTGGATTTCGACATTCCTAATATCAATTTAGATGGCTTGAAATTAATTTTGAATCAGGATGTTGTCGAAAAAATTGCCGGAGTATCCGTAAAAACGTTGGATACAATTTCGAAAAGAAGAGATTTCAATTTAAAACTAGGCAAAATCAGTTTATCTAAAATTGATATTTCATATGATAATAAAGATTCCAGATTGGGCTCGGGAATCTTTTTAGGTAATTTAGAATTATCGGTAAATGAAATTGATTTGAATAAGCAGCTGCTCGATTTCGATATTTTCGAATTAAAAAACGGGAAAGGAAATTTGCGATTGGGTGCAAATGACAAGCAAATTATCACACCCAATTTAGATTCGACTGCCATAGCCCAAACGGGATGGAAAGTAAAATTGAATGCTGTCGACTTGCAAAATATAGCTTTCAAATATGACGATATGCAATCCAAACCAATCCCAAAAGGAATTGATTACAGTCATCTTGATTTTGATAAATTCAATTTTAAGGCAGAGAAACTGTATTATGCGAATGATACTATTTCCGGAAATATAAAATCACTTGCCGGAATTGAAAAAAGCGGATTGCAAATTCAGGCATTAAAAACAAATTTCTTTTATGGCCCAAAAAATGCGTATTTGAATAATCTGTATTTGAAGACGCCACAAACGCTTCTGCAAAACAGCATTAAAATTGGTTATCCATCAATTGAGGCCTTAAAAAAGAATATCGAAATCCTTAGTTTGGACGCCAATTTGAGTCAATCAAAAGTCGGATTTAAGGATGTTTTATTATTTGCTCCCTATTTACAAAAAGAAGAGCTGTTTAAAAACAATCCAAATGCCGTTTTGTATTTGAATACGCGTTTGAACGGAAAAATAAAAAACCTGAATATTCCACTGTTTGAAATGGGCGGCATTGGAAACACCAGGGTTTCCGCTTCTGGTAGAATTACCGGACTTCCAGATGCCCAAAAAGCCTATTATGATTTGGATATAAAGAAATTTTCGAGCACATCCAAAGACGTGATTTCGTTTGTGCCGGCAGGAACGATTCCCAATACTATTCAATTGCCTTGGCAGTTTAAATTAGCAGGGAAATTTAAAGGTTCAATCCAGAATTTCAAGACCAATTTGGCGTTAAACAGCAGTTTTGGAAATGCCAAAGTGAATGGTCAATATGACCAGCGCATTAAAAATCAAGAGAAATACGACGCGACCGTTTACTTATTGGACTTTGATTTAGGCAGCTTGATAAAAAATGATTCGTTGGGAAAAATAACGCTTCAAGCGAAAGTAAAAGGCAAAGGATTGAACCCAAAAACGGCACAGGCGGAACTGGACGGAATTGTCCAGAAAGCGGTATTCAATGAATATACTTATACGAATTTAACCTTAAAAGGCCACATCGAAAACGGGTCATTTGCAGTAAAATCAGGAATGAAAGACCCGAATTTACATTTTGATTTGGTTGCCAGCGGAAAAACGAAAGACAAATATCCTTCGGTACAATTAAAATTAAATCTGGATATTGCCGATCTCCAAAAACTGAATCTTCACGCCGGCCCGATGAAATTGCGCGGAAACATCGATGCGGATATTGCCAACAGCAATCCTGATTTTTTGAACGGGGAAATTTTACTTTCGAACATCCAGATTTTGCAGGAAACCGAAGTTGTCGTGCTGGATTCGATTAAAATTCTGGCTTTCACAGACAATGAAAAAAACAATATCAAAATAAGTTCACAATTTCTGAAAGCCGAAGTTGACGGAAAATACAAACTGACCACTTTGGAAACAGCCGTCAAGAAATCATTGTCAAAATACATTGATTTGGGCAATCCTAAAGCGAATGTAGCATCAGATGAACAACGATTAGGTTTTACGCTATTTGTAGATAATGATCCAGTGCTTTTTACGCTTTTTCCTGAATTGACAGGTTTAGAGCCTATCAACATTTCTGGAATATACAATAATGTAAGCGATTCTTTGGAAGTAAAAGGAACAATCCCGAGAATTGTGTATGCCAATAATACGATTTCCGGCGGAAAAATAACTATTGCAGCCAAAGAAAATGCTTTGGAATATTACTTTTCTGTGGCCGCCATCGAAAGCGGACAAATCAGGGTTCCGCATACCAGTTTGTCCGGAAAAGTGGAAAATAATGTTCTTTCTTATGCGCTTGAAGTAAAAGATACAAAAGACAAACAACAATATTTCATTGCCGGAGAATTTCGTCATGATGATTCCAAAAACATACTGAAAATTGATGCCGGAAATTTTGTGCTCAATTATGACAAATGGAATATCAATGCCGAAAATACCATTGAGTTTGGTGATAAACGACTTTATGTCAATAAATTTTATTTGGACCATTCCGGGAAAGAACTTAAAATCCAGTCGCAAGGCAATCAGACCAATGCACCACTGCAGGTTAATTTTGTCAATTTCAAAATAGAGACGATTTTGAATATGGTCAAAAAAGATAAATTGTTGATGCAAGGTTTGATAAACGGTTCGGCTTTGGTTGATAACGCGATGACAAACCCGACTTTTACTTCTGATGTAAAAATAAACGATTTTGCTTTAAAAGGCGAAGTTGTTGGCGATATTGCCATAAAAGTTGACAATAAAACCAATAATGTATTGGCTGCAAATGTTTCGCTTAGCGGAGAAGGAAATGATGTTACTCTCGTCGGGACTTATAAAATTAACGATGCTGGTTTCGATCTTGATTTAGACTTGAAAAAGTTGAAAATCAAAAGCATACAAGGTTTCAGTATGGATCATATTACCGATGGAACAGGCTATTTATCAGGGAATTTCAAGATTACGGGAAATACCGATACACCAAAATTAAATGGAGAATTAAACTTTAATGATACTGGTTTCAGAATCACGAAAATCAACTCCTATTTTAAAGTCACTGATGAAAAAGTCAGATTTCAGAAAGAAGCAATTGCATTTGACAACTTTACTTTATATGATGAAAATGACAATGAATTGACTGTAAACGGAACGATTCATTCAGCAGATTTCAGGAATTTTGACTTTGGTCTGACCGTTGTGACCAATAATTTTAGAGCTATACATTCTAAAGCTGCCAACAATGATTTGTTTTATGGAGATTTATTTTTAGATACGAAATTGAACATAAATGGAACGCTCGATAATCCGATTGTTGGCGGAAACATCAAAATAATAAAAGGCACGAAATTTTCGGTTGTTTTGCCCCAATCCGATCCTTCCATTGCCGACAGGGAAGGAATTGTTGAGTTTGTGGATGAGGAAAATTTGTATCTGAAACAGACTGTCACCCTACAGAAAAAACTCAATCAGTCGGCGTTAATCGGCATGGATGTCAGTGTTGCCATTTCGATCAAGAAAGAAGCAGAACTTACTTTGGTTATCGACAAAGGAAATGGAGATTACCTAAATCTTAAAGGAGAGGCCGAACTTACCGGAGGTATCGATCCTTCGGGAAAAACGACTTTAACAGGTAAATATGAATTCTCGGGAGGTGCTTACGAGATGAATTTTAACATGATACGACGAAAATTTGACATTCAAAAAGGAAGTTCTATTACATGGAATGGAGAGCCAACGATGGCAACTTTGAGAATCACGGCTATTTATAAGGTCGAAACAGCACCGATAAATTTACTTGGAAATCAGTTGGGAGCAGTAAGTCAAACCGTTAAAAACACCTACAAACAGAAAATTCCTTTTCAGACCATCTTGAAGATGAACGGCGAATTGTTGAAACCGGAAATAACATTTGACATTATTCTTCCCGATGGAAATTATGGAGTTTCGTCGGATATTGTAACGGCTTCCCAGGCAAAACTGGAACAGTTACGACAAGAACCGGCAGAATTAAACAAACAGGTTTTTGCCCTTTTATTGTTGAATCGTTTTATTGGCGAAAATCCTTTTGCAAGCGAAAGCGGAGGAACCAGTGCCGAATCACTGGCCAGACAAAGTGTAAGCAAAATACTTTCACAACAATTAAATGATCTTGCCGGGGATTTAATATCCGGAATCCAGTTGGAATTTGATTTGGAATCGACAGAAGATTATACTTCTGGAACGATGCAAAACAGAACCGATTTGAATGTCGGCGTTTCTAAAAAACTGTTTGATGACCGAATCAAGATAACGGTAGGAAGCAGTTTTGGCGTTGAAAGCCAGGAACGTGCCAACGAAGATGTTTCCAATATTGCCGGTGACGTTGCGCTAGATTATCAACTTACCAAAGACGGACGATATATGGTTCGCGTCTATCGAAAAAACGAATATCAGGTTGCTATTGCTGGACAGGTTGTAGAGACAGGACTTGCCTTTATTGTTACGATGAGTTATAATAAATTCCGGGAACTTTTTAATCGCAGTGCCGAAGAAAAAGAAATAATCAG
Source organism: Flavobacterium sp. (assembly GCA_036676965.1). Taxonomy (GTDB): domain Bacteria; phylum Bacteroidota; class Bacteroidia; order Flavobacteriales; family Flavobacteriaceae; genus Flavobacterium. The sequence goes on along the minus strand of JAKFBW010000128.1, from coordinate 3,474 downwards.
GAAAGAAAAGATTCTTAAGGAAAAAATAAAACGCAAAGCAGAAAAGGAAAAGCAAGAAAAACTTGAGAAAGAGATAATTGAGGAAAATGAGCAAAAAAATTAGAAATATGGAAACCAGATATATAAAATATTTTATAGTGCTATCCTTGTTTTTTGCTTTTGGATGCAGCAGCACTAAATATTTACCCGAAGGAGATTTTTTGTATACCGGAAGTTCCGTAAAAGTTAAAGATTCAGTCCTAAAAAAGAAAGACCGAAAAGCGCTTGAAAATGAGGCAGAAGATTTACTCGTTCCTAAACCCAACAAGAAAATACTGGGATTACGACCTAAACTATGGATTTATAATTTGGCTGGACAACCTAAAAAAGCCAAAGGCATCAGATATTGGTTAAGAACTAAAGTTGGGGAAGCACCCGTACTTTTCAGCAAGGTCGATTTGGATTATAATGCCTCAATCTTGAGGAATTTTACGGAAAACAAAGGTTATTTTAAAACCAGGGTCAGTGCCGATTCGACCGCCAAAAATAAAAGGGCTAAGGCAGAATATACCATATTTCCTAAAAGACAATACAAAATAAAAAGTGTCCAATTTCCGGAAGATTCTTCGGCTTTGGGAAAATCAATTGCCAGAACGAGTCGCAGAACTTTATTGAAAGAAGGAAATCCATATGATTTGGATATTATAAAAGCCGAGAGAGAACGCATCGACGCAAGGCTTAAGGAAAAAGGATATTATTATTTTAATCCGGATTATATTTTGGCCCAGGTAGATAGCACAAAAGGCGATCATGAGGTAACTATTAAATTAAAAATAAAAGACGAAACGCCTGATAAAGCCACAATTGCCTATAAAATAAACAAGATTTTGGTGTATCCCAATTTTTCGGTTTTAAAAGACAGCGTTACCTACAAAAAAGAAGATGTCGTCCAGTATAAAGATTTCACCATTATTGATTCGGCACACACTTTTAAACCAAGAGTTTTTGACAGGGCATTGCATTTTAAAAAAGGAGACTATTACAACCGAAAAAATCACAATCTCACCTTAAATCGTTTTGTAAATCTTGGAACATTTAGCTTTGTAAAAAATGAATTCAAGGTTTCGGACAGTTTGAAAAATACTTTGGATGCGTATTATTATCTGACACTTTTACCTAAAAAGTTTATCCGTGTTGAGGTTTTGGGAAAAACCAATTCAGCCAGTTATACCGGTACAGAAATCAAAGTAAATTGGAATAACCGAAACGTATTTCGAGGAGCCGAATTGCTAACGGTATCGGTATTTGGCGGAGCCGATTTTCAGCTTTCAGGAGAAAATAAAGGAAATAATATCTATAAACTGGGTGGAGAAACCAGTTTAACTTGGCCAAGATTCATTACACCGTTTAAGATTGAAGGTTCCAGCGAATTCGTTCCCAAAACAAAAGCAGCAGTGCGATATGAATATCAAAAAAGGACACAACTTTATGCTTTAAATTCCTTTAAAACATCTTTTGGATACATCTGGAAAGACAATATCCGAAAAGAACACCAATTGAATGTTGTCGATATTACGTATGTGAGCCCGAATAATGTAACTGCAGGATATCGGGAAGATATTTTGGCAGATCCCTCTTTGGGGAAAGTAATCGAAAAACAATTAATTTTTGGACCGACCTATTCGTACACGTTCACAAATACAATGCTAAAACGGAAAAAAAATACCTTCTATTTTAATGGAGAAGCGGATTTGGCAGGAAATGTTACGGGTTTGATAACGGGAGCCAATATCAAACAAGGCGACACGATAAAAGTATTTGATGTTCCGTTTAGCCAATATGTAAAAGTAAAAGCCGATTTCAGGCATTATTTAAAACTGGGAAAAGAAAGCGAATTGGCCAGCAGAATTATTGTTGGTGCCGGATTTGCCTATGGAAATTCGACAACATTGCCTACAACCAAGCAATTTATTGTGGGAGGAACCAATAGTATTCGCGCCTTCAGGGCGAGATCACTCGGGCCTGGAAGTTACCAAGCACCTGTTATTTCCAACTCCTATTTGCCGGAACAATCCGCTGACTTAAAATTAGAACTTAATACGGAATACAGGGCACGGATTTATGGACTAATGAAAGGAGCCCTATTTGTAGATGCCGGGAATATTTGGCTGTTAAATGCCGATCAAAACAAACCCGGAGCCGAAATTTCAAAAGATTTCATGAAACAGATTGCAGTGGGTGCCGGTGCAGGTTTGCGTTTCGACTTTACTTTTTTAATCTTAAGAACCGATTTGGCATTTCCGCTGAGAAAGCCCTATTTGCCTGAAGGACAAAGGTGGGTGATGGATGCTATTGATTTTGGAAGTGGCACTTGGAGAAAAGAAAATTTAATATTGAATATCGCGATTGGGTATCCTTTTTAGAATAGCATCGGTAATCTCTTCAAAGTTTAATTTTTTACAAAAAAGTAATATAAAATAACGTATTATTCTTATATTTTATTTTTTATAAATAATTGATTTCAAATAAATTAAATAAAAATATCAATAATCGTCAAGCCTGTACTGGGTTTGTCGAAGGGTTCCCTTATTAAACAAAAACGTCAGTATAACGCATCACCATTTTCTGTCGCAAATAGTAAGCCAACCCGAACAGAATTGGGGTTAGTTTAATTTCTTTGACCATAATAATGCAACTGTCAGCCAATAAGTTTTTCTGTTTTGGATAAAAAATTGTCCATTGCTTCTTTGATGTCGATATCACTTCTGTTTGTCAATACAATGAGCCACCAAATAGTTTCGCCTAGTTTGTGTTCTAGTTCGGATTGACTATTGGCTTTAGGCCAACGCTGCTGTTGCGACATTATATTTCGGCCTACCAAAGCTGCGTCGGTTAAAAAGGCCAAAGCATCTTCTTCGACTGTCCATTCACTGCCGTGATGTTGCACTTCTAATTCGTGGTATTTTTTTCGTATTTCAAGGGAACGATTGATTATATCGTCAAAGTTGTTATTGCTCATCTTATTTTAAATTTGCCAGTACTGTTGCTATTTTTTGATTCTGGAAGGTAAAATCAAATATTCCTCCAATTTTTCCTTCTGGGAATTCTCCCGTAAACTCCACTTCCATGTGAGCGCTATTATCCTGAATGTCTAATTTTATCAGTTTGGTTTGGGTTTTATAGCCAATAAAATAACTCGTATAATACTCTTTAATTCCTTTGTGTCCCACAAATTTTCTGCCAACGGATGGATCATCTAATACCGCATCTTCCAGATATTTTGCCAAATAGTTTTCGGTATTATAACTGTTGCTAATTTCCAGCCAGTCTAATAAAAATGCTTTGATGTCCATTAATTATAAATTTGATTGTAATTGTTTGTGTATGGCTTGTTTCTGAACTGTGTTCTGTAAAAGCTAGTTTTGTTTAAATAGTTTCAACTACATTCTCCGGTAATCTTCTGGATTTTGGTGTAACTTCAATTCGGTTGAAATC
>JAKFBW010000127.1:0-9968 GCA_036676965.1 Flavobacterium sp. | reverse complement strand
ATTAAATCCAGTGTTTCCAGATTCATTCTTTTCAGGCTGTCCTCGACGTATTTTTGCAATACTTTAGGCTGGTAGCCCTCATTCACATGCGGATTGATATGGCGCCCACATTTGGTGGCCACATAAATGCGCTCGGAACGGGAACGAACAACTCTTCCCACGGCAGTTTCACTCAAGCCGTTTTCGTAGACATCGGCAGTGTCTATAAAATTGACACCGTTATCAATAGCGGTATTGATTAATTCATCGGCGGTTTTGTCATTAAAGGGAGAGCCCCATTTTCCGCCCACCTGCCAGGTGCCAAGCGATATTTCTGATATGTTAAAATTGGTTTTACCCAGTTTACGATAATTCATCTTCTTTTTTATATTAATGGTTGTTTTTGTTTTTTATCTTATAAAATTTTGGTAATTGTAGTCTAAATAAGAGACTTCAACTTGCTCCTGTTTCTGCATCATCGTTTGTAAATTATACAGTTTCGCAAATATGATTCAAATAAAAGCAAATCTAACACATCCTTTTTTAATTTTAAATCTAAATGGGGAGTGTTTTTGTGTTTTTTATTAGTCGTTTTAAAAATAGATTAACAAGTTTTACAATAAAATTACATGAACCAGTCAGGGTTTTTAGAAACACAAAACCCTGCTAGCGTTTGGAAGCTAACAGGGTTTTAGTTTTGATGTTCAACTTTGTGGGAGCGAGGTCAGGAGACACTCGCACTAGCCCAGTGTTACCTAATGCTCTGACTAGTGGAGGGACTGGGTTTTTCAATTACTTTTATTCTAACTACAATAAGGTCTCCATATTTTTTGGCATCTTCTTTTGTCCAGACGCTTTCATTTCCCTTGGGTCTTTTTTCCCCTTGCCAGTCAATACGTTCCTTTACATAAACATATAAAGATACTTTATCATCTAAACGTCCTTGATTTAGTTTTTGTTGTTCTAAGGTTGTAAATCTAAAACTAAAAAAGAATTGATCCTCATTTATTCCTATGCCAGTTTTTATTTGAGGACCTATTTCTTTAAGTAAATGTTTAAGTGGTTTATTCACAAATTTCGATTCATTAATTTTTAATTCTTTAATCTCTTTTGTCGTTTGTACCATTGGTACTCCCTTACAATTATATAGAAATATTGTTATTAATAAGAGTATTAAAAATCTAATTATGTTTTTCATGGTTAATTATTATTATAAATTAAGGACAATTTATTTCCCAGCTGTTCGAAGTCTATTTAAAAAAGAGAATAGTATCAATTAGCAGAGTGCTGTGCGAATGTCTCCAGACTTCGCACCCATTCCTGTAAACCATTCCTAGTTTAAAATTAAAACAAATCTAACAAAATTATATTGAGCCATAATTTATTTAAAATGCAAAAGCCACATCTTTTACAGATATAGCTTTTGACTTGTTTTGCTTTTTCTAGTTGCGGTACGAAGTCAGGAGACATTCGCACAGCAAACCCCAGTATTTGGTGTTATTCTCGTTTTAACGAAGATTTCGTGGTGTTGGTATTTTTGTTTTTATCTTATGAAATTTTGGTAATGGCCGCAGTAATCAACGGCTCCATAACGTCATATCCTGTTTTATTGGGATGCACGCCGTCATTCGAATATTCAGCCATTAATCCTTTGTTTTTATCCACCATGGCTGAAAAATAGTCTACATAAAAGAGGTTATTCGTGTCGGCATAATTTTTTATCAAAGTGTTCAAAGCTACAATTTTTTCTACCGGATTTTCATTCGGTTTCCACGGAAAATGATTGGCGGGCAATACAGAGCAAAGGATTACTTGTATGTGATTAGCCTTTGCCAGTTCAACCATGGATATCAAATTATTCATAATCATGTCTAAAGTAGCTGGTCCTGTATTCCCTGCGATATCATTGCCTCCGGCTAAAATCACCACCGCATGGGGTTGTAAGTTGATGACATCGGCTCTAAATCGGATTAGCATTTGTGGTGTGGTTTGTCCACTGATGCCCCGATTGAGATATGGGTTGTTGGAAAAAAAATCGGGATGGTTGGTTTTCCAAAATTCGGTGATGGAGTCGCCCATAAAAACAATCCGTTTTTCTCCTTTTTTAACGGGAGCAATATCCGAATTCTCTTTTTGATACTTTTTTAAATAAGGCCAGTCTTGGTTCATGCTTATTTGTTTAAATAGAAAAGTCTTGAAATAAATTACTTCAAGACTTTTAGGCTATTTTTCATTTGAATTAATCGAATAAATCGGAAGATAAATAACGGTCCCCGCGGTCGCAAATAATAGCGACCACCACACCGGATTCTAATTCGTTTGCTATTTTAAGTGCTGCCACGACAGAACCACCGCTGCTCATTCCGGCAAAAACACCTTCTTCAAGCGCTAAACGTTTGGTCATATCGCGGGCTTCCTGTTCGGTAACCTCAATGGTCTGGTCTACTTTTGAGGCATCAAATATTTTAGGTAAATATTCCAATGGCCATTTTCTGATTCCCGGAATTTGTGAACCGTCACTCGGTTGGGCTCCTATAATCTGAATGGCGGGATTTTTCTCTTTCAAATAGGTAGAGGTTCCTATAATGGTTCCTGTGGTTCCCATGGCCGAAACAAAATGGGTTACGGTTCCTTCGGTATCATTCCAGATTTCAGGGCCGGTTGTTTTGTAATGCGCTTTCCAGTTGTCGTCATTGGCAAATTGGTTGAGCATGATGTAACCTCCTTCGGCAACTTTTTGTTCCGCATAATCCCTGGAACCAATGATTCCGGTACTGGCAGGGGTCAAAATTACGGTGGCTCCATAAGCGCGCATTGTTTGGGTGCGTTCTTTGGTGGAGTCTTCCGGCATCACCAATTCCAATTCGATATTAAATAACTGAGCAATCATCGCCAGTGCAATTCCGGTGTTTCCACTGGTGGCTTCAATCAGTTTGTCCCCTTTTTTGATTTCTCCCCGTTCTACTGCCGAAGCAATCATGTTATAAGCCGCACGGTCTTTTACACTTCCACCGGGATTATTGCCTTCGAGTTTTAATAAAAGTTTTACGTTTTTATTTTTTACCAAATGGACCGTTTCCACCAAAGGGGTATTGCCAATAAGGTCTACTAATTTTTGAGGTTTCATTTATTTTATTTTATCTCTTTAATTTTTACTTCTGTTGTGGTGGTATTCATGACAATGGATTTTGGCGGAATCGATTTGGTCACCCAGGCATTTCCCCCTACCACACTGTTTCTGCCAATGACCGTCTCTCCTCCCAAAATAGTGGCATTGGCATAAATGCACACATTTTTTTCTACCGTTGGATGTCTTTTGGAGTTTTTCATGTCTTTACTGACACTCAAAGCCCCCAAGGTTACCCCCTGATACAATTTAACGTGTTTTTCGATGACGCAGGTTTCACCAATTACAATTCCGGTGGCGTGGTCTATGAAAAACGGGGAATCAATTTGCGCCCCGGCATGAATATCGGTTCCCGTGATGCGATGGGCGTATTCGCTCATTAATCTCGAAAACAGCAATAAATCCAAAAGATACAATTCGTGGCTCAACCGGTAAATAGCGATGGCATAAAATCCGGGATAGGCCAGGTACACTTCTTCAATACTGTTGGAAGCGGGATCGTTTTCCAGAATATAGGCCGCATCCTGATTGAGTTTTTCAAATACCGAAGGCAATTTTTCAAGGTATTGTTCCCAAATAGAATCGCATATTGGTTTTGATTTCTTACAGGCTATAGATGCGATTTCCTTAAACAGTTTTTCCAATTCATCGATGCTTTCACCCAAAGGGGCGTTGGCATCAAATAAGGTGTAAAACAGTTTTTCGGTAAAGGCTTCTGTTTTGGTTTTAATTCCATAATTAATGGAAAAATGACTTTTTAAAGCGCTAATATTATTGATAATCAGATCTTTTGTCATGATTATAGGATTGAATTGTTAGTAGTAAGGGATAAAAATAGGGTGTTTTTTAGAAATTGCAACAACAATTTCCAAAAGAAAATGGAATGATACAGCAGAATTGAATTCTTTTATGGTTCATGAACCTGTTTTTTCGGTTTGTTTGATGAAACAAATATATTGAACTATTTTGAATTATTCCTCATGAATTGGTGTACTCTTGACGGCGAAGGAAAAATTAGTGACGCGTGAAATTGTTTGTACAGGATTTTATATATTCCGGTATTTTTTTAATATGTATATTAGTGTGTTAAAATAGTTGCTATGAAATCGCCATTAACAACAAGTTTACGTAAGTGAAGACCAATAGCCCTACTTGTTTGCCGAGAGGCAGGTATGACCTATGACAAATAAAATTATACAAATATGAAAACCAGTGCTACTTTTATTAGTGATCTTTCCCGGAAAGAATTTCCATTGGCTGATAAGATTTCGGGAAGAATAATCCGAAATCCCATATTGGCATTGATGAAAAAAGACTTTCCGGAGTTTACCAAAGATCAATTTTTAGCGGTTACTGAGCTCAATGTATATAGGGAAAAATACATCTCGGAGTATTTGTCCAATGAAATTGAGGATTTATCTGAATTAAAAGAAAAGATTGCAAGAGAGTTAAAAGAAGAAGATACCACGGTAAGCAGGGTGGAAGAAGAAGTCGATATGAGGACTTTCGGGCAATTTGTGGCCGATAAAGTGGCCGATTTTGGCGGAAGCTGGAAATTCATCATTCTGTTTGGGGTATTTATTCTGCTTTGGATTTCGGCTAATATTTATATTCTGGCCAACAAAGGATTCGATCCCTATCCGTTTATTTTACTGAATTTAATTCTGTCTTGTATAGCAGCGCTTCAGGCGCCCGTAATTATGATGAGTCAAAATCGCCAGGAAGAGAAAGACCGAGATCGGGCCAGAAAGGATTATTTGATTAATCTGAAGTCGGAACTCGAAATTAGGATGCTGCATGAAAAGATAGACCACCTGATACAACATCAACAGGAAGAGTTAATAGAAATTCAAAAGATACAAATCGAAATGATGAATGATATTTTGAGTCGGATAACTAAGTAGTCACAATGCAAATTAGTAATGTTTGTAGAGGTAACCCGCAATCATGAAAACCGAATTCAACAACGCCAATCCGAGAATTATTTTTTGCGAAAAGACCGGTTTGTAAATGAAATGGCCTCCTAAAAAAATCAAAAATAATAGTGAGGTAAACAGTGCCGGATACATTTGAAATGAAGCTTTAAATTCGCCTTTCAAAAGGAGTAAAAACGATCGCTGAAATCCACACCCCAAACACTCCATCCCAAAGAGTGTTTTACTTAAACAGGGAAGCATATATTGGTCTAAATTCATCGGTTGATTTTCGGTACAATTTACAAAATAAAAGCAAAGCTTTTTTAATAAAAAAGGCAGGCTGTTTTAAATTTAGTACTTTTGAAATCTGATACAAATAGAGATGAGAAAAATTATAATCCCCATAATGATTGTTGCCATATTGGTTGCTTTTTTTGGGCAGGTGAGTACCGAAAAAAATGTATATATTACAGTGGTTGCCATGGCTGTTTTTATGTTTGGGATGATGCGGTTGAGTGCCAAAACACCGAGTAAGAATCAAGAAAAAAAAGATAAAGATGTTGAGTAAAGGAGACAGGGTTTCAGTGCTGGATGAAGCCATAAACGGAGTAGTGATTTCGTCTAAAAATGATGAGGTAACTATAGAAACAGAGGATGGATTCATGATGACTTTTTTTGTCAATGAATTGGTTAAAATAAACAATTCCAGTAATTTAATGGATTCTATCAGAAGGGTTGATAGAGATGAAATCGAAAAGGAAAAAGCAATCCCAAAACCGAGGAGTTTTGTCAAAGAGCGCAAGGATAAACGGGAAGTTGCGGTTCCGGAATTCGATTTGCACATCGAAAAGTTGGTCAAAAACAAGCACGGGATGTCCAATTATGATATCCTGACTTTGCAGTCTGAAACCGCCAAAAGACATATTGAATTTGCCATCAAAAATCGCATTCCCAAAATCGTTTTTATTCACGGAGTTGGCGAAGGTGTACTAAAATCGGAGCTGGATTTTTTATTGGGCAGGTATGATAATATTGCGTTTCAGGAAGCCAATTATCAAAAATACGGGCAAGGTGCCACAGAGGTTTTTATAAAGCAAAGCAACAAATAAACACTTCGTTTTTTGCAAAAAAAAAATACCGTCCCGATATTTCGGGACGGTATTTTTTTGGTCTTTTTTTGAGCTAAAAAACAACGATTTTGGAAGTTGTTTTTGTGGTTGTTTTTAGGCTTTTTTGAAGATTGAAATTGGGTATTTATTAAGGGAGATTTCAGTAGATTTTTTATAAAAAAAACAGTCTTTAATTGGTGGTGATTAACTCGCCAAAAGTATAACTGTCTCCCAGGGTAAAATTGCTGTTTCCTTTGGTCAAAGTAACTTTTTTAAGCACGATGGTGTGTATGAAACTTCCCGGTCCATTGGTCGTTGTGGTCACTTCAATGATTCCGCTAACTCCGTTTACACCTGCCGCTGCATCCCATTGCTGATTGATGGCCGGGCTGGTTGGTGTGGTCGTGTTGCAAAAATAATCACCCGTCAAAAGACCTGTGAAAAGACGATAGGTAAGAACGTTTTGGGTTGTTCCTATGATTCCTGTTCTTGGCGCGTTCAAGGCGGTAGCTTCATTTACAATCAGTGTTGGGTCGATGTTTAGCGTCATGGCTTCACTGCTGGTATAATTGTAAATTTGATTTGAACTGCTGCATTTTTCAAGTGTTTGATCAAAAAGAAAAGGCAGGTTCGTGGCAGTTGTCGTGTAATTTCCAAAAGGGAAAGTTTCATACACCTGCGTTCCGTTACTTTTGGCAAAGGTGATGTTCTTGAAAACAATATTGTGGTTGTATCCGGTAATTTTGGTGCTGTTGGTGGTTGTATTGGTCGTTTTAATCATCGTAGTCGTGATTTGTATCTGACCATCAGTGGCATTCCATTGATCAACTACGATAGGCGTTGCAGGCGGTATGGTTTCGCAAATATTGTCTGAACTTATGGTTCCGTTATAAAAACGGTATACAACACGATTACTGCTATTGATGTTTATAATAGTGGGATCGTTAGCCGGGCTGGGTTCATTGGTGAATGAACTTTCTGGGATTTCGAGCAGTAAGGCTTCTTTCTCGTTTAGCTTGTAGATAATGTCGTTGTTGGTACAACTTTGTGTGGCTACATCTTCAAAACTAATATCTTCCTGGGTTAAATTACCGTCATCACAACCGTTTAAGAACAATGTAACAGCCAATAATCCTAGTATTTTTTTCATATATGTAAAAGTTGTTTTTTTAGCGGTCATAACTGTCTGCCGACAGGCAGGTATGTTATCGCCTTTTTATTTATTGGTGTTTGCTTGCGCAAACTTGTTGTTAATGGCGATTTCATTTCTATAAAATTTGAAACAAAAATAGAATTTTTAATTTGTTCCAAAATACATTCTCTTCAAAAACATGGAATTTAACAGCACATTGGGTTTTAGGAGCTAGATTAATGCAATGAAGAGGCTGTAATCTCAATTAAAATCGAAACGGACCGGCAATTCAAAGCCAATAGAAATCATTATCTTTGCCGGAATTTATTACTGAATATGAGACTTAATACATATTATTTAGCGGCCTTTTCTGCCTTTTTTATTTGGGGATTTTTCAGTTTAGCCTTAAAACCGTTACAGGATTATCCATCTTTGGATATTTTATTTTACCGCGTATTTTTTAGTGTGGCGTTAATGGTATTTGTTAATCTCGCTTTCAGACGCCAGGTTCTGTTACAAAATTGGAATAACTTTAAGGCGATGCCCCTCAAAGAGCGGCAAAGTACCGTTGTTTTGACCTTAGGAGGAGCCGTGTTTTTGTGTTTTAACTGGTTTATTTTTATTTATGTCATGAATCATGTCAGTGTAAAAGCGGCATCATTGGCCTATTTGATTTGTCCGATTCTAACCACTGTTCTGGCTTTTTTTATATTGAAGGAAAAACTAGGTAAGTGGCAGTGGATGGCAGTACTGCTGAGTTTCTTCAGTTGCGTTTTACTGGCGTTCGGTCATTTTCAGGATATTTTTTACAGCTTTATTACGGCGGCATCCTATGCGATGTATTTAGTCAGCCAACGAAAAAACAGCGGACTGGATAAATTTCTGGTGCTCACGATTCAATTGATCTTTACGGCATGCATACTGTTGCCTTTTTATCCGGAATATAGCGGGGCAATTCCCGTAGAACCTTTGTTTTATAGTTGTATGTTGGTTATTGTGGTGTTTTTTACCATCATTCCGTTGTTTTTAAATCTATACGCACTCAAGGGAATCAATTCTTCGGCAGTGGGGATTATGATTTATATGAATCCGATTATAGGGTTTTTACTTGCAATCATCTATTACAACGAGAAAGTTAGTCTTCTTCAATTATGCTCTTACTTCCTGATTTTGGTTTCGATAGTTGTTTTTAATGAGAAATTAATTTTTCGCATGAAATCCAAAAAGCGGTCACCAAAACTGGAAAGTTCAAACCAATTATAATTTTCAATTAAAATGAAAAAAGTATATCTCGATAACGCTTCTACAACGGCAATTCGTACTGAAGTGATCCAAGAAATGACCAAAGTAATGGCAGATGATTACGGAAACCCATCGTCAACGCATAGTTTTGGGCGTAATGCTAAAAGTATTGTGGAACTTTCCCGAAAGGCCATTGCCAAAAATATCAATGCCACGGCACCCGAAATCATTTTTACCTCTTGTGCCACCGAAGCCAATAACTGGATTTTACGTTCGGCTGTGGCTGATTTAAAAGTGTGTCGCATTATTAGCAGTAAAATAGAACATCACGCCGTTTTAGACACGATTCAACAATTACAGGGAGAATTCAATATCGAGGTAGATTATGTTGCCCTTAAGTCTGATGGAACAATCGATTTTACGAATCTGGTTGAGTTACTTTCCAAAGAAGGAAAAACGTTGGTAAGCCTGATGCACGTCAATAACGAAATTGGAACCATCCTGGATTTGGATAGGGTGGGATTGCTTTGTAAGCAGTACAATGCCTTATTTCATTCGGATACCGTGCAGTCTGTCGGTAAAACCACAATCGATTTGCAAACGACGCCGATTGATTTTCTGGTGGCCAGTGCCCATAAATTTCACGGACCCAAAGGGGTTGGTTTTGCTTTTATCAGAAAAAATTCGGGTTTACAGCCTTTGTTTTATGGGGGTGAACAGGAAAAAGGATTGCGTGCCGGAACCGAAGCCGTGCATCAAATTGCCGGAATGGCCAAAGCATTGGAGCTTTCTTATTCTAATTTAGAGGCAGAAAGGAATCATATTGTGGAATTGAAAAACTATTTGATGCGTCAACTCGAATTGGAATTTCCTGATCTTCAGATTAACGGAAGCCGAGACGGTTTTTATAATATCCTGAATGTGGTATTGCCTTTTTCAAACGATAAAACGGCTATGATTCTGTTTCATTTGGACATGAAAGGTATCGCTGTTTCCCGCGGGAGTGCCTGTCAGAGCGGAAGTATCAGGCCTTCCCATGTTTTAGCGGAACTGCTTTCCGCTGAAGATTTGAAAAAACCAAATTTGCGCATTTCGTTAAGTCATTATAACTCAAAAGAGGATATTGATGTACTTATCGAAGCATTGAAAAGCATTTAAAATAAACGTATGATTGCACAAGGTTCTTTTAGGTGTAATTTTCCATTATGAGGCGGTTTTGGTTGTTGTTTTGCAAAATAGGAAGTGTGTCTCCAAAACGCCATTTACCGCATTTGCAATGTCATTTGAAAAAGTTGCTAATCCACATTCTCTGGGGGGTAAGAACTTATAATTCGCGTTTTTTTTAGTACATGACAAAAAAATATATTTCATTGATTGTTAGTAAAATAACAATCTAAAAATTTGCAAAAAAGACTGATATTTCTTATATTAAAGAATTATTACCACATAATTTTTCTAATGAA
>JAKFBW010000126.1:0-26138 GCA_036676965.1 Flavobacterium sp. | reverse complement strand
AAAGCATGGCAGAAGAGCTGTTAGCGTATTCAAATATGGATTGGACTATTTGTCAAAATTCCTTTTGACAGGGTTCAATAGTTTAGAACATAGTCTGTTTAATTTTTTGTCATGTACTTAAAAAATTTATTTATTAGTTGTCATTGTCTGCCGGCAGGCAGCTATAGAATCGCTTTAATTAATTGCGTGCTTACGCAAACCTGTTAATGGCGATTTCGTAATTAATTGTTTTTTTATAGCTAAGAATTGCTATATACTTCTTCCTTGGATAATTCTTAATATGACGGCTATAATGGCTATCACCAACAGGATGTGGATAATTGATCCGACACTATAGGCGAAGAATCCGATTGCCCAAAATAGAATTAAGATTACTGCTATCGTGTAAAGTAGATTGCCCATGATTTCTGTTATTTTAGATTACTGTTTAATTGATCTGTGTTTCTTGATTACTGAGAAAATGAACGGGTTTACATCTTTAAAGTGCTGCAATAATTTTTTCCAATTCTTCTTTGGTTTTTCCCAATTTTATCTGGAGTTTTCCCATCATTTCTTCTTTTTTTCCTTCTATTAGCAACAAATCATTGTCTGTTAAATGGGCAAATTTTTGTTTTAATTTTCCTTTTTGTTCTTCCCAGTTTCCTTTTAGTTCTAAATTGTTCATCGTTTTGTGCTTTTAGGGTGAAATAGTTTTCACTTTACAAAGTTGGGGCGATTCCTGATGGAATGTGTTACATAACTTCCGGGATTAGTTTCATTATTTACAGATTATGGTTTTTTTCGGGTTGTTTTTTTTCCGGATTATCGCAAACCATATTCTCTTCGATATTATTAAGTTGTTCCGCTAATTCGGAATATTCTTTGGCAAGAACCGTTATTTCCCGTTCTGTTTTTATTTCGGCATTCAGTACCGAGTTACTGGCCGTTTCATGTGAGGAGACCAGTTCATTTATTTTGAGATGTAAGGAAGCGGAAAAACGGTTGAATGATTTTTGAATAATAAATAAACTTAAAAAAGTAGTGCCAAAGATGATGTCGCCAATGATTTGATGGAAATCCTGTTTTGTAAAAAAGTTAATCGACCACCAGGTTATTACCAAAATAAATGCCATGATAAAAGTGATGGGATTACCAAGCAAAAGGGTGATAGATGAGGTGAGTTTTTCAAAAATTTGTTCGATATGGTCATAGGTCTTCTTCATACAATCGTAGTTTCTAAAAATAATGGTTTCGGCTTTTTAAGCATCTCTTTTGGAACAGAGTAGATGCTTTAATTTTAAGTGGTCAGTTGTTTTTTGAATACCAAAAAAACAAATTATTAAAAGCAGCCCTGTTTAGGAGGATATTTTTAATAATTTATTTAGGTGCTGTTTGCTCCATAGAACATTCATTTCTTACAATACAAATGAAGTCTTTGGGAGTGTGACAGGTTGTAAGTTACAGGACTACTATTCCGATATCGGTTGTGATACCTGCCGTTACGGTAATATTTGTTTTTGTAACGGCTAATGCAGGTAAGGTAGGTGTAATGGTTACACTATAGATTCCCGGAGGTAATCCCATAATCATAAACTCGCCATTGGCGTTTACATTTGTTGCATAGGATAGCGTAGAAGAATTGGCTTGTACTACTGCCATTGTACCGGCTACAGATAGTTTTCCTTTTATGGTACCGCTTATTGCCGCTTCGATAGTTCGGATAACAGGTTTTAATTTATAATTTCCGCCTCCTAAATCTACGACTGATTTGTTGGCGTCAAAATCAAGCAATACACTGTACAGGATTCCTGCTTGCAGGGTTTGATGCACCTGAAGTTTCAATCCGCTTTGATCGGCACTTGGCGTACTCAAAGGATAGGTTACGTTGTTCAGTACTACGGTGTTGTTGGTTCCCAGAATAAGACGTATCTGTTCTACTTTGGATATTTCCAATGTATCGGTAGCAATCAGCGTGCTAACCCCGTTAGAAAAATTGAGTAGGTTGTAAATACCCGGAACTACATTTAATGTAAATGATTCACCGGATTGGCCTGTAACTTCAACACCTTGAATGTCTACATTTACGGCATCATAAGGCCCCGGGGCATCAGTCATCTTAACGGAATACGGATAACTGGATTTGGTGTCATCGTTGTTGCAGGAATTAATTAAAAATCCAAACACGATAAGACATAGGATAATTTTGATCTTTTTCATTTTCATTTTTTTAAGTTGATAAAAATATTATTTAATAAGGTAAAGGTATGTCCAACTTCAAAATCAACTGTTGTACAATTGAAAGCTAAAGTTGTAACATTCACTGTTTTATCTTTCTTTTAATATTAATTAGTTTCAGGGGGTGAAATCCGAGGTTGTATGCTGTCGTTTTCATTCAATTTCAAATCCGTTTTCATTTCCAGTTCTTCCTTTTCATCCAGCTCGTCTTGTTTTTTTTCTTCGGCTTTTTTCTTCTTATTAAAATAGCCTCTCAATAAAAAATTATGTTTGGCCGCTTCAATCACTTCATTCATTCCGTCTGTTCCTGTTTTGAGATTGGTAATGGTGGAGTCGACCATTTTTCCCATTTTTTCATTGCTTACTAATTTTGATAAGGCTCCATTTCCGTTATTCATTTTAGCGGTAAATTGTGAAAATTCCTTTGAACTGTTTTCAAGATTGGAAAGTGTATTTTGTAAACTTTTGGCAAATTCTTCATCCGAAATCAGTTTGGATAAGGTACCGTTACCATGATTCATCTTGTAACTGAATTGGGCTATTTGCCCCGTGATAATACTCGAGTTATCGACACTTTTCTTGATACTCATCATAATGTCTTCGATATCAATAGGCGATTTAGATTGGATAAAGTCATTGTCTTTGACATACTCTTTAGAGGCCTTTCCGGGGGAGATGATTAACACTTTATCGCCCATCAAACCGTCTGAGCCAATGCTGGCGACAGCGTCTTTTTTGATAAACTGTTGGACTTTCTGTTTGATCAACACCAGGACTACTACCGAGGAATCGGTAAGCAACTCGATGTTATCGACCGTTCCTACATTGATGCCCGAAAACAGTACATTGTTTCCAATCTCTAATCCGCTGACGGTTTTGAAATTGGATTGCAAGCGAAAACTGGAACCAAACAGGTTTTTCTGTAATCCGACAAAGTATATGGTGGCTACTAAAATAACCAGCCCGATGATGACGAACATCCCTAATTTCCAGGTATAGTTTAATTCTTTATCCATGATTTCATGTTTTTACAGGTGATGCAATAAAAAAGGAGCGAACCCATGGATCCTCACTTTTTTCTAATTCGGCATAACTGCCCTCGGTATAAATGACTCCCTCTTTCAGAATTACAATCCGGTTTCCGGTGAGTTTGGCACATTCCATATCATGGGTGATGATGATAGAGGTGGTTTTGTTTTTTTTTTGGATGTCTAATAATAATTCGCTTATTTCCCTCGATGTAATGCTGTCTAATCCTGTTGTGGGTTCGTCATACAATACAATTTCGGGTTTTAAAATCAGGGTGCGTGCCAAGCCCACTCTTTTGCGCATACCGCCCGATAATTCCGAAGGCATTTTATCAATGGCATCTGCTAAGCCCACACTTTCCAGGATGGCTTTGACCTCCCGTTCCAGTACTTCAGGAGATTTCTCGGCAGCATGTCGTTTTAATATAAACATCAGGTTTTCCCGCACGCTCATAGAATCATATAATGCAGCACTTTGGAATAAAAACCCTATCTGGATTCTGATTTTATTGATTTCATGTGTATTGAGTTTGGTGATGTCAGTCCCCAAAACATTGATGACTCCTTTATCGGCACGAACCAGCCCGACAATACATTTAATCACGATTGATTTGCCAGATCCCGATCTTCCCAGTACCACTACGTTTTCCCCTTTGTAGATAGACAGATCAATCCCTTTCAAAACCTCATTTTTCCCAAATGATTTGTACAGGCCTTTGATGGCTATTACAGCAATTTTGGATTCTGTCTTTTTCTGTGTTTGGTTTTTTTCGGGTATCATTTTTAAAAAAATAAATCGGTTATCTGTACTGCCAGCATATCGATGATGAATATAGCAAGAGAAGCTGTTACGACAGCTGAGTTTGCCGCTTTACCCACACTTTCGGTTCCGTTTGCCGCTGTGAATCCTTTGAAGCAACCAATCATTCCGATAAAAAAACCAAAGAAAAAAGTTTTGATTATGGCCGGAAAAATATCTAAGAAGGCCAGTGATTCCATCACTTGTGCAAAATAACGGTACAGGTTCAGTTCATTGTGAATATTTATCCCTACATAGCCTCCCAAAATTCCGATAGCATCCGCAAATATCACTAAGAGCGGAACCATTAATGTCGTGGCCAAAATTCGGGTGACCACCAAATATTTGAACGGATTGATGGCGGCAACTTCCATGGCGTCAATTTGTTCTGTGACTTTCATCGAACCCAATTCGGCACCAATTCCCGAAGCTATTTTTCCGGCACATATTAAGGCCGTTATGACGGGAGCAATTTCCCGGATTAAGGACAGGGCAACCATTCCCGGCAACCAGGATTCGGCCCCAAACTTGGCCAAAGTAGGTCTGGACTGAAGGGTAAGCACCAATCCCATTATAAAGCCGGTGATGGTCACTAAGGGTAAGGATTTATATCCAAAATTATAACACTGTTTGAAGAATTCTTTTATTTCATAGCGAGGCCTGAACACTTCTTTGAAAAATTGTGCTGTAAATAAGGACATCTTCCCTACATCAATGAAAATATTTTTTAGATATATTATCAAAACAGGATTTTTTTAAGGTTAATAAAGTCAGGGTTATGGTGTTTATCAAAAAAGCAACGACTAAGCATTGAGTTCCGGCAGTGTTGTCAACTTATCCAGGACCATTGTTTTTTCGTTTCTTTTTTTCAGGAATTGGGCTATTGATAATCGGGACATCAAATAACTGACGGTGGATTCTGCTCCTTGATTCAGATTAATATAATCTTCCTCTAATCCGTCATAACAACCCCCGGTACAGGGGTTATAAATGATTTGATGCAAATGATTCTTTCCTAAAAACCAATTGAATGCGGTTTCAATTTTTTGCAGGTATTCAATATTTTTAAAAACCGTATAGAATTTGTTTAACGCCAAAATGGTATAGGCTACATCGATGGGCTGTTCCCCTCCAATTGGCGAAGAAGCGAACTGATTTTGTTTGTATAACCATCCTTTATTGGAAACCACTTTGATGCTGCCATTAATAAAAATGGTATTCAAAATAAAATCAAAAGAAGACTTCGCAATTATTTTATAAATTAAATTACCGGTAGCCATCCAGGCACACAACATGGCTTCGGGAATAATACTGTTGCCGTAGGTCAGATAACTTTCAAACCAAATCCATTTTTGATCCGCTTCGTGACGATACATTTGTACCAGTCGGTCGGCCAGTATTTTTATCAATTCACCGTTTTGTGGTGTTTCCCTTTTACTGTCTGCATAATATAGTCCTTTTATTATAAAAGCCATTGCCCGTGTGGAATGTATTTCGGGGACTACGAGGATGGCGCGTTGAAAAATTAATTGGGCTTCATCAACGATTTCTTTTGGTAGAATGCTGCTTACAGAAAGTAAATATCCCAATGCCCAAATGGCTCTTCCATTAGAATCATCAAGATTCGTCTCCTGATTCTGAGGGGTGAAATGGTATTCCTGGTCAACATAATTGAGGAAACCACCATTAGCTTGCAAACAATGATTCATAAAATTCAAATAGATGGTAATGTATCCAATATCCGAAGGCTCTTTGGTTAATTCATAATGCTGGCACATGGCCACCATTGCCCTGGCATTATCATCAATAGTGTACCCGGAATTGATATCGGGTTTATTCATTTTTGAAAACTGAATCATGCCAAATGGAGTCGTCAGTTTTTTGAAATGATCCAGGTTGACATTCGGAATTTTGTATTGTAATGTAATGGCATCGGTCATTAGTTTTTCAAATAAAAGGGCGTGAGCAATCGCTGAATTTTCCCAGGCGGTTGGCGCTATTTTATGCAATCCGTTGGCGCTGATGTTTTTCCGTAATTGGTCATCAAGTAATAAGGTATTCACTGCTGTAGCCAGCTGTTTGTCGTCTTGAAAGGCAATGATTACACCCGAATTGTTACTTAGAATTTCGCAGGCATGCGGAATAGGAGTGGAGATTATCGGGCAACCACAACTCACGGCATAGGAAAAAGTGCCGCTCACCGCCTGATTCGGGTCTTTAGAAGTAAATAAATAAATATCGGTAAGTTGCAAATACTCTAATAAATCGGGTAAGGGCAGAAAGGCGTTTATAAAACGCACATGATCTTCGAGTTGCAACTTTTTGATTTTTGCTTCAAGCATCTGTCGGTACTTTTCACCTTCCTGTTTTACTATCGACGGATGTGTCTTTCCAATAATCAGAAAAAGGACTTCTTTATTCTTTTTGACGATATCGGGTAAGGCATCCAGAGTGGTTTCGATACTTTTTCCGGAACCCAGTAACCCAAAAGTAGCCAGCACTTTTTTGCCTGTTAGATTGTGTTTTTTTTTCAAAAGCGTTTTGTCAGAATGGGGAACTAAATGCGTTCCATGCGGAATCACAGTGATTTTATCAGCGGCAACTCCATATTCTTTTTTCAAAATATGGGAGGCGGCATTGGTCATCACAATGATGGAGGAAGCCATGGAGGCTAAGTCTTCCACGTTATTTTTCAAGTCTTTATTAGGGCCTGGCAAAACAGTATGAAATACCATAACGACAGGTTTTGACACTTTTTTCATAAAGGAACTTAAATCGCTTTCATTGTTTCTGAATAATCCAAATTCGTGTTGAATCAGTACTAATTGAATCGCAGTGTTTTCATTGATTTTTCGGGCTAATGTATCGTAAGCGTCGGATTGGTCGGTATTCAGAATGTATTTTACGGCATGGGTATATTCATGCAAGATATGCTCTGATTCTAAAGCGCAAATTTTTATTTTGAACGAGTTTTTGAATTTATTGAGTAATGCCTTGATCAAATCTTGCGAATAGGTGGCAATGCCGCATTCGCGAGGGGGATAGGTCGTTAGAAATAAAATTTCCGCGGGGGCTGTATTGGTGCTATCCATAAGTGTGTTGGATATTTGAGCCTTAAATTCTTTTTTTGAAGAAGGTACTCCTGAAATTTTGTTTCGTTGGCGTATAATTCTAGTTTTCATTTGCTATAGTATTAAACATTAATTTTTTTAACAATTCGTGCATACTCAAAGATACACTGCCAATACGCTCGTCAGCCGCAGGGAAAACACATTGTTTACTTCGCCTTTCAGTTCCCAGATTAATTCCGGTTTGAATAAAGGATAGGCAAACGGGCAATTTCCTTCATTGGATTTGCTAAGTCTAATAATGCGGCACAAGCAGAATGGACGTACCCATTGATCGTATCTTGTACGCCATGGTAAATTAATAGCCAGTCCAAAGCCGTTTCTATAGGTGGACAGCCCCCACCGTTGTAACTCGCTTCATGGTCATATTTGGGAGACAAAACAATGTTTTCATTGAGATGCTGTAAATAATTTACCCAGAATT
Source organism: Flavobacterium sp. (assembly GCA_036676965.1). Taxonomy (GTDB): domain Bacteria; phylum Bacteroidota; class Bacteroidia; order Flavobacteriales; family Flavobacteriaceae; genus Flavobacterium. The sequence goes on along the minus strand of JAKFBW010000126.1, from coordinate 18,545 downwards.
CGGGGGTAATTTCATCGATACTCTTTATCGAAACGACGATTTGTATATCCGGTTTTATCCGGTGCAGGAAAAGTACATTTCCGTAGCTTCTTCGAGAAAAAAAATGATGTTTTTATCCCAAAGCAATACCTGTTTCCCCTCTTTTATAAGGATCCCTTCATGATTGTTGTAACGGCAATATTTTTCATTCAGCGGAATGGATTTGGTAAGTTCAACAAACCGGGCATAGGTAATTTGAGGGACAGGTATTCCATGTTTTTTCCAATGGATCAAATCGGTTGAAGTTGCTATGGCACCTAAGACATTTACCCCGTCAAAAGCAGTGTAACTAAGATAATATTCCTTATCAATTTTCACGATACGGGGATCTTCAACCCTATGCGATTCATATCTGAATTCTGAAACAATCACAGGGGCTTCGTTGCGCTGTACAACAGTCAAAGGGCCACCCAGTTTGCAATATCCGATACTGGATTACTATTACTCACGGCCCTGAAAAACAGATGAACATGATTTCCTTCTTTTATAACTGCGGGATTTAATACGGCCTCGTTTTCAAAATTAAGAGTTGTTTTTTCAATCAATATTCCTTCTTTTTTGACGGTAAGCATGATTTTCTTTTTTTAATCTGTTTTGTATCCCCAAAAACCAGTAAATACCGGTTTCATAAAGGTCTGTTTAATCAAAGGGAAAAAGTTATATAAATCGTGAATAAAGTTTTATAATTCACACATTTGCACCGTTGTTTTTAAACAGAAAAGGGCTGTTGGTATCAACAGCCCCTTTCAAAAAAATCAAAATAACCAACCTTGATTTATTCTTTTTTTAGTAGGATGTTTTCAATTCTACTCTTCTGTTTTTAGCACGCCCTAATGGCGTTTTGTTTGATGCAATGGGTTTGCTTTCGCCAAATCCTGTAGCGGTTATTCTGGATTCGAGAATACCCTTACCGGCTAAATATTTTTTCACAGATTCAGTACGTTGTTGCGATAGGTTTAAATTATAGGCTTCGCTTCCGTTGCTGTCAGCATGGCCTTCAATGGCTAAATTGGCTCCTTCATAACGGTTTAGAATCGTTGTTAATTCGTCTAATTGCACCAACGATCCCACTTTAAGCACCGCACTGTTATTTTCAAAGAAGATTTTACTGGCGATATAAGTAATACGTTTTATATCTTGTGGAGCAATGTCCGGACAACCCCTGTTTGCAATGGTTCCTATTTGGTTCGGGCAACGGTCGTCAATATCGGCTACACCATCACCATCAGAATCCGGGCATCCTTTTAGACTCAATGGTCCGGCAACAGTGGGACAACGGTCTTCGTCATTGATGGTGCCATCATTATCGGTATCCAATGAACAACCTTTCATGTCTACTTTATATCCTCTTTTGGTATCAGGACATTGGTCATCTATATCGGCTACACCGTCACCATCACTATCCGGACATCCTTTTAGTGCAAGTGATCCTGCTATATCCGGGCATCGGTCTGACTGATCCGCTATACCATCATTGTCCCGATCCGGACAACCATTAAGCGCTGCTGTTCCGGCTGCGTTTGGACAGGTATCCAAGTAATCGGCAACACCGTCTTTATCTGTATCCATAGGGCATCCGTAATTGTCTACCGTAACTCCGGCAGGAGTATCCGGACAATTATCTTTGTTGTCTGAAACCCCATCATTGTCCACATCCTTTTTTTGACCAAAATTGAACGTCAGACCAACCATGTGTGATAAATAGGCATCTTTTTTTCCGGAAATAACGCCATCTCTGCGGTCTTTGTTTGAAAAACTGAAGGTTTCCTGTAAGTGAAGATTAACAACCGGACTCAGCCTGAAATTGATTCCACCACCCGCTGTTGGTAAAGCATAATCAATACGATCTTCATCAAAACTTAAATTATTGTCGAATAAAATAGCTCCCACACCGGCAAATACAAATGGTCTGACCACATATTCGGGTCCCAGAAGATTAAATCTAAGATTGATTGAAGCCGCATTAAAGTCGCTTTTGAAAGATCCGGTTGTTCCGTTATAGCCAATTGTGCCTTTGGTTAATAATAAATTGGCATCAAAATGACGACCTAAATATCTGGAAAAGGATAGTCCTCCAAAACCATAAAAAGCCTTGTCGGTTTTATAGAAATTATTTCCCAGATCTCCTTGATATTGTGTAACACCTGCATGAAGCCCAATATTCCATTTTTTGTCTTCAGTTTGTGCATGGGTTGCGAATGTGAAGGCAAGGCAGCTGTATAAAAAGAGTAGTTTTTTCATTTTGTTTTTGTGTTAAGTTATATGCTCAAAGATGGGACCTAAGCCCTTTATGATTGTTATACAACTTTCAATTTTAGTTGTAACATTCACACATTAGAGAAAATTCTTATTAGGTCATAAAATCTAGTTGCTTTTCAATATAATCAGCTATGGGGTATTTTGCCCCCTCGTTGTTTACATTAGTTTTAGCCTTCGCTTTTTCTTCTGTTTTAATTGGATTTACCGGAGTGATTTTACCCACTTTACAATTACTTTTTGATAGGGTTGCTGTTTCTGGTTTTAATTTTTTCATGATTTGAGGTTTTAACTGATGAATCGTTTGAAAATGATTCTAGGGTTATTTAGAAAGCAGATTCCCAAAAGAGTCCTTTTAAAGACATTATTGGGAATCTGCTTTGAATAATTAGTTGTTGTTTTAATCAGATTAGGATTCGTCTTTTGTGGTTCGAACCAGACTGATTCCGGAAACGAAAAACACAATGCCCAGCACACCATAAATAATCAATTCTTTAATGTCCTTTGTACCGCCGGAAGTATCCGTAAATACGATAGCGGTGTATATAAGGCCAACTATCCCCAGGATAGTTAGCAATGCGCCAAAGATTCTTTTAAGGTTCATCTCTTTTGTTTTTTTACGGTATTATAAAAAGCTTAATTTTTAGTAATACGGTTTTGGTTTTAACATCCATTATTGGATACCGCTAAGTTGTTGCCTTTTGATTGATAATGTGTTATACAATTTCCACAAAGAGTTACATCATTTACAGATTTCGCCTTTTCTGTTTTTGGGATTGCATCCATGGAAAATTGTTGGGCATAAAAAAAACGGAAAGAAATCTTCCGTTTTTTTTATGTATTAGTCCAACTAAATAGGGGATAAGTTTTATCGTTTGGCTACATTCGGTCCATGTACCAGTTTAATTCTTTCTCCATTTTTTTGTATTTGAAGACAGTCGCTATTATTTTTTGAAGACGTACAAAGGCTGTCTCACTCTTTACGACATAATCAAAAGCGTGATGGTGCATGCAGTCTACGGCCACTTCAATTTTGTCCTGACTGGAAAGCATTACAACAGGAAGATCCGGATTGTGTGCTTTTATTTTGTCTAAGGTTTCTATTCCGTTTATTGCGGTCCTGTCAATACCATCGAGTTGGTAATCTAAAATGATGATATCCGGATTCTCCGCTAAATGGGCAAGACACTGTTCCCCGGTAGGGAAGGTTTTGATGCTAAAATCGGCATGTTGCAGAAATTCAATTTCTAATGATTTCAAAAACAAGGCGTCATCATCGACCAGAAAAAGTTTTATTTGGGTTTCGTTTTTCACGATTATATTTTTTTTAAGTGATTAAGTTCTTCTTGTAATTCATGACACGCTTTGGTACACACCTCTTCCAGCGTTAAAATCATATCATATACGTTATCCGTTTGTTCCTGGTTATGGGCATATTCCTGGATTTTTTTGGCCATGTTTTCAAAATCGTTGTTAATGCCTATAATTACAAATGAGGGAATCATTTTGTGTACCGAAGCATGCAGCAGATGCCAGTCTTTGTCCTCAAAACTTTTTTTCATAGTACGAATCAATGTCGGAGTTTGCTCTAAATAAAGCAGAATCATTTCTTCCATTAACCTAGGGTTAGACTTCGTCCGGTCATTCAAATACTTCAAATTGATGTATTTCAAAATGGTGGTATCATCAATGGCATCTAAAACAGCTTCATCTGTTTTAGGTTTTACCAAACCTACTAATTTACTGTACAACAATCGTTCGTCAACAGGTTTAGCAATATAATCATCCATGCCCACAGCTTTGCATTTGGCTAAATCTACCGTGGTCACATCGGCCGTTAAGGCGATAATAGGAATTTTTGAATTCATGGTTTTACGGATGTATTGTGTGGCTTCAAAACCATTCATTTCCGGCATTTGCAAGTCCATCAAAATGATATCATAGGTGTTTTCTTTGAGTTTTTCCAAAGCCAACCGCCCATTGGCCGTGATATCACATTCAAATCCAAAATCGTCCAATAATGTTTTCATCAATAGCTGGTTGAGTGGCATATCTTCCACAACTAAAATTTTCATATTTTTCACATTAGTGTCCAATTCAATTATCTCTGTTACAATTGCGGCTTCTACATTGGTTTTGTTAAAAGGTAAAATAAAACTGAACGTAGAGCCCTCCTCTATTTTGCTGATGACATTAATGCTTCCGCCTTGGGGTTCCACCAATTGTTTTACTATGGCAAGACCTAATCCGGTGCCGCCATACAATCGGGAAGTGCCGCTGGAAGCCTGTTGAAAATTATCGAAAATAGTTTCCATCTTTTCCGGGTTTATACCAATTCCGGTATCGGTCACAGAAAACTGAACCGTTACTTTTTCCGGGTCTTCGCCTACCAGACGTACGCGAACGGTTATTTTTCCTTTTGAAGTAAATTTGACCGCATTGCTGACTAAGTTCAGAATAATTTGATGCAATCGAACCGGGTCGCCAATAAGCGTATCGGGAATTTTTGAATCATAATCTGTTTCTAAGATTAAATTTTTCTCCTGAATTTTGGTTTCAAATAAATGCAACATTGCCGAAATGGAGGCGGCCATTTTGAAAGGAATCAGTTCAAAAGTCATTTTGCCGGCATCCACTTTGGCTAAATCCAAAATATCGTTGATCAGCACAATTAAGGCATCACCACTCATTTTTATAGCCATCAGATATTCTTTTTGTTTGGCTGAAAGATTGGTTTTTAGCACCACTTTGGTAAACCCAATGATTGCATTCATCGGAGTCCGGATTTCATGGCTCATATTCGACAGGAACTGTTGTTTTGATTTTACGGCATTTTCTGCAATCTGGGTGGCATTTTCGGCTTTGATTTTAGCGTCTTCTGCCAATGACGTGGCCAATTCAGCAAATACTTTGGCCTCAATCAACTCTTTTTCAATCCTTTTTTGGTCGGTAATATCCCGGGCGACTACTACCACGCCTAAAACATTTCCATCTTCATCTTTATAAACGGAACCGTTCAGCAAGACATCCCTTAATTTTCCGTCCATTACGGTCAAAGGGTAATCGGCAATAAAGCCTTTGGCAAAAACCTGTTCATAGCCTTCACGGGCTTTATCGGGTTCTGTAAAATAATCAAAAAAATCAGAGCCAATGAGTTGTTCTCTGGCAACTCCCGTAACCTGTACGGAGGCTTCGTTGGTATCGGTTATTTTTCCTTTCGGACTAATGGTAAATAAAGGATCCCGACTCGCTTCTATTAAACTCAAAGAGTATTGTGAGGCCAGTTTCAGGGAATTGGAGAATACTTCGAGTTCCTGATTGGCAATTTCCCGTTTTTCCTTTTCTTTATTTTGAAAAATAAGTTCAATATCTGCAATCACTAATTCTGCCGCCCGCTTTTCTTTTTCACTGGTTTGAAACAGTAATTCCTTGTTGGCAATCACCAATTCAGCGGCCCGTTTTTCTTTCTCGTTATTTTGAAAACGGAGTTCTTCGTTGGCAATTCGAAGTTCTGTAGCCCATTTTTGTTCGTCTGTATCCCGGGCAATCAGTACCATTCCTGTTACATTTCCTTCATCATCTTTATAGGTTGATGCATTACACAACACATTGGTTCGTTTGCCTTCTTTCTGGCAAAATATAAGCGGTACACCGGCAACCAATTCATTTACAATTACTTCCTGATAGATGGCTTTCACTTTTTCGGGTTCGGTGCAATAATCCACAAAGTCAGAACCTATTACTTGCAGGCGCTCCATGCCTGTAATGGTTGCCATTGCCTCATTCATATCGGTAATTTTCCCTTCGGGATTTAGGGTAACCAATGGGTCTAAACAGGCTTCCATCAGCCTCAAAGCATATTGGGAACACAGTTTTTGCCGTGCCATAAATCCTTTAGTTTCCAGCACCCTTTTTCGATGATTCTTTAAAATAGACAGGCTCAGTATAAAAAGAACACTAATTGAAAATAACAACAAGGCAAAGGAAAATGTTGCCTGTTCTTCAATAGTGTTTGTTTTTATATCCGGATTCCATTTTACTTCCTGATTGAGATAGAATGACGCCAATACAGTGGCTGATGCAAGGACTGCAAGAATATATAAAAGGGTTGTTTTTTTTTCTGATGTATACCACATAATGGAGTTTGTCTGATTCGTATTCTTTAGCCTGGGCTATTTTGGAATACTCTTGGAATTAATTGCCAATCTCTTCGATTGGGTTTCGTTTTTTATTTTTCATTTGTTTGAAGTGGGAAGGGGAGAGCCCGGTAACTTTTTTGAATTGACTGGATAAATGTGCCACACTGCTATAACCCATTTTCCAGGCAATTTCTGTGACATTGAGTTCACCGTAAATAATCAATTCCTTGATGCGTTCTATTTTGTGTGAGATGATATAATGCTCAATAGTAGTTCCCTGTACTTCTGAAAACAGATTAGATAAGTAGGTGTAATCATGATTTAATTTCTCATGTAAATAATTTGAAAAATTGATTTTTAGTACTTCATCCGAATGGTGAACCATTTCAATAATGACATTTTTTATTCTTTCAATCAACATGGCTTTTTTATCATCCATTAATTCAAGACCCGAATCCAAAAGGGCTTTTTTTAATTGTTCTCTTTGTGCCATAGACAGGGTTTCCATGATTTCAATCTCACCTAAATCCACGACAATATAATGGAGGCCGAGTTTTTTCAACTGTTCTTTCACTTCCATTTTACAACGGGCACTGACCATGTATTTTATATATAATTTCAACTTGTTTTTTTATTAGGGGGATGATGTAAAAATCGGTTAAAATGTATCGGAAAGTGTTATATAATTTTTTAAAAAATTATATAATTCACAGGTTTCAGGCAAGTACTATTGATAAGTTTTATTTAAGAAATTGTGTTGATTTGCATCATTATTTTCTTGTACAACAGTATTTCATCAATGGGCTTGGATATGTAATCATTCATGCCTGCCTTTTTAGATTTTTCAATATCTATAGAAGTGACATCGGCGGTAAGCGCTATAATCGGTATATCAAGATGCATGGTGTTTCTGATATAATTTGTCGTTTCAAAACCATCCATTTCGGGCATTTGCAAGTCCATCAAAATGATGTCATAGGTTATTTTTTGTAATTTTTCTATAACAATTTTACCATTTTCGGCAATCTCACATTCAAACCCAAAATCGGCCAAAATTATTTTTATAAGCATTTGGTTTAAAGGCATGTCTTCTGCAACAAGCACTTTAATTTTTTGCGTTTGATTTTTGGTATTCAAAGTCAAAGCCGGTTCTTTGGGGATATTTTCGGTTGTTTTAGAAAAAGCCATTAAAAACCCAAAAGTAGACCCTTCCCCGAGTTTGCTTTTTACAATAAGAGACCCTCCTTGGAGTTCTACGAGTTGTTTTACAATGGAAAGTCCCAGGCCGGTACCTCCATACTCTTTTGAAATAGTATCTGAGGCCTGTTCAAAATTATAAAAGATATGGTTTAATTTGTTTTCGGGAATGCCAATGCCGGTATCCGTTACGGTACATTCTATCGTTATTTTTTTTGCCTCTTCATGAATCATACGAATGCGAACGCTAACGCAACCTTCAGAAGTAAATTTTATGGCGTTGCTGACTAAATTTAAAATAATTTGTCGCAAACGAATCGCATCCCCAAGCACTTGTTTAGGAATTGATGCATCATATTGCTTGGTGAATTCAATGTTTTTTTCTAGGCATTTTGGTTCTAACAACCTGAAAATATCCGATAAGGTTTCTTCTACACTAAACGGATTCTTGTTGAATGTCATTTTTCCGGCATCTACTTTGGCCAGATCAAGAATGTCATTAATCAATACGATTAAGGATTCTCCGGAAGTTTTGATGGCATCGATATATTCTTTTTGTTTCGGATTTAATTCTGTTTTTAGGATTACATTGGTAAAACCAACAATCGAATTCATGGGCGTCCGTATTTCATGACTCATGTTCGATAAAAATTGTTGCTTGAATTTTAAGGCTTCTTCGGCGATATGCGTTTTATGTTCTGCCAGACATTTTGAGGCAATCAGTTCCTCCTTTATGTTATGATGTGCGGTAACCTCATACGCAATAATGGTAATTCCGGAAATCGATTCGTCAACTTCGTAGTAGGGTTGGTATACAAAGTTAAAATACATATTTTCTAATGCGCCATTGCGTACTATAGGAATAAGAAGTTCGTATCCCTGAAAAGGTACTCCAGTGGTGAAAACCTCCTGCAGTATTTTAGGTACTGACCCGTCTTTTAATTCGGGTAAAACGTCTAATAGTGGTTTTCCTTCAATAGCATTTCCTTTTCCCCAAATTTCTTTGATGCTGTCATTGGCCAGTTTAATTTCCATATTTTTCCCTTTCAAAATGGCAAAGGCAAATGGGGATTGCATGAGCATCATATTGTAACGCTTATTGCTGTCGGCAATCAGCTTGAGTGATTTTTTCTCTGCTTCCAATTGTTTTTCCAAGGCTTTTTTCTCTTTGAGTTGTAGTTCGATAGCTAATCTTCTTACTTCGGTAATGTCCACAATAGTAAGTACAATCAATTCCTCATTACTGCTTTGATGCACAATCCGATGTGCGTTGAGTACCATGGTTTTAGGGCCAATTACAGGAAATGTATGTTCCACTTCAAAATCATGAAAACGAATGTTCTTCGGAACAATTTCTTCGAGCAACTTTCGCAGTCCCGGAATATCCCATTGGTTGTTTCCTAATTTGTATAATGATTTTCCAATGCTTTCTTTTTCGGTTACTTGGAATGTCTCGTAGAAAGAGGTGTTGGCAGATTTAATTTTAATGTCTTTGTCCAGTACCAAAACGGGTTCGTGTACCGTAGAAAGGATGGCTTCGTTATAATTATTTAATTCTTCTACCTGTTGAATGCGGACATGCAATTCTTGATTGCTGGTGGTCAGTTCTTCATTGGTGGATTCTATTTCTTCTTTTGAGGTTTCCAGCTCTTCGTTTAGGCTCTGTAGTTCTTCATTACTGGATACAATTTCCTCATTGGCACTTTGTAATTCCTCATTGGCGGCTTCCTGGTCGTGTAGTATGGCTCCCATATCGGCTCGCGCACTGGCCAGTTCTTCTTCCAGTTTTTTGATGCGAATGTCTTTGGCAATCGAATTTTTTTGTCTCGCTTTTCTGGGGTCTCTCTCTGCTTCAATTTGCAGGTGTCCCGTGAAAATAACGATTAAAAGGGGTTCCTCACCTTCTAATGTAAGCGGAATGACTTCGATGTTTACGATTTGAATGGTGTTTTCGTTCATATCCCGTTGCATCTCTATTCCCATTTTCCGGATAGGTTGTTTGGTTTTAATGGCATGATGAATGGCATTGCGCAGCTCAAAAGTAATTTCGGGAGGTGCCATTTTTAAAATGTTGAAACTGGCTTTTCCGGACGAATGTTGCAGATAGGATGCCGTGGGACCTCTAAATTGAAGAATATCTAAATCATAATTAATAATAACACTGGCTGGGACGTGATGCTCTAATAGAACAGAGTCAAAAGCATGGCCAAGATTTCCGGCAGTGGAAAGCGGTGTTTTTTTTAAGGGCAGGTTCGGATTATTGTTTTTTTCAGTCAAGGTGAGGTAGGGATTTCGTGAGCTTAGATTGGGGATAGAACGAAGTGGCGTATTTTTTTTTCGGGAATATAATTTGTGTTTTTTGTCAATGGTTGTAAAAAGCGGAGATGAGGTTCCAATAGTTTCAGATTTGCCAAGCATTAAGTAACCGCCATCATTGAGTGCATAATGAAAAGTAGCCATCACTTTTTTCTGGGCGGTAATGTTCATATAAATAAGCATATTTCGACAACTGATAAAATCTATCCGGGAAAAAGGAGGGTCACGCAAAACATTATGATGCGCAAAAACACATACATCCCGCAGCGATTTTACAATGCAATATTTGTGTTTTGATTTGGTAAAAAAGCGCTCCAGCCTTTCAGGGCTTATGCTGGCGACTTGTGATGGGGTGTACTCTCCAAGTCGTGCAATTCTGATGGCTTCAGTACTCAAATCGGAAGCGAAAATTTGGAAAGGAATGTCCAAATGGTTTTCTTCTTTAATCTCCTGCAATAGCATGGCAATCGAATATACTTCTTCGCCAGTTGCACAGGCCGCTACCCAGATACGGAGGGTTTCCCCGCTCTCTTTTGATTGTAATAATTGAGGTAAAACAGTCTCTTTTAAAAGTGAAAAAGCTTCCGTATCTCTAAAAAAAGAGGTCACATTGATGAGTAAATCCTGATAGAGTAAATCGGTTTCGGCAGGATCTACAAGCAGTAATTCGCTGTATTGTTTCAGTGCTTTGGAATGATTAATGAGCATTCTCCGCAAGATTCGTCTCTTGATTGTATTCATTTTATAATGGCTAAAATCAACGTTTTTTTTGTGATGCAGATGCTGTACAATGTTTTTTAAATCGGGATTGTTATTTTCGAAATCAAAGTCGAAAACCTTTTTAGCTGTTTTTCGGGCCACTAAAGGATTTTGGCTCATTCGGGTTAATTCGATTCCAATTGCTGCCGGAGACATAATATAATCCACTGTGCCATCGGCAATGGCGGAATTAGGCATGCTGCTAAATCTTGCAGAATCATCCTGTGCAAAAGTTACTCCACCGGCAAGTTTTATATCCCGTAAACCAATAGTTCCATCATGGGCACTGCCGGACAGGATAACCCCAATAACATTTTCTTGGTGAGTCTCCGCCAATGAAGAAAAAAGGGTGTCAATTGAAATAGCGGAACTGCCATTCGAGCGGGGAATTAATTTGATATGCCCGTCTATAACTTCAATTCCTTTATTGTACGGAATAACGTAGACATTATTGGGAACTAATTTTTCCATGTCATCAATATCCTGAACCTGCATTTGGGTGGTTTTGGATAAAATGGAGGTGAGCATGCTTTTATGGTCAGGGCTTAAATGTTGGACATAAATAAATGCCATGCCGGTTGTCGGGGATAGGTTTTGTAACAGCTGTGTTATGGCTTCGAGTCCGCCAGCCGAAGCACCAATGGCAACTACAGGGAACGATTTTTTTGCTTCATTTTCTGGAGTGTCAACAGGTTTAATTTGAGGTGGAGTTGGTATAGCAGAATCTGTCCCGCTATCGGGGATTTTGGTATGAAGTACAGGATCCGGATGTGGGAGTTTTGATTTCATTTCACCAGTTTTTTGGATTAGGTTTAAGTAGTACTTTGTTGACCACTTCTTTTAACAGGTGCTCCTTCTATCAAAAGTACGTAAAATTAATGGGTAAAATGAGGAAATGAAGGATTAGTTGCTGTTGATGCTGTAAATCCGGTATAAATAATTTCGAGTGGATTATCTACGCAAAATCCAGAATGTTGTACTTCGAAAACAAAAAGACTAAAAATAGTTAAGTTCACTTAAAATTATTTTTAGCCTTTTTGTTTTTATTTGTGACCTTGCATTACTATTTATGGAAGTTTTTAAGAAATTGACGTTGTGGAATTCATTGATATAAAGAATACTTCGCTTTAATTCATTAAAATCATTTGAGAATCAAAAAAATATTTATGCATTTTGTCCACCATCAACCGTAATTGTTGTTCCCGTTACAAATGATGCTTCCGGACTTGCAATAAAAGCTACTACGGCGGCAATCTCAGAAGGATCTGCATAACGACCCAATGCCAAACCGGCTTTTATGACATCAGAGAAATCGCTGTTTTCAGGATTCATATCTGTTGCTGTTGGCCCAGGATGTATTGTATTTACCGTAATTCCCTTTTTGCCTAAGTCCCAAGCCCAACCTCTGGAATATGCTGCAAGCGCAGCTTTAGACGCTGCATAATCTGCAAAACCAGCAAAACCCAAACGGTCTGCAAAAGTGGAACCGATATTAATGATACGTCCACCTTCACCTAAATATTTTGTTGCAGCTCTTACGCCAGCGGCTACACCGGTAGTATTTACAGCATGTAATTCTTTTAATGCTTCAAGGGTTTCATCTGCATTGTCTACAACACTGTAAACAGAGACTCCGGCACTATTAACCAATATATCAAGTCTGCCAAATTTTTCGGCTGTTTGATCTACTGCATTTTTAATTGCGGCTTGATCTGCACTATTTGCTTTTATTGCAAATGCTTCACCACCATTTTTTATTATTTTGTCTACCAATGCTTGAGCTTTTTCTTCAGAATTTACATAGGTAAATGCTACAGCAGCTCCTTCAGCTGCAAGTTTTTTTACTATTGCTGCACCAATTCCACGACTTCCGCCTGTTACTAACGCAACTTTGTTTGTTAATTTTTTCATGATCTAGTTTTTTAAATTTATGAATAATTGATTTTATCAGTTTTGTGTGTTCAATAGGTGTAATCCGGCAAGTGGTCCTCCGGGAAATTGTTGCATAATGCCGCCCTGAACAAGTCCTCCAAGATCAACTCCTGAAAAGTTTAAAGTCTCTAAAAGTATTTTGACATTATTTTTGGCTTTTTGATTATCGCCTGAATAGAAAATGACTGTTTTACCTTGTTTTTGTTCCGAATTTGAAACAAGTACGGTAGGTTGTAAAGTGTTGAATGCCTTTACAATATGTGTATTAGGTAGAAGTGACGCCACTATTTCGCTTGACGTTTTACCTCCTAAGTCAGGTAGAATAAATCCCGGATTAATGATAGGATTGTTAGTATCCAGTATTATTTTTCCTGTCATATCCGGTAAATCCTTAATTGAAGCTTCCAGGTTTTTCCACGGAACAGACAACATAATAATATCAGCTGTTGCAGCTTCTTGTTTACTTACGGCCCTAACATTGTGGCCTGTTTTTTTAGCAATTTCTTTTAAGGTGTCAGCTCCACGACTATTGCTAATTAATACTTCGTGTCCTGATTGTGATGCTCTTTGAGCAAAAGCCAAACCTATAGCCCCAGCTCCTATAATTCCTATTTTCATATCTTTTAAATTTTAGATTATTGATATTGATTTTAATAAGTCAAAGTTATAATGAGGGCATGGTTTAGACCAATGATTTATAAAGCAAAAAAACCTTGACTTAGGTCAAGGTTTTTTTATTATTTTTTAGCTGATAAGCTCCGTATTCTACTTAATCTTTCCGCTGAAACACCCAGATATGAAGCAATCATGTGTAATGGTACACGGTTAAAAATATCGGGAAATTTTTTTATGAACTGATTGTATCTTTCTTCAGTAGAGTAAGTCATCGCATCATTAACTCTGTTCTGTGCAGCGATATAAGTTCTATTGATTAGGTCATTTATCATAGTTGATAAAGCAGGTATCTCTAAAGAGAGCCTTTCCATATCGTCTTTTTTTATCATTATAATTAATGATTCTTCTAAAGCATCTATGTTGTATTTTGATGGGGTTGCATTGAGCAAACTTTCACGGTCACCAGCCCACCAGTTTTCTATTGAAAATTTTATAACATGCTCAGCACTTTTTTCATCTATCGTATAGGTTCTAAGACATCCCGAGCATACAAAAGCGTAGTTTTGCCAAATATTTCCTTCTTCAAGTAAATATTGTTTTTTGCGTAATTTTTTTACTTTACTTACTTTCCGTATTTTTTCAAAATCACTATCAGTAATAGATACTTTACTATTGATATAGGTTTTAAAAATTTCAAACGCGATATTTTGAATTTCCTCTGTAATTCTCATAATTATCAATATAATCAGATAAGCTAAATTAATTCAAAAAAAGGAAAGTATAAGTCGACAGGATGAATAAATCTGTCTAATACATAAAGGAAGTTAACAGTAAAGATTAAAATATTTATTTACTTCAAAAATTAAAGACCAAGAATAAGTAATTAGCTACTCCTCGTATGGAAAGTATTGAGAAAAAAGGATAATCTTCATTAAGAATTACTAATTTAAGCTTCGATATTCATTAGGCGTATACCCCGTATTCTTTTTAAACATTCGATTAAAATGCTGGGGGTATTTGAAACCGAGTTCAAAAGCTACTTGGCTGACCGACTTTTCGGTGTCAAAAATGCGCTCTTTGGCCAGATCTATTAATTTCAATTGAATGTGTTCCTGAGCCGTTTTTCCAGCTTCTTTTTTGATTAAATCTCCAAAATAATTGGGGGAAAGATGCAAACGATCCGCAAAATAGCCCACCGATGGGAGCCCCAAATCTTGTGGAGTTTCAGACAGGAAATAGTCATTTAATAAGTTTTCAAATTTTGATAAAATATCTGTATTGATGTTCTCGCGGGTCATAAACTGTCTGTCATAAAACCTGACGCAGTAATTCAACAATAATTCGATATTATTGGTTATGATACTTTTACTGTGTTTATCAATAGACTGACTTAATTCATATTCCAATTTACTGAATAAATCTTTTATAATTTGTTGTTCTTTTAAAGACAAATGCAGCGCTTCATGCGAATCATATGAAAAGAAGGAGTACTGACTCATTTTTTTTCCTAGTGTTGTCCCTTTAATTAAATCGGGGTGAAAAAGAAGTGCCAATCCTGTAGGTTTGTAATTATCGGCATTGTTAATTTCTATAACTTGTCCGGGTGCAACAAAAACTAATGTTCCCTCATCATAATCATAGTTGTTGCGTCCATATCTCAACTCTCCACAGTGTCCCGCTTTTAAGAATATGGCATATAAACCAAAGTGCATACGGCTATGATTGGGTAAGTTTTTGGTATCTGTATTATCAAAAACACTGATTAAAGGATGCAGCGTTTCAATGCCTTTCAGTTTATTGTATTGGGCAATTTTTTCGAGTTTAATAATCTGTTCCATATCCTTATTCTTTGAATTCTTATGCAAATATACTGCTCAGATTGTTAATAAGTTAGCCTGATTATCCAAATCAGTAAAAATGGTACTAATTGCAGTAATCTGTATACTATAAAGATACTGCTATTGAAGGAAATTTGTACCATCAAAATTTTTACAAAAGCATTATACAATTTAGTATAAAAAAATATTTAAAATGAAATCGCCATTAACAACAAGTTTGCGTAAGCAAACACCAATAAATAAAACGGCGATAACATATATGACCGCTAAAAAACAACTTTTACATATATGAAAAAGAGAATATTAGGAAACAGTGGATTAGAAGTTTCAGCACTCGGAATGGGATGTATGGGATTGAGTTTTGGTTACGGTCCAGCGACAGACAAACAACAAGCCATAAAGTTAATCAGGGAAGCCTATGAACAAGGAATTACTTTTTTTGATACTGCAGAAGCGTATGGTATTGCCAATGAAGAATTGGTAGGTGAAGCCTTGGCACCGTTTCGGAAAGAAGTTGTCATTGCCACCAAATTTGGATTTAAAGAGGGTGATTCCGGTAAAGGACAAGACAGCCGCCCGGAACGCATTAGGGCGGTGGCCGAAGAATCCTTAAGACGACTTAAAACCGATGTGATTGATTTGTTTTACCAACATCGAGTGGATACAACGGTTCCGATGGAAGATGTGGCCGGCACGGTTAAAGACTTGATTGCAGAAGGAAAGGTAAAACATTTTGGACTTTCGGAAGCGGGTGTAGAATCGATTCGAAAAGCGCATGCTGTACAACCAGTTACGGCTTTGCAAAGCGAATATTCTATTTGGTGGAGAGAACCCGAATTGGAAATTTTACGAACACTGGAAGAACTGGGAATTGGTTTTGTTCCTTTCAGTCCCTTGGGCAAAGGATTTCTGACGGGTGCTATCACAGAAAACACTCAATTTGATGTTTCCGATTTTCGAAATATAGTGCCTCGTTTCAGTGAAGAAAATAGAAAGGCCAATCAAAGGTTGGTAACCTTATTAAGTGAAATTGCTTCCCAAAAAGAAGCAACTCCGGCACAAATTGCCTTGGGTTGGTTATTGGCACAAAAACCATGGATCGTTCCGATTCCGGGAACTACAAAATCATACCGATTAATTGAAAATATTAGAGGTGCTTCTATTATTTTATCTATAGCAGATATTCAGGAAATTGATGAAGCGTTTGCCAAGACCAATGTTCAAGGTGATCGTTACCCGGCACATTTGCAACAAAGAGTTGGGAAATAATATTTACAATAGTTATTAAAGTAATTTTTTGTGTATTTGAACTATTTTTATATGAGCTTCTGAGCAAAGAAAAATGAGCTTCAAAATAAAGCTTGGCTAAAAGTTAATCGTTAATTTTGTTAGATTATAATCTCCATCAGAACAGTAAAATATGACACCCGAACAAACAGATAAGTTGAAAACCATAAGTTATTCAGGCATATTTTTGTCTTGCTTTTCAGACTATAGTGAAAAATGTATTCACGCTACCCCGGAACACGTTTTGGTCTATCTGTATTCGGGCGAGCAAGTTATTGAAGACCGAAACGAAAAAATAGTTCTTCAGGCTGGTGAATGTGCTTTTATTAGAAGGGATCATCGTTTAAAAATGTACAAAAACAGTAAGGGTGAAGACCTATACAAAGGCATTTCGTTAACTTTTAAACGGAATGTTTTGCGTGAGTTCTATGGCAAAATGGATAAGGCTGAAATTCCGAAGAATATTGTTCTTACAGATGAAAATGTTTTCAAACTAAAGCAAACACCCGCAATAGAAAGTCTGTTTCAATCGCTGAACCCCTATTTTGACAACAATGTGAAACCAACCGAAGGTGTAACACATTTGAAATTACTGGAAGGAATTTATGCCTTATTAAATAGTAATGAATTTTTATATCCAATCCTATTCGATTTTGCTGAACCATGGAAAGTAGACATCTTAGAATTCCTAAATGAAAATTATCAGGATGAACTAACGATGGAACAAATTGCATCCTTCACGGGAAGAAGTTTGGCAACCTTTAAAAGAGATTTCAAGAAAATAAGTAACCTTACGCCACAAAAATGGCTGATCAAAAAACGTCTGGAAGTGGCTTATTTTAAACTGAAAGAAGAAAGAAAAAAAGTACAGGATGTGTATGTGGAAGTTGGATTTAAAAATCCGTCGCATTTTTCTACAGCCTTTAAAAAACAATATGGAATTTCGCCTACGGAAGTTTAAAATTTATATCTTTTTTTGAGCCTCCCAGAAAGATTATTTGAGCCTTGCAACAATGTCACTGCGAGGCTTTGTTTTTAACTTTGCATTGTAAATCTTAATAGACAATGCAAACAACAACTATATTCGAGCGATTAAAAAATGGAGAAATCATTTCATCAACCGACAAAGACGCCTATAAAATGCGTGAAGCTTCCTTTACTACAAAGAAATTATCGGTTGAGATGAATAACGCATCCAACCCTACTGAAATTAGAAATTTTTTAAGTCAAATTACTGATTCTGAAATCCACGAAAGCGTAACCGTATTTACACCATTGAACATCAATTACGGAAAACATACCAAAATTGGCAAAAATGTATTTATAAATTTTGATTGCGTTTTTCTGGATTTGGGCGGAATTACGATAGAAGACAACGTATTAATAGCTCCGAAAGTAAGTTTACTCACGGAAGGGCATCCAACCTCAATCGAAGACCGGCATTCTTTAATTCCAAAACCAATTCACATCAAAAAAAATGCCTGGATTGGTGCAAATGCAACCATTTTGCAAGGTGTTACGATTGGTGAAAATGCTATCGTAGCATCGGGTTCGGTCGTATCAACGAATGTGCCTGACAATACTATCGTAGGCGGAATTCCTGCAAAATTTTTAAAAACAATTTAATTTAATAAAAATGAAATTGCCATTAACAACAAGTTTGCGCAAGCAAACACCAATAAATAAAAAGGCGATAATATATATGACCGCTAAAAAAACAACTTTTACATATATGAAAAAAAAATTAGTAATTGCAATGATGCTCCTTTTAACAGGACAAGCATTTTCACAAGACAAAAAATCTAAATCAAAAAAAATGGCAACAAAAGAACATTATACTTTTCAATTAAGTGATAAAGTAACCCGTCAAAAAATAACATTCAAAAACCGTTACGGTATTACGCTTTCGGGTGATTTATATATTCCAAAAAATGCTGAAAATGGACAACTTTCAGCGCTTGCTATCAGCGGACCTTTTGGAGCAGTGAAACAACAATTGTCTGGATTGTATGCCAACCAAATGGCAGAACGTGGTTTTGCCGCATTGGCATTCGATCCATCTTACACAGGTGAAAGCGGAGGCCAACCTCGTAATGTGGCATCACCAGATATTAATACTGAAGATTTTAGTGCAGCCGTGGATTTTTTAGGATTGCAAAAAAATGTA
>JAKFBW010000125.1:0-2918 GCA_036676965.1 Flavobacterium sp. | reverse complement strand
TTCTTCGATAGTCCTAATTTCCGCGGAACCTGGTTCGGAACGAATAAGCTGTTTCTGAATGCAGTGTTCTTTGGAAACAAGATGAATTAAGCGGGAAGTTGGGAGGTTTGGAGGTGGGAAGTTGGAAGTTTGGAGGTGGGAAGTTGGGAAGTTGGGAAGTAGCAGCAACTCCCCCTTTATTTCCTTTTCCTAACTTGAATACAAATCATCTTCAAAGGGGGTTAGGGGGATTTGATATCGAATTTCGGACCCGCCTGCGGCTGGCAGGTTTTTGATTTCGGATATAAGATTTAAAAATGACGGATGACTGATGATGGATGACCGATGTAGCAGCAACTCCCCCTTTATTTCCTTTTCCTAACTTGAATACAAATCATCTTCAAAGGGGGCAAGGGGGATTTGCCTGCTGGTTTTATTTGGCCACCATCAAAAAAAGCCAGAAGTGGAAACACTTCCGGCGGATGAGATTTATGATTTATGATCTAAGATTTTCAGATTTCAGATTTCTAATTTCTTTGTCTACTATCTCTTATGTTCTTGTTTCTTGCCTCTTGCTTCTTGCTTCAAAATAAAAAGCCGCTGAACATCAATTCAGCGGTTTTTTTAATTTAAACCCTTGAGAAAATCTACGATCAAATCGTAGATGTGAATAAATTTTTTTTATTCCCTGGAATAGGTCAACATGATCGTACCAGCAACCATTCCCATGGGAGTTTCCATAGATACTTCGTGCTTGGTTACTAATGTAGAATTATCGACTTCTACCAACTGATATTCAACTACATTTTGACCTTCATCTGTCATTCTCAGGACTTCTCCATCCAAATCCCAAATACCTTGACCATTCATCGATCCAGTTGGATCAAGAATCTGATAGGTTTTGTTTTCGTTTAAAGAAAGTTTTCCGCCGATATGAAGCGACCGTCCTCCTTCTACCAGAGCTTCTAAGTTGGGACCTTGGGTTTTCTCAAACTTAAATTCAGAACCTATCCAAATTCCCTCAATCTTATTTTCATTTATTTGTGTTTGAAATGAAAAAAGAAGCAGCATTACTAAAACGAGGGGAACGGTTACCAGAAACTTTGCCTTTTCCCCAACTGAAGATTTTACTTTGTTCATCATAATAATTCTTTTTTTGGTTTGAAATTGATTAAAACTGGGAATGAAATCTGTCATTTTGTTACTGATTGACCGTACCAGTAACCGGCTATATTCATTGACGGGAATGTGTTCAATGACTTTGGCGTCGGCCTGATATTCATGGGCTTCTTTGAGACATTTTTCCAAAAGGTATAACACCGGATTTGTCCAAAAAACTATTTTCAATACCTGAAAAGCCAATAAATCCCAGGTGTGTCCACTTCGAATGTGGACGGATTCATGCTCAACTATTTGGTGAATGGATGGTGAAGAAACCTCCTCCGGAGAAATCAGAATCCATTCAAAAAAAGATGATGCCGTAAAACTTGGGTCAATGGCAAGTTTTACTCCTTTAAAATTCAATTTTTGCGCAGTTTTTATTTTTTTTGAAAGGGTAGAAAGTGAAAAAATTAACCGGCAAGCCAAAACAAATGAAACCGAGAAATGTATCAAAGGAATTAAAAAACTCACAGAAAAGGCAGATTGAGAATCTTGGTAAAATGGTACTTTGACCAAATTACTTGTGGAAAAAGTTTCAATAATCTGGATAGGAATTGACTCATCAGTCCAATTCAGTGGGATTGAGATAAAAGGTAAAATCAAAGCAAGTACCACCCCGGAAATCAAATAAAATCTGTTCCAGGAATAAAAAGTCAACTCTTCTAAAATTAACTTGTAACCCAACCAGACCAAAGTCATAGCAAGGGTACTCTCGATGAAATAATTCAATAGTAAATTCATTGCTCTCCTCCTTTCTCGTACTGATCTATCAGTTTTTGAAGGTCTTCAATATCTTTTCCTGAAATCTTCTTTTCTTGGACCAAGAAAGAAAGTACGTTCTCAACAGATCCTCCAAAAAAGTCTTTCACTACCCGGTTAAATGTTTTCTTTTTGTAGTCAGCTTCCTTGATTAGCACAAAATATTCATGGGTTTTTCCATAGGATTTGTGACCCAAATAGCCCTTTTTTTCCAGTGATTTAATGGTTGATGCTAAGGTCGTATAGGGAGGCCTAGGTTCGGGCAACAAGTCCAATACATCACGGACCACACCTCTCTCCTGCTTCCAAAGCACCTTCATAGCTTGCTCTTCTTGTGGGATCAAATCTTCCATAAATGAAAGTAAATGATAAATTCTAAAAAACCTACGATTTAATCATTTTATTACGACATAATCGTAGATATTTTTTTAAGTAGTTCTTTAGTGTTGGATGACCGATGTTGGATGATGGATGACTGATGTTGCGGTAACTCCCCCTTTATTTCCTTTTCTTAATTTGGAATAGATAAAGTATTCATCCCGATAGCGGGAGGGGCAAGGGGGATTTGATTTCGGATTTAAGATTTAAAAAAGTCGGATGACTGGTGATGGATGACCGATGTAGCAGCAACTCCCCCTTTATTTCCTTTTCCTAACTTGAATACAAATCATCTTCAAAGGGGGCGAGGGGGATTTGAATTCGGATTTATGATCTCAGATTTCATATTTCTGATTTCTGATCTTCTATCTTCTTGATTCTTGGATCTAATTTAAAAAAGCCGCTGCAATCACTTTTCCGGCGGCTTTTGATTTATCAGTTGGTTTAGCTTTTAGCTCAATTTGAAATTAATCGGCAAGGTCATCCGGGTATTGACAGCTTTCCCTCCGATTTTTCCCGGAGTCCATTTTGGGGAGATTTCTACTACTCTTTTCCCTTCCTCATCACAACCTGAACCGATTCCTTTCAGGATTTCGACATCAGTTACCGAGCCATCTTCCTTCACGATAAAAGTCAAATAG
>JAKFBW010000124.1:0-3975 GCA_036676965.1 Flavobacterium sp. | reverse complement strand
CAAAAAGAATATTCATGATTGGGATGAAATGAACTCACTTTTCTTTCAGGTTTTGGCAAAAAGGCTGGATGAACGAAATGAGGATGTGAGAAATGCGTTCGCTAAAGTACCCTACCTCAATTCCTCGCTGTTTGAGCCGACGGATATGGAGCAAAAAACGATCATGATCAATTTCCTGAAGAATGAAAAAACCATTCCGGTGATTTCTTCCACGGTTTTGAAAAATGATCAGGGGAAAAAGCTAACTGGTTCGCTCACCACTCTCGATTATCTTTTTAAATTCCTTGATGCTTATGATTTTGCAAGTGAGGGCTCAGAAGAAATCCAAGAAGACAATAAGACACTGATCAATGCTTCCGTTTTGGGATTGATTTTCGAAAAGATCAACGGCTACAAAGATGGTTCTTTCTTCACTCCCGGCTTTATCACCATGTATATGTGTAGGGAGACCATCCGCAGAGCGGTGATTCAAAAGTTTAAAAAAGAGAAAGGATGGGAAGTAGAAACCATTGATCAGCTGTATGATAAAATCGAGGACCGTACAGAAGCAAATGAGCTTGTCAACTCCATAAAAATCTGTGATCCTGCAGTAGGTTCAGGGCACTTTTTGGTATCTGCACTAAATGAAATCATCGCCGTCAAAAATGATCTTAAAATCCTGCAGGACAGATCGGGAAAGCGGCTTAAGGAATATCGGGTCGAAGTAGAGAATGACGAACTGATCGTCACCGACGAAGATGGAGAACTCTTCGAATACAATCCAACAAATAGAGAGTCACACAGAATTCAGGAAACACTTTTTCATGAAAAGCAGACAATAATAGAAAACTGTCTTTTTGGAGTGGATATCAACCCAAACTCAGTAAAAATATGCCGGCTTCGTCTCTGGATAGAATTGCTTAAAAGCGCATACTATAAAAGCAGCGATGAACTGGAAACTTTACCAAATATTGACATCAATATAAAATGCGGAAATTCATTGGTCTCTCGGTTCGCTTTAGATTCTGACCTAAAGTCTGCACTTAAAGGCTCTTGGAAAATTGAAGATTATAAGGTTGCTGTCTCGAGTTATCGAAATGCAAAATCTAAGGATCAAAAAAAGGCAATGGAGGTCCTTATTTTCCAAATTAAATCAAACTTTAGAACGAGCATAGGGAAAACAAGCAAAGAACAAATAGCCCTTGACCGCCTTGGATATGAACTTTTTAAATTGACAGGAAAAGGACGAGATGGAACTTCTATAATGCTATTTGATGAAGCAGAACTCAAGAATGTGGACAGGAAAAAAGAAAAAGAAAGAGTTGAAAAAATAGCCAAAATAGAATCTGACATCGAAAAGTATTCTAATACAATTCGAGAAGTCAAAGAGAGTAAAATTTATGAAAATGCTTTTGAGTGGCGCTTTGAATTTCCTGAGGTGCTGAATGATTCAGGGGATTTTATAGGATTTGATGTATTGATAGGAAATCCGCCTTATATCAGAATACAAGAACTTCAAAATAATTCTCCGGAATTTGTAAAATACTTAAATGAAAAGTTCGAATCGGCTGGGAAAGGCAATTATGACATCTATATACCATTTATAGAGTTAGGTTATAATATTCTTCGAAAAGAAGGGGCTCTTGCCTATATTATGCCTCATAAATTTTTAAACGCGAACTATGGTGCTGAAATCAGAGGATTCTTAAAGAAGACTAATTTCCCTGAGAAGATAATCCACTTTGGGTCTCTGCAGGTATTTGAAGATGCCACTACTTATACTGGTCTTTTCTTTATGTCTAAGAAGCTGAATTTGACTATATCTTATTTTGATTGTGACTCCCCTTCAAAAATTTTGGAATACAATGATATAGACTTTAGTCCTGTAGATCTTTCAACCCTCAACAAGGAAAATTGGATATTCTTAAAAAAAGAGGACAACCTCATATTAGAAAAAATAAAACAACACCAAAACAATTTAGAAGACCTGACTGATCGAATTTTCCAAGGTTTGAAAACAAGTGCTGATAAAATCTTCATAGTCAAGAAAATGTCAGAATCAGAAAGCAACTATCTAGTTTTTTCCGAGCAATTAGAGAAAGAATTGGAACTTGAAAAAACTTTTCTTTTCCCGATAATCAAAGGCGGAAACAGCCGAGCTTATACCTTATCCGAACCTGAGTTGTTGATTTTGTTCCCCTATAAAGATGGATATCTGGTGCCATTTGATTCACTGAGACAACAAGCCCCACTTATAGCCGAATATCTCGTTGCAAATAAGAGTTACCTGGAAAAGAGGGAGAGTGGAAAATTCAAAGGTGAGAATTGGTTTCAATATGGGAGACATCAAGCCATAGAGGTTATAAAAACCAGAAAAATTTTTACTCCTGATATTGCGCCCTCCTCACGTTTCGCATTTGATACTACTGGTAGATACATGTTTACAGGAGGTGCCAGCGGCGGATATGGGATTATCCCGAAGTCTGGTATTTCATTCAATTTTCTGCTGGGTATTTTAAATTCCAGGATTGCAAACTGGTATATCAGTATCACATCTACTCAAATGCGGGGAGGTTGGTATAGTTTTGAATCTCGATACATTAAAAGCATTCCATTTCCTTCTCAATTGTCAAGCAATGAAATTGATGATGCAGTCGAACAACTTATAAAACAAAAGGGAGAAAATATGGAATTGATAAATAAAATTGACCAATTAGTGTATGTGCTATATGGATTGAGTGAGGAGGAGATTGAGATAGTGGAAAACACATAAAAAATGGAACCAAAAATAACAATTGGTGAAATCATCAATGCATTGGAGACAGGTATATTTGACGACGATAGCAATGACTCCTTTATAATATTTTGTAAAAAAAGGGAAGAGGAATTAAAAAAAGAATTAGATATTATTGGAAATCAAATAACCAATCATTTCAAAACGCCGGGATTAAAATACCCACTTGAATTTTGGCAGATTCAAAAGTCAAAAGATTGTATGAGACGTCTAGCCTTATATTCTGAATTTTTAGTTTCACAATTAAATAAAAGTAAAATTGAAGATTATTGTAGAACCCATCGTGCTTTTCCCTTTAATATAAATTCTTTTAATAGTGACATTATCTTTCTTATGATGAACTCTTTTCATGGAAGTGTTATTAATGACTTTTTCTGGATTGATGATCTTCCATTGTTTGACATGCTAAGCATCATTCAAGGGAAATTTGAAAACCTTGATTTCAAAAACAAGACACTACTCCGGATTAATCAGATTGAAGAATATCTGAAAAGTGATAAGAAATTTGCCAATGTATTTAGAAACATCATATCATTAGATGAGATATCTATTAATGCAAAAAACAATGCCTTTCGATCCTTAAACTTATTATTAATAGCTGATGTTGAAAAAAGCGTACGATATTTGGGCAATAAATTGATAGAGCATTATAAGTTGAAAATAAATCCAAATTCAAAAGAGTATAATTCTATAGATTCATTTCTTAGAAAAATCCCTTGGAAAAATGATTTAATTGTCTCTTTTTCCAAATACTCCTTGCTAACATGTAATTATGATCCAATTAATATAAGAGATAAAGAAAGTCAAAACCTAAATATTACATTAAAAGATCGTTTAGATTTTTTGAGAAGAAGGTTTAGCCTTCAAAGAAATCAACTATTCCATGGACAAGAAGATGACTATAATTATCATTTAAATAGTTTTGTAAACGCATCAGCATTAATGGAAGTACTTAAAACATATTCTGAATACAGAATTATATATGCTGATATTTTTGACAATAAATAATCACAATTTTTAGTGCCAATATTTAAATAAACAGATGTTAAAACAAAATGCCTTTTTGAATAATGAAAGCAAACGAACTCCAAATAGTCAAATTTTTAAAATCTCCTGATGTACAATTTGTGATTCCGATCTACCAGCGGAATTACGATTGGACGATTACGGAGTGTCGAGAGTTACTCAAAGATATCATCCAA
>JAKFBW010000123.1:0-41375 GCA_036676965.1 Flavobacterium sp. | reverse complement strand
AGAGTAGTTTTTAATGAAAAATGGAGGTGGTCATTTTACTCCGGAATTAGGTGGTCATTTTGAATTGGAATCAGGTGCTCACTTTAAATTGGAATTGGGTGGTCAATATCACTGGGATTTGCACCATTATCACAGCAGGAATGACAAACGAAAGCGGAGGGCGCCCCTGAAACAAGTTCTGGATAAACCGAATGGAACAGCCGAACGAAACAAAGCGAAGAAACGGAGAGAGACCTCTTGATTGCCCGTTTTTTTTGAGCCTACTACCTAAAATTAAAATTTATTGTAAACGAAATAAAATCCTTTTTTAAAACAACATTAATGACTAAAGCAATAATTTCCAAATGTTTTTGATGATATAAACATAGGATTTTTAGAACAACGAAAGTCCATTTATCTTTGATTATATTTGTATTAGAAATAATTCATTCCCCATTACAAACAATAACTTCTTTTTTAAAGAATTAATTTTACTCACAAATTATCTATACTACACCCAAAAAGTTATACACTATTTCGGGACAGTCTAAATCATACTTAGCACCTCTTTTTAAAACATTAAAAAATGAAAATAGAATTATACTCCATAAAATTTCTGAAATTATTATTAATTGTAGTTTGTTCTTTCATGACATTTAAAGGAACAAGCCAAGAAAAAAACATTTTAAAGATTTTAAATGAGAATATAAAAAATTCTTTGAAATATGATCAAATAAAAAGATCTCGTATGGACAGTGTTAGAAGAATTTTAGTAAAAACAGCTATTTCGGATTTAAACACCCAGTATAATTTAAGCGAGAAATTATTTTATGAATATAAGGTTTTTAATAGAGACTCTGCTTTTTATTATGGTTTTCAAACTCTAAAACTAGCCAAAGGGTTAAATAACAAAAAATTGATTGCAAATTCAAATATAATATTGGCCGATATTAGTGTATCGGGGGGTATGTATAAAGAATCATTAGATTTTTTAAATTCTATAAAAATAGAAGATCTACCAAATGGAAAAGAATCTCTTTATTATGGATTGTTAGGTCGTTGCTATAGTGATATGGCTGAATATTGTAATATTTCTTATTTTAAGAAAAACTATATTAGATTAGCTTGGCTTTATAGAAAAAAAGCACTAACCTATACAGAAGAAGGCACTTTTTTTAATATGTTTTTAAAAGCGTTTATAAAAACCAGCAATACATCATTAACCCCAGCAATTAAAGATTTTGAAGCTCTTTTACTAAAGGATTATTCCTATCAGGATAAAATACTTATTAATTATATTTTAGGGAGTCTATATCAAAAGACAGGCAATAATGAAAAGGCTGTTTTTTATTTAGCGAATGCAGCCATAGGAGATATAAAGTCATCGACAAAAGAATCACTTGCAATGATAAAATTATCTGAATTACTTTTTAGTTTAGGTGAAATTAAAAATGCATCAATACTGATACATAAAGCCAATGAGGATGCCAATTTTTATGGAGCACAACAACGTAAAATTCAAGTAAGTGCTATTTTACCAATTATAGACCAAGAAATCGTGAAGATGATTGAAAAGGAAAGACAGCGAATTTATTGGCAGTACGTTATTGTAAGTTCATTTTTAATTTTGGCTATTTGTTTTGTTTTAATCATTCATAATCAAAACAGGAAATTAAATAAAGCAAAGAAAATTATAGCTGACGCACATCGTAATTTAAAAACCATCAACAAACAATTACTAAAAGTGAACGAAAAAATAAAGTCTCAAAATATTGAAATTAAACAAGTCAACAAACAACTTTCAGAAGCTAATAAAATTAAAGAAGAATATCTTGGATTGTTTTTTACACAATACGATGGCATTTTTGAAAAGTTTAATTCTTTCATCAATTCGATGAAAAAAAATATTGAAGAGGAGAGTTATGATAAAGTAAAACGTACTATTTTAAGTTATAATTTAAAAAGAGAAAAGGAAAAGTTACTGGAGAATTTTGACCTGGCTTTTGTGAACCTATTTCCTAATTTCATCAAAGAGTTTAACTCTTTAATGAAAGAGGAGAATAAAATCATATTGAATAAAGAACAGGTACTCACCAAAGAGTTACGAATATATGCGTTAATAAGGTTAGGAATTACACAAAATGAAATTATAGCTCAAATTTTAGGATATTCTGTTAATTCTATTTATGCCTATAAAACTAAAATTCGTAATAATTCGTTAATAAATAAGGATGATTTTGATCAAAAACTACTCAAAAACACCACTTTAAAGCTATAAAAAGCACTTATTTTCTATATATATATTGACTTAATAAAAATCGTAATATCAATAAAATCAAGTGATTGGTTGTTTTTTATATTGAAAAAAGGCTATTTTTTTCTATACGTTTTTTTTGAGAAGTTTTCTCAAGCTGTTATTTATGCAATTTTGTAATGAAAGTGTTTCCTGTCGACACAATCAAAACCTAATTATAACTAACTAAAATTAATGTATTATGAAAATTACTTCATCAAATAGGGCAAAACCGGCTCTGTTTTTCTTAATTTTTCTTCTTGTTCCTTTCTTACTACTGGCTCAAAATGGAAAAATTAAAATCTCAGGTAAAGTATTGGATGAATCCAACCAACCATTACCAGGAGCAACAGTTATACTAAAAAAATCAAATCAAAGTGTTATTACCGATTTTGATGGAAAATTTGATTTTTTAGTACTCGAAGAAAACGTAGTGTTTAGTGTTTCTTTTGTAGGATACAAGACTAAAGAAGTAAACTCAAATGGAAAAACTTCTTTAGAGATAAAATTAGAACTAGAATCCGAATCTTTAAATACGGTTGTTGTAATTGGCTATGGTGAAGTGAAATCGAAGGATTTAACCGGATCAATTTCTACAATAAAATTAACGGATTTAAGTAAACAACCCGTAGCGAATGTTGGTGATGCAATCCAGGGTCGAGCCGCAGGTGTTCAGGTGGTAACTTCCGGGAAACCAGGAGACAATCCAACTTTTAGAATCAGAGGTACAGGGACTATTGGAAATAATGATCCTCTGATTGTTGTAGATGGCATGCCTTTAAGCGGAGGACTGAACCAAGTAAACATGAATGATGTGGAAAGTCTGCAAATCCTTAAGGATGCTTCTTCTACAGCAATTTATGGATCAAGAGGTTCAAATGGAGTTGTTATTATCACTACTAAAAGAGGGACTATTGGAAAATCTTCATTATCATTTGATGCCTCAACTGGAATATCTGAGGCTACTGATGTCCTTCAGGTTTTAAATGCTTCCCAGTTTGCCAGTTTACATAATGATATATTGAATAATGCAGGCTTGACCCCTAATCCTGATTTTCAGAATCCGGAATCTTTAGGGAATGGTACTAATTGGGTTGACGCTTTTTTTAAAACAGGCGTTCAAAACAATTATACCATGTCATATTCTTCTGGGAATGAAAAGACAAAAGTGTATACTTCATTGAACATTTTTGATCAAAAAGGGATTATCATAAATACTGATTATAAAAGGTATATTTTACAATTCAATAGTGACACTAAAGTCTCTGATAATTTAAAATTCGGGAATAGTTTAAAATTAAATCATGACATAAAATCCCAAGGAGATTACAGTATTCAAAATGCGTTACTTTCACTACCAACCCAGCCTATTTATCGAGCCAACGGTAATTTTTCAGGCCCTATTGGCCAAGCCATTTACTCTGGTGATGTAGATAACCCGATAGGAAAAGCTACCATAGTGGATAATGCTACTAAAGGCTATAATATTCAGGGGAATTTATTTGGTGAGCTTACGTTTTTAAAAAATTTTAAATTCAAAACAATTGCAGGTGCTGAAGCTAACTTTTGGAAAAACAGAATTTGGACACCAACCTATCATTGGGATACCAAAGTGGGACAAAATGCTTTTTTGTCTGAATCTTCCAACCAATCGATTACTTTATTATTAGATAATACTTTGACTTTTCAGAAAAAATTTGATAACGGATTAAACGTTACAGCTGTAGTAGGAACTAGCGCACAGCAAAACAAATTTGAATTTATCAGTGGATCTATCCAAAATTTCCCTAGTGAAAGCACTCAGACGTTAAATAATGGAATAGCTCAAAGTTCTTTACATGGTAGTGGTTCTGAATGGGCTATTTTCTCCACTTTTGCTAGAGCTAATTTTGATTATAAAAGCAAATATTATGCTACAGCTACTGTTCGTAGAGATGGTTCTTCTCGATTTGGTGCAGGAAATAAATACGGAACATTCCCTTCTGCTTCATTAGCCTGGAGAATTTCGAATGAAGATTTTTTTAAATCAAAAAGCGTAAATGATTTAAAATTACGTTTGGGTTATGGAATTACAGGAAATCAAGAAATCGGTAATTATTCATTTTCTTCAAACTACAATACGTATCTATATAATTTTAATGGAAGTTTTGTTAGTGCGGCTGTACCAAGCGTTTTGCCTAATTCTAATGTGAAATGGGAAGCTCAAGAGCAATATAATATTGGTGTCGATGCCTCACTTTTTGATGGAAGAATAAAAGTGACTTTAGATGCTTATGTAAAAAACACTAACGATATGTTAGTTCCCCAATCAGTACCGGTTACTTCAGGTTATTCAGACATCTTTGTACCTTATATTAATGCAGGAAAAATTCAAAATAAGGGGATTGAGTTGGTCATTAATACCAAGAACATTCAGAAAGATAAATTTAGCTGGGATTCTGACTTTGTTCTTTCAATAAACAGGAATAAAGTAATTGATTTAAATGGAGACGCTCCATTAATTACAGGAGGATTAGGATTGAACTATAATGTATCCCGAATTCAAGAAGGCTATCCCATTAATGTATTCTACGGATTTGTTCAGGAGGGCATTTTTCAATCTCAAGCAGCTGTAGATAATCATGCTGTACAAGTTCAAGGGACTTCATCGAGTAACAGCACTTCAGCTGGAGATGTTCGATTTAAAGATTTAAATAATGACGGTTTAATTACAGATGCAGACCGGACTTTCATTGGAAACCCTAATCCTGATTTTGCAGCTTCATTAAATAACACATTCACTTATGGTGATTTTAGTTTGAGTGTTTATCTACAAGGGGTTTATGGTAATGATGTTTTTAATGCCAATAGACTTTATAATGAAGCAATGTCAATTACCACAAATCAATCAACAGCTGTTTTAGGAAGATGGACAGGACCAGGAACCAGCAATACCATGCCTAGAGCCATTTATGGTGATCCAAATAATAACAATAGAGCATCCTCACGATACATTGAAGACGGTTCGTATATGAGAATCAAAAATGTGACACTGTCCTATAAAATTCCAACTGATTTTCAAAACAAGAAAGTTTTTGATTATGTAAAAGTGTATTTATCAGGACAGAATTTGTTCACTTTTACTAAATATACTGGTTTTGATCCAGAGGTTTCAACTAATGGTATTGATAATAATATATATCCAGTTACAAGAATTGTATCTCTTGGTTTAAATGTTGGATTTTAAAAAATAGAAAAGATGAAATTTATAAAAAAAATAGTTTTGGTATCCGCAATTTTTGCCTGTACCCAATGTTCCAGTGACTTTTTAGATAAAGCACCATTAGACACCATTAACACTTCGAATTACCCAACCAATGCAAAAGAATTGGTAACATTGGTAAATGGAGCCTATCAACCCTTACAATGGCCTAAATTATATAATTTGAGAATGTGGACTTCTGATATTATGGCCGGGAATAGTATTGTAGGAGCTGGTGGCGGAACGGATGGTATTGAGACACAAGATATGTCAAATTTTGTAACCAGTACAGATAATCAAGGTGTATTAGATATTTGGAGAGGACCATGGCCAGGTATTTTAAGATCAAATATTGTATTAAGTGTCGCTCCTAATCTAGAGATAGATGAGACCATTAAAAACAGATCTATGGGAGAGGCTTATTTTTTAAGAGCACATTATTATTTTATTTTAGTACGTTTTTTTGGAGATTTACCTTTAATAACGACTCCACAAAATTCGGACTCAGAGTTATATCCAGCTCGAGTATCAAAAGCCTTAATTTATGAACAAATTATAGCCGATTTAGAAAAAGCTGCTGACTTGTTACCTAACAAAAGTGAGTATTCAGGAAGTGATATTGGTAGAGCAAACAAAGGAGCGGCTCTTGGAGAATTGGCAGAAGTTTACCTTACCCTTGGAAATAATTGGCAAAAAGTAGTTGATTTAACGACTCAGGTAGAAGGTTTAGGTTTTGGCTTGAATACCAATTATGCGGATAATTTTAATCCATCAACAGAGAATTCTAAAGAATCATTATTTGAAGTACAATATGAGAGTAATGGTGGCTACAGTTTTTGGAATAATGAAAATCAAGCTTCTTGGACAAGTCCATTTATGGGGCCAAGAGGAAGTAATTTTGTAGGAGGTGGATTTGGATGGAATCAGCCTACACAAGAGTTTGTAGATTCCTATGAAACTAACGATTCCAGAAAAAATGTTACCATATTTTATGATGGGGCGCCAGCATTTGATGGAAAAACGTAT
This sequence comes from Flavobacterium sp., assembly GCA_036676965.1. GTDB lineage: Bacteria > Bacteroidota > Bacteroidia > Flavobacteriales > Flavobacteriaceae > Flavobacterium. The sequence goes on along the minus strand of JAKFBW010000123.1, from coordinate 34,836 downwards.
CAAACCAGTTATTCAACAACAGGATTCAATGTTAGAAAATTTTTAGTGCCTCTAAGTGTTTCTAGCTCCTACGACAATAGTCCTTTAAATTTTCCTGTACTGCGTTTTTCAAATATTCTATTAATGAAAGCTGAGGCTTTGAATGAATTAGGACAAACACTCCAAGCAGAAACTCCATTGAATAAAGTTAGAAATAGAGCTGGATTACCAAATATTACAACAGGTTTAAGTCAGGCTAACTTCAGATTAGCTGTATTAAAAGAAAGAAGAATAGAATTAGCTTTTGAGGGGCAAAGATGGTTTGATTTGGTACGCGTACTCAATGGACAGTACGGGCTTGATTTCCTTCATTCTATAGGAAAAACAAATGCCACTACTAAACATTTATTGTTTCCAATACCACAAATTGAAAGAGATAGAAATCCAAAATTAACCCAAAATCCAGGGTATTAAAAAAATAGTATTATGAAAAATAATTTTATAAAAACACTTTCTATTCTTGGTGCTTTCTTTTTAGTACTGATGAATACTTCCTGTGAAGATTTATTAAGCGATCCTGTTTTGGATCATAATGATGAGCTTACTCTAACAGTTTCAAACTCTGAATTAGTTTTAGATGAACGCCAACCAAATGAAAAACTGACGTTTAATTGGACAACCGGAACGAATAAAGGCACGAGTGCTTCCATTAGTTATGTACTTGAGATTGATAAACAGGGAAATAATTTTGCGACAGCATTAGAATATGAAATGGGAACGAATGCGTATTCCTTTTCTATCAATTCGGCTACATTAAACAATATTTTACTAAATACATTTGGAGTTCAAGCGGGTGCTAGTCAAAATTTTGAAGCAAGAGTTACCGCTACAGTCGCTAATACAAGTGTAACAACTCAGGTAGCGAGCACTGCGTTTTCAGTAAAGACTTATTTACCAGTTTCAAAAGAATTGTATATCATAGGGAGTGCAACTTCAGTTGGATGGAATATTTCAAATGCCTTACCCTTAACACTTTCATCATCTAAGCCAGGAATCTTTATTTACCAAGGCACATTAAGTACGGGTACTTTCAAATTACCTGTAAATAAAAATGGATGTTTCTGTCAAGATTTTTACACTAAAAGCCCAACAGATGCCACTAAAATGGTACATAATATAGGAGGAAGTGGTCAAGATTTACAATGGCAAATTACTCAGGCCGGACAGTATAAAATAACTGCAGATTTATTGAATTTGACGATAACAATTGAATCTATTGTGGGCGCACCATTTTCGAATATATATATTGTTGGGGATGCATCACCAAGTGGTTGGGATGTAAACAATCCGAAGGCATTTACACAGAATCCAAACAACCCTTTCATTTTTACTTATGAAGCAAACTTAACCCAAGGAAGTTTTAAAATTCTTGCTGGAGCAAAAGGAGATTGGTGTGGCGAATGGTACAGACCTTTAACAGATGGTCAAGCTCTATCGTCAACCGCTGTAGCTCAAAATTCAGGATGTGCTGTAGATAACAAATGGACAATAGGGGCTGGAGATGTAGGACGATATAAAATCACTTTGGATACTCAAAACAATACTATAAAAATTCGAAAAGTAAACTTATATATTATAGGTGATGGAGGGCCAAATGGTTGGAATATTGCAACCCCAACAGCAATGACTTATAGTAATGGAAATTATATTTATACAGGAGCTCTTGGAAGTACTAATGCTACGGGAGAATTTAAAATTTCAAAATTCAAAGGTGACTGGTGTGATGGTGACTGGATTAATCCTGCAACAGCAAATCAATCTATTTTAAATGGAAGCTTTATTACTACACATGCATGTGATGGGCCAGATAACAAATGGAAACTGCAAACAGGGAATGCAGGTAATTACCAAATTTCTATCAATTTGGATACTAAAATAATGACAATTGTCCCGCAATAATTAATTTCAGGCCAATTCATTATGAATTGGCCTATTTAAACTAATAATTATGAAACATTTTATTTTAAACATTTTTAAATGTTTGGTATTCACTTTGTTTTTTATCAGTTGTAGTAATGACCCAACATCTACAACTATACCTGACGAACCAATAGTAATTGCAACAACAATCACTATAAAAACGGATAAGGCGAAGTATGCACCAGGTGATGCAGTTAGCTTTAAAATTGATAAATTATCTGAAAATAGTATTATTAGATATAAATATTTGAATACTATTTTATCTGAACAACCGTTGACTGCGACCAACTGGACTTGGACTCCTCCATCTGAAGATTATAGAGGGTATATGGTGGAGATATATAAGACCGTTGATAATATAGAAACTATTTTAGGAACGACAGCTGTAGATGTGTCTTCAGATTGGACTAAATTTCCTAGATATGGTTTTTTATCCAAATTTGGCACTATGAGCGAAAACCAAATTACAGCAGTATTGGATAATTTGAAGGATTATCATATCAATTCGTTACAGTATTACGATTGGGGGAACAAACATCATTCTCCTTTGAAAATGAACGGAAGTTCACCAGAGACTACTTGGTTAGATATTGCAGGAAGAGAAATGTCTTTCAATACTATTAAAACCTATATTGATAAAGCACATACTAGCAATATTGCTTCTATGAGTTATAACTTATTATATGGGGCTTGGAGTGATTATAGTACTGATGGTGTTTCCAATCAATGGTTTTTGTATAATGACCAAAATCATTCTACAATCAACAAACATGATTTACCGGATTCCTGGCAAAGTGATATTTTGGTGACTAACCCCGCAAATACCTCATGGCAAAATTACATCTATGATAAAACAAGCCTAGTCTACCAAAATTTGAATTTTGATGGATGGCATTTGGATCAGTTAGGAGACAGAGGGAATGTTTATGATTATAATGGCAGCACAGTTAAATTAAATGAAACATTTAAGCCTTTTCTTCAAAATCTAAAACAACGTTTCCCAAATAAAAAGAACATGTTGAATGCTGTTTCACAATACGGGCAAGCTAGTATTTTAAGTGCTCCAGTAGATGTAGCTTATAGCGAAGTTTGGAGTCCACGTGAAGGGTATAAGGATTTAGCTGAAATTATTCAAGAAAACAATACACTCTCTAATAACACATTAAATACTGTTCTAGCTGCATATATGAATTATGACAAAGCTAATAGTACTGGTTTTTTTAATACACCAGGGGTCTTATTGACTGATGCCGTAATTTTTGCATTCGGGGGAGCTCATTTAGAATTAGGAGAGCATATGTTGTCTAAAGAATATTTCCCTAATGATAATTTACAAATCAATGGAGAATTAAAAAAATCACTTTTTGAATACTATGATTTCTTAGTAGGGTATCAAAATCTATTGCGTGATGGAGGAACTTTCAATTCTCCAATTGTGTCTTCAGGTGATGGAAAAGTAAACTTGAAAAGTTGGCCTCCGGCTTATTCTAATGTTGCTGTTGTTGGAAAAAAAGTAGGAAACAAACAACTTATCCATTTAATCAATTTTTCAAATGCGAATGGTTTAAATTGGAGAGACACTAATGGTGAACAAACTACACCTACTAAAAAAACCAATTTTATCCTGAATCTTCAGAATAATCAAAGTGTAACAAAAGTTTGGTATGCTTCTCCAGATTTGGATGGAGGTGCTTCAAAAGAATTAGTTTTCAATCAAGTAGGTGGTAATTTGGTGTTTAAAATCCCTTCACTTCAATATTGGGGAATGATTGTAATAGAATATTAATAATAGTTATTTTTTTGTTGCTTGTCTTCTCTTTTAGCTTCTTTCCCATATTAAATTTTAATTGGTTAGTTTGTTTGAATAAAGTTGTAGTAGCATTGGGGGGAAATCTTTCAAAGATTGGAAAAGAACGAGGCAGGCAGCTTTTTATTAAACCCGGATTCAGTATAGTAAATTACTATTGTTGAGTCTGGGTTATAAATTGACAGCCACTTTACTTTTAGAGAGGCTTTATTTATTCAAATTTCAATATATCAGTTGGGATATCCCCTAAAAAATAAAATAATATCACAATAACTCATCATGAAAATAAAGATTAATTTTTTAGCGATTTCGGTTATAGTCGCAGCCACTATTGTAGTTTCGTGTAAAAGTGATTCGGCTGTTTTATATGATTCCAAAAACTTTAGTGTATATAATACTAAAGTGATTCAAGGTCAAAATATTGTCAAAGTGTTGTCGCCAACGCTGATTCAATCCAATTATAAGAGTGCTGAGAATGAGAGTTACCCTAATTTAATTTCATTCAAATTCAGCATCAATGAAAAAGACAATGATTTGGCGCAAGGTGTGGATCGTCAAATTTTGGTTACGAATCAAAAAGTTTCGGAAGTGTATGTTTTTGGACAACAGCAATCGAATAAAATAGATTCTCCAAAAGGGATTTTACCTTCGGATACTGACTTTACCTTTAAATTGGATATGAGAGGTGTTTTTCAACAATTCAAAGAAAAAGGATTTTATCAATGTCAGGATGGATCCAAAATTGCCCAATCTGATTTCAAAGGCGTTTATATTGCAGGAGGTGCCTTGCCCCTTACCTGGGATTTTGTGAACTTGGAAGAACGCGGTCTTAAAATGACCGATTCAGATAATGATGGTATCTTTGAAATTACTTTAAAACTAAATCCATTAATTCCAGTCGAGGATAAAACATGGAAATTAGCCCAAGATATTTCGACTAAAGCTACTTATACTTCAGAACAACCTATCGTAGATGCCTTGTATAATCTCTCGTTGGAAGAAGCAAAATTGGCTATCGAACCGGACAGTACTTTCAGAACTGGAGCGAAGTGGGCTGGGGTCTGGACTAGGGATATCAGCTACAGTATTGTTTTGGCATTTGCTTATCTAGAACCGGAAGTGGCCAAAATAAGTTTGCTAAAAAAAGTCAAAAGAGATCGTATTATTCAGGATACTGGTTCCGGCGGTGCCTGGCCAGTTTCTTCGGATAGAACCACTTGGGCATTGGCCGCATGGGAAGTATACAGAACAACTGGTGATTTCGCATGGTTGAAAAAAGCCTATACAATTATCAAGAATTCAGCGGCTGACGATTACAAAACCATTCGCTCGACCCAAACTGGAATGTATTCTGGAGAATCTTCTTTCTTGGATTGGAGAGAGCAAACCTATCCAAAATGGATGTCCAACATGGATATTTATGTGTCACAAAATTTAGGAACTAATGTGGTGAATTATCAAACACATCAAATTTTATCCAAGATGGCAAGCATTTTAGGAGAACCTCATGGAGAATATGATACAATCGCTTCGCAAATAAAGAAAGGAATAAATAAACATTTATGGATGGAAGACAAAGGGTATTACGCCCAATATCTTTACGGAAGAAATGTTTTGACGCCTTCAAAACGTTTTGAGGCTTTGGGTGAAGCCCTTGCTGTTTTATTTGATGTCTCCGATGAAAAACAAAGCAAAGATATCATATCTAAAAGTCCTTTAACTGAATATGGTGTGACTTGTATTTATCCACAAATTCCTGGAATTCCTCCGTATCACAACAATGCCATTTGGCCTTTTGTCCAGTCATATTGGAATTTAGCCGCAGCCAAAGTTGGAAACGAAAAAGTTTTAAACTATGGTTTGGCTTCATTATACAGAGCAAGTGGATTGTTTTTAACTAACTATGAAAATATGGTAGCAGAAACAGGGGATTTCAAGGGAACCGAAATCAATTCTCATCGCATGCTTTGGAGTATGGCCGGCAATTTATCGATGGTATATCGTGTTTTTATGGGAATGGAGTTTACCGAAGAAGGTATTCTATTTCATCCAGCGATTCCAAAAGAATATGGTGGAATTAAAAAGTTGGAAAACTTTAAGTACAGAAAAGCCAATTTAAGTATTACGGTTAAAGGTTATGGTAATCAAATTGCAAGTTTTACTATTGATGGAAAAAAATTAGGAACACATTTTATTTCTAATGCTATAATTGGTAATCATACTATTGAAATTGTGATGAAAAACAACAGTTTTAGCGGAAATATCAATCATACAGACAATCATTTTTCAACTAATAATCCGCAAGTTAAACTGAATAATGGAGCACTTAGCTGGAATCCAATTGCAGGAGCTGTAGCGTATACTATTTATAAAAACGGAACTGTGGTTAACATAAGTAAAAGTGTTAGCTATCCTATAGTAACAGATGGTTTTGCAGAATATAAAATTAGTGCGGTGGACGAAAAGGGATATGAAAGTTTTACTAGTGAACCCATTTTAGTATATCCTGCAGCTGCCGAACAAAAAATAGAAGCCGAAGATTTTATAGTAAAATCAGACAAACCTTATATTAATTTTGGTGGTAGCGGTTTTGTAGAAGTTTCAAAAAACCAAAACAAGGAACTAATCTTGAAAGTTATGGTAGTCGAAAGTGGATTGTATCAGGTTGATTTTAGATATTCTAACGGCAGCGGTCCATGGAATACGGATAATAAATGTGCCATCAGGAGTTTGTATGCGAATGGGAATTATTCGGGGGTGATTGTAATGCCACAGCGTGGCATAAATGAATGGTCAGATTGGGGATACAGCAATTCGCATAAAGTACAATTAAATAAAGGAGAGAATAGTATCAATGTCATATTTGAAGACTGGAACAACAATATGAATGTAGATGAAAATACTGCCATGATGGATTTTTGCCGTATTATAAAATTATAAAAAACGGATTGTTTTTTAGGATGAATTCACATTTCATTTCGTAGAAAAACAGGGGCAATAATTTCAAAAAAACACTTCAATTAATTTGCAAGGACAATACACATATTAACAATCAGCATAAATTATGAAAAAAACATCAATTTATATACTCCTGATAAACCTATTAATTCAGGTTACTCTTAACGCACAAAATTCAGGAAAAGAAAGTCAAACTCTTGGCAATTGTACCTCATACAAAACACAGAATAATCAGGTAATTTTTAATTGTGAGAACAAAGCGAAAGTACTTTTACAATTTTGTAGTGGTCAGGTGTTAAAAGTATGGATTTCAGCTGATGGAACTTTTAAACGTACTAATGAATCGTTTGCGGTTATCAATGAAAATTTGGGTTGGTCTGGCATTGTAAATGTAAATGAAGAGACCTCAGCCTATGAGATTTTTACGGAACAATTGAGGATAAGAGTTAATAAAAGCCCTTTTAAATTGCAAGTTTTTGATAAATATCAAAAATTATTATTTAATGATTACAATGAAAAAGGATACGTAAAAAGCAACAACCATATTGCGAGTTACAAAACATTAAAATCAGATGAGCAATTTTTTGGTCTAGGAGAAAAAGCCGGAACACTTAATCGACGTGGAAAGAGTTATAAAATGTGGAATAGTGATCAGCCTTGTTATGGCGTAAACGAAGACCCACTTTATAAAAGTATTCCCTTTTTTATGAGTACCAATCATTATGGAATTTTCTTTGATAACACCTATAAAACCGAGTTTAAATTTGGTAGTGAATCCAATGATTATTATTCTTTTGAAGCTCCTGCCGGGGAAATGATTTACTATTTCATGTATGGCAATGATTACAAACAAATCATTCAGAATTATATTGCACTTACCGGAAAACCGATTATGCCTCCAAAATGGGCATTAGGTTTTGCACAATGTCGAGGCAATTATACTGCTGAAAATCAAGCCAAGGATATTGCTGCTGAGTTTAGAAAAAGAAAAATCCCCTGTGATATTATATATCAAGATATTGGTTGGGTTGAAGGACTTCAGGATTTTGATTGGAAGAAAAACAACTATCAAAATCCAAAAAACATGGTAAAAGAATTGGGAGACCAAGGATTTAAAATGATAGTTTCTCAAGATCCTGTTATTTCCCAAGCCAATAAAAAACAATGGAACGAAGCTGATTCTAAGGGCTATTTTGCCATTGATGCGCGTACTGGTAAGAGTTATGATATGCCATGGCCTTGGGGCGGGAATTGTGGGGTAGTTGATTTTACTAAGCCTGAAGTGGCTGACTGGTGGGGCAACTATCAACAAAAACCATTAAATGATGGCGTACGCGGATTTTGGACTGATATGGGCGAACCCGCCTGGAGTAACGAAGATGCTACTGATCGACTTAATATGAAACATCATTTAGGGATGCATGATGAAATTCATAATGTTTATGGCTTTACATGGGATAAAGTTGTAACCGAACAATTTTACAAGCATAATCCTAATAAGCGAGTATTTCAAATGACAAGAGCTGCCTATGCCGGCTTACAACGGTATACATTTGGTTGGTCTGGAGATTCCGGAAACGGCAATAATGTACTGGAAGGATGGAATCAATTTGCAAATCAAATACCAGTAGGATTATCAGCGGGTTTAGGAATTATTCCTTTTTGGACTTCTGATATTTCAGGGTATTGTGGCGATATTAAAGATTATGATGCCATGTCAGAATTATATATTCGCTGGATGCAATTCGGTGTTTTTAATCCTCTGAGTCGTGCACATCATGAAGGTGGGAATGCTGTTGAACCTTGGCTTTTTGGTACTGAAGCTGAGAATATCACCCGAACAGCCATTGAATTAAAGTATAAATTATTTCCCTACATCTATACTTATGCCCGGGAAGCACATGATACTGGTATGCCTTTAATGAGAGCTTTGTTTCTTGAATATCCTAATGATAGTGAAACATTTGATTTGAATGGTCAGTTTCTGTTTGGTCGCGAATTATTGGTCGCACCAGTAGTTGAAAAAGGAGCTATCACCAAAAAACTCTATTTACCTGAGGGAGAGTGGATTAATTATAATGATGGTAAGACTATCTATAAAGGGAAACAATGGATCACGGTTGAAGCACCATTAGATGTTATCCCCTTGTTTGTAAAAAAAGGGGCTATCATACCTAGTATGCCAGTAATGCAATACATCCATGAAAAACCTGCTTATCCTGTTAGTTTTGATGTATATCCTAATAAAATTGGTAAAGAATCTTCCTTTGTTTTATATGAAGATGATGGAGAAAGTAGGGATTATGAAAAGGACATCTTTTGTAAAACAAAAATTACTGCCCTAACTAATTCATTAGGTTATGCAATACATATCAATGCCAGAGAGGATAAAGGATACAAACCTGCAGGATCTAGAAATTACATTGTAAAATTACACAGTGACAGCAAACCTAAAAGCGTATTGGTAAATACTTCAAAAATTAAAAAAGAAAAAACAGAAGAGTTAAATGAAAAAGCCCTTACGGATTATGGAAAACTATCCTATAGTTGGGATGAAAAACAAGGGATAATTTATATAAAATTACCCGATGCCGGTCTGGATTATCAGATAGAAATTAATTCCTCAAAATAAAGTAAATTTAATTTACAACCTTACACTAGTAGCAAAAAACAGGCTTTTAACAGCCTGTTTTTTTTTTATGTAATTTCACGGAAGAATTCCAAAAAATCCAAATCCTTTTTTAGCTAAACCTTTGTAGTTTATAGGTTTCTTGCTTCCCACAAAAAAGTAGTGTGTCAAAAAAAAATTTTAAACAATAATACATCTCCCCCCTTTTTATCGTTTAAAAAAAGTCACAAAACTTCTTCAAAACAAATTTCACATCAACTATCTTCTTATTCACTATTTAAAAATCGGTTAAATTATTACTGCTTTTTAAATGCCAAAAATCAAGTTTATTAATTAAGATAGAGCCCTTTTCAGAAAATACCTCAACTTCATCACTATTATAGAATTCAGGAAAAATTCGTGTTGTAAAAGCTTCTTTATCATTTATAAATCCTTCAACTACTGAACCATCAACAAACAGATGAATCTTAATAGTTTTCCTGTTTTTTAAATTAATTTCTCCTATTTCAATCCGTTTCTCTATTGACTCTGTTCTACTGGAATTGGATTGATCAATTACCAATTGGTTCTTTTTCAGATCAAAACACAACTTAGTTTCTTCTTTATTATTTTGGTTTTTTCCAATATAAAAACCAAATTTATCCGATTGTAAAGGGGAGATTTCTGCCACTATTTCTATTTGATGACCACGACCAAGTTTTAAATTTGATGATGAATTCACATTTACGTTTTCAAAGACTTTTAAGGAGTCCCTAAGTTTAATTAATGACGGATGTGGTGTTTGGTAAATTTCACCATTTTTTAAATTCCAAATTCTCGGAATACTATAAAGATGCGTCCAACCGTGTTTCAATTGTAACTCCCTAGGAATCAAATCTGGAATTATCGTAATTGCTGTTGTATTACCATTTTTATCTAATGACACAGAAGGAGAAAGCATTCTATTAATTACTTCTAGTTTTTTAGGCAATTTATGATCCGGAACAAATTTTTCATTGATAAAACTACCTGTCCAATACAAATTTATTGCAGGTTTACCGTCATACGGTATAGGATTTACCGCTAAGATGTATTTATCTTTAATTTTCCAAAAAACAGGCATTTCCCAAAATATTCCTGAATGATCTACTTTTGGATTCCCTTTAAATAAAGGATGTAAATAAGTCCATTTTTTTAAATCATTTGATTTATACAATAATAAAGCCCCTTTTTGGACTTCCTTTTCAACCAAACCATACCCAATAATCATATACCAAACATCCTTTTCTTTCCAAATATATGGATCTCTAAAATCCCTGCGTTGATACTGTTTTGGAGGTCCTTTTACAACCGGATTATTCCTGAATTTTTTCCAATTTATTAAATTATCATCTTCGGGAAAAGCAAGGCACATTCCAACCTCTTTTTCGTTACCTCCGGTATACATAATTAACGGCACACCTTTATCATCTTTTACAACATGTCCCGACCATATTCCTATCTCATCATAACCTTCTTCCGGGGTTAAAGCGGGCTTATGCTCTGTCCATTGTACTAAATCCGGACTACTAAAATGTCCCCAATTTATCTGACCTAAAAATAAATTGGTACCGTTTTTTTGATTGAAAATATGATATTTCCCCTTGTAATAGATTAAGCCATGAGTTTCATTTGTCCAATTTGCTGCTGGGAGTAAATGGTATTTGGGTCTATTAAAATCATTTTTAAATCTACTGGAAGGTATGGCTAAATCAGCTCTCTTGTTTAATTTATTACCTATTTCATTTTTGATCAAATAGTTTGAATCTAATGGTTTATTCCAAATTTTAAGTTCATCAATTATTCCATTAATATGAGCCAGCGGAAACAGATTATCCAAGTATTTTTCTTTTGCGCTTCTCCCAATAGTCAAACTGTTAAATGTTGTTGGACTTGTCACTTTATTTAAAGGAATTTTTAAAATTGCTTCTCCGTTAATTAATAAATTAGCATTCCCCTCATTAACAATAAGACACACATTAAACCATTTAGATTTTGGCAATATATGTTCAGCAAAATAATATTTTTCCTCACCATTTGTTCCTATAGTAATTGTGGGTTTTCCAAATTTATTTATACTGGCTGAAATCCAATTCTCTGGATTGCTGCTTTCTTCAATTATTGAAAAAAAGCTTGCCGTATCCGTTGGAAAAGTTTCCAAAGCCACCCATGCACTTATTGTTACAGGTAACTTTAAAGGCGTTGGCAATGAACCCTCAATGTATGTAGAATAGCCATCAAATCGTAAGCCTGTATTTTCAATACCATTTACAAATTCCGGAGTTTCAAAATTACTGTTGATTTGATAAATCGTTTTGGTGTTTTCTTCAATTGTTGATTTTATCTTATTTGAATTAAAAGACCATTGGTATAAAGGTTTTGATTCTTCAGTAAAAGAAAGAAATAAAATTAGAATTATTAAAACAGGGAATATTCTTTTCATTTTTGTCAAGTTAAGTTTTGGAAGAAGAACTTTGAATTATAAAACAAGGAAACTAAATCATCATAAATTTTTTAATTTCTTTTTCAGAAATTTGAGGATTGGCACCTTCACTTGCCGCCACTAAAGCTCCAATAGCGCAAGCATAATTCAGTGATTTTTGAGGTGATTTCCCCCTTAGTAAGCGAACAATCAATGTGGCCAAAAAAGAATCTCCAGCTCCCACAGTATCAACAACATTTACAAAATAACCGCTATTGTAATAAAATTTTCCATTACTAAACAAAACAGCTCCAAAAGCGCCTTTAGTCACACAAATTTGTTTTGTATTTGTTTTTTCTGCAATGAATTTAATATTTTGTTCAAATGAATTATATGGAGAATCCATTTTCTTACTAATCTCCACTAACTCTTCATCATTTAGCTTAATAAAATCAGCTTTGTTCATTAATCCTATCAAGACATCTGTTGTATAATAAGGAGATCTTAAATTAGCATCCAGAATTTTATATTTTGCTTTATCTAAAAGAGAAAACAAACTCGCTCTTGAAATTTCATCCCTACAAATTAAACTCCCCAAAACAAATGCATCCGCTTCGCTAACTTGTTGTTCTATTGTATCATTAATCGAAATTTTATCCCAGGCAGAAGGATAATGAATATCATAAGAAGCATTCCCCTTTTCATTAATCATGACATGAACCACACCAGTCTTATAATCAGAATCAACTTGAATCAATTCTGAACTCATATTATGATCTTCAATATATTCGATTATTTCTTTTCCGTTTTCATCATCTCCTATTTTACTGATAATACTTGAGGAAACTCCAACAGAGTTCATTCTTAATGCTACATTCAAGGGAGCTCCCCCAATTTTTTTATGTGTTGGAAAAACATCCCAAAGAATCTCTCCAAAACAAACTATATTCAACTTATATTTCTTTTCCATAACTAAAAATTAAAGGGCAGAAATAAATCTGCCCGATAAAACTACAACCAATTAAAACCTATTTACTTCCTAAATAATCTATTGAATTTTTATAAATGGTTCTTACATTATCCGCATACGGGTTAACACGACCATCATTCATATTCCATTCCATTCCACCAATTCCTAATGTCATGATATACCCTTGAAAACGACCACTTGGTTTCCAAAGAACAATTCCCCCAAAACCCTGACCATCAATAGCCCAGTCCCAAGCTGCTACAACTTCGGCATCATAACCATTAGAAAAACTGACAAATTTAGGATCATCTAACGGAGCTAAGTTCCAAAGTGCATTGTGATCTTCTTTATAACCACCATTAATGACATACACCTTGCGGTCACTATAAAATTGACACCCTTCTGAAATTATACTTCCTAAAGCAGTACCTGCAAAACCAACCCCCCATGTATCAGGGTTAGCGCCTCCACTGCCAGAACCAAGGATATTACGCAGACCTGAAGTGTCTCTTCCTAGTTCTTCAACAATTCCTGTACCATGACCTCCTGCTACAATTTTACCGCCTTGTACGAAGAATTTAGAAACTACATTAAGGTGTTCTAAAAGTGCAGCCGGTTGGGCAGTTGAACCTACCTCATCATACATATAAAACAAAACATTTACACCATCTAAGGCTCCTTCAGTTAATTGGTTAAATGGAATATAAACAAACTTATCTCCATATACTTGTTGAGCCCAAAGCCCAGCTGCTTTTACATCATCATCAGAGATATCGTCTAAAGTAACTCCATCACCTAAGAAAGCTATTTTAGATGGTAATAGTTTTGCAGAAATAATATAATGTCTCGTTGTAACACCATTAGAAACAGATAATTCCACAGGACTTGATAAATCTAATGAAGATCCGCTATTAGGCGTAACTGTAACTCCCTCAGGAAAAATTGCTTCAAAAGCCACATCACTCAAATTTGTGTCTCCCGAAAGACTAACAGAAATATTCCCGCTTAAATGATTTATTACGGCTTCTTTACCATTTAGTTGAACACTCGAAACAATATCCAAAACCTTAGCCCCATCTGTATAATTATCACGTTCATCGCATGATTGTAACCCTATGATTAGGGTTACAACCATCAATGATTTTATAAATATTTTTTTCATAATCACTAAATTATTTACTTAATAAAAGATCAATTGCATTTTTGTGTAAACGGTAGATATTATTTTGGAAATCATTCACTGCTCCATTATTATCAGCCATACTCCATTCTAACCATCCTCCTGTATTTACAATCATCGTTCCTTGGAAAGCTCCCTGTGGCTTGAACTCAGCTAAACCAATACCACAACCTCTTGCATCCAACCACTCATACCATCTAATTAAAACACTATTTGTAGCGGCTTCAAATTCTAATGCTCTATTTTCTGAACATTGCCCGGCTGTAAACGCACTATCATAAGGACCAAAGTCAATTCCGAAGTTTCTGTCTTCTTTGTATTTTGCATTATTCATAGGATAATAATCAGTAGTTCCTTTAGTCAAACCAACTAAAAGGGGGTGATTTGCCGATGCGCTTGGAGAAGCCGCTGAATAAGTCCCCCTTAATCCCCAAGCATCTAAATTCTGACCTCCTACTGGATTTGTATTTCCGCCATTATTTGCAAAGACAACACTACCCATTTTAATACGTCCAATCTCGTCTAAAAGATTAATTCCAAAGCCTTCCACAATTAAACCTCCTCCGGCTTTATAATAATCTGTAATCACATCAACTTGAGCCGCAGTAATTCCTGATGCAGTATCCGGCATTTTTTGAGTTCCTACATTATCCCAGTAAAGCAATAATACTTTTGTGTTTGCTAAAGCCTGGGCAGTTAAGTTACTCGCTTGGATGTATACAAAATCTTCAGCATAATTTTGTTTTAACCACAATGCAGCGGCTTTAGTATCCGGCTCACTAATGCTTTCCACACAACTCGCTCCACTTACAAAAGCAATTTTATTGGTAGAATTAATAATTCTTGCTGTTACAGCATAGGTTTTAGTTAAACCTTCAACGTTTGTAACCGTATAATTTACCGGTCCATTTGAAAAATTTTTCGCAACACCAGTTGCAGGAGATATTGTTGAACCAGCTGTTAAGGAAATAATTGGTGTAATTGAGGACAAATTCGATCCTGAAGGAAAATCCATAACAATTGTTGAAGCGGTGTTATCTACAATCCCTGTTACACTACAAATATCAGTACCCGTTTTAAAGCTAGTAATAAAAGGGCTTGGCAACTGGGTTACACTCACATAATATGATTTTCCTGTAAATCCATCATTTGAAACTACGGTATATTTTACTGGATTTGTAAAATCTTGTGCTATACCCGATTGTGGCGTTGCCGTAGTCCCACCAGGAATTATATACAGGGGAGTTAGTTTTTTAATATCCTCCTGACTGCCAACAGTAACTGCAATAGTTCCTGCATCGGCATCAATAACTCCCACATGCTCACCTATTGAGAAAGACATAATCATAGGATCTCCATAAGCGGCCACTGTAGCCGTATATTTTCTTGAAATCCCATTATTGCTAACTGTAAAAATTACGGGGCCAGTAGAAAAATCGACTATACTTCCTGAAGCTGGTTCAACAGTTGCACCTTCCGGTAACGTAATATTAACCGGAACCTTAGTTAAATCTGAACCTGCCGGCAATGTAAATGTAATAACAGCATTAGTGTGACTAATAATTGCTGATTGCCCGTTAACTTTAAAGTCCCTAATTATAGAATAGGTATAATCAGGTACATTATCATTAAATTTAATATCATCTTCGCAACCAACAACTGTCAATAAAGTAATAACGATTCCAAAAAACAGGAAAGGAATCATTTTAATAATTTTAGATATATTTTTCATATTTAATAAATTTTAATTTATGAATCTCGTTAAGAATATTTTTAATGTATTTCGATTTAATAACCCGTTCTTTGTTTATAAACACCACCAGAAGCATCAATTTCTATTTGTGGAATTGGTAAATATTCATCTCTTCCTTCAGTGAATGAAGCCCCACCATAATAACTGCGTTTTGAACTTTCTTTTAACATATAATCGTTAATCCAGCTTGGAGCGATTCCCCATCTTACAAGATCATAAAAATGATGTCCTTCATTATGCAATTCCAGTCTTCTTTCCATACGCAATGCTTTTGTTGCATATATTTTTGTAACCCCGGTTGTTGGATACAAACCAATAGCATAATTTGCAGCATTTACAGCATTATTATTAAAACTATAAACGTATGGTGCGTTTTTGGCTCTTGTACGGATTTCATTGATAATGCTCATTCCTGTTCCTATGTCATTTAATTCTATAGAAGCTTCTGCTTTCCATAGTAACACATCACTAAATTTTATAATTGCCCAATCCAAGGCTCCTTTTGCCCAAGGAAATCCGCCAGAAGATCTTAAGTCCGAATAAGGGTCAATTTGGTTCTTCTTTCTTTCATACAAGCCATAAGTAGCAGGATCCCTACTCCAATTGACTTGTTGAGGCATTGCTTGCCATTTTTTCCAGGTAATACCCGGGCGACCTATTGAGTGATCTAATCTTGGATCTACCGGAGTACTAATATCAGTTGCTGCTAAATCCGAATTATTATAAGAATCAAGTAATGGTAATCCCGCATTATCCACTTTAAAAGCATTTACAATATTCTGGCTAGGCTTATCAAAATCATCCCCGTTTAAGTAAGGATGACTTGAATCATCAGAAGGAGAATCCGGAGAATTTACTAAATCACCAAAATTTAAATTCCCAAATTCAGAACCATCATTTATGGAATATTGGATAGCAAATACATTTTCTGGATTACCATAACCAGGAGAAGAATATAATTTTTCCAAATCATCAACTAATCTATAAGGTCCTGCGATAACTTTGTTTGCATTAATAATTACCTGATCCCATTTCTTTTGAAATAAATTTGCTTTTGCTAAAAACGCATAAGCGACTAATTTATTCACCCTTCCTAATTCAGCTTGAGTATCAGGCAATACTGCGATGGCATCCGTTAAATCTTTTTCAATTTTTCCCCATAAAAAAGCAGTATCAAATGAATTCTGAACACTTGTAACTTCAGCTATAGGGGTGTTTTCATCAATGTAAGCAAACGACCCAAAGTTTTTCATCAATTCAAAATAGAAATGTGCTCTTAAAACTTTAAGTTCAGCAATTCGTAAATCTTTCTTTTCAAATCCTGAACTATTATTCAAAGCTATAATGGCACTATTCACTCTATTGATTGAAAAATAAAGTGCTCTCCACAGGTTATAGACATTTTCAGAAGAGGCAAATACTTGTTGGATTTCCAACCCATGCATTCCGCCACCTGGATTATCTCCTACACCACCACCACCTTTGTACGCATCTCCACTTCTAATATCTGAGAAACACCAGTTAGAAGGAGCATGATCAAAAGGCCAATTATCTCTAAATTCACCTGTATTATATCTGTAATCTAAAGTACTGTAAGCACTTACAACCAATTGTTCTAAATCTAAATTATTTTCAGATATTACGTTTTCAGGAGTTACAGTAAAAAAATCTTCCTGACAAGAACCAACACTTAAGGTGAGTCCTATTATTGCTATATAAAATTTTATTTTTCTCATCTTTTTAAAATTGTAAATTGAATCCAAAGCTGAATGTTTTAGTATGAGGATAAACGCCCATACCTGCGATACCGATACCGGTTCTGCTTAAACCTGGTACTTCATAGTCAAAACCTGTAAAAGAGGTTATACTAAATAGATTCTCTGCCTGAACATATAACTTAGCAGATGATAATCCTATGCTTTTAATTGAATTTTGATTAAAAGCATAGGAAAGGTTTACGCTTTTCATTCTGAAGAAAGAACCATCTTCTACAAAATAAGTAGAAGCGCGTTTTTGGTCATTGGTATCTGATGTGCTCAAAGCCGGAATCAAAGAGTTTGCATTATCTGGTGCCCAGGCATCTAAAGTATTCTTACCATGATTAAATCCAAAATAAGGAAAATCAAGCATTTCTCTTTGAGCGTTATACATGTCTCCACCTTGTTTTCCATCAAAAAACACATTTAAATCCCATCGTTTGTAACTGGCCGAAAGATTAATTCCATAAGTAAAATCAGGATGTGGATTACCGATAATTGTTCTGTCTTCTTGATTAACAACTCCATCACCATTCAAATCTCTATATCTGATATTACCTAATGCTTTTCCTGTTTGTTCAGCATGTACAGCTACTTCTTCGGGAGTTCTGAAAAGACCATCGGCTACATATCCAAAATAAGAACCAATAGGATAACCGGCACCTGTGTAAGAGATTCCATTTAAAATAAAATTATCTGAATTATTTAATCTTGTAACCTTGTTTTTATATTTAGAGAAAGTCAAATTCACACCATAATTAAAGTCATTTTGCGATTTTGAATTATATCCCAAAACAACATCAATCCCTCTATTGGTCATATCTCCGGCGTTGAAAAACAATGTTTTTCCTGCTTCACCTAAAACACTTGGCTGAACAATTTGAAGTAATAAATCGGAGGTTTTCTTTTCGTATACATCAACTACGAAATTCACACGCTTTTTAAATAAATCCAGATCAAGTCCAATATTTGTTTGGTATGACTGCTCCCATTTTAATTCCGGATTTCCAACTTGATTTGCTGAAACTCCAGTATTTATAGTACCGCTTCCACTTCCGTTTAGATCGTAATTACTATTTTCTAATGCCATATTAAATATTGAATATTGTGCATATTCTAAAATATCAGCATTTCCATTTCCACCCCATGATGCTCTCAATTTTAAATTATCAATCACATTAGAGTTTTCTAAAAACTTTTCATTACTTAAAGTCCAGCCGGCAGATGCAGTAGGGAAAATAGCATAACGATTATTTTTACCAAAACGGGAAGATCCGTCTCGACGAATACTTGCAGAAAAATAATATTTGCTTGAATAATCATAATTCACTTTGGCAAACATAGATTCTCTTCTGCTATCCGCTCCAATACCGTAAGCATCAAGTATGCTGGAATCAGCAATTTTATCATATTGATTAATGTTTTCAAAGTCTACGTTTGTTCCAAAAGGAACTTGTACACGATCAAATTTATTTTTCTGCTCTTTTTTATAAATCTCGTGTCCTCCAAAAACATTTAAATTATGATTCCCAAATTGGCGGATATACGTAATTAAATTTGTTAAAATAAATGTATCGGAATCATTTCTATTTCTTCTATATCTGGAAAATTCTTCCCCTCCCAAAATGATTCTATTTCCCAGAATACTTCCATTTTGATTAAATGATTCTGAATGTTCATCAAACTTAAATCTATTGATATCAAAATTTAATTTAGAATTAAAAGTTAGTCCGTCAACAATATTCAAATCAGCATAAATATTACCGAATGTTCTCCAGGTTTTTTCAACATTGTTTCTATTAACATATAAAATAGCCAAGGGATTCCATTTATCCTGTAAACCACTTCCAGTAGGCCCTCCCCAAGTACCATCTTCGGCATATACCGGAATTAATGGATTTTGAAGAAGCGCATCTTCCATCGAATTCCCTTTCACTTCCTGAAAATTAGTAACAGTCAAATTTTCTCCAATATTCAATTTGTCTTTAAAAAATTTAATACTTGAGTTCAATCTAAGATTTGCTCTTTCATAGTACGTATACTCCAATACACCTTGATCTTTAGCGTATCCTAAACCTGTAAAAACTTTCCATTTTTTATTTGCAAAAGAATATCCAAAGTCAGTGGTTGTAGAAATGGAATTTCTTGAAATAACATCAATCCAGTCAGTATTTGACAATCTTAAATTTTGTTGATCATCTAAAAACTCAGGCAATGAATTCCCGGGAGTATAAGCAAAATTTCCCGCTGCAACAGGCAAATTCCCCTGTGCTCTATACCTAACATCTAACCATTCCTGAGAATTTAAAACATTAAACTTATCACGGATTGTATTTAAGGATATACGACTATCTAAAGTGATTTTTTGCGTACCTGCTTTTGCTTGTTTAGTAGTTACAATAATAACTCCTTTAGCAGCTTCAGTCCCATAAATACCAGCCGAAGCAGCATCTTTTAATACTTGTATACTTTCAATATCATTTGGATTTAAACCTGCAGGTGAATTTGTTTGTACACCATCAATAACCCATAAAGGCCCTGTGCCTCCAAACACAGATGTTAAACCTCTAATTGATATTTGGGTATCATTACCACCGGGAACTCCTGATGAAGTAAAACTTAATCCGGGAACTCTGGATTGTAGTTTACTGATAACATTGGGTGTAGCGACCCGATCTAAATCAGCTACAGAAACAATAGAAACTGCACCTGTTATATCTTTCTTTTTTTCTTTAGAATAACCTGTCACTACCACTTCCTCCAGATTATTTGAGGAAGCTTTCAATACAATATTATACGTTTTTTTTGATGTAATAGTAATTTGAGTATCTGTAAATCCGACATAAGAAGCAACCAAGATTTCTCCTTCTTTTGCTTTTATCTGAAACTTACCGTCAAAATCAGAAACAGTTCCTGTTGAAGTTCCCTTCACAATTATACTTGCTCCAGGTAAAGGCTGACCATCGTCTGCAAAAACAGACCCATTTACTTGGGTTTGCTGACCTGAAGCAACAAGCCCAAAGAAAAACAAACACATTGTGATTATGTTTTTCTTGTTTTTAAAATACTTAATTTTCATACATTTTAGTTTATAGAGTTAGTTAGTTAATATTATTATTATTTATTAAGGTTAGTATTCATGTTTTCTAAGGAAATACCTTTGGTTTCAGGCATCATAAACAATACAAAAACGAGTTGAAAGACCATCATAACTGCAAAAAAGCTAAACACATTTCCAACCCCGAAATTTGAAAAAAGGATTGGAACCATTGACGGGATTATTGCAGCCAGCACCCAATGGACTGAACTTCCAAAAGACTGTCCTGATGCTCTCAAATGGTTTGGAAAAATTTCGGATATAAAAACCCATATTACGGCTCCCTGTCCTATTGCATGGGAGGCTATAAAAACGAATAAAAACACTGGGACTGCCATCCCTGTCCAACTTAAATAAAATGAAATGGCTACCATTGCTAAAGAGAAAATATAACCCAATGATCCAAAAATCATCAATTTACGTCTTCCTAACCGGTCTATTAAATAAACACCTATTAGCGTGAATATTAAATTAATGAAGCCAATACCGATACTGCTCAAAAGTGCTGTTTTAGCCCCTAAACCAGCTTCTCCAAAAATCCTTGGGGCATAATATAAGAAAGCATTTATACCTGATAATTGATTGAATGCAGCAATTAAAAAAACCAAGATTAAAGGAAAACGATATTTCTTCATAAAGATATTTTCATCTGAAGAATTGTTTTTATTGTCTTCATGTACATTGTCAATTACACTTTGAACATCTTCCTTACTAGTTATCTTATCCAAAATCACCCTTGCCTCATCCGTTCTGGATTGTGTTAGCAACCATCTTGGGCTTTCAGGGATGTAAAAAGCCAATAGGGTATAAACTATTGATGGGAAAACCTGTATTCCAAGCATCCATCTCCATGCGTTTTCACCAATATCGCTCAAAAGATAATTCGATAAAAAAGCACTAAGGATACCAAACACGATATTGAATTGGTAAAGACCTACTAATCGTCCCCTATCTTTTGCAGGGGCAATTTCAGATATATAAGCAGGTGCAGCAATAGTTGATGCTCCAATACCCAGACCGCCTACAAATCTAAAAAAAGCAAATACCCATGGTCCATTTGCTAAAGCAGATCCTAAAGCTGAAACTGAAAACAAAACCCCAATTATTAATAATGTTGATTTTCTTCCTATTTTATTAGTTGGAATTCCTCCAAATATGGCTCCTATAACAGTACCCCATAATGCCATTGCCATAACTACCGAACCGTGAAAGAAATCACTGGAATCCCATAATATTTGAAGTGCTTTATCTGCACCAGAAATTACTACGGTATCAAAACCAAACAGGAATCCTGCGAATGACGCAACGATTGACCAACTCATTATTTTTTTATTCATATGTAAATATTTATTGTTTTTTTAAGGTCATACCTGTCTGCCGACAGGCAGGTGTAATTCGCATATCTTCATTGATGTTTATCTCATCAGTTACTATTTTATTTGGTATTCGATGATTTTCAATTGCGACCAATTTGCGGTCATGCCCATTTCATAACCTATAATTTTTTATTTCTATCCAAAGTTAGATTCAAGTTAAAATTCAATCATTCTGAATTGTTACATATACATACAAACTAGTTACATCGTTTAAAAACACCTGATTTACAGTAACTTAATTTTAATTTTTAAAAAAAAGTTTAAAATTGTAACCTATAATTACAGTTTTTTGACTTGAACTTTTATATAAAAAAATGAATCGTTTAATTTAATTGTAGAGAAATTGCAAGAAGTGTTTTTTAACTAATAATCTATTGACTGATTCAAATTCGACTGACTAGATTTGGATAAAATTTTAATATTTTGATATTGTAATTGTCTTCATTTTAGACATTGAATCATCAATTGAACTGAAATGGATTTTAGTATTAAAATCTTTAGGGAATATTAAATTCGTAAAGACGTATCTGCCATCATTTATAAAAACTTCAACAGAATTTTTATCTACAAATAATCGAACATTAATACATTTATCCGCATTATTTGAAAGTGTAATTTTTTGGGTAGATTGAAATTCATCTTTTAGTTTGTTGTCTACTCTTTTTACAACAAATTCATTTGTGTTCTTATTAAAAGTTAATTGGAATAGACTTTTGTCATTATTTAGTATTTCAAATTCTAAATGACCGTTTATTTTACTAGGCATAAATTCATAAGCCATTTCAAATGTCAACTCTTTTAAATCTGCTTCTTCAATTTTCTGATTGACTCTGGCTAAAGTTTCTCCTTTGAGATTCGTTTTTGATTTAATATAATTTTCAACTGATTGAACAGCTTCTTGCCTGATAATATACTTTCCCTGTTCTTTATCTAAGATTAATTTTCTTGGTAAAGACATAGAACCTCTCCAGCCATTCGTTGGAATTTCATTAGCATATTGCCAATTATTCATCCAGCCTAACCATGTTTTAGTTCCCTTTGCATCTGGTGCCCCATTCCATGTTACGGCAGCATAGAAATCTTTTCCATAATCGATATAATTCACCTCATTACTTTTCTCTGAAACGGATTGATCAGCAACGAAGTTTTTTCCATCAAATTCCCCAATGAAATATTGCAATCCAGATCCACCAGCTATACTGCCGCTTCCTAAATTAACTCCTAACACCCATTTTGTTTTCCCTTTATATTTCAATGTAAATAAATCTGGACATTCCCACACTCCGACAATTACTCCTTTAGGTCCAAATTCACTCATTAAATTCCAGTCTTTTAAATTTTTAGAACTGTAAAATTGTATTTTATGTTCAGTGGATAAAGCAAGAGTCATAATCCATTTTTGTTCTGGCTCATACCAGAAAACTTTTGGATCTCTAAACTCTTTACTATTGATATTCAAAACCGGATTCCCTTTATATTTTGTAAAAGTTCTACCCTTATCATTACTATAGGCAATACTTTGATGTTGAAATCCTGTTTTTGCATCATAACTTGTATAAATTGCCACAATGGCTGGTTTCGATCCAGATCCAAAACCGCTGGAGTTATTCCAATCCACCACTGCTGAACCGGAGAAAATCATCACTCCATTTTCTTCTTCAAGAGCTACTGGCAAATGATTCCATTTTATTAAATCAGTACTTACTGCATGTCCCCAACTCATGTGTCCCCATTTAGTACCATAAGGGTTGTATTGATAAAACAAATGGTATTCACCATCATAATAAAACATTCCATTAGGATCATTGACCCAATTTTTTTCGGGGGTAAAATGTAATTTTGGTCTAAACTCTTCCTTTATCTCATCAGTCTGAGATTGTAGGCTGTTGCTTAGTAAGAGGACTATAAACAAAAGCATTAATTCAATCTTGCATATTTTTCTAAATTTTTCCATATCTATTCTATAATTATTTTAGCGTCAAACAAATCATTCTCTACAAAGCCTTTTATTATATAAACCCCTTCTCTTGCTTTCATACCATTATCCATATAACCATTCCAGTTAACTACAGGATTTTCACTGTCTATCAGTTTTTCAATTTTTTTGACTGGAAATCCATTAATATCAAAAACATAAGCAGCAACCGTTGTCGTTTTCTCTATGTTATAAAATTTGAAATTAAAATTTTCACTGGAAGGATTTGGATAAACAACAGGATGGATTGTATCCTCTTTTGATTCAACATTTTTAGAAACAGATGCAGTACCACCGCCTTGGATATTATAAATTTTTAAGTCTGTAGCAATAGCGGTTCCTCCTTGAGCATACAAATCAATTTGATTGCTTCCTGCAGAAGGAAAAGATCGGGTGGCAAAAGCCAATTCCCCGTTAACAAAAACTTCAATGACAGAAGCATCAACAAAAATTCTCCAGTTGATATTTCCAGCTGGCAATTCATAATTTGAAGACTGATTGGAAGTTGGAACATCTGGTAAAATGGAAGATTTACTTCTATCTACTACAAAGGTTTTTGTTGTCAAATCATAATAAATTAGCGTTTGTTCCCCAATAGCTAAGTTTTTATTTAATGAAAACCCCACTCTGGTCGCTGTACCAGGATTTATAGTTGCCACAATTTCATACTGGGTACCACTCGCTCCACTTAAAACATTTGAGCTATTTTGATCAAAGGATACATTTATGAAGTTTTTTGAAGTACCTCTAAGTTGTAGTAAATTAGGATGAGGTACTTGCTTGATTTTGTTATTAACCAATGTCCAAACTCGAGGTAAACTAAAAACATGCGCCCAACCCTGCTGTTTGTGTTTAGCAGAATTTACTCCATCAGGAACAATTCCAATTGCAGTTAAATTTCCATTTGCGTCAGGATGTATTGATGGAGACAAAAGGTGATTAATAACTTCTAACCGTTCAGGCACAACATTATCTCTAATGAATTTTGACCCATCAAAACTACCTGTCCAATACAATGCATTTGCATTTGGTAATTTATTAATCAAAACAATTGACTTAGCACCAAAATTATAATAGATAGGCATTTCCCAAAAATCACCTGTTCCATCTGCCGAAGGATTCCCTTCTAACATGGTTCCCTGTTGACTCCATTGCTTAAAATCAGTCGATATAGACTTATATAAAAATAATCCTCCTCTTGCTGTTCCGGTTCTTAATCCTGTACCAACCATCATGTACCAATCTGAATTGTGTTGAAATACAAATGGATCCCTAAAATCGGCATTAGCTATATTTGAAGGCACATTGGAAATAATTGGAGCACCATTTTTTGTCCAGGAATCATAAGGAGCAGAAGAAGTAGCTAATCCAATTCCTGCTTTGGCCTTATTTACACCAGTATAGAAAATATAAGGCTGTCCGTTTTTAATTACCGCATGGCCAGACCAAATACCCACTTCATCAAATCCTGGCTGCGGCCACAACACCTGTGTTTTTTCTTCCCAGCTTACTAAATCACTACTAACATAATGTCCCCAATTGATATGCTCCAAGTAAGGGCCATTGTAATTTCTTTGACTGAACAAATGGTATTTATTATCAATATATAACAGTCCGTGAGATTCATTTGTCCAGGCTGATGAAGGAAGTAAATGATATTTAGGTCTGTGAATATCATCTGCAAATCTGGTTTCAATTGGAATTTTAAGATTCGGAATTGAAGGACTTACTTTATTATATTGAGTTAGAATTTCTGCATCGGTTAAATCTTTACCCCATAAAGAAACCTGGTCAACAGCACCTGTTAAACCATTAGTATCAAAACCTGCAATAGTTTTAATTTTTGATTCTTTTCCTATATAGATAGTTGCGTTATTATCCCAGGCAATATTCCCTGATGCAAAGGCAATGGCTTTAACTTTAACACCATTTAAATACAACGAAGCTAAACCTGACAGCCCATTTATATTTAAAGAAATGAAACTCCACTTTTTAAGTTCAATTTGTTGGTCTGAAATAATAGTAACTATTCCTGTACCTACTTTAAATTGCCCAATTATCCTGCCATATTGATCTATCCCTAAAGCAACACCGGCATTAGTATTGGTATTTACATTTGAAAACAAAGAAGCGTTTGTGTTTTCAGACAATTGATCTAAATCCTTTCTTTGTACAGGAAAAGCCGATGGAGCAACCCAGGCAGTCACACAAACTTTATTGGTTGGATAAGTAACATTTGTTTTTCCAGTTGCCCACCCATAAAAGCCATTAACTCTCAACGCTTTGCCTTCAACACCAGTAATACGCTCAGCTGAACCTGAAGGTCCATTTATACTAAAAGTAGCATTGGTTTTTGTTTCGTTAGTTGTTTGACCTGAAGACTCATTAAACTTAAAAGAAATAAGTTCTGCGGTTTCATTTGTTGGTGGTGGCGGTGTAGTATTGTCTGCGTGTTTCTTCGAACCACATCCTAAAACCAACAATGATAACAGAATAATAGTAGTATACTTTTTCATTTTATATTTGTTTTATATAAAATTAGAATAGTATACCGGAGAAGGATTTAAGTATTGTTACATCAGGAAAAAATAAACATATTACTTTGTCAAACAGCCATTTAACAGGCTATCCCATTAACTATACTGTAATAAAAAAGGTTTAAAATTATACTTTCTATAAAAATGTTACATCATCATTGCATTAAATATTGTTTCTAAAGTCTTTTGGAGAGATGGAATACTTGTTTTTAAAAGTTGTAGAGAAATAATTTGGAGATGTAAAACCGCATGAATAAGCAATTTCAGATATATTTAATGAAGTCGTTTTCAATAATTCTTTTGCTTTTTCTAATCTATAATTATTGATGTAATCACTAATTCCAATACCTAAAACGGCTTTTACTTTTCTATAGAGTTGAACTCTTGAAATATTCAAACAACTGGCCAATTCTTCAACAGAGAAAGAAGAATTATCAATGTTTTTTTCTAATAAGACATCTATTTTATTTAAAAACACTTTTTCAATTACACTTAGAGAGTTTACTTCTGATTCATCAATAGTATTATAGTAATACCTTAACTTTTCCCGGTTATACAACAAACCTTTTATAGATTCCTTTAATACTTTAAGATTAAATGGTTTTGTCAAAAATAAATCAGCACCTGCCTCTAATGATTTAATATAAGTATCCTGATCATCTAAGGCTGTCAAAATAATTGTTGGAATATGGGATGTCAATATATTCTTCTTCAATATGTCACATATTTCGAAACCATTTTTTTCAGGTAAATTCAAATCGCACAAAATAATATCCGGCATTATCTCTAAAGCCGTTTCAATAGAATTCTTACCATCGGATTTATATACATTATAATCCCTATTCAATTTTGCAGCAATAAACTCAAGGAGTTCTATATTATCTTCAATTATCAAAATGGAATGTTTTTTATCAGACACCCCTTCTATTTCCTTAGTGACTTCTACTGATGCTATAGTATATTTTTCCTCCTGATTTTCATCATTATAATCTGAATCACTAATAATTTGTTTCTTATTAAAATGATCTGTACCTAATGGTAACAATATTACAAATTCAGTCCCTATACCTGATTTAACTTCGATGGAACCTTTATGCAAATCAATAAAAGTCTTTGATAAATTTAACCCGATGCCTGAACCATTTTTATAATTATTCGAGCCTTTAAAAAAAGGATTAAATAATTCGATTATTTCATTTTCAGGGATTCCAATTCCCGAATCTTTAAAGATAATTTCAACCAGATTCTGTTCTGCTTTTTTGTTTATAATTATTCCAATAGCCCCACCATTTGGAGTAAATTTAAAACTGTTAGACAATAAATTATAATACACTTTGTCCATCAAATTTTTATCTAAATAAACATCGAGATTTTCATCATTTGTTGTAATAGTATAATTGATATTTCTTTTTGTTGCCTCACGTTCAAACTCCTTAAACAAATTTTGAGAAAAAATCCAAAGGTTCGTTTTGGATACTTTAATATTGAAATTCTCATTTTCGATTTTTCGAAAATCTAAAAGTTGATTAATCAATCTAAGCAGTCGCATCGAATTATTATACATAATATCTAAATCCTTCTTAACATGATGACTTTTACTTTTCAACTCATCATTCAAGGATTCTACACAACTCAATATTAAAGTCAATGGAGTTTTAAATTCATGTGATATCCCCGTGAAAAAATTTATTTTTCCTTCGTTACTAATCTTAAGCTTTTCAGCGAATTTTTCAATTTGTTGGCGTTGATTAGTTACTTTTTTATTTGTTAGTTCTAATTGTCTTTTCTTTTTTCTAATGGAGATTATAGAGTACGCACTAAAAAGAGCCAGACAGAGAATAGTCACTGAAAAAAAACCTAATAATTTCATTAAATTATATAGCGTTATATATTTTTTTTCCTGACTATCAATAACATTTAGCTGTGTCTCAATATTTGATTGCTGCTGCGATATTTTATCAAATTGATTGCTCATGATATCTGCATTTAATGAATCAATCAAAACTGTCGCTAATTTGTTATTTTTAGGAATTACTTCTTTGTTTGCAATTTTAAGAGCCAGTCTGATTGCTTCACTACCACCTGTTGGATATAATATAGTTGCGGCTAACTTACCATCTTTAACAGCTTGTATTCCTCCATTTGGAACATTCAATCCATCTACCCCTATAAATTTTATTGATTTTTCTTTTCCTTTTTGTTTAGCAACTTCCCAGGCTTGGAGTGCAATAATATCATTAAAGGCAAAAACATAATCTAATTTTGGCAAACTATCCAAGACCTTACTAAAATCATCATTTAATGATTCCAAATTAACAGCTGTTATACTTGTTCTTTTAATATTTGGATATTGGTCGGTAATTTGTTTAAATCCTAAACTGCGCTCCAATCCTGGTGAAATATCAGTTGTTGCCTTAATTTCAAGAATATTTGCATTTGCTTTAGACATGGAAACAATATATTTCCCAGCAATACGGCCTACTTCAACATTATCAGCCCCCAAAAAAGCAGTGTAATTTGACGTTCTTACTTTTCTATCAACAATAATTACCGGGATGCCTTTCTTATTTGCTTTTTCGAGTACTGGCACTATTGAATCTGAACCATATGGAGCTACTATTATAACATCCAAGTGATTTTCAATCATTTTCTCAATATCACTAATTTGCTTTTGGGTACTATTATTGGCATTATAAATGGTCAAATCTACTTCGGGATGCAATGAAGCCTCTACCTTCATTGTATTATCCATTGATTTTCTCCAGCTATCATCCTCAGAGATACTTTGGGAAAACCCTATCGAAATCTTATTTTTATTCCCTGTATAATTAGTACAGGAACTTAATAAAATAATAAACCCTGTTAATACTATAAGATTAGCCTTTGTTGACATAAAAAAATTGAGATTAAAATAATACCGACTAAATAATAAGTGAATTACTAAAGCATGCTATTTTTACAAGAATATTAAAAATAGTATTTATACTTTATTTTTCTAAAAACACATGTTTTATTCTAATATCTGGATAATCAAATTTATAATTTATTCATATACCAAACTACTTATACTTTTTCAAAATTGATACATTTCTATTAACCATGTTACATCTGACTTTTAAAAAAGTAAAAATTTAACTGAAGTTGATTGTTTGTTTTAAACCCAACACAGATCCTCATTTATAATTCAAATTCTTTCATTTTATTTTTCCACCAATTCTGCTACTTTATTTTCTATAGCAGTTTTTAAAGGCAGCGGATTAGTTTCAGGTTTTGCATCTAAAAACTATAATAATAACTATAGAATTAAATCTAAACAAAATGAGCCCGATACAATATCGGGCTCATTATTATAAAAATTAATTATAATCTTTTATCAGTTAATAAGGAGTTTTTTAATTTCAACCGTATCATTATTAGTTGTGATTTTCACTAAATACAAACCAATATTCAGATTACTAGTGTTTATGGAAAAATTAGTTCCATTATCTCCTTTGTAATTTGCTATTTCCCTACCATTTAAATCAAATATCCTTATCTCTTTAATTCCCATATCTGAACTAATTACATTTACTTTAGCAAATTCCTTAGCTGGGTTTGGAAAAATATCAATATCTAAAATTTTCTTATTTGTTTCATTAGCACTTAAACTTTCTTCTTCATTTTTGACCTTGGTAATTGATGTATTATCTATTGTTGTAGCATCGTATTTATTAAAATTTCCTGACGGTGCTGTTGCAGCTAATTCAATAGGAATACGTACATCATCAATATTTATGTGTGCCCAACTAGTACCCGTATTATCATCTACCACTTCTAAGTAGCATTCTTTTCCAATTAATGCCGAAGCATCTATAAATTTTTCCCTGTATGCTTCACTATCATTGCCATCTCCTGTTACCTTCATAAAATAATCTGTACCTCCTACTTCTTTCAAAGCTACGAAAAGACTGTTTAAATCTTTACCTCCTCCAATTTTGAAGCGTATTATACCATCACCACCGAGAATAAAATTATCTGTTTTCATTTTTCCTTTTTTATCTTCTCCACTAAGACCTCCCAGAAAATGATAATCTTTTTGTTTGTAATAAGAACCTCCCCAAAAAGTTGAGGCGCTACTTACTGCACTTAAATTAAAAGCAGCATTATCAATTACATTCCAGCCGCTAAGATTTTGGCTTTCAAAATCAAGTTTTCGACATACTGCTTCCTGAACTGGAATACGAATATCATCAATATTTATGTGCCCCCATCCGCCTGTACTATTATCAGTAACCTTAATATAGATTTCCTTCCCTAAGTGAGCAAATGCATCAAATTGAGCCTCAGTATAGGCCTCGCTATTATTTGCAGTTAATCTTCCCAGTTCCGTATCATCTGATTTTAAATGATAAGAAATATATAAGTTGTTAGTATCATTACCTCCTGCAATTTTAAATTTAATAATTCCATTACCTCCAAGAATGAAACTTTTTGTTTTCATAGAACCGGTTCTGCTATCCCCACCATTTGCAAAGCCCCAATAATGATAATTACCCTGATGTTTGAAAGCAGTTCCATTTTGTGAGTATTGTGGAGTCACGTCATCATTTGTAAAAGCTGTTCCACTTATCTCCCATTGTGATAAATCACCGGATTCAAAATCATAGTTTTTAAAAGTCGGTTGTATAGGTATGGTTAAATCGTCTAGATTTAAATGCCCCCAACCACCGGTGTTTTCATCTACAAGTCTTAAAACGCAAGTTTTACCTAAATAATTAATCGCATCATATTCTTTATCCTGGTATTTTTCTGAACTAGTTCCTAAAATAGGTAATGAAATGATTTCATCTCCACTTTCCTTAATAACAACTAATTGGAATTTTAGATTTGAAGTATTATTTCCTCCTGAAATTTTGTACTTGATTTTTCCATCACCTCCAAGAACAAATGGATATGTTTGTAAAGTACCTTTATTAGTATCTCCTCCCTCTTTATAACCCCAAAGATGATATTGTCCCTGCTGATCAAAAGTTACACCATCTTGTACTGTTTGATTGGTTACATCTCCAACTACAAATGCGCTTCCAACACTTTTTGAAGTATCCCAACCCTTTAAATCGCCAGATTCAAAATCTAATTTTAAATAGGCAATTTCAGAATCTTCAACATTTTTAACATCCTGAACAACACCATTTGGTCCAAGTTTCCAGGTTTCTACTGAAGTAAAAATTGTAGTCCCTGAGTTACTATAAAGTTCGATTCCATCACTTGCTGTAGAAGTTGGATAAACCCTATTAGAAAAAGCTACTTTGTCATTGATGAAAACGTCAATAATGGAGTGGTCTAAAATAATATGAAACTTATTCGGCTTGCCATAAACTGCTTCATTATAAACAGCCTCTAAAACCACTTTTTCCTCTACTCCACCATTTAGACTTGAATTTGTTTTATTCAAATAAAATTTTTGCTCATTGACTTTATAAAAAAGTTTTGTGGATTCGCTGCCATCTGGTGACTTAAAAAATGTAATACCATATTCATTCCCCGTATTTAAAGAGTCTAAATTAGCAATAATTTCAATAGCCTGTCCATGAGCCGCTATAGCGGTTGTCTGGGTTACGGACTTATTACTATCAATGGTGTGGGTATTTGAATCCCTTAACGAAGCTAATGCCGGGTCAGCTTTCTGTGTTAAGTATGTAACACTATCATGGGTAATTGAAGAATATTGACGTGGAGCTGAATAGGTTTGTGTCCACCCCGCCGATAATTGCGATTCTGAATTTCTTCTTTCATCCACTATTCCAATTCCTACAAGATTACCATCAGCTTTCCTAACAACACTAGGTGATATCTGTCCTGGGAATAAATCCACATTTTTATGATTTGCCTGTTCCGGTACAAAAGTGGTACCGTTAAATGTACCAATCCAATAAATTGGACGAACAGCAAAATTATCCAATCCTTTTCCATGCCAAATATCAGGATTACTTTCCCCGCCAACGTCAACAGGGTTAGCAATCAATAAGTATTTCTCTCCTTCCAATTTTTCAAACACGGGCATTTCCCATAAAGAATAATCAGTTAAGTTATTAAAGTCCCAATTATTTATATGTGTCCAAGTCTTCATATCTGAATCTACTGTTGAGTAATGTGCCACCCCTCCTTTATTACCTAAATAAGCTCCAATAATCATATGATATTTACTGTCTTCTGTACTCCAAAAAATATATGGATCTCGCATATCAGAAACAGAACTATGTTTTGAAATAATTGGCCCTTCTTTTACAAAAGTGTATCCTTTGTCTGTACTTTTAGCTAAAGCAATACCGGGATCATAATTATTTCCACCGTGACTGACGCATGTATAAAAAGCATAAGCTGTATTCCCGTCACCAGTTTTATAGTGAACATCTCCAGACCAGATTCCTTTTGTGTCAAAATTTGTAACATTGTTAATTGTAATCAATTCGGGTCTAAGCACATCTTTTTGATGTGTCCAGTTAGCTAAATCAGTACTTGTTATATGTCCCCAGGTTATTTTTTGTTTAAAAGGACCATTGGGCGATCGTTGATAATAAAGATGATATTCCCCATTACCATCCCTGGAAAATCCATGAGGTTCGTTACCCCAATTAGCCGGTGGCATAACGTGAAATCTAGGTCTGTTTACATCACTGGCAAATCGCGTATCAGGAACCTTGATAGCATTATATCCAGCCGTTTGTTGTGAAGGTTTATTGGTGTTGTAATCGTTTAGGATTTGAGTTGCAGTAATCACATCATTATAAATTTTTGTTTCGTCTATGGCGGCGTTTATGGCATTTATTAGAAAAATCCCATCAAAATGTTCACCTTGACTGTTAGGTTTACCAATAACCAAAGGCGTAGTAGTCGCATTTGTAATAGTACCCGTAATAGAAGAAAAAGTAATACTATTTATTTCAGTACCATTTTGATATAACTTTAGGTTTAGGTTCCCTTGATTTATCTCAGCAACCGCAGTAACCTGAACCCATTCATAGAGTAAAAATTTACCAGGAGCCTGAATTTCGCGTCTGGTACCATTCACATAGACTTCAAACCACCAGGTCCCAAAATTATCTATAGCAATCCTGAATCCGGTATCATTATAAGTTTTAGAAATTATAGAGGATGCTTTGAGCGCACTAGGAGCACTAGGATCCAAATCTGCCGGATAGGACTCTAAAGAAATCCAAGTCTGGATAGTTAATTTATCGGAAAAGGTTTGGCTTAAATCCCCCTGTACCCAGGTAGAAAAGCCATCTAATCTTAATGCATTCCCGGAAATACCGGTAACACGTTCAGGACGGTTAAAGTTATTACTGATGCTAAAATCGCCTTGTGAACTGCCTCTGTTTTTAGTAGTTGCAATTCCACTACTTTCATTATAACCAAGATCCAACACCGGACTTTGACCATACAAGTTTAAACCTAAACATAGAACGATAAATTGTAATAGTTTATTCATTTTTATAATTTTAAAGGTTATTTCTAAATTTGTTTTTTTGAATTTTCCCAATAATATATAAAGCCACAATAACTCACTTTTTGCTTTTCAAGTTGAGCAAGAGTCAGAGTATCATAAAAAGTATAAATTATGGAGATATTAACAGAAGTATAAATAATTACTGAAGCATACGAAATAATGAACATATTTCGATCAGTATTTTACACTCTGTTCATTAGAAGCTATTAGTCTATAGCAGTACTTATGCTGCTATGTCAACAGTAACAACTCCTTGGAAAGTATTAGAAATTAATTGGAGTATTATTGAGACTAGACGTTTAAAGTATGTTTCATAAAACGACACCACATACAAAACTGCAGCTTTTATATCAGGTTTGGTAATTTCCCTAATATTCGCTGCATTACTTAAAAATGAAACCTTTGTTCTTTGTCCAAAAAACAATGTTGGCATACTAACCAACAAAAGCATTAATAATCTTTTTTTCATAATTCTTAAATTAAATGGTTTAGTTAATAATCCAAACCTATCCATTTAAGCTTTTTTTAACTTTCAATTTTAGTACAATTACATATAATATTGTAACATACATCTACGTATTTACTACCAAAACACTTATTTTTAACATATTAATACATTGAACGACAATTTTAATTCATTTTACTGAACCTTATTTGTCTGCATAATTTATTTTCACTTGCTTTTTGAATACCCCACTATAAGTTTGTGGAGCTAATGCTTGTTCTGATTTTTTTCTGTTGACATCATTAAGGTAATTATAGTCAGCTTTTTCAGGATGAGGCATAAAAATCGGATAGGAGCCTAGGGATTATTTCCCTAGGCGACCTTCCACACCACCCGGCATACGGATCCGTACCAAGGCGGTTCTTAATTTACGATACATTTTTTTTTAATAAAATGTACTTCCG
>JAKFBW010000122.1:0-1653 GCA_036676965.1 Flavobacterium sp. | reverse complement strand
GATCCTATTGATCAGCGTGAGCGATTTGAGGATCAGTTGAAACTGGCAGCAAGAGGAGATGACGAAGCGATGGCGATGGATGAGGATTTCCTTCGGGCTCTTGAGTACGGCATGCCACCTACATCAGGTTTGGGAATCGGGATTGACAGATTGACTATGCTTCTGACGAATAAAACTACGATTCAGGAAGTGCTTTTCTTCCCTCAGATGAGACCTGAGAAGAAGCTGAAACTTGCTTCTGACGAGGATTTCATTGCACTCGGAATTCCTGCCGGATTGATTCCTGCGGTGAGAGATCTGAATATCATGACGATCGATCAATTGAAAGATCAGGATTTGAATAAGTTTTTCAACGATATCTGCGGACGCAGAAAAAAGCTAAAGCTTGACGTGCCAAATCCTACCAAAGATGACGTGGAAGCCTGGCTGGCGATCTGATCTTAAAATCAAAAAAACCTGGTGAGAGCCAGGTTTTTTGTTTTTAGGGTTTTACCAAGGAAAGGTTAATGGGAGAGGATTATTTTTTAACCGCAAAGGCGCAGAGGGCGCAGAGAAATTTTGGAGAGGCTCAGGGATTGGGTTTAAATAAGTTTTGAGTAAAAACAAAACCAATAACTTAATGAATTAAAAAAATCGTTTGAAATTTAATTGTTTTAGTAATATGGGCGAAAATCAAAAGATTCAAATAGTAAGGGTTCTATTCCTTGGATTTATTTTGAGGGGAGGTTGCTCTGCAAGTCCTGGTTATCCTCACTGGTAGAACAGAATTTCTTTCCCATTTCCTATATTTGTTTATGATAAAGTTAAATCCTCATCAGCATCAACAGCTTGACTCCATTTGCAAAAAGCATTTTGTAGCAAACCTTTTTTTGTTTGGTTCTGCGGTTTCGGATTCTTTTTCAGAAGCAAGTGATATGGATTTCGCGGTTTTATTTTCTGAAGATCTTTCGCCCATACAGCATGGCGAGGCATTTTTTGCGCTTAAGGATGACTTGGAAGCCTTGTTTTTGAGAAAAGTGGACCTAGTTTCTTATCGGGTCGTAAAGAATCCTATTTTCAAGCGTGAACTGGATGAAACAAAAGTCGAGCTTTATGCCGCCTAAAAAGATCCTGAAATTTTGGTTTTGATCTTAAACCCGAGTTCTTTACTTGCCAAAATTGGCACCAAAGTAGCTGCGAATTTATTGACACAAAAAAACCGGAATATATTCCGGTTTTTTTGTTTTTAGCAGGAAATTATTCCTGAGTAAAACTCTTCCGGATCAACTTCCCGGTAGTTCTTTCTTTTGTTTTTCGGCGTAGCCAAAAACCTTCTGAAGTAATGGGGAAGTTCTGGCGGTAATATTCTCTCTGATTTTTAATTCCTCTTTTGCGATCTCGATGAATAAGCCATCAATCGCTTTCTGGGTCACATAAGCTGTCAGGTCGGTATCCACTTTTTTCACAAAGGGTACCTTATTGTATCGGGTCATTACATCACTCCAGTATTTGGTCGCGTCCACTTTTTTCAAGCTGGCATCAATAATAGGGGAGAATTTCGCACTCAGCGAACTCGTGGTTGTTCCCTGGAAATATTGCGTGGCGGCATTTTGCTCACCAAGCAGGATTTTCTGCACATCCTGGAAACTCATCTGCTTGATAGCATCTACGAAA
>JAKFBW010000121.1:0-2590 GCA_036676965.1 Flavobacterium sp. | reverse complement strand
AACGAATGAACCGGCTGTAGTTGTTGGAGCAGCTACCGTTACCGAATTGCCACTGGTTGTGGTTACAGTTGTATTAGTACCGCCATTGATATTATAGGTAAATGTATATGGAGCTGTTCCAGCCGCTCCCGTAAATGTTACATTAGGTGCTGTTGCACCTTTGCATACTGCGGTTGTACCACTGATACTTGCCGTAGGCAATGGATTTACCGTCAAAACTACATCATCAAATACGGTACATGTTGATCCTGTGCCACTTATTGGTTTCGTAACTACGGTAAGTCGAAGTGTTGCAGAACTACTTGTTACAGTTACATTTGAATTCAGATTTGATGGTGTGGCTATAATGGCTGTACCTGATATTACTGACCAGGTTGTAGAGAAAACAGAATAACCTGGACTAGCTACGGCCGATCCCTGAAGCGTATAAGGAGATCCTGAACAAACAGCGGCATCATCTCCTGCATCAGCACTTCCAAGGGTGAGATTATTAACCTGAAGTGGATTAAAAAAGTCCTTAATGGACGCGGATGGGGAATTTGAAGTTTTGGATTTAACAAAAATGGTTTTTACTTTAAGGCTAACGCAGGGGTCAATTGTTCCCAATACCGCCGTTAGATTTACAGCCGATTCTATAAATGTGTTCACAGGATACGTATTGGTACCAAATGCCGGATAGGGCACAGGAACGGGGAGTGTATTTCCTTCTGCATATACTGAACCGGCAGGAAGAGATGTATAATAGCTTTTGTATTGCCAAACGCCTCCAACAAGTTCCCACCTTTGAATGTCGAATTTGGCAGTACCCATTTCAAAATATACCGTCAATAAGAAATCACCCAATGTTCGGCCTCCGGTTGAGGCAGGGGCTACAGTTGAAAATCCACCGCTTAGGGTTTTAGTCACGGCAGTTTGAAGGAATTCAAAATCCATATAGGCATTGGCGCCATCGGTATAGTGGTCGGCTGAAAAAACTACCCATACATTGCCCGATGCATCCGTCGTAAAATGGATTAGTGCATTGTTCATGTCGGTTTTGGAGTTGGGCTTGCCTAATGTCCATGTCAAATTGTTTGGATTGTCACTTACTTTATCACCGCCTCCAAATATGTCATCAGATGTGCTGTCATACACATCGGTCAAATTAAAGGTGGTTCCGGAATTCAGCGGTATCCCCGCATTTGTAAGTACAAAAGCACCTCCTGCACCGGCTACCCAATCTCCAATGGCTGCACCGGCCTCAAGCGTACCATCAATTTTAAAACCTCCAGTTGGCGGATTAACAGGTGCAGTACCAGGACCGATTTGGGCAAATGTTATGGTTGAAAAACACAAAAAACTTAATATAAAAAACGCAATTAATTTTGTCGAAAAAGTAATAGTTGATTTCATATTGATTTGTTTTAAATCGTTATAAAGTGTTGTAACTTTAAAGAATATAAATTCACATTTGGTAGTTCATTTATTTATTCAAGATTGAATAATTGCAATTTACTTTTCAATTATTTTAGGTGTATAATGAATCAATTCTATTTTTGAGCGAAGAGCATTTGAATATGATTAATTCAAGATATTGGAGCTTATAATTTAATTTATTATTGACACAGTTAAAAGGTCAGAAAAAGGCTTTTTTTACTTTCATAACAATCAAAATTTAATTTATTAAGAAAATAATTTTGTAGAATTGATGATTCTTTTGATAAATAGAAATGATTGTGTTTCTTTCTATTTTCAATACTATGTACTCTTTAGCGATTTTGAGATAATTTGGTTGGTTGTGTGATATTTAGGAATATCTCAAAACGTTTTAATTCGATAATTAACGGAAACTATTTCAATTAGTTTTTACGCACTTTTTAAATAACTCAATTTGAGAGCTATTCAAAACTTCAATATCAGTTTTTATAACAATATAAAATTTTCTTTTTTGGGGTTAAGAAAATTCTTAAAAGTTTCTGCTCTTTTGTAAAGAGCTTAAGGAGAGAGAGAGTTTTATTATTTAAATTTAGAAATTATTAATGATATTATAATGTATTTTCTATAAAGTACTTAAATAGTCGTTGAAGTGTATTTTCTTTGTTAAATAATCTTAAATGTTTATCAGACTATTATGAAAATGAAAAACCTCGAAAGTATTTACTCTCAAGGTTTTGGCTAATAAAAGATTAAGACCAGTTTTTATATTTGATACTATCCCTACAATTCAGTGATTATAAATTCACTTCTTCTGTTCATTTGGTGTTCTTCTTCAGAGCATTTTACATCATCCTTACATTGATTTACCAGTTGATATTCACCATATCCTTTACCGATTAATCGGTTTGGACTTACACCATTTTTGATTAACCAATTGATGGTAGATTTCGCTCTTCTGTCTGATAATCCTTCATTATATTTAAAAGTACCGCGGCTATCGGTATGCGAGCGGATATCCAGTTTCATCGTTGGGTATTTGTTTAAGACATCAAGTATTTTTTCTAAATCAATTGCAGCTTCTATTCTGATGTTGGATTTATCAAAATCGAAGTAAATCATTTTGATACCAAAACATTTGCCTAAATCATCACCAACCACCACTTTACATTGTTCT
>JAKFBW010000120.1:0-61165 GCA_036676965.1 Flavobacterium sp. | reverse complement strand
ATGCTTTCCTATTCCTCCGGAGCATCCGGAAAAGGGGATGAAGTGGACAAGGTAAGAACGGCAACTGAAATCGTAAGAACCAAACGTCCTGATATTAAAATTGAAGGGCCAATTCAGTACGATGCGGCTGTAGATAAAATGGTAGGGCAGAGTAAGATGCCAAATTCAGAAGTGGCCGGCCAGGCGAGTGTACTCATTTTCCCAGATTTGAATACCGGAAACAACACCTATAAAGCGGTACAAAGAGAAACAGGCGCTTTAGCCATCGGCCCAATGTTGCAAGGCTTAAATAAGCCGGTAAATGATTTGAGTAGAGGATGTACCGTAGATGATATTATTAATACCGTTGTAATTACGGCTATTCAGGCGCAGGGATTATAAAAAAAGATGCTGAGGTACTAAGGTTCTAAGTTGTTGAGATTACAAAAAAAGTACTGAGGTATTAAGGTTCTAAGTTATTGGGATTATTAAAAAAAAGTGCTTAAATACTCAGAACCTTAGAGTCTCAGAATCTTACTAAAAAATATAAAATAAATGAAAGTAGTTATAATAAATTCAGGAAGTTCTTCCATAAAATACCAATTAATAGATATGCCTGCCAAAGAGGTGATTTGCACCGGTATGATTGACAGGATAGGTTTGGATTCATCTAATTTGGCTTATAAAACAGATAAAGATAGTCTGGAAGAAACAGTTGCTATTCCGAATCATAAAGTGGGGTTGGAAAGAATTGCCAAGTTGTTGATGGATGAGAATATCGGAGTGATAAAAAGTACCCAGGAAATAGAAGCGGTGGGACATCGTGTTGTACATGGTGGTGCCAGTTTTTCGGATACGGTAGCTATAACCGATGCGGTTAAAGAGAAAATCAAACAGCTTTTTGAATTGGCTCCCTTGCATAATCCCGCTAATTTAGAAGGCATAAACGTAGCTGAAGAAATATTTGCAACGGCAAAACAGGTTGCGGTTTTTGACACGGCCTTTCATCAAACAATGCCCGAGGTAGCTTATAAATATGCGATTCCGAATAAGTTATTGTCCGAGAATAAAATTCGCGCTTATGGTTTTCACGGGACTTCCCATAAATATGTTTCAGAAAAAGCAATTGGTTACTTAAAATCAGTTAACACTTCTTCTAAAAATATAATCACGATACATTTAGGGAACGGTTGTAGTATCACTGCCGTAAAAAACGGGAAAAGTGTCGAACATTCCATGGGGTTTGGACCGAGCAATGGGTTGGTTATGGGAACCAGAGCCGGTGACATCGACCAATCGGTTATTTTTTATATGGTGAATACCTTAGGGTATACTTTAGAGGAAGTAAATAATTTGTTGAATAAACAAAGCGGTATGCTTGGGCTTACCGGTTTTAGTGATTTGCGGGATATTCAGGAACAGGCTGCAAAAGGAAATACAGATTGTCAATTGGCACTTGACATGAATGTGTACCGAATTAAAAAATACATTGGGTCTTATGTCGCTGTTTTGAATGGATTGGATGCGATTGTTTTTACGGCAGGAATCGGTGAAAATTCGGCTTATATCAGAGAACAGGTTTGCGCGGATATGGACTATTTCGGATTAACTTTGGATGAGGTCAAAAATGAAATCCGTTCTAAAGAAATTCGAGAAATCAATACGGAGGGATCTAAAACAAAAATATTGGTTATTCCAACCAATGAGGAAGTTGAAATTGCCAATCAGGTGTATGATTTGCTTCTGAATTAAAATAAACTTTATTCTGTAAAAGCTTCTCTGTTGGGAAGCTTTTTTTATGTCAATAATCGAATTAATGTGATTATATTTGAATTTAAAAACTTCCTAAAATTGAAAGCAAAGACCTTATCATTATTTCTTTTCATTTTTTCATCAATTCATTTATATGCTCAGGATTTACTCCCTTTTGTAGAAAATTACAGCAAATCAAATTACCAGGGAGATAATCAGATTTGGAGTGTAACGCAAGGAAATGATAATGCCATGTATTTTGCCAATAATTATTATTTGTTGCGATATGATGGAGTAAAATGGGAGAAAAACACCTTGCCTGACAAAACGATTATTCGTTCTATAATGGTTGATGGAGACCGAATTTATTCCGGTTCTTATCAGGAATTCGGCTATTGGTTCCGTAATAAAGAGGCGAAGATGCATTATGTTTCTATTTCCAAAGGGAAGAAGATTTTTGATGAAAATAATAATGAAGAAATTTGGAAGATATTCAAATTCCAAAACAAAATATACTTTCAATCGTTTAATAGCCTTTTTCTTTTTGACGGGAAAACAATTAAGCAAAAAAAGTTCCCTTTTCTGGTTTCCTACTGCTTTATCGTGGATAATCAGCTTTTGATTGCTTCAGTTGAAAAAGGCGTTTATAAAATAGATAACGGGAAAATTGAGAAAATAAACGGATGGTCAGTTTTAGAAAATAATGTAATCCATGCCATTCAAAAACACGAAAATAAGATTTATTTTTTCACTAAAAAAAATGGGGTTTATATTTATGGGAATGGTCTAATGAGTGCATGGCAAAATCCTTTAAATGCAATTTTAAAAACAGCCAATATCAATGCTGCCCAATTTATAAAAAATAATAAATTGATTATTGGGACAGCAAATAAAGGGGTTTATATTCTGGATATGGCGGATGGTTCTTATGAGAATATCAATCGGGATAACGTCTTGATGAACAATTCTATATTGAGTATTGCCCAGGATAAAGAAAATGATTTATGGTTAGGGCTCGATAACGGAATTGCACATATAGAAGTTAATTCACCAATTTCAATATTCTATGATGGTTCCGGGATTTTAGGTTCTGTGTATTCTGTAGTAAGTATTCCAAACGGCTATTTGATGGCTTCTAATCATGGTGTTTTTAAATATGAAGGAAAGCAGCTTTCATCGATTCCTAATACACAAGGACAAGCCTGGAATATCAGTAAAATAAATAATCAAAATCTTATAGGTCATGACGAAGGAACTTTTATTTATGAAAACGGATTGTTTAGTAAACTAAGTCCAATCAACGGAGGTTGGAATATGACCAAAAGCAGTATTAATAACTCGTATTTACAGGCTACTTATAGTGGTATTATAATTTACAATGATGTCAATAATTTAAAACAAAATATACCTATAAAAGGATTGTCGAAACCGATCAAATATCTTGCTCAAAACAGAAAAAATGAGATATGGGCAGCAGATAATAACAGAGGATTGTATCGGATCCTGTATAACGATGCCTATGAAACTGTAAAAGTCGAGAATGTAAGCCAACGCAGTAAAATCAAAAATGATTTTGGTGTAAAAATATTCGAGTTCAGAAATGAAATCCTTTTTTTAATACACAATTCGTGGTATATCTATAATTCCATTTCCAATCAATTGGAAAAAAATAACTTGTTTAATACTAATTTCAAAAATGTTTCTGACATTGTAGCTATTGATGAAAACAATTTTATGGTGCTTCAGAACGGACTTTTGTATCATATTTATGCCAAAGGAAATAAATTAATTAAGAATCTTATTCAGGAGAAATATTATAAAGGAAAAATAATCAATGACAATTTGAAAGTCTTCAAGGACAAAGATAATTATTTGTTGAATCTGGACGATGGCTTTATCTCCCTTCAATTGAAATATGAAAACAAACCAAGAACCAATGTCAAGATTGAAGCTTTTAGTAATAATAACCTGGTTCAAAATAAATCAAAAATAAAATACAATTCGGAGTTACGAATTCATGTAATATCAGGAATTTATGGGGCAACAAGGCCTAATTTGTTTTATAAAATAAACAGCACAAAAGATTTTACCCGTATAAAAGAAGGGGTAATTATTTTGAATAATCTGAATAGCGGTTCCCATGAGGTAACAATTTATCATTATGACGGTTTGCATTATAATACCATATCCAACTTTAAGTTCATAGTTGCAAAGCCATGGTATTTTTCTTTTTGGATGATTTTAGTTTATCTCATTGTAATAGGGGGGATATTATATCTTTATTATAAATGGAATAAGATGAAATATATTCAGAAACTGAAATTGCAAGAAGAAGAATTAAAGCATCAGAAAGAAATTCTGGAAATGGAATTGAAAGCCGAGAATGAATTGAATAGCCAGGAATATGAGAAACATATTCTGGAGCTTGAATTACAAACAAAATCATCTGAAGTGGCAGGAAAATCACTTTCGATAGCGAAGCAAAGTGAAATGATTGAAAAGATCCAAAAGATTTTAGATACAGAAACCGATTTTAATAAACTCAAAAGTGAGATTAAAAAAGCCATAAAGATCAATGCGGTTAATAAAAATGAATGGGAAACTTTTGAAACCAATTTGAATCAAATTCACAATGAGTTTATAGTTGCCCTTTCTAAGAAATATCCCAATCTGACTCCAAAGGATATTAAGCTGTGCATTTACTTAAAAATGAATCTTTCCTCCAAAGAAATAGCGCCAATGATGAATATTTCATTCAGGGGAGTGGAACTGCACCGCTACCGATTAAGAAAGAAGTTAAATCTTACCCAAGAAGAAAATCTTTCTAAATTTTTACTAACCATATAAAAAAGCATGTTTTATTGAGAATAGTGTATTTTTTACATTAATTTTTGTAGAATCACAACTACATCATCACTACATCATCATGGTTAGATGTAGTGTTTTATTATGCTTCTCAAAGCCTTTAAAACATTAGTTTTTTGTTTATTTTTTCAATTTTGATGTATTTGTGTAGTAGTGCTCTTTTTGACACTACAACGTTGTAATTGTCTAATTTAGCCCCACTAACTTAAACATTTAACAAACCCTATGAGAAATTTTATTTTTAGCTTTTTAGCACTCATCTTACTACCGGCATATATGTCTGGTCAAGTAATCAAAGGAAAGGTATTAGATAAGAATGGAATTGGAATTCCTGGAGCATTTGTTGTTGCCTCTGATTCTAAAACCACAGCAGATACTGATTTTGACGGAAGTTTTAATATTAAAGCCAAAGTGGGCGAGATATTAAAAATTAGTTTAGTCGGTTTTGAAGCTTTATCTGTACAAGCAAGTTCTCAACCGATGACCATAAAATTAAAGGAATCTAAAGACACAGAGCTGAAAGAAGTGGTTGTCATTGGATACGGAACCAGAAAAAAGATTGACAATACGACTGCGATTACTTCATTAAAAGCAGAGGAAATATCTAAAACTAAAGTATTGAATGCTTCTCAAGCCATTCAAGGTAAAGCGGCAGGGGTTCAGGTAATTTCTTCTGATTTACCGGGTAGCACACCTTCTGTAGTTATCAGAGGTTTAGGGACTGCATTAGGGGGGAGAACTCCTTTATTTATTGTAGACGGGATGCCTACAGAGAATATCAATAACATCAATACCAATGATATTACCTCTTATGAAATCCTGAAAGACGCTTCTTCGCTAGCAATTTATGGTACCAGGGCTGCAAATGGGGTGATTAT
The DNA here is from genome assembly GCA_036676965.1 of Flavobacterium sp. Lineage (GTDB taxonomy): Bacteria > Bacteroidota > Bacteroidia > Flavobacteriales > Flavobacteriaceae > Flavobacterium. Next base: position 55,691 of record JAKFBW010000120.1, on the reverse strand, counting down.
AATTACAACAAAAAAAGGGAAAGGAGACAAGGTTTCTGTAGAATTTGAAAGCTTTGCCGGTTTCAGGGAGCCGTTGAAAAAGGTTAAGATGGCCGGAAGTAATAAGTATTCGTATTATTCTAACACGGCTTTACAATCAACTACTTTTTCACAGGATCAACCTGTAAATACGGATTGGTTTGATGCCATTACCAGAACAGGAACATATAACCAAAACAACGTTTCCGTTTCCGGATCAACAGAAAATATCAAATACTTTTTTAGTTTAGGTAATTATGAAGAAAAGGGGATCCTCAATGGTTTGGATTACAGCCGTACCACTTTTAGAAATAACAATGAATACAAGATTTCTAAAAAACTGACCTTAAACCAGAATTTCAGTTTTAGTTCTACTGGTTCTACGCCAAAACCTTTGAGCGCTTTTACAAATGCGTACAAACAATCTCCAATCGTGCCTGTTCGTTTTGCAACGGGACAATATGGTGTTTCATTCGTAGGTGAAGATGGTTTTGCCGGAACAACAGGTTCATCATTTAACAATGTTGGAAATCCAGTAGCACAATTAGACTTTTTTGATGAACAACAAAGAAGTATCGTATTGCAAGGAGGCTTAAAATTAGATTATGAAATTGTAAAATCATTAAAATTTACTTCTCAGTTTAACGGAGAATATTATTCTTGGAAAAATTACAATTTCGTAGACACTAAAAATATTTGGTTAGCGGCAGATCCAAGCCGGGTAGCCTCCCAATATTCGACTACTGCCAACACTAATTTATTGACTAAAGGCAGAGAACAATATTTCAATTGGAATTTATCCAATTACTTTACATATAACAAAATTTTTGCTGATATCCATGATGTTGAGTTGACTGCCGGTATTGAAACCTCTGTTAAAGGAGCAAGAGAAAAATTGACTATTGCCAGAAAAAATGTAAATGCAGATGCTAATTATTGGTCTTTATCAGGTGTTAACTATGTTGGAACTGTAACTAGTTATAATGATGAAATTTTCAATGAAAATAAATTAGCGTCCTACTTTGGGCGTTTTCAATACAAATTGATGGACAGGTATTTATTTACAGGGACAATCAGACGTGATGGTTCATCAAATTTTGGTAAAGACTACCGTTGGGGAACATTTCCAGCCTTTGGGTTGGGTTGGGTTATTACCAAAGAAAACTTTATGTCTGATGTAAAAGGAATAGATCTTTTGAAATTAAGAGGAGGTTGGGGAAAATTGGGTAATCAAAATGTGCCGCTTAACAATCAATCGTATGCCTCTGGACTTCAATATTATTTAGGAGGTTCTATTTTGAGTGAAGGAACGACCATTAATTCTCAAATTGATCCAAGTTTATCATGGGAAATCACAGAAGAAGCTTCTGCGGGTTTGGATTTTGAGCTGTTGAACAATAGGTTGAAAGGTTCATTTGATGTATATGATAAATCAACAACGAATGTTATTTTAAGTACAAAACCATACCTGACTTCAGGAATAAGCAGTTCTTCCCCGGCACATGTTGGTGAAGTGTCTAACAAAGGATTTGAAGCTGTTTTGCGTTGGGATGATAAAATAACTGATAATTTGAGTTACTGGTTTGGAGGGAATTTCTCTAACAACAAAAATGAACTTACCGGATTGAAAGATGCTACACTGGCTCCAATTAATGGAGGAAGTCTAGGAAACGGACAATGGACAAAATTATTGGACAATTCTTCTATAGGTCAGCCCTTAGGTAGTTTTTATATGTATGAATATGCAGGTTTTGATGCCACAAACGGTAAAATGTTATATTACAATGCAGCCGGTGCCAAAGTAGCTCAAGATGTTTTGGCTGATGCTGATAAAAAATATGTAGGATCTATTTTGCCAACATCCACTTATGGTGTCAGTTTGGGATTGAACTACAAAAAATTCGATTTCTCAGTTGATGGCTATGGCACTCAAGGTGCCAAAGTGTACAATGGTAAAAAAGCGCAACGTTTTACCGGAGAAAATGTAGAAGAATCATTGGCAACAGATTTTTGGACAGTAGACAATACAACTGCTTCAACAGCTGCGCCGTTTAACCAAGTACCGGTTGCTTCAACTTTCTATTTAGAATCAGGTGACTTTTTTAGAGTCAACAATATTACACTGGGATACAAACTTCCGTTACAAGGGGCATTTATCAATTCTTGCAGAATATATGTAAATGCAATAAACCCATTTATCACTCAAAAATTCTCCGGTTTTTCCCCGGAATTAAATGGTAACGGTGATCCTTATGGAACGCAGGGTATCGAGTTGGATGCATATCCTACATTAAGATCGTTTGTTATTGGTGCTAATTTAAAATTTTAATACAATGAAAAAGATATATATATCAATGTTTGTACTGTCCGCATACTTTTTTACAGGATGTTCAAATGATTATTTAGATGTTGATCAGACCGAATCTATTTCTACCAGTGATTTAGAATTGTTCAACAATGATGCAGGTGCTGCCACTTTTGTAACGGCAATTTACAGTAAATTTTTAGATTGGAACATGACCTCATTTTCATGGATCGGATTGTCCAGTATTGCTTCTGATGATGCTGACAAAGGTTCCTCCCCGGGAGATACAGGTTCTGATAAAGATGTAATGGATGCTTTGACTTATAATGCTTCAAGTCCGTCAACAAGTGAAATTTTTGCTGCTAATTACGAGGGAATCAACAGATGTAATCAGGCATTAAGCATCATACCGCAATTGGATAAGGCTGATCCGGCTTTGCGTGCCAGATTATTGGGGGAAGCTAAATTTCTGAGGGCTTTTATGTATTTTACTTTGGTGAAAACTTATGGAGGTGTTCCGATTATTGACCACTTACCAAATCCATCTTCCGATGAGGACAGGGTTATGCAATTAACTCGTAAATCAAGCGAAGAAGTATATGCTTATATCGAAAGTGATTTGAATGACGCCATTGCAGTCTTACCAAACAAATCGGCTTATTCGGCTGCTGAAAAAGGAAGAGCTTCAAAAGGGGCAGCTTATGCCTTATTGGCAAAAGTAAATTTATATCAAAAAAACTGGCAGAAAGTGGTTGACAACTGCAATCTGGTTACAGGGTATTCTATTGTTCCGGATTATGCTTCAATGTTCAGATTGGCAGGGGAGAATGATGCCGAATCTATTTTTGAAATTCAAGGGACAGGTTCAACTCCGGCTAAAGGAATCTCAGGATATTCTAATACACAAGGTGCCCGTGGAGCCGGTGGATGGGGTTGGGGCTTCAATACCCCGTCTCAAAGTTTGGTAAATGCTTATGAAGCCGGTGATGTCAGAAAAAATGCAACCATCATTTTTAGAGGAACAACTCTGTACGACGGTAGAGTAGTGCCAACTACTGTTGAAAATGAAAGATACAATTATAAAGCCTATTCTTCTGCTTATACTGATGCCTGGGAAACTGACGTGAATATCAAATATTTGAGGTATGCTGAAGTAGTATTAATGAAGGCGGAAGCATTGAACGAATTGGGACAAACTTCTGAAGCTATTCCTTTGTTGAATCAAGTCAGAAACAGAGCCGGATTGGGCAATACTCCTGCAGTATCTAAAGCTGATGTAAGAACTGCAATCTGGAAGGAAAGGAGAGTAGAAATGGCCTTTGAACATGACAGATTCTTCGATTTAGTGAGAACAGGTCAGGCAGTTGCAGCTTTTGCTGTTGATGGAAAAACATTCGTGGCGGGGAAACATGAATTGTTCCCATTGCCGCAAGCATTCATCACACAGGCTAAAGGATTGTCAATACAAAATCCGGGTTATTAATTCTTAAAAAAAGTAAAAATGAAAAAAAATAAACATGTATTCTTATTTGCTTCTGTTATTGCTTCCCAATTTTTTGTGAGTTGTAATGAGGACAGTATAGATAAAGTTAACAGCCCAATTCCTTATGAAGCGATTGGAGGCTATGATAACTCAGATGATATCGCACCGGCTAATTTGATTTCTAAAGTGAGTTTTGATGGAGGTATAACCGACTCAAAAGGGGGATTAACTGGGGGAGTTGGTGCAAATGTAACCTACGAAACGGGGGTAAAAGGTAATGCTTACAAAGGATCTTCTTCTTCTTTCATAGCGTATAGTACAGTAGCCAGTACTGTGGTTGATGTAAAAAGCATCACAGTTTCTATGTGGATTAAAACCAATCCCCATACAGGAGGGGCACAATCATTATTTATGCTGCCAAAAACCTCCGATTTTTGGGGGAATATATTCTCTTTAATTGAGGGTACTGGTCCGGCAACAACAATGTTAATGAAAAATCATCTTCAAAAAGATGTAACTCCAAGTATTGCATGGTCGGGTCAGTTTATAGAGCATTCAGGTGCTAATGTTCTATTAAATATGTTTGGAACATGGAAACATGTTGTATGGACTTATAGTGGAGCCAGTTCTACTTACAGTATGTATATTGATGGTCAAAAACTGGATTTACCTGCTTCAATTGCAAAGAGATATGCAAGTGATCCTCTTACCGGTGGAGTTGGTTATGGTGAATTGGCAAATTCGAATGTTTCAAAATTCATTATTGGTGGATATCAACAACACTTAGGGGCACCATGGGGTGCTCCAGATGGCTGGATGTTAAATTACACCGGACTTATGGATGAATTCAGACTTTATAATGCCGCTCTTTCTGATAATGAGGTGAAAGCGTTATATCTATTAGAAAAAGACAACAGATAAAGGTTTATTTACACACCTGATCTACATAAAATCAGGTGTGTTTTTTAGTCATTAATACTATATTTTATAAAAATGAAAAGTCATCTATTTGTATTAATTTTTTTGAATTTTTTCAATTCATGCTCTTCATCGACTCCTGAAAGGAATAGTGGAGGGACTCCATTGCCAACAACTCCAACGGCACCTGTAGCTGTTTTAACTGATGAACAAGCAATGGATCAGGTTCAAAAAGATGCCATAAAGTATTTTTGGGACTATGCGGAACCAAATTCAAAATTAGGCAGGGAACGTTATCATACGGACAATCCTGGATTCGAAGCCAACAAAGTAACCACAGGAGGTTCTGGATTTGGACTAATGTCTTTGATTGTTGGAGTAGAAAGAGGTTTTATTCCAAGAGCCGAAGCCGTTACCAGAATGACCACCGCAATGGATTTTCTTGAAAAAGCAGATCGTTTTCACGGGGCATGGGCACATTGGATGGATGGAAACACAGGACATGCCATTTCTTTTGGGAATAAAGACGATGGTGGAGATATAGTTGAGACCGCTTTTTTATGCCAAGGGCTGATTGCCGTGCGCGAATATTTCAAAAACGGGAACACTCAAGAAAAAGCATTGGCCGCAAAAGCTGATAATTTGTGGAAAGGGGTAGAGTGGAGTTGGTATACCAATGGTGAAAACGCGATGTATTGGCATTGGTCCCCTATTTATCAATGGGAGATGAAATTCAAATTAGAAGGATACAATGAGTGTTTGATTGCCTATATTATGGGAGCTGCCTCTCCAACTTATCCGATTCCTGCCGCAGCCTATCATGAAGGGTGGACTAGAAACGGGACTATTGGAACGGGAAAAACGCAATATGGTATTCCTTTAATATTCAAATACAATACGGTTAGCGGAAATGCAGGGCCTTTGTTTTGGGCGCAATATTCTTACTTGGGACTTGATCCTTCCCAATTAGCCGATAAATATGCAAACTATTGGGAATTAACTCAAAATCATGCCAAAATTATTAATAAATATTGCATCGACAATCCAAAACATTGGAAAGGTTATTCTGAAAAATGTTGGGGTCTCACGGCGAGTTATTCCAGAAACAGTGACGGAACAACCGGGTACGCTGCCCATGATACTGATAATGATTTGGGTGTCATAACTCCAACGGCTGCATTATCTTCTTTTCCATATACACCTGTTGAAAGTATGAAGTTTTTACATTATTTGTATGATGAAAAGAAAAGTACTTACGTTGGAATTGCAGGGCCTTATGATGCTTTTTCACTACATTATAATTGGGTTGTCCCTCGTTATTTAGCTATAGATCAAGGAACTATAGCTCCGATGATTGAGAATTACCGCACAGGATTATTATGGAAATTGTTCATGAATGCCCCTGAAGTCAAACAAGGTTTAATGAATCTGGGATTTCATTCCGGGAAATATAATTTTTAGAAGATAATGAAATATAAAATTGTAGTAATTGTTCTTTTATTTTCATGGAGTTCTTTTTCACAATCGGATGTCAATGGAAAAATGAAAACCGAAATCGTGCAAAAACACGAATTGGGCTATGCCTTACATATTCCGACGAATACTAAAGGAAAAAAGCCTTTACTAATTTTTCTTCACGGTTCCGGTGAAAAAGGGACCGATATCGAAAAAGTAAAAGTTCACGGGCCTTTTAAATACTTGAAGACCCATGAATTAGACAGTTATGTTTTGGCACCTCAATGTCCGGAGAATGAATATTGGGACGAAGAAGTATTGTACCGTTTGATTTTAAAAATCGAGAAGGAAAACAATATTGACAGCAGCAGAATTTATCTCACCGGCCTTAGTATGGGCGCTTGGGGCGCTTGGAATCTTGCTTTTGCACATCCGGAAATTTTTGCGGCATTAGTGCCTATTGCGGGATTTGTAGACAGGGTTCAGATGATTGAAGATTGTAAAATTAAGGCTATTCCTACCCGAATTTTTCATGGTCTTCTTGACGATGTGGTGAATGTAGATTATTCCATTACCATTTATAAAAAATTGAAAAACTGTAATGCCAATGTCCAACTGACCATCTTTGATGATGCGGGTCATGATAGTTGGTCAAAAGTATATGACAACCAAGAAATTTATGATTGGATGTTTAAACAAATAAAAAGATAAAAAATGAATACGAAACTAATAATAGTACTATTTGGTTTTTCACTCTTTGGCTACAGCCAAAAGAAAGAAACTAAAAAAGCCGTAAAAATTAAACCTAAAACCGAATTTGTAGCCGAGTTGTTATCAAAAATGACTTTGGACGAAAAGTTAGGTCAATTGAATTTACCAACTTCGGGCGACATTACCACCGGTCAGGCCAATAGTTCCGATGTGGCAAAGAAAATTGAAGAAGGCAAAGTAGGCGGTTTGTTTAACATCAAATCAGTTCATAAAATTAAAGAAGTACAGAAGATTGCAGTCGAAAAAAGTAGATTAAAGATTCCATTAATTTTCGGAATGGACGTGATTCATGGGTACGAAACGACCTTTTCTATTCCTCTTGGATTGTCATGTACCTGGGACATGCCATTAATAGAAAGAAGTGCTCAAATTGCCGCACAGGAAGCCAGTGCCGATGGAATCAACTGGACTTTTTCTCCAATGGTCGACATTTCCCGCGATCCACGCTGGGGCAGAGTTTCTGAAGGTTCGGGTGAAGATCCGTTTTTGGGAAGCCAAATTGCCAAAGCAATGGTAAATGGGTACCAACAACATGATCTTTCTAAAAATAATAGCATTTTAGCATGTGTGAAACATTTTGCTTTGTACGGAGCACCAGAAGCAGGTCGCGATTACAACACCGTTGATATGAGCAGAATAAAAATGTACAATGATTATTTCCCGCCATATAAAGCAGCTGTTGATGCCGGAGCAGGTTCGGTTATGGCTTCTTTCAATGAAATTGACGGAATTCCTGCTACCGGGAATAAATGGTTGATGACGGATGTTTTAAGGAAACAATGGGGTTTTAAAGGTTTTGTGGTCACCGATTTTACCGGAATTCCAGAAATGATAGCCCACGGAATGGGCGATTTACAAACCGTATCTGCTTTGTCCTTAAATGCCGGGGTTGAAATGGATATGGTTGGCGAAGGATTTTTGACTACTTTGAAAAAATCATTAGACGAAAAGAAAGTTACTATAGAACAAATTGACAATGCAGTAACACTTCTCTTGAATGCCAAATATGATTTAGGATTGTTCCATGATCCCTACAAATATTGTGATGTGAAAAGAGCCAAAACGGAAATTTTCACTACCCCTCATAGAGCCGAAGCCAGAAAAATTGCTGCACAATCATTGGTTTTATTAAAAAATCAAAATCAGTTACTTCCTCTAAAAAAATCAGGGACTATTGCCCTTATCGGGCCATTGGCAGATGCCAAAGAAAATATGGCGGGAACCTGGAGTGTGGCTACCAATATGGAGAAATCAATTTCAGTATTGGCAGGAATCAAGGGAGTGGCAGGTAATGCAATAAAAGTACTTTATGCCAAAGGTAGTAACTTGGATTATGATGAAACTTTTGAAACCAATGCCACTATGTTTGGTAAAACCCTGCACAGAGATAAGCGTTCAAAAGAAGAAATGCTGGCCGAAGCTTTGAAAGTAGCCAACCAAGCAGATGTGATTGTGGCTGCATTGGGAGAATCTGCTGAAATGAGTGGAGAATCTAGTAGCAGAACCAATTTAGAAATCCCGCAAGCGCAAAAAGATTTATTGAATGAATTATTAAAAACAGGAAAACCTGTAGTTTTAGTTTTGTTTAATGGTCGTCCATTAGTGTTAAAGGATGAAAACGCTACCGTTCCCGCAATTTTGGATGTTTGGTTTGCTGGAAGTGAAGCTGGAAGTGCCATTGCCGATGTTTTGTTTGGCGATGTGAATCCTTCCGGAAAATTGACAACAACTTTTCCGAGAAGCGTTGGGCAGGTGCCAATTTATTACAGTCAAAAAAATACGGGAAGACCGCTTTCTAATAAAGAAGGGAAATTCGAAAAATTCAGGTCTAATTATATAGACGAAAGAAATGAACCGTTGTTCCCCTTTGGTTTCGGATTGAGTTACACCACTTTTGATTATTCAAACCTGAAAATATCTTCGGATAAAATGAATTTCAACGAAAAACTAAATGTAACTGTTGATATAGGAAATACTGGGAATTTTGACGGAAAAGAAACTGTTCAATTGTATATAAGAGATGTTGTGGGGTCTATAACCAGACCAGTGAGAGAACTTAAGGGGTTCCAAAAAATATCCCTTAAAAAAGGAGAAAAACAGACAGTGACATTCGAAATTAGTGTGGAAGATTTGAAATTTTATAATTCGGATTTACAATTTGTTGCTGAACCAGGGGATTTCCAGGTTTTTGTAGGGACTGATTCTAATGCAGATAAAATGGTTAGTTTTAAGTTAATTAAATAAATTTGGTTAGTTTTTTTAGTAAATCCCCTCCAGTAGCCTTGCTGAAGGGGATTTTATTTGAAGTTATTATACCAATTAAAATTAGCATGTATAAAAATAATTTAATCGCTAGTGGGAAATGTTCAAATGATAAAATGGGGTATTTGTTTCCTCTTTTATAATTGTATTGATGTAATTCAATTTAGATAAGTTTGTTAATGGTAAATAACCAAATCGCTTATAAAAGCTCCTTAAAAATAAAACCATTAAATAAGATGAGTGAAGTTCATATTATTTAATGGTTATTATATAGAATTTTTATTTTGTTTAGGCGTGCTCTTTTTCAAATCGTGCGATCACTTCCTGGTAATAATTGAACGTGGTTTTCGCAATAGATTCCCAACTGAATTGTTTTAAGACACGTTCCCGTCCCGATTTTCCCATTTTGGTGGCAAGTGCTTCGTCTTCTAGTAATACATTGATTTTTGCAGCAAACGCTTTCTGGAAAGCTTCCGGATGCGCGGGATTAAAATCGGTTCGGGAGATGCTTTCCAGCGGAATTAAATACCCGGATTCCCCTTCTACAATTATTTCTGGAATCCCGCCGACATGGCTGCCAACAACCGGGGTTTCGCATGACATGGCTTCGAGATTGATAATTCCAAAAGGTTCGTATAAAGAAGGACAGGCAAAAACCCGGGCATGACTGTAGAGTACTTTTATTTTATCGCGCGGCAACATTTCCGAAATTAAAATCACACCGTCTCTTTCGGCGCATAAATCGGCAATCAATGCTTCCGTTTCTTTGGCAATTTCTTCGGTGTCCGGTGCTCCGGCGCAAAGCACCACCTGGCAGTCTTTGTTGAAATATTTGGCAGCGGAAATCAGCTGTGAAATCCCTTTCTGACGTGTAATACGACCCACAAACAAAACAAAAGGAATGGCAGGGTCGATTCCGAGTTCTGTCAATAAATCATTGTTGAAAGTAGGTTTGTAAAACTCAGGATCGATACCGTTATGGATGACTTTTACTTTTTCGGGCACCACACCATAGGCCTCGATTACATCTTCTTTCATCTGTTCGCTTACCGCGATAACTCCATCAGCCGTTTTATAGGCGTTGGTTTCTATCCAGCGGGAAAGGAAATAACCGTTTCCTAATTGCTCTATTTTCCAAGGACGATGGGTTTCTAAACTGTGTGTGGTCAGGATTAATGGCACCTGCAATAATTCTCTTGTAAATACTCCTGCCATGTGAGTGTACCAAGTATGACAATGCACAATGTCAGCTTTTGGAGTCGCTTGTGCCATTTCTACATTTTTACTCAGGTTATGGAACATTTTGATGTGTTCGTTTTCCTTGTCTTCCATTTTGGTCAGGCAGGAAGTGATTCCCTTCACATGCATGTTGCCTATATCTTCATTTTGGTCTCCAAAACAACGGACTTCCACTTCCGCTAATTTTTCTAATTCTTGACTGAGAAAGTCGATATGTACTCCGGCACCCCCATATATGTTTGGAGGAAATTCATTGGTAAATAGAGCTATTTTCATGTAAATGCTGGTTTTTTATATTTTTAAAAGGGATTTTATGTGTGTCTTTATTTTTTAATTTTGATCCTGCTTTAAGCTCTATTCGGAAAAATAGAACTATACACTAAAGTAGTAATAAATTAATTCAAATTCGAGTTAATAGTACAATTTTAGAGGAGGAATTATTTGAAATAATTATGTTTTGGGTATTTTACCGTCCCCTAAAAGGATTGATAATGTTTTAAGTCTTTCGGTACGATCGGCAATTAATTTGATGATACTGATCAGTGGGATGAACAAAATCATCCCGGCGGCTCCCCATAAAATTCCGCCTATGGTAATCATAATCATAATGATGAGTGTGTTTATTTTCAAACGCGTTCCCACCACCAAAGGAAATATAACATAGGCCTCCAGTACTTGTACGATAGAAAAAACAAAGATGACTCCCAATGGATACCAGATAGAGTTAAATGTAATCCACGAAACAGCAATAGGTAAAAGCGAAGAAATCATGATTCCGATGTATGGAATAAAAGTCAGAATAGAGGCGATGAATCCAAATGCAAAAGGATGTGGGATACCAATAATTAAAAGACCAATACTGTTTAGAATCCCCACAATCAAGTAGACCAAGAACATTCCTTTTATGAAATTATAATAGGCGTGAATGGTTTCTATCAGGATTTCATGTATCGTTTGTTTTTGGTCAGTTGGGAAAATTTGATATAATGTATTGGCCAGTAACTGTCGGTTATAAAGTATCAGTGCTGAGAAAACAGGAATTATGATAAGATAAAATAAAGATTCGGAAAGGGAGTAAATGATATTCCGTGCTAATGAAAAGGCTTCGGTTCCGGCGTTATTGAAAGCGTTGTTTATGAGTTCGGATTGTTTTTCGGGACTGATATTAAACCGTTCTACAATGAATGCGCTAAGGTGGTTCAGTGATTCCAATAGTTTTTTCTTGAAAGGGTCCCATGTTTGGGCAAACTCATTAAGTTGTAAAAAAAACAAGTATATTATTCCTAAGGAAAAGAGGATAATTACCAGTAATGGAATAAAAATAGAAATAAGTTTACTGACTCCTTTTTTTTCCAACCAAATGCAAATAGGGTAAAGAATAAAGCTGATTAATAATGAAAAACTAAGCGGAATAAAAAGTGTTTTTCCAAAATAAAGGATGAGAGACAATAGTACAATATATTGCAGTATTTCAAGTACTGAAAATTTTAAATTAGAGTTAACGGGGTCTGGTATTTTTGGGATTTGTATCATAAAAGTGGCTGAACTTATAAAGTTGAATTTTATGTTTTTTGTGACAATTCTGAAATTAGAAAAAGCCGTCCGGTTGTGTTTGTTTAATCTTTAAAAGTGATTATAAATTTTGCGCCTTCATTAATTGCACTCTCCACGGTAATATGTCCTCCCAAATTAGTGATATGGTTGTAAACCAGATATAGGCCAATCCCGTTGCTGTCACTATTATTGTTGAATTTTTGATGCAACCCAAAAATCCGATCTTTTACATTTTCCATGTCAAACCCAATTCCATTATCAGAAACAATCAATTGTTTTTTACCGTTATTTATTTTTGTATAAATGGAAATGGCGGGAAGTTCATTGTGTCTTGAGTATTTAATGGAGTTGGTGATTAAATTTAAAAAGATACTTTTTAAGTAAGTATTGTTGAAGTTTACTTTTTCAAGTGCTGAAAAATCAATATTGATGGTTGCTTGTGAGTTTAGGATTAATGAGTTGATTGAAAGTAATACATCGTCTAAAGCATTTTGAAAAAAGACGATGTCAATTGGCGCATTTAATTCATTTTTTTTGTTCAGAACTGTCACATAATCATTTAAGGTTTGCTTTACCCCTTCTGTCGTGGTTTTCAAAATAGAAATATATTCCAGCGTTTCTTCATCGCTTATCGTAGAAGTGTCCAAAAGTTCAAAAACAGCAAGCAAATTATTTACGGGAGATCGCAAATCATGGGCAGAGGTGTAGGTTAGTTGCTTGAACTCATTATTCATCTTGATTAACTCGGCTAATTGTAAATTGCGTTCTTCATCTAATTCTCTTCTATGGGTAATATTTTTGGCAATGGCATATATGAGATTATCTTTTTCAATAGGCAAAGAAGTCCACAACAACCAAAAAATAGTGCCATTTTTGGTTAAATATCTGTTTTCAAAATTAGTTAGAGGGATTCTTTTTCTAAGTTTATTTCTAACAGCTTCCGTTTCATTCTGGTCATCATAATAGACAAAACTATTGATAGGTTTAGATAATAATTCTTCATTAGAATACCCTAATAATTTACATACAGCCGGATTAATTTTTTTAAAAAAACCATCAAAACCCGCTACGCATAATAAATCAGGTGATAATTCGAAAAAATTTTCAAAGTCGTTAAAATTATCGATATTATGTTCTCTTGGGAACTCTTCGGTTCGTATGGTCTTCCTCATTCCTACAGCTTAACATATTTAATAATCGTTGATTGATTTAAGAGGCAAATTTTTAGTGTCTAAAAACAACAACTATTTATCTTACTAATATAATGATAAAATATTTTATAACACAATGAGACATTAAAACTTGTTAAAAAAGTCTGTAAAACCAGGATTATATGAGAATAGACTTTATAAGGAAGGTTTGTAATAAACAGAAAAGGAGGTTGCTATTAGATAAGCAACCTCCTTTAAAAAATAATATATTGTAATTCGTTAACGGTTTAATTGGAAATATTAAAATGAATTAACGGTTTTTCTAATCGCCACTAACTTGGTCATCAGTGCTTCAAAGTAATCCAAGTGTAACATATTTGCCCCGTCACTTTTGGCATTTGCCGGATCAAAATGGGTTTCTATGAAAATCCCGTCAACACCTACTGCAATTCCGGCTTTGGCGATGGTTTCAATCATATCAGGTCTTCCTCCGGTTACACCTGCTGTTTGGTTGGGTTGTTGCAACGAATGGGTGACATCAAGTACTGTTGTAGCATATTGTTGCATGGTAGGGATTCCTCTAAAATCAACAATCATGTCCTGGTATCCAAACATGGTTCCGCGATCGGTCACCATTACGTTTTGATTGTTACAATCCAACACTTTTTGAACGGCGTGTTTCATGCTTTCCGGACTCATGAATTGTCCTTTTTTTAGATTCACGGTTTTTCCGGTATTGGCAGCAGCCACAACCAAGTCTGTTTGACGCACCAAAAACGCAGGAATTTGTAAAACATCTACATATTGTGCGGCCTTTTCGGCGTCTTCATTGGTGTGAATATCGGTAACGGTAGGCACTCCAAAAGTTTCAGATACTTTTCTAAGGATTTTTAGTGCTTTCTCATCTCCAATCCCGGAAAAACTGTCAATTCTGGAACGATTGGCTTTCTTGAAAGATCCCTTAAAAACATAAGGGATTTGTAATTTATCAGTGATGCCAACTAATTTTTCGGCAATTCGCATCGCCATTTCTTCTCCTTCTATGGCGCAAGGGCCTGATAATAAAAAGAAGTTGCCCCTATCGGTATGCTTAATTTGGGGGATATCTTGTATGTTCATAAAGTATTTTTTTGAAGCTGCAAAGGTAGTTATGATTTGCGATTTAGCGTTTAGGAATTTTATTTTTTTTATCAAAAGAATTTCCGCTCCATTGAGGAAAGAAAAGGGGGCATCAGATTAGAATCTGTAAAATCATTTATTTCCTTTTCTGGCTAAGTCCCGTAGGAACTTTTAAAATCCCTTTTTCGTAGATGTTAAAATAGAGTAGCATTGGTTTTTTCTGGCCTTCCCATTTGATTTCATATACATCCAAAAAACCGGCTCCCATTGGACTTCTTTTGGTAGGAAACGGGCAACAGCTCTCTAATTTTATATAGGTCAATTTTTCTCCGCGTGGACCGGCCAGCGCATTCAAAAAACGTTCTTGATTGATGGATTCATTTTTTGTGTTTTGAAAAAACACATTGATAGGATAATCTTTGTTATACCCATATTTCTTGTCCATGCTGTATTCGGTTATGATAAAGGTATTGTCACTGGATAGTTTTGGGGTAGGGGCATTATCATCAACGTTTTTCAAAGTAGATTTAGTACTGATGCATGAAACAGAAAACAATAATAATGCTACATAAAATACTAGTTTTTTCATAGTGTATGCAAGTTTATAGAATATTTTTTTACAAATATACTCAGAACTATACTCTATATTAGAAACACCAATTTTTATTTTTGGTATAATTAAAAATGTACATAATGTAACATTTCTCACATTAAGTAATCGTAAGCTATCTTATCTTTGTAAAAAAAAATATAATTATGGATATTATTTCTCAAACATGGCCTTGGTATGTTTCCGGTTTTTTGATTGGTATGATAATGCTTTGTCTGATATATTTTGGCAAGACCTTTGGTATGTCATCTAATTTGCGATCGATTTGTTCGATGACAGGAATTGGAAGGAAAATACCTTTTTTTGATTATGATTGGAAAGCCCAGCGGTGGAATTTACTCGTGGTTTTGGGAGCAATGATTGGAGGTTTTGTAGCGGTTCATTTTATGGGTGACCCTTCGAATGTGGCGATAAATCCAACAACAATTGCGCAATTGGATGAAATGGGGATTGATGCGCCAAACGGTAAATTGTTACCGGAGGCTCTTTTTGGAACTCAAATTTTCGAATCCCCTAAAAGTGTTTTTATACTGCTGGTTGGAGGAATCCTGATAGGTTTTGGTTCCCGTTATGCCGGAGGATGTACTTCAGGGCATGCTATTTTAGGACTGAGCAATTTGCAGCTTCCTTCCTTAAAAGCCGTTATCGGTTTTTTTATAGGAGGTTTAATTATGGCTCATTTTTTATTACCCTTAATTTTCTAAATTATGAACAGTTTAAGATATCTATTGGTTGGTTTTGTTTTCGGAATTGTATTAACCAAGTCTGAAGCGGTTTCCTGGTACCGCATATATGAAATGTTCCAGTTTCAGTCGTTCCATATGTACGGTATTATTATGGTGGCTGTTTTGACTGGAATTGTTGGAATTCAAATCATAAAAAGGAAAAACGTTCACGACATAAAAGGATTGCCCATTGCTGTAAAAGACAAAGAAACAGGTTCTGCCCGTTATTGGATTGGCGGATTGTTTTTTGGTCTGGGTTGGGGACTTGTAGGGTCTTGCCCGGGACCTATTTTTATATTGCTTGGTGCCGGTTTTTGGAGCGTTATTTTTGTTTTGTTGGGCGCTTTATCAGGGACATTTATTTATGGAGCCATCAAAGACAAACTGCCTCATTAAAAATGAATATTTCCCAAAAAACATCTAAGGATAAATAAAAAATAGAATTACAGTTTTAAACAGTAGCAAACGCAAGTGTGTTCCTGTTTTTTTTTTTTGTTGTGTGTATGGGGATCAGTTTCTGTTTTAGATTTTATACTGAATGGTAAGGTCTTTCCAAAAGCAATTTATCGCTTTAGAAATATTTTTATCAAAAAAAGGATTCCGATAAAAAGGGCAAAACCAATCAGTATTTTGTAATTCCCTTTATAGAATTTTTTATGAAGTGCCACATCTTTTCGGTAGGCAAATATCATCGCAATAACAAAAGCAACAAAAAAACAGACCGCAAACAGCAATTGTCCTTGACTAAACATAGTTTTAATTTTTTTTGCAAATTTAGCTAAATGTTTAAGAATAGTTGCAAATTTGCTTTTTCATTTATTAAAATAAAAACTATGCAAAAGCAAATCAATTTAGTTAAGGAATTTCATACAGCATTCAATATAGGACATAGTGAAACACCAATAGCCGATTTAGGTGAAGCCAAAAATATGCTTCGTTATCACTTAATGAAAGAAGAGAATGAGGAATATTTAGAAGCGGTTAAAAACAATGATATAGTAGAAATTGCCGATGCCTTGGGGGATATGATGTATATTTTGTGCGGAACCATTATTGAGCATGGTTTACAACATAAAATAGAGGAGGTTTTTGATGAGATTCAACGTTCTAATATGAGTAAACTGGGAGAAGACGGAAATCCAATCTATCGGGAAGACGGTAAAGTAATGAAAGGCCCTAATTACTTTAAACCTGATTTTTCTAAAATTATTGAAATGTAATTTTTATAGAAATAAAAAAAGCAATTTAAAGAGATCTTTAAATTGCTTTTTTTAAATTATAAGTTAGGAATGAAAAACTATACTTTCACAGTCCATCCAAAAGTGTCTTCCGCCAATTTATGTTGTATGTTGGTTAATTCCTCTTTTAAATGTAGTGCCACTGAATTTTCAATCTTAGGTAATTCATAATACGTTCCTTGGTATGAGAACCCGATAATAGGATTTACTACGGCAGCAGTACCGGCTCCAAAAATTTCTTTTAAGCTGCCATTTTTAACAGCTTCAACCAATTCAGAAACTAGAACAGGACGAACGTCTACCGTGATACCTTCTTTTTTAGCCATTTCGATAAGGCTTTTTCTGGTGATACCATCAAGGATTCTTTCACTTGTAGGGGCGGTTAGTAAAGTGTCATTAATTCTAAAAAATACATTCATAGTACCGGCTTCTTCCAGTTTGGTATGAGTAGCATCATCTGTCCATATCACTTGTTGGAAGCCTTCCTTGTTGGCTAAGCTTGTTGGGTAAAACTGTGCAGCGTAATTTCCTGCTGCTTTTGCAGCTCCAATTCCACCATTGGCCGCTCTACTGAAATGTTCGGCGATAAGCACTTTTACTTCTCCTGAATAATATGATTTTGCAGGAGATAATATAATCATGAATTTATAATCATCAGACGGATTGGCTACAACACCAGCGCCTGTAGCAATCATAAATGGTCTGATGTAAAGACTGTTTCCTAATCCTTTTTTGATCCAGGCTTCATCTAACTTTAATAATTGGTTCAATCCGTCCATAAAAATGTCTTCCGGAACTTCCGGCATGGCCATTCTTACCGCAGAACTGTTAAAACGTCTGTAGTTCTCATCCGGTCTGAAAAGCCAGATGTCATTATTATCATCTTTATACGCTTTCATCCCTTCAAAAATGGCTTGACCATAATGAAAAACACGAGCAGAAGGTTCTAACAAAAAAGGAGCATATGGCTTAATGACCGGTTTTTGCCATTCCCCATTTTTAAAATCACACTCGAATAAATGGTCTGTGAAAACAGAACCAAAGCTTAAGTTTTCAAAATCCACTTCATTTATTTTAGAAGCAGCTGCTTTGTTTATTTCAATTTTGTTAGTTTGAGTTGTACTCATGATAAGGATTATTTTATTTTAATTTTTTATGGAGATTAAGCAAAAAGCTTAAAAAAACGATTTATTGTTACTATTTGAACTTTAATTCATGCAAAATTAAACAAAAATGAATAAATTACTTGTCAAAAAGATATTAATTATAGTGTTTGTTTGAGATTTGTTTATCTTTTAAAAAACCGATTTTTTTTTAACCGATTTCTATGGAATGTGTAATAAATAAAAGGATTTTAGAATTATAAGTATTGGTTTTTGCTTAAATTTGGCATTATTCAGGAGTGCCTAAAATTAATAAATCCCTGCAAAAGCTATTTTGGAAAGAGAAATTATACATACACAAGACGGTTCTACAACCATTCACATAAAAGATTGGGATGAATGTTACCATTCTAAACATGGAGCAATACAAGAAGCAAAACATGTCTTTATAAAAAACGGGCTTTCTTTATTCGAAAACCAGAAAACGGCCATTTTAGAAATTGGTTTCGGAACAGGTTTGAACGCCTTTATTACTTTTTTAGAATCCAAAAAATATCGTCAAACTATTGATTATGTTGGAGTAGAGGCGTATCCGATTTCGTCAGCTGAACTGCATTCCATGAATTATATCCATGAATTGGATGCAGCAGCAGAGCAAGACGTTTTTGAAAAGATGCATCAATCCGAATGGGGAGAAAAGACAGACTTGAGCGATCATTTTTCATTGACAAAGAGAGAGCAATTTTTTGAAGATATAAATGATGTAGAACAATTTGATTTGATTTATTTTGATGCATTCGGATACCGGGTTCAACCGGAATTATGGAGTACTGCCATTTTTAAGAAAATGTATGATGCCTTGAAGAACAACGGGTTTTTAGTGACTTATGCCGCCAGAGGAGTTGTCAAGAGGAGTATGATTGATGTGGGGTTTACGGTAGAAAAATTAGAAGGGCCTCCCGGAAAAAGAGAAATGTTCCGTGCCAGAAAATTAGTTTAAATTGGATTTTTTTTTTAAATTTGAAATGCAAAAATGATTCAGGTATTATAATAATATTGTAAAAGCTACGTTAATTTAACATCTTACTATTTATAAAAAATGTAAATTTACGTCAAGTTGAAAATTTAAACTCAAAAACGAACAATTATGTCAAAAGCTATGTTTGATTATACAAAGTTAATTTTAGAACGAGTAAGTTTTGATGTTGTATTATTTTGTAAAGAGTTAGAAAAAGCAATAAAGACACTGTTACCCTTTGAGATGGATCAATTACGGGAATGGTTGTTTAGTTATACCATTGAGAAACCTGAATTAAAGCAGTGTTTACTTATTGTTAAAATATAATTTAAAGAAGGAATCCTTAAAAGGTTCCTTTTTTTATGTGTCTCTGTTATTACTATAAAATTTAAACCACAAATAAAGTAAGTTAATTAATATTTATAATGTGAAAAAATGTATTTCAACGATTTTTTTAGTTTTTTAACGTTGTTTTTGATTGTTTAATCGCCGAAGAATCAATATATTTACAAAACATTTATTTAGATAACTTTAAAACCTATTTGTTATGTCTAGAATGATTTATGATTACACAAAAGAGGTACTCGAAAGGGTAAGTTTTAATCCGGAACTCTTTGTTAAAGAGCTTAAAAAAGCAATCAGAAATTTACTGCCTTATGAAATGGAACAACTTAAAACATGGCTGTTGAGTTATACCAAAGAAAAGCCAGAATTAAAAATGTGTCTGTCAGTAGTAGATAATTAATATAAAAGAGGAACCGTTTAGCGGCTCCTCTTTTTATTTCTTCTGGATTGGACTAATAATTTGAACATTTTGAAAGACGATAGCTCCTTTTATCACACCCGCTATTGTGTTTCGAAGAGCATCAATTATCTGTATTTTTAATTCACTTTTTGGGTATATCAAACTGATTTCCCGGGCTGGTTTGGGTTCTACAAAATGACGCAATTTTAATTTGTCGGATTCCTTTAAATCCAGTGTATGCAAGTATGGTAATAAGGTAGTGCCTAAGCCTTCATCGGCTAATTTGATTAGTGTTTCAAAACTTCCGCTTTCAATTTGAAAATGGTCAAAACTTTTTTTGCCGGTACTTTTACATAGATTCAAAATACCATCCCTGAAACAATGTCCGTCTTGTAATAATAAGATTTCATCAATGTTTAAATCGGAAACTTCGATTTCCTTTTTTTGAAAATTTTGATGATTTTCGGGAATGTAAGCGACAAAAGGTTCAAAATAGAGTACGATTTCTTTAATTTTTTCCTCCATCAATGGCGTTGCAGCAATGGCTGCATCCAGATGGCCGTTATTAAGTTTGGTAATAATTTCTTCCGTATTCAATTCTTCAATGATGAGTTTGACTTTTGGATGTTTTTTTATAAAATTATTTAAAAACATAGGAAGCAGTGTAGGCATTATAGTTGGGATAATTCCCAGTCTGAATTCACCACCAATAAATCCCTTTTGTTGTTCAACAATGTCTTGAATCCGGTCGGCTTCGTTGACAATGTTTTTGGCTTGAGTCACAATTTTTTGACCAATATCTGTCAGTTGAATTGGTTTTTTGGTTCTGTCAAATATTAAAATGTTGAGTTCTTCTTCTATTTTTTGAATTTGCATACTCAACGTAGGTTGTGTCACAAAACATTTCTCTGCGGCAAGGGTAAAATTTTTATATTCGGCTACAGCCAAAACATATTTTAATTGTGTAATTGTCATGTATAGTATTTTATAATGTAAATATAAAAACAATCAATTTAATTTATAGTATGTTTTCTTGAGTAAATTTCAAACGATTAAAAAATAGTATAGAATTTCCTTAGCAGGGTAAATCTAACAATCTTATCAAAGATGTGAATTATCAATAAAACGGAGAATTTAAAGGTAATTTCCATTTTTTTTTATTTTACTTTTGAATACGTTTAATTTGAATATAACTGTATGAGCGATTTTTATAAAAAGATTTTAGACAATAATAAGGAGTGGGTCGAAAAAACATTATCGGAAGATCCTAATTATTTTGCCGATTTGGCTAAGGAGCAAAAACCACCATTATTGTGGATTGGATGTTCGGATAGTCGGGTTCCGGCGAATGAAATCATTGGAGCCAAACCAGGGGAAGTTTTTGTTCATAGGAATATTGCCAATATGGTGGTGCATTCTGATATGAATATGCTAAGCGTATTAGATTATGCCGTAAATGTCTTAAAAGTAAAACACGTTATTGTTTGTGGGCATTATGGTTGTGGCGGTGTTAAAGCGGCTATGGGGAACCAATCTATCGGTATCATTGACAACTGGATTCGTCATATTAAAGATGTTTATCGCCTGCACGATAACTATCTTAATTCTATAGAAGACGAAACAGAACGTTTCAATACTTTTGTCGAAATCAACACCAAGGAACAGGTTTTTGATTTGTCAAAAACCTCGATTGTTCAATCGGCGTGGAAAAACGGACAGGAGCTAACCTTGCATGGATGGGTTTATGGATTGAATTCCGGTTTTGTAACCGATTTGGATGTGAATATTAGTTCCAATAAAGATTTGGATGAAGTGTATCAGTTAAAATTGTAAGATTGAAAATGATTCAATAAAAAAAGCATTCTCTTTTACGGAGAATGCTTTTTGATTTTAAGGGAAGTCCTATCTTAAATTTAAATGATTTCAGCACTTAAACCGGCTTCTAATAATTGGGTACATTGTGGTTTTAATTTATCGTAAGAACCTGTTTTTACGGTGCATTTACCATTGTAGTGTACAATTAAAGAACATTGTTCTGCCTGTTCCGGGGTATGATCACACACTCGAATTAAAGTTTCGATAACGTGGTCAAAAGTATTGACATCATCATTATAAACAATTATCTCATTGTTTACGGATGTGGCTTCTTTTAAAACAACCCGTTCTCTTGTTTTTTCTTTTGTGCTCATTATCTCTGTTTTATGCTTTTGATACAGTAAAAAAACTAATACTAAATTACGTATTTTAGTGAAACCCAGTTGTTTTTTTGGAACTTTTTAACATAAGTTAAGCCTTTTTCGGTACAGGAGGCGTCGATGAATGGAATGTCTTCTTCATAAAAACCGCTTAAAAGCAAAGTCCCTTTTGGATTCATGGAGTCAACATAAGTTTGCATATCGTTCAACAAAATATTTCGGTTGATATTAGCAATAATTAAGTCGTATTTTTTGTCTTTTAATAATGAGGCATCTCCTTCGTAAACGCTAATGTGTTTGCAATTATTACGTTCGGCGTTTTCAATAGAATTAAGGTAACACCAGTTGTCAATATCGATAGCGTCGATAGGTTGCGCGCCTTTCATTTCGGCAAGAATGGCCAAAATTGCAGTTCCACACCCCATGTCAAGCGTTTTCATTCCGGTCACATCGATTTCTAATAAATGTTGAATCATCATGTGCGTGGTTTCATGATGTCCGGTTCCAAAACTCATTTTTGGTTCAATCAGAATATCAAATTCAGCATCGGTCTTTGGGTGAAAAGGAGCGCGAACATGGCAATTTCCTTCTACATCAATAGGTTCGAAATTTTTCTCCCATTCTTCATTCCAATTTACCTGTTCGATTTCTTCGTAGGAATAATCGATTTCAAATTCTTCAGAATGTAATATCTGAATATCTTCCAAAATCATTTCATCCCATAAATTCTTTTGTACGAAAGCAGAAATTCCCGTTTCGGTTTCGGTGAAACTTTCAAATTCTTTTTCTCCCAATTCAGCAATTAGTATTTCTGAACCCAATTGCTTTGCCTGTTCGCTATTGCTCGAGTCTTTTGGTTCAATCGTAAAGTGGTAGGCGATATAAATGTTTGACATGTTTATTTTTTTTTTTTTTGGGCAAAGGTAACTAAATATTTCAGGAATTTTTTAGCTAAGCATAGTAAGCAACTATTAAAAAAGACCTTTTTATATGAAATCAATCAGTATCATTCGCAGATTGTGAATCGGTTTTAATGAAATTTCCGTTCCGCTTTCTCCGTTACTCGAATAGTCGAATGGATTATCCAGATCTTTGATTAAGAGAAACATGTAAGAAATTAAAAACGTTACCACTAATGTAAAAAACAGGGAAGCATAAAACGGTTCTATTTTGATAATCAAAAGACAAAATCCGATTAAAAATCCCATTGCCTCCAGAATGGTGTAAGCAGAACCAACAAAATCAGTGTCTCTTATGGTATCAATCCTTAGAATCATTTTGCGAAGACTGTTTTGTTCGTTTTTC
Organism: Flavobacterium sp.; assembly: GCA_036676965.1. Classification (GTDB taxonomy): domain Bacteria; phylum Bacteroidota; class Bacteroidia; order Flavobacteriales; family Flavobacteriaceae; genus Flavobacterium. The sequence continues at coordinate 32,477 of JAKFBW010000120.1, read as the reverse complement.
ATTTTAATGATATAACCGGCTTGAATTCCTTCTTTATCAAGTTCGATGAAAAAATGGTTCATGTCGCTGATTTTTTTCAATAGCACTTCTGTTTTTTCTTTTTTGTAAAACCAATCCACGAGAGAATTGCAAAACGTTTTCTGAAATTCTATAAATTCAAGGGCCGTTAGTGTGTTTTTGGTTTTGTAAATGGTGTAAGTATCATCGAATAATGATTTCATCGATGCAGAAAGTTCACTGGGCAACTTTTCACTTTCCTTATAATCGGATAATACACCACTAATCAGAAATCCTATGAGGAATATGGTGCCTGCCACTAAACTGGTGAAAAGGGCATTTAATTCAAGTACTTCCCAACCAAAATAGTGGGAAATAAATTTCAATAGGGCTATTAGAACGATTAAAGGAGTTATTCGGATTGCAATGAACCATTTTTGCCAAATTTTACGGGCTGATGTATTGATTAGATTTTGGGATTCCATGATTTTTTAAATTCTGTCTTTTTGGGTAACGTGTTTCTAAGGGGAGTAGTATTCGATAATCAGATTTTTAATCAAAAAATCCCCAATCACTGTAGTAATTGAGGATTCTTAGAAATTTTTTTTTGTATTAGATAGCGTTCACAATCGCTACAAAATCATCTGATTTTAATGCTGCTCCCCCAATTAGACCACCGTCTACGTCTGGTTTAGAGAAAATTTCTTTCGCATTTTCCGGTTTTACACTTCCACCGTAAAGGATAGATACATCTTCGGCAACATCACTTCCGTAAGCTTTACGAACCGTTTCTCTGATAAATTCGTGCATTTCCTGGGCTTGTTCCGGAGAAGCAGTTTCTCCTGTTCCGATAGCCCAAACCGGCTCATAAGCCAAAACAACATTTTCCCAATCTTTTGCGTCTATTTGAAATAAACCATCTTTCAATTGGTTTTCAACAACATTAAAGTGATTACCTGATTGACGGTCTTTCAATTCTTCCCCAAAACAGAAAATAACAGTCATGTCATGCTCCAAAGCCGTGTTTACTTTGCTTGCAATTAAGGCATCCGTTTCATGAAAAATAGCTCTTCTTTCTGAGTGTCCAAGAATTACGGTATTTACACCAACGCTTTTAAGCATATCAGCCGAAATTTCTCCTGTAAAAGCACCGCTTTCTGCTTGATGTACGTTTTGTGCGGCAACATCAATATTGGTAGATTCCAAAAAATCTACAGCAGAAGCCAAATTTACAAATGTTGGAGCTACGATTACCTGTGCTACTGTATCAGTTGGTACTTTTGCAATTAATTCATTCAATAAATCTTTTGTTTGTTCTGCGTTTTTGTGCATTTTCCAGTTTCCGGCAACAATTTTTTTTCTCATTTCTGTTGGTGTTATATTTATTTAATTCTTTTTATGTATTTCGAAATTATTATTAGTTCAATTCCTGTAGGGTTTTGTTAATTTGTTTAAAATCAGTTTCAATGGCTCTGTAAGTCACAATTTTACCGGTTTTGTCAACGATTAAATAGCGTGGAATCCAGTCTAAATCAATCGCCTGGCCAAAAGCTCCATTCATTCCGTCATTGGCCAGATAATGATCTCCATTCAATTGGTGCTTTTCGATGCCTGTTTTCCATAGTTCCGTTGTTTTGTCCAATGAAATGAATACATAAGACACATCCGGATTTTGAGCTTGTAACTCTTTTAATTGAGGCATCGCTTTTATACAATCACTGCACCAGGAAGCCCAAATTTCTATAATTATCGTTTTTCCTTTGTGTATGCCAAGAATGTCTTGAAAAGCAAGCTGACCTCCATCTGTTGTCATTAGCTTCTCCAACAACACTTCTTTTGAAAACACCGTTTTTGGAGTAGTGTCATTACAGGAAAAAGCAATGCAGCTTAGGAACAGAAGAACTAATTTTTTCATGTTTTATTTATGAAACAAAGTTAAACAAACATTTTGATTGAAGAATATTCAGGGTAGAATTTAGAATTTTTCTCTTTTATAGATTAAAATATGATTATTTTCTAATGGTAAATGAACTGAAATCGTAATAGTTAAATTTTAAAAGCAGCGTTTTTTGTTATATATTAAAATGTGTTGTCAAAAAAACTTAATTTTTAACAGCACATTTTACAAATTATTTAAAGTTTTAACGCATCAATGTCGTTATAATGTACTTTTTGTTTGATGGTTCCATTTTCAATAATCACAATACTAGGATTGGCTCTTTCGATTGTTTTTAAAGTAGTTGCATCACAAAAATAGAAATCGACAGCCAAACCGAATTGTTTTTTTGCCTTTTCAATTTCTTCCTGTCCCGAACCGGTCAAAGCAATTACTTTGTATCCTTTGGCAGCGGCTTTTTGATTTAGTTTTTCTAATTGCTCCATTCCGGCTGCGGCTGAACGTTTCAAATCATAAGTCACAAAAACCATTAATTTAGGTTCTTGAAGCAATTCGTTTTTGTAATCAGAATCGTCTTTTGTCATCGTGAAATCATGGATAGGAGGGACGTAGCCTTCGGTAATCACTTTGTCTTTTCGGTCTACAAAAGTGGCGCCTTGGGGAAGGTTCATCAAATCATTTTCGGTGAATTCTTTGTCTACACCATTTACTTTATAAATAAAAATCATTTCTACCACCGACTTTGGAGCACCTTCAGGAATTTCCATGCCTTTCTCGATATTCGTTCCTACTTTGTAAGCGCGGAAATCTTTTAGCGGTAAATGGTTCAGTACCCAATAGCCCATAAAAGAGCATAAAATAACAACTGTAAAAGCTAGAATATTTTGAATAGTATTTGGAAATAAGGGTTTTATCAATTTTTTATTGAAAAATAAAATCAAGATAAAAAACAACAAAATCACATCTTTGGTAAAGGATTGCCAAGGGGTTAGTTTTAAAGCATCACCAAAACAACCACAATCTTTTACCACATCAAAATAGGCTGAATAGAAGGTCAAAAAGGTAAAGAATACAATTAGGATTAACAAGCTCCAAACCGTGAATTTGGTTTTGTAACCAATGAGTAACATGACTCCTAAAACCACTTCAAGAATGACCAAAAACAAGGCTAATCCCAACGTTATGGGTTCTAAAAAAGGCAGGTTGAAAACCGTTTCGCTAAAATATTCGGTCAATTTATAGGAGAAACCTACCGGATCATTTAGTTTGATTAATCCTGAAATGATAAAAAGTAATCCAACAAATATTCTGGAAAATTGTGTAATGATATTCTTCATGTTCTATTTCGTGTTTATTTGCTACAACCCATTAAAATCAGGGCAAAAACGGAGTAATTAATCATGTCTTGGTAATTGGCATCGATACCTTCAGAGACAATCGTTTTTCCTTTATTGTCTTCGATTTGTTTCACACGAAGTAATTTTTGCAAAATCAAATCGGTAAGTGAACTCACACGCATATCCCGCCAGGCCTCGCCATAATCATGGTTTTTGGCTTCCATTAATTCCTTGGTCAATTTAATTTTTGCATCGTATAATTCGGTTGCTCTGGCTACATCCAGATCGGGTTGGTCGACTACACCCAATTCCAATTGAATTAATGCCATTATCGAATAATTGATGATTCCGATGAATTCAGCCGTTTCATCTTCTTCTATTTTTCGGGTTTCGTTTTCTTGCAGGCTTCTGATTCTTTGTGCTTTGATGAAGATCTGGTCGGTAAGGGAAGGAAGTCTCAGTATGCGCCAGGCACTGCCATAATCTGTCATTTTGTTGATAAATAACGAACGACAAATCGCAATTATCGTATCATATTCTTGAGAAGTATTCTTCATTATTGGTGTATATTTGTCTAAAAATTTTCTCAAAAATAGTATATTTTTTTGGGAATGAAGATGAATGTTAGTTTTTAAGTGTAAAACAATTAACAGCTAAAACCTACAAGAACCTAATTAAAGATGACAATCAACTGCAAAGGACAATTAATCGATTTATCTATTCCTAAAGTGATGGGAATTTTGAATGTGACTCCCAATTCTTTTTTTGATGGAGGAAAGTATAAAAATGAAAGTGAAATGCTTTCGCAGGTGGATAAAATGTTAGACGAAGGCGCTACATTTATTGATATTGGGGCGTATTCCAGTAAGCCGAATGCCGAATTTGTTTCGGAAGAAGAGGAAATAAACAGAATAGTATCTGTGATAGAATTGATTCTTACGCATTTCCCGAATACATTGCTGTCTATAGATACTTTTCGAAGTAAAGTCGTCGAAGTTTGTTTAGCCAATGGAGCCGCTTTGATCAATGATATTTCGGCAGGAAATTTAGATGAAGGCATGTTTGAGGTCATCGCTAAACATAATGTTCCTTATATCATGATGCATATGCGAGGCACGCCGCAAACCATGCAAACTTTGACTGATTATGATGACATTGTTAAAGAAATGTTGTTTTATTTCTCCGAAAGAATCCACAAAGCAAGAAGTTTTGGAATTAACGATTTAGTTATAGATCCGGGCTTTGGCTTTGCCAAAACAATAGCACAAAATTATGAAGTTTTGCAAAAATTAGCATTATTTCAAATACTCGAATTGCCTTTGTTAGTTGGGGTTTCCAGAAAATCAATGGTGTATAAGCCTTTGGATTCGAATGCTGCAGAAGCGCTAAACGGCACTACGGTTTTAAACACGATTGCTTTGACGAAAGGAGCGAATATTTTACGTGTTCATGATGTAAAAGAAGCTGTAGAATGTGTTTCTTTGTCCAGTAAAATAAATGTATTGTAATGAAATATATAAGTCTGCTTGTTGTTTTTTTGTTATGGTCCTGTGGAAATAAAGAGGATATTTTATTGCCTAAATCAGATGTCACAATTGTAAAAGATATTCAGGATCATTCACCTATTTATATTTTTTTCAGGAAAAAAGGGAAGGATACTTTGGCAGAAGTGAATAGAAGGAACAGTATTATTACGACTAATTGGATTCTGAATATTGACAGGCGTCTGCCTTTGCGAATTGTAATTCCGGAAGTCATGAAACTTCAGAAAAAAAAGCGCAAGGAGAAAGCACACAAAAACGAAAAGGCCGAAAATTATTATTCGTATGCCGATAGCATTCATAAAAATCTGGCTTTTTTGCCTTTCACGGAAGTGTATTATAAAATGGAAAAACCGAAGTTTGGTTTTGTTGTGTTTTTCTCTAGAAAAAATGAAATTTTTGTAGACGGAGATAAAGGGAGTCACGAAGATTTAAAACAGTTCCTAAACAGTCTGCCTACGGAGAAACGTAATAAAATTGCATTTCATTTTGATACAAATATGAGTTATGGAATGTATATTCAGAACAAAATTTTTATAGAAAGTTTAAAACTTTCAAAATCCGATGGTTTCGACCAAGAGTTTGTTTATTAGCAAAAAGACCTCCTTTTGTAAAAGGAAGTCTTTATTTTTTTAGCTTAAAGGTGCTATTTAATAGCCTCCGCCGCCTCCGCCTCCGCCTCCGCCACCTGGATTTGTTGTTATAAGTTGTCCTCTTATTTCTCCTCCTAGGAACGCAGCACTATGTAAATTAACATAATAAAGATTGGCAAGTAAATCAGCTTCCTGAGCTGAACTTAAAGCTATACTTGTATAGTTCATCGGAGAAGTTAAATCAGAGATAGGAAAGACAGCTCCGCCATCAACCCCTACGGCACCTTTATGAATATGGGCGTCGGTAACTGTTAAGCCGGCGTAATTCACTGTTAAAGTAAATATTTTTGTTGTTTTATTATATAACAGTACAGCTGTTCCGGAAGCTGATGAAGTGTTAGAAGGCACTTCGCTCGAACCGTTCAAAGTCGCATTAAAGGTTACTATGATTGGTGTTGGGTCCGGATCATTATCATCATCATTATTATTATCACATGAAATTAATCCTGATAAAACGGTAAAAACAATTAAAAAGAAAATCGGGCGTTTCATGACAAAATGTGTTTAAGGTTAAAAAAAGAAACATCTACAATTGAAAGGGAAGTGATTTTCATAACATATAGTATTTTTATATTATTATTAGAATCCAAACTTGGGATTTATCCTTATAAAGTTAAGTATTTAATACCAAAAAGAGTGCTAAATAAACCATAAAAAAACAATAAGTATTTGGTTTTTAGTAAAATGGGTTCTTGGTAAAAGTTTTTTCTTGATGCTTGTTGAGGAAAAAAATACCGGAATTAATAATATGCAAAAGAGTTTGTTTATGGCATTATTCAATACTTTAAATTCCAAAATTATTGATGATGGTACGGTTCGTTTCTTAAAATCGTAAACCCACGGTATAATTGTTCGATAAAAAATAATCGTACCATTTGATGGGAAAAAGTCATAAGTGAAAGCGATATTTTACCTTGTGCTTTGGTATATACCGTGTCTGAAAAACCATAAGGACCACCAATCACAAAAACCAAAGTCTTGATTCCCGAATTCATTTTCTTTTGTAATTCTTCGGAGAAACCTACGCTGGAGAAATTTTTCCCGTTTTCGTCCAATAAAATAAGTTGATCGGTTGGTGTAATTTTTGCCAAAATCAATTCGCCTTCTTTTTCCTTTTGTTGGCTTTCGGATAAGTTTTTTACATTCTTGATGTCCGGGATAATTTCTAAATCAAACTTGATGTAAAAAGACAGACGTTTGGTATAATCATCTATTAAAGTTTGTAATGCTTTGTTGTCGGTTTTACCAATGGCTATAAGTTTGATATTCATTTTATGCGGGTTTTCGAAGGCGCAAAGATACTAAAAAACATACATTTTATTTCTCGCCATAAATTACCGTGGCACTTGCATCTATAATGACGTTGCCATCCGGAAATTTATCATTTATGATTTGAAATACTTCATTTTTGATTTTATCTTTCATCGCATCGTCTGCTTTGCTAAGGGCAGCGACAAAAGGGGCGGCGACATCGGTCATCATATTCCAGTATATATCGGCAGAGCCACAATTTAATTTACTGGTAACCTCTTTTTCAAAGCTGTTTTTTAATCCGGCTTGTTCGAAAATATCTTTCATAAAACCATTTTTGGCGCAGCGAAACATTCCCGGAGCATCAGGAGGAGGAGGTTGTAATTGCATGTTTTTGTTTATTGTTCCCCCGATGGCCGTTACCCAAAAGTTTTTTTCGGGGATACTCCATACTGTGGTGGCGATGCGCCCGCCAGGTTTTAGGACTCTGAAAATTTCTTTGGTAGCCAATTTTATATCGGGGAAAAACATATAGCCAAATCGGCAACTGATAGCGTCAAAAGTATTGTCTGGAAAAGGCAACTCACTAACATCACATACTTGCGTTTCAATGTTGTTAATTCCTTTTTGATTTGCGTTTTCTAAAGCTACTTTCAGCATATCTTCAGAAAGATCGGTCAGAATTACTTTTCCATTTTTTAGGATTTTGGCAATGGTCAGTCCCGGTTCTCCAGTTCCGGAGGCGATGTCTAATACTCTACCGGTGTCTTTTAGATTTAGCAAACTTACGATTTCATTTCCCATTGGTTTCAGAAAATCCATCATAAGATTGTCCCATTTTTTCCAACCAGGCGAAAACTTATTCCATGAAGCCTTTTGCTGGTCTCTGATTTGTTCAAGTTCTACATTCATTTTGTTATGGTTTTATTTGAAATTAAATTTTGATTTTACCAGATAATTGATTGGGTTGAATTAATTTTTTAAGATATAAATTTACAATAATTTGGAGGATTAACTGTTTTTAAGTGGTTGTTATTTAGTATTTTGTGGGGTAGGGTGCTTATGGTGTCGGTTTGAAATCCATTTGTTGAAATGGAATGGTTTTTTTTAATTAACAAGGATAATAATTTGGTTTTTATTCAGTTTTTAAGAGCTCATCCGGATATCTTGTTTTTTGAATCCTTTGTTTAAACAAATTTTCAAATCCACAAAATATATTCTACTTTAGCCTGATATAAATTTCTTCTAAAAATGATTAGCGAAGCACAGTTTAAAAACGAATTACAAATATTAATTTCAAATGCCATCCGAGAAGATGTCGGAGACGGCGACCACAGTTCTTTGGCATGTATTCCGGCTTCAGCACAGGGAAAAGCGAAACTTTTGGTAAAAGATGAAGGGATTATTGCCGGAGTCGAATTTGCCCAAATGATTTTTAATTATGTGGATTCGGATTTGAAGGTTGACGTTTTTATTGCAGATGGAACGCCGGTAAAATTTGGAGATGTAGTTTTACATGTTTCAGGAAGTTCACAATCAATCTTAAAGGCAGAGCGCATGGTTTTGAATTCGATGCAACGCATGTCGGCCATAGCGACCAAAACCCATCAATATGTGCGATTACTTGAAGGGACTAATACCAAAATTCTGGATACCAGAAAAACGACTCCCGGTTTTAGGGTAGCCGAAAAATGGGCCGTGAAATTAGGGGGAGGCGAAAATCACCGTTTTGCCTTATATGACATGATCATGCTCAAAGACAACCATATTGATTTTGCAGGGGGAATTACGTTGGCAATCGCCAAGACCAAAGCTTATCTTAAAGACCAAAATAAAGATTTAAAAATCATTGTCGAAGCCAGGGATTTGGATGAGGTCAAAGAAATTATTGCCAGCGAAGGAGTATACCGAATTCTGTTGGATAATTTTGATTACGAAACAACGCGTGAAGCAGTTGCTTTGATTGGAAATAAATGCCAAACGGAATCTTCCGGAAATATTAATGAGGATACCATCCGAAAATATGCCGAATGCGGAGTCAATTATATTTCTTCCGGAGCTTTAACCCATTCGGTTTATAACATGGATTTGAGTTTGAAAGCGATTTAATTTCTTTATTTTAAACTGAAAAAAATGAGTCAGGAAATTGAAGAAAGTATAGCAAAGATACCGATATTGCGAGGCATTGTTCGTTCGCTAAAAAAAGTAAAGCTACTTTGGCTAGAGGGTATGACGCTCTATGATTTGTTTGAATTATATGGTGTCGGGATTGCCGAGGGTGCTTTGTCAAACAGGGCCGGTGCGATTGCATTTAGTTTTTTTATGGCCTTGTTTCCTTTTGCTTTGTTTATTCTTAACCTTATTCCGTATATTCCAATTGAGGGATTTCAAGATGATTTTTTGGAATTTGTGGCCGATGGAGTTCCACCCAATACTTATCAGGCAATAGCTGCTATTATTAATGATATTCTTCATAACAGCCATTCCGGTTTGTTGTCTTCGGGATTTTTATTGTCTATTTTGTTGATGGCAAATGGATTGAATGCTATTTTGGGAGGTTTTGAAGACTCAAAGCATGTACTGGTCAAGAGAGGTTTTTTTCGTCAGTATTTTGTAGCCGTAGGAATGTCGGTCGTATTGTCATTTTTATTAATCCTAACGGTTGCTATCATTGTCGTTTTCGAGGTATTCATTCAAAAACTGACGGCGCATGATTTGTTGAGTGAAGGAATTCCATTGATGGTTTTGGGACGTTATGGATTTCTGGTTTTAATGATTTTAATTACAACTTCTATTTTGTTTAAGTTTGGAATCAAACATGATAAAAGTAGGTCGTTTATTTCTAAGGGTTCCGTTTTTACCACTGTTTTGGTTATTGTGATTTCGTATGTTTTTGGAATCTGGGTAATTCGTTTCTCAAAATACAATGAACTGTATGGCTCCATTGGAACACTGTTAATCATCATGTTTTATATTTGGATCAATTGCATGATTTTGTTACTTGGTTTTGAGTTAAATGGAGTGCTTCATAAGCTAAAAAAAGAAAGAAAAGCATTAACTTAGAGGGAGATTTCAGCACGATTTAGGTGTAAAAGTCTAGATTGTTTTTTAGTAGTTGTGTTCAGATTTAAAAATATAAAACTATGAAACGGATTTTTACTATAGGATGTTTATTGGTATTTTCAATTTTCTATGGACAAAATCAATCAGTTGTTGGGAAGTGGAAAACAATTGATGATGAAACAGGTGCTGCCAAAGCTATCGTAGAAATTTATGAAAAATCAGGGAAGATATACGGTAAGATAATCACTGTTTTGGAGGAAAAAAACAGGGACAAATTATGTATGAACTGTTTGGGAGAGGATAGAAATAAGCCTATCGTTGGAATGGTAATTATCAAAGGCCTTTCTAAAGAAGAGTATAATGTATACGGATCAGGAAAAATATTAGATCCTAAAACCGGTAAATTATACAAATGTTTTATTCAGCTGGAAGAAAATGATAAGCTAAAAGTTCGAGGGTATATTGGTATTTCCATGCTGGGGCGAACTCAATATTGGCAACGTTTTAAAAATTAAGATAAACAGGAGCCAACCAATCTATAAAAAAATATAAATGTCATTTTTTGTTGAAGTAATTTTACCGTTATCACTTGCCAAAACGTTTACGTATAGTATTTCGGAATCTGAATATCATTATATTAAAAAGGGAATGCGTATTGCTGTTCCTTTTGGGAAAAGCAAGATTTATACGGCATTGGTAATTGACGTTCATCAAAACAAACCCACCTTATACGAAGCCAAAGAAATTCATCAAATCCTGGATGAACATCCTATCGTGACTGAAATTCAGATTGCGCACTGGCAATGGATTGCGACCTATTATATGTGCGCCATCGGGGATGTGTATCGAGGGGCGATGCCCAGTGCTTTATTGTTGGAAAGCGAAACATTTATTTCTCAAAAAACAGCAGCATTTGTTGATGAAAGTCAACTTTCAGATGATGAATATTTGGTGTATGAAGCGTTACAACAGCAGTCTTCGCTGAAAGTACAGGAGATTGCCGCTATATTGAACAAGAAAAATATTTTTCCGGTCATCCAAAAGATGATTGATAAAAATATATTGGTGCTTCAGGAAGAAATGCAGGAAAGTTACAAACCAAAATTAGTCCGATACATCCGATTGCATCCCCAATACGATTCTAACGAAGGCCTAAGCGAATTGTTGGAAATGCTTAAAAATGCCAATAAACAGAAAGAGATTCTTTTAAAATATTTTCAATTATTAGCTACTGAAAAGACCCGAGGTGAAACCGAACGGAGTGTAGCTAAACCGCTGTCAGTAAAAAAACTGATAGATGAAGCAGGTTCCACTTCGGCCGTAGTAAAGGCTTTAATCGATAAAGAAATATTTGAGGATTACCTTATTCAGGAAGACCGCGTTCATTTTTCCGGAAAAATAAACGAAAAGGAATTGCTTTTGAGTGAAGCGCAGCAAAAAGCTTTTGAAGAAATCAAAAACAGTTTTGTTGCCCATGATGTTTGTTTGTTGCATGGGGTAACTTCAAGCGGAAAGACGGAAATCTATATAAAACTTATTGAGGGATATATTGCCACTGGGGAAAAAGTATTGTATTTGTTGCCTGAAATCGCCTTAACGACACAATTAGTAGGCAGGTTAAGGGCTCATTTCGGCAATAAAGTGGCTGTTTTTCATTCTAAATACAACAATAACGAACGCGTTGAGGTTTGGAATCAGGTGCTGCAAGATTCAGAAAAAGCGCAAATCGTAATAGGGGCGAGGTCGGCCTTGTTTTTGCCTTTTCAAAATATAGGCTGTGTTATTGTAGATGAAGAACACGAGCAGACCTTTAAACAAGTCGATCCTGCACCGCGCTACCATGCCAGGGATGCGGCAATAGTTTTGGCTAATTTTCATAAGGCGAAAGTGCTTTTGGGTTCGGCTACACCAAGTATTGAAACCTATTTTAATGCCCAATCCGGGAAATATGGCATGGTTGAAATTTTCAAACGCTATGGTAATGTGATGATGCCTGTGATTGAATTGGTGGATTTAAAGGATAAGTACTTCCGAAAAAAAATGACCGGGCATTTTAGTGATGTTTTGATAGAAGAAATCATGAAAGCCATTTCGTTAGGTGAACAAGTGATTTTGTTTCAAAACAGGAGGGGATATTCCCCGGTATTAGAATGTATGACTTGTGGTCATGTACCGCAGTGTCAATTGTGTGATGTGAGTTTGACCTATCACAAACACAAGAACCAGTTGCGTTGTCATTACTGTGGATATTCCATTGCAAAACCTAGTCGTTGCCATAGTTGCTCGAGTGTCGATTTGACGACTAAAGGTTTTGGTACGGAACAGATTCAACAGGAATTAACGATGCTCTTCCCCCAGAGTAAGATTGGACGAATGGATCAGGATACAACCCGTGGGAAATTTGGTTTCGAAAAAATAATTGATAGTTTCAAGAATAGGGAAATCGATATTTTGGTCGGAACACAAATGCTGGCCAAGGGATTGGACTTTGATAATGTGAGTTTGGTGGGAATCATGAATGCCGATAATATGTTGTATCAGCCGGATTTCAGGGCGTTTGAAAGAAGTTTTCAAATGATGACCCAGGTAGCCGGCCGGGCGGGGCGTTCAGAAAAACAGGGAAAAGTAATAATTCAGACGTATAACCCGAATCATAATACGATACAACAGGTGTCTAATATGGATTATACGGGAATGTATAAAGAACAATTGTATGACAGGCAGATTTATAAATACCCTCCTTATTATAGGATTATAAAATTGACTCTGAAGCAAAGGGATTACGAAAAACTAAAGGAAGGGGCAATGTGGTTGTATCAGGTGATGAGTCAAAATCTGAATATGCCTGTTCTAGGACCAGAAGAACCGGCAATCAGTAGGATCAGGAATGAGTATATCCGAACGATATTGATTAAAATCCCTCAAAATACGTCGGTTGCGGGTACAAAAAAAACTATCCAAAAGATATTGAATAGTTTTGATGCTGTTGCTCTGTACAGAGCGATAAAAGTTACTATAAACGTAGATTTTTATTAGTAATGCTTTTAAGATACGGAAAGGGCTTTTACCAAATCTTCTTTTTTGTTTCTGCTTAAAGGAATTTTTGTTGGGCCTATTTCAGCAAACTTACTGTTAAAACGTTCTACTTTATCAATGTTTATAATATAGGATTTGTGTACGCGTATGAATTTTTTCTTCGACAAATCATTTTCGAAAGACTTCATCGTAGAAAGAACCAGATTACTGTCATCTTCGGTTACTACTCTTACGTAGTCTCCAAAAGCCTCAATCCATTTTATTTTTGAAGTGAATATTTTTAATTTTTTAAGGTTACTTTTTATAAAAATATGCTCACCTTCTTCTTCTTTAGGATCATTTTTATATAAATAGTGGTCAACAGCTCTTTTAACGGATGCATTGAATCGATCGATTGCAATAGGTTTTTGCAGGTAATCGGTAGCATCATAATCAAAGGCCTTCATGGCATATTCTGCTTTTGAAGTGACAAAAATAATTTGGGGTTTTGTTTTCAGACCGTCTAAAAAGTCAAAACCACTAATTACCGGCATTTCGATATCAAGAAATATCAAGTCTACATTATGTACAGACATACAGCTCCTTGCTTCAATTGCATTAGAAAAATCACCGACTAAATGTAGATTAGGGTGATTATTGACTAATTTTGCAATGATCATTCTTTGTATGGAACTGTCATCTACAACGACGCAATTTAGTTTCATAATATTGTATTTTAAGATTTGGTAGGGTAAAAATAACTACTATTTTTTTAAAAAACTAATTTTAATCGGTTTTTTTAGTATTACATCGAATAAAGTGTGTTTGCGCTTGTTAATTAAAAATAATTAATTACTTTTGCAGCCAATTTAACAAATACATACATATTTATGAATCATTATGAAACTGTTTTCATTTTAAATCCCGTTTTATCTGATGTTCAGGTAAAGGAAACAGTAAGCAAATTTGAAGATTTTCTTACTAGTAGAGGAGCTGAAATGGTATCTAAAGAAGACTGGGGTCTTAAAAAGATGGCTTACGAAATCCAAAACAAAAAAAGTGGTTTTTACCATTTGTTCGAATTCAAAGTATCAGGAGAAGTTTTAATTGCTTTTGAAACTGAATTTAGACGTGACGAAAGAGTTATGCGTTTCTTAACTGTAAGTCTTGACAAACATGCTATCTCTTGGGCTGAAAGAAGAAGAGCAAAACTTAAATCTCAAAAAGCTTAATTATCATGGCAACATTACAACAATCTGCTTCAGGAAAAAAAGACGGAGATATCAGATATCTTACCCCTTTAAATATAGAAACTAACAAAACTAAAAAGTATTGTCGTTTCAAAAAATCAGGTATCAAATATATTGATTATAAAGATGCTGATTTCTTATTGAAATTTGTTAATGAGCAAGGGAAAATTCTTCCTCGTCGTTTAACAGGTACTTCATTGAAATACCAAAGAAAAGTGTCTGTAGCTGTAAAAAGAGCACGTCACTTAGCTTTAATGCCATATGTGGCTGATTTATTAAAATAATTAAAAATTAACAGTTGTTGGTTTTCTGAGACATGAAACCTAACTTCTATAACAAAGGACAACAACATGGAACTTATTTTAAAACAAGACGTTCAAAATTTAGGATTTAAAGACGATGTGGTATCTGTAAAGCCAGGTTACGGTCGTAACTTCTTAATTCCTCAAGGTTTTGCTACACTTGCAACTCCTTCTGCTAAAAAAGTTTTAGCTGAAAATCTAAAACAAAGAGCACATAAAGAAGCTAAAGTGGTTGCAGATGCTCAGGCATTGGCTGAAACTTTAAAAGCTATCGAAATTAAAATTGCCGCTAAAGCAGGTGGGGAAAAATTATTCGGTTCGGTTACAAATATTGATATCGCTGATGCTTTAGCAAAAGGCGGTCAAGTAATTGAAAGAAAATTCATCACTAGTGGAATCGTAAAACGTACAGGGAAATATTCTGCAAGCGTTCGTTTACACAGAGATGTTATTGTAGAATTAGCATATGAAATTGTTGCTGAAAAAGCATAATTTCTTAATTCCTATATTTAAAATCCCGATGAGAATCGGGATTTTTTTTTAATCTGAATTCTTGAACTGAATTTATTTCAGCTTATTTCAGATTCTTTTTTTATAATTAATTCGCATCTTACTGAAATAAATTCAGCATAAATGAAATACACAAGATTAACAAAAGAACAATTAGAAGAATTAAACCAGGAATTCAGTACTTTTTTGGCGACTCAATCTATTGATAAGAAAGAATGGGATGCCATAAAAATCGAAAAACCGGAAGTGGCCGAACAGGAATTGGATGTGTTTTCCGATTTGATTTGGGAAGGCGTGCTATCCAGAGCAGAATTTTTAGAGCATTTTTCAAAAAACCATATTTTTCTATTTCATAGTTTTGATACCCATGTGCAATCAATTGTTTTGAAATCATTGGTTCCGGAAGTTGATTTTTTAACAACCGAAGGTTTGCAATGGCTTAGTGATAATATGTTTACGGAAAAAATTGAAATGAGAGTTGGGAGAAAGGAATTTACCGAAGAGCGTAATGTGTCTCTTTTTGCCTTGATTCAGCAAGGAGCCATTTTGAGTGATGGTCAGTTATACACACAAATAAATTCGATTATAGCATCGTAATCGGAATGTTGCACCGAACATAAATGCAATTTAATTCAATCGGTATGGTGTGATGCCGTTGTATATTTTATTTAGGCCAATTTATTGGACTATTTTAAAATAACAAACGGTATTATTTCTTTTAAATTGGTTATTTTAGTACGCGATTATAAATACTAAAATAGCCAATTTTTTTTCTATGGATGTTCAAGAAACGATTCTAAAATTAAGAGAAGAATTAAATCAACACAACTATAATTATTATGTTTTGGATCATCCGACCATTTCGGATTATGAATTTGATTTAAAATTAAAACAGCTACAAGATTTAGAAAGTACGCATCCTGAATATTTTGACGAGAACTCTCCTTCTCAAAGAGTTGGCGGTACGATTACAAAGAATTTCCAGACGGTAGTGCACGAATACAGAATGTATTCTTTGGATAATTCCTATTCCAAAGAGGACTTGATAGATTGGGAAAAGCGCATTCAGAAAGTGCTGGGAGATGTTGTCTTGGAATATACCTGTGAATTAAAATATGATGGAGCCTCCATAAGTATTACATACGAAAACGGAAAGTTAAAACGGGCTGTGACTCGCGGGGATGGTTTTCAAGGAGATGATGTGACCAATAATATAAAAACGATACGCTCTATCCCTTTGGCGTTAAAAGGAAATTTTCCGGATAAATTTGATGTAAGAGGGGAAATTATTTTGCCTTTTGCAGGATTTGAAAAAATGAATCAGGAATTAATAGAAATAGGAGAAACTCCTTATTCCAATCCCAGAAATACGGCTTCGGGAAGTTTGAAATTGCAGGATAGCGCCGAGGTAGCCAAAAGACCCTTGGATTGTTTGTTGTATTTTTTAACTGGTACTAATTTACCCTTCAGCTCTCAATACGAAGGATTGGAAGTTGCAAGAAAGTGGGGTTTTAAAGTACCAAAAGAAGCTAAGTTGGCTCATAACTTGGATGAAGTTTTTCAATATATTGATTATTGGGATACACACCGACATCATTTACCTTATGAAACTGATGGAGTAGTGGTAAAAGTAAATTCGTTTCAACATCAGGAGGAATTGGGTTTCACCGCTAAATCGCCACGTTGGGCTATTGCGTATAAATTCAAATCGGAACAGGCTGCTACCCAATTAAACTCTATTTCGTATCAGGTAGGAAGGACCGGAGCTATTACACCGGTGGCAAATTTAGCACCGGTACAATTAGCGGGAACCATTGTGAAACGGGCTTCTTTGCACAATGCAGATCAAATTGAAAAATTGGATATTCGTGTGGGAGATACGGTTTTTGTGGAAAAAGGAGGAGAGATTATTCCGAAAATCATTGCGGTAGATTTTAGTAAACGTCCTGGAAGCGCAGTACCCACTCAATATATTACGCATTGTCCGGAATGTCAGACGGAATTAGTTCGTAGTGAAGGGGAAGCGAATCATTATTGTCCAAATTTTTACGGCTGTCCGCCACAGATTATAGGTAGAATTCAGCATTATATTTCGCGAAAAGCCATGGATATTGAAGGTTTGGGAGGGGAAACGGTGGCGCTGCTTTACAATAATCATTTGGTTCAAAATTATGCCGATTTGTATGAACTTAAGGTAGAGCAAATTTTGCCATTAGAACGAATGGCACAAAAGTCGGCGGAAAATTTAGTGAATGGGGTTGCAAAGTCTAAAGACATTCCTTTTGAAAGGGTTTTATACGCGCTTGGGATTCGATTTGTAGGGGAAACGGTAGCTAAAAAATTGGCGAAACATTATAAGAGTATTGATGCTTTGAGTCAGGCAACATTAATGGATTTGGTCTTGGTTGATGAAATTGGGGAAAAGATTGCTCAAAGTGTCGTTGAATTTTTTGATAACCGGGAAAACAGGATTATCATTGATCGCTTGAAGAAGTATGGTGTACAATTTGAAATAATAGAAAGAATTAATCCCAATGCCACCGATAAACTTTCAGGAAAAACTTTCGTAGTTTCCGGTGTTTTTTCGGTATTTTCCAGAGATGATTTGAAAAAGGCTATTGAGGATAATGGTGGGAAAGTAGGAAGTTCTATTTCTGCCAAAACCGATTATGTGGTGGCGGGAGACAATATGGGTCCGGCCAAATTAGAAAAAGCGGGTAAATTAAACATTCCTATAATTACCGAAAATGAATTTATGGCTTTGATTGATTCTAGTAATTAAATTCGGAAATGTTATGGTCTTTTGGACTGTTTTTAATAAAATAATATTCTTTTTATGGGTTTAAAAGACAATGGTAAGGCTTTGAAAAACTTAAGTTTGGTTTACTTTGGATTTACGTTGATGATTGTAATTGGAGAGCTTTTGTCGTACAAACCTTTTGTTTATTTTTTTAGACTTTCCATTATTCCGCTATTGATGACGCTTTATTATATTTCGTCAGAAAAGAGGAATATCATTTATTTTATGGCTCTCTTTTTTTCTTTTTTGACCAATATTTTCTTTCTTAAATCGACTTTAGATGGTTTACTTTATGGGCAAATTGCCTATGCGGCCTATCGCCTTCTTACGGTTGTGCTGGTTTTCAAAATCATCAAAGAGGCTAAAATTTTATCTTTGGTTATAGCGGTAATTCCGTTTGTATCGGTGTTTTCTTATTTGTTGGTTTTGGTAGAAAAAAGTCTTTTAATTTCTATTTATCCTTCGGTAGTGAATATTGTGCTGATGTCAATTTTAGGAGGGGTATCTTTGTCGAATTATGTTTTTAATGACAGTAAGAAAAATACATTATTCCTGATAAGCTGTTTGTTGTTTACGGCTCAAATCTTTGTTTTTGCTATTCAGAAACATTTTTCTGTAGATTTATTTCTACCTATCGGGGCTGTTATTTATTCGGTTTCCAATTATATTTTTTTTAGGTTTCTAATTGAGGACGAAAAGGAAGATTTATTGTTGGATTTAGAAATGCAAGATTGATTATAACGCGCTATATTTACTTTGAATCCGGCTGGCTGTGGTTTTAGGTTTTATGGGCTGTCAACAACGGAAATCGTATGTTAAGAATATAACAAAAAGTTTCAAAAAATCGTTTTACTTTTTTAGATTTGCGATTTATAATGAGACTTTATTAATTAATTTTGTAAACAAGTAAAACAGTATGTTTTTAAATTATATAAAGGATTTTTTTGTAAAAAGAAGATTAAAACTCAGCCTGCAGAATGTAAAAGGGACAACGCTTACAGCTGCTGTAAAAACCGTTGGATTATTGGTTGATGAAAGTTATTTTTTAGAAAAAGAGTCTTTGGTAAAAGAATTGAAGGCAAATGGGATTGCCGAAGAAAACATAACGGTAATTGTTTACAGGGATAAGTTCAGAAAAAACGAAGGTTACGAACGGCCTACTTTTGGACCTAAAAATCTCAATTGGAATACGGTAGTTGATAATACAACGATAAATGATTTTATCAACGAGGAATTTGACTTGTTGATTAGTTATTATGATGTAGAAAAGGCACTTTTGCTGCTTATAACCAGTAATTCTAAGGCGAAATTTAAAGTTGGATTTTCATCTGTAGACAAGAGGTTGAATCATTTTATGATTAATACAAATGCCGAAAATCATACCGTTTTTACCCAAGAATTATTCAAATATTTAAAAATATTAAACAAAATATAATTTACATGCAATCATTAATAGGTACTGGTGTTGCCCTTGTAACTCCTTTTAAAGAAGATTTTTCAATTGATATAGAAGCGTTAGTAAGAATCGTGAATTTTTCTATTGACGGAGGAGTTGAATATCTTGTGGTTTTGGGTACAACAGCAGAAAATGCTACGCTTACGCATGAAGAAAAAGAATTGGTGATTACAACTATTGTTGGAGCAAATAAAGGCAGGGTGCCTTTGGTTTTAGGTGTTGGGGGAAATAATACATTGAAAGTGGTAGAGGAGTTAAAGACCAGGGATTTTTCTGCTTTTGAAGCTATTTTGTCAGTTTCACCATACTATAATAAACCTACCCAGGAAGGAATTTACCAACATTACAAAGCTATTGCCGAGGCCTCTCCGGTTCCGGTAATCTTATACAATGTTCCGGGAAGAACAGCGAGTAATATATTGCCAAAAACGATTATACGTTTGGCTAATGATTTTGAAAATATTGTAGCTGTAAAAGAAGCGGCAGGAGATATGGCGCAGGCGTTACAATTATTAAAGGACTGTCCGAAAGATTTTCTGGTTATTTCCGGAGATGATATGATTGCTTTGCCGATAGTTTTGGCTGGAGGTTCTGGTGTTATATCCGTAATTGCGCAAGGTTTCCCTAAAGAGTTTTCAGAAATGATTCGTTTGGGACTGAACCGTAAAGTAGATGAAGCTTTTAAAACCCAATATCTTTTGTCTGATTGTATCGATATGATTTTTGAACAGGGGAATCCTGCCGGAATCAAACACGTATTTCAATCTTTAGGAATTGCTGAAAATACCGTTCGTTTACCTTTGGTTAAAGTAGACGAATCTTTGCAGACGAGAATTGAAGAATTTGTTGAAAGTGTGAATAAAATAAACGCTTAGAAGACGGATTTTTTTAGGTAAAGAAATATTTTGTAGTAGCTAAATTAATAACTAAATTTGCAACCGAAACTTCGGTATGATTTTTTATACGCCAATTGCGTCTGATTAAATCGGAATAAATTAAAAAATGAAAAAAATTATATCTCTTTTACTGGTTTTAGTCCTTTTTGTTTCTTGTAATGAATATCAAAAGGTCTTAAAAAATGAAGATGTTGGTCCAAAATATGCTTTAGCATCTAAAATGTATGAAGAAGGTAAATATTCCAGAGCAATCAGACTTTTTGAACAAATCAGTACTTCTTACAGAGGGAAACCGCAGGCAGAGAAGATGTTTTATATGTTTTCACAGTCGTATTATAAAACCAAACAGTACTATTTAGCAGGATATCAGTTTGAAAGTTTTGTTTCCAGTTATCCAAAAAGTGAAAAAGCCGAAGAAGCTGCGTTTTTGGGAGCTAAAAGTTATTCTATGCTTTCACCGGTTTACAGTTTAGATCAAACCGATACCAATAAAGCCATTGATAAATTACAGTCTTTCATTGATAGATATCCAAATTCTCAATATTTAGCAGAAGCGAATGAATTGACAAGAAAATTGTCTGAAAAAATTCAGAAAAAAGTATATGAAAATGCAAAAGGGTATCACACCATTTCTGATTATAAATCAGCATTGGTTGCTTTTGATATTTTTATTGGCGAGTATCCTGGTACACCTTTCAAAGAAGATGCTTTATTTTACAGATACGATTCGGCTTACCAATTGGCGATTAACAGTATTCCTTCTAAAATGGAGGAAAGATTAAATATTGCAAAAACAGCCTATTCGAATCTAATAAAATTTAAAGGCGATACCAAATATATTAAACAAGCCAACGAGATGTTGTCTCGTGTTGAAAAAGATTTACAAAAATTTACAAAATAAATAAAGTCATGGATTTAAAAAAGACGAATGCTCCGGTAAATACAATTACTTATAACAAAACAGTTATAGAGGAACCTACCGGAAATGTGTATGAAGCAATTACCATTATGGCTAAAAGAGCAAATCAAATCAATTCTGAAATCAAAAAAGAATTGACAGAGAAATTAGAGGAATTTGCTACCTATAATGACAGTCTTGAAGAGGTTTTTGAAAATAAAGAACAAATCGAGGTTTCAAAATTCTATGAAAAATTGCCTAAGCCACACGCTTTAGCAGTTCAAGAATGGTTAGACGGTAAAATCTACCACAGAGATTCAAATAAATAGTTCTATGTCAGTTTTAAACGGTAAGAAAATTTTACTAGGTGTTTCTGGTGGAATTGCTGCCTATAAAACAGCTTCATTAGTACGACTTTTTATAAAAGCAGGTGCACATGTCCAAGTGATAATGACACCTGCTTCTAAGGATTTTGTAACCCCGCTTACCTTATCCACCTTATCCAAAAATCCTGTTCATTCTACTTTTGTCAACCTTGAAGATGAGAATGAAAAATGGAACAACCATGTCGAATTGGGTCTTTGGGCCGATTTGATGGTTATTGCACCCGCTACGGCAAATACCTTGTCTAAAATGGCAAACGGTGTTTGTGATAATTTGCTTATTGCGACCTATCTGTCTGCCAAATGTCCGGTTTATTTTGCTCCGGCAATGGATTTGGACATGTATATCCATCCGTCTACGATTGCCAGTTTCAATGCCTTAAAGCAGTTTGGCAACACCATGATTCCTGCAGAAAGCGGAGAATTGGCCAGTGGCCTTTCCGGAGAAGGAAGGATGGCAGAGCCTGAAAACATCATTTCATTTTTAGAAGCCGACCTGGAAAGTAAATTACCCCTAAAAGGAAAAAAAATACTCATAACCGCCGGGCCAACATACGAAGCGATAGATCCGGTGCGTTTTATCGGAAATCATTCTACCGGTAAAATGGGCTTTGATATCGCAAAATGTGCAGCCGATTTGGGAGCATCAGTCGTTTTGGTTGCCGGTCCAACAAGTTTAAGAGTACAACATTCTTTGATTGAAGTCGTTAATGTAATTTCGGCTGAGGAAATGTACGAAGCCTGCCATCAGTATTATCCAATGATGGATGTTGCTATTGCAGCTGCTGCAGTGGCCGATTATAAACCGAAAAATGTGGCTTCCCAAAAAATAAAAAAAGCGGCTGATGAGTTTACAATCGAGCTTGAAAAGACAAAAGATATTTTGGCTTCATTGGGCAGTAGCAAGGAAAATCAGTTTTTAATCGGATTTGCTTTAGAAACAGAGAATGAAATTGAAAATGCAAAGAGTAAAATTCAGAAAAAAAACTTAGATTTGATCGTTCTAAATTCGTTACAGGATAAAGGAGCCGGTTTTGGAAAAGACACCAATAAAGTTACTTTTATCGATAAGGATTTTATTGTTGAACCAATGGAATTGAAATCGAAAGAAGCCGTGGCCCTGGACATCATCAACAAAGTAATAGCTCATTTTCATGAATAAGATACTTAGCTTTTTATTACTATTCCCATTTGTGCTTATCCAGGCGCAACAATTGAATTGTACGGTAACGGTAAATGCGCAAAGGCTTAGTAATTCGAATCAACAGGTTTTTAAAACATTGGAAACTTCGTTGAGTGAATTTGTCAATAAAACCGATTGGAACAATAAGATCTATACCGCCAACGAAAAGATAAATTGTTCGATGTATATCACCATTTTGTCCAATAGTGCCGATCAGTTTACGGCAACAATCCAAGTGCAATCTTCCAGACCTATTTACAACTCGTCGTATGCTTCTCCGGTGTTGAATTTTAACGACAAGGATTTTAGTTTTAAATATACGGAATTCGAAAGTTTGAATTTTAATGCCAATGTTTTCGAGTCTAATCTGGTTTCTGTAATATCATTTTACAGCTATATTATTTTGGGTATGGACGACGATACTTTTGTACAGGAATCGGGGAATCCTAATTTTGAAATAGCCCAAAATATTGCCAATGTAGCGCAACAGGCTGGTTACAAAGGCTGGAGCCAAATTGATGGTAATCAGAACAGGTATTTTTTAATCAATGATATGCTTTCGCCTACATTTGCCGATGTGCGTAAAACCATGTTTGAATACCATACGGGATTGGATACAATGACTAAAGACGTGAAATCGTCTAAAGAAAAAATAAAATCTTCTATATTGAATTTTGGCAAATTGAATGCATCAAAACCCAACGCTTTTTTAACCCGAATGTTTTTTGATGCCAAATCAGATGAAATTGTTGCCATTTTTTCAGGAGGCCCTTCTGTACAAATTGCCGATTTAGTTGAAAACCTGAATAAAGTTTCTCCCGTAAATTCAAGTAAATGGGGGTTGTTAGTATATTAGAATTTCTGTTTTTAGAAATCATCCATAATTCATTATTAGCTTAAAAATATTTAAATGATAACTGCACTATCAATAAAAAACTATGCCTTAATAGAAAAATTAACAATTGATTTTTCCAAAGGATTTTCAATTATTACAGGAGAAACAGGAGCAGGAAAATCAATAATTTTAGGGGCATTGGGGTTGGTTTTGGGAAAAAGAGCCGACCTGACTTCGCTAAAAAACAAAGAAGAAAAATGTGTTATTGAAGCACATTTTGAAATTTCTAAATACAATTTATTGCCTTTTTTTGAAGCCAATGATTTAGACTACGAATCGGATACCATTATTCGTCGTGAAATTCTTCCTTCGGGAAAATCCAGGGCCTTTGTCAATGACAGTCCCGTAAATCTTCAGGAGTTGCAGGAACTGAGTTGGTTTTTGATCGACATTCATTCCCAACAGCAAACCAGGGAACTTTCGGATGAGAACATTCAATTTGAAATTATCGATGCCATTGCCGATAATCAAGAGATAATTTTGGAGTATCAGTCACTTTTGAAAAAGTATAAATCCGATAAAACGCAATTGAATTCCCTTTTGAAAAGACAAGGAGAATCTACCAAGGAGCAGGAATACAATACTTTTTTGTTGAACGAATTAGTTGCGGCAAAATTGAAACTGGGGGAACAAGCGGAATTGGAAGCCGATTATGAAAAACTGAATAATGTTGAGATTATAAAAGAATCCATTGATAAGTCGCTGGCTATTGCCAATGAAGAACAGATTGGGGTATATACGAATTTGAAGGAGATAAAAGTGGCTTTGCAAAAAATTGCTTCTTTTTCACCGGAGTATGCTTCCTTGTTGGAAAGAGTGACAAGTCTGGCGATTGAATTCGATGATATTACGGATGATTTAAGCCGTAGTTCCGAAAAATTAATCAATGATCCGGAGCAATTAGAATTGATCAGTCAAAAGTTGCAATTGATTTATAACTTGCAAAAGAAACATCAGGCGGGGAGTGTGGAAGAATTACTCGACATTCAATCCCAACTGGAAAATACCGTTTTGGAACTTGGTAATTTAGAAGAAGATATTGCCACTTTGACGAATGTGATTCAAGAAAAAGAACTTGCATTAAACGCTTTGGCGACAACTATCCACAAAAACAGGCAGGAGTCCATCCCGGTTTTATCCAATAAGTTGATTGCGATTTTAGAAACTTTGGGAATGCCCAATGTTCGTTTTGATATCCAGGTAAAGGAAACCGCTTCATATTATGAAAACGGAAAAGACGAACTGCAATTTTTGTTTTCAGCCAATAAAGGAACCGATTTCGGATTGTTGAAAAAAGTCGCTTCCGGAGGGGAAATGTCCCGAATTATGCTGGCGGTCAAAGCGGTGTTGGCGGAATATTCCAAATTACCGACTTTAATTTTTGACGAAATTGACACTGGGGTTTCGGGAGAAATTGCCATAAAAATGGGGGAGATCATGAAAAGGATGAGTGAGACGATGCAAATATTTGCCATTACCCATTTGCCACAAATTGCAGCCAAAGGAACCGCCCATTTTAAAGTTTCCAAATCAACGGTAGGCGAGGACACCCAATCCGAATTGAAACTCTTGTCAGAAGAGGAACGTATCGTTGAAATCGCCCAAATGCTATCGGGAACCATTGTTTCAGATTCGGCCTTAAATCATGCAAAAGCCTTGTTGAACTAAAAAATTGACCTATATTTGCCAACTAAAATGATTGATTTTACGTATAAAATTAATTGTTGTCACCCAAGTTTTTACATTATAAAAAAATAATATTTTCTAAATTATGATTATAGAACCAAGAATGAGAGGATTTATTTGCCTGACATCACAACCAAAAGGATGCGAGCAAAATGTTAAAAATCAAATCGAATATGTTAAATCAAAAGGAGTTATCAATGGTGCCAAAAAAGTATTGGTGATTGGTGCTTCAACCGGATTTGGTTTAGCATCCAGAATTACCAGTGCATTTGGTTCAGATGCAGCGACTATTGGAGTGTTTTTTGAAAAAGGGCCAGCCGAAGGGAAAACCGCTTCACCGGGTTGGTATAACTCAGCTGCATTCGAAAAAGAAGCAACTAAAGCCGGTTTGTATGCTAAAAGTATCAACGGGGATGCGTTCTCTAATGAAGTAAAGCAACAAACTATCGATTTAATAAAAAAGGATTTAGGTCAGGTTGACTTGGTTATCTATAGTTTGGCTTCACCGGTACGTTTGCATCCGGTTACGGGTGTATTGCATCGTTCGGTTTTGAAGCCTATTGGAAGTACATTTACAAACAAAACCGTTGATTTCCATACCGGGAAAGTTTCTGATGTTTCTATCGAGCCTTGTTCTGGTGATGATATCGAAAA
Source organism: Flavobacterium sp. (assembly GCA_036676965.1). Lineage (GTDB taxonomy): Bacteria > Bacteroidota > Bacteroidia > Flavobacteriales > Flavobacteriaceae > Flavobacterium. The sequence goes on along the minus strand of JAKFBW010000120.1, from coordinate 6,810 downwards.
CACGGTGGCTGTAATGGGGGGTGAAGATTGGGCAATGTGGATTGATGCCTTAAAAACGGAAAATCTGTTGGCTCCCGGGGCTACAACAGTGGCATATTCATATATAGGGCCATCGTTGACAGAGGCGGTGTACAGAAAAGGAACTATTGGCCGTGCCAAAGATCATTTGGAAGCTACTGCTTTTTCTATTGCAGACAGCCTAGCTGATATTCAGGGAAAAGCCTATGTTTCAGTAAATAAAGCCTTGGTAACCCAAGCGAGTTCCGCGATTCCGGTAATTCCGTTGTACATTTCGTTATTGTACAAAATCATGAAAGAAGAAGGGATTCATGAAGGTTGTATCGAACAAATTCAACGTTTATACCAACAACGTTTATACACAGGAGAAGCAATTCTTACCGATGAAAAAGGTAGAATCCGTATCGACGACTGGGAAATGCGTCCGGATGTACAGGAAAAAGTAGCGCAATTGTGGGATCAGGCGGTTACCGAAAATCTTGCTGAAATTGGCGATTTAGAAGGTTACAGAAAAGATTTCTACAATCTTTTCGGATTCGGATTCGAAGGTGTAGATTACAAAGCAGACACTGACGAAATGGTTGCCATCCCAAGTATCGGATAAAACATTTCTCAATATATTTAAAAACACCTTATTTTATGCGGAATAAAGTAAGGTTTTTTTTTATGCAGTAAGAGCTGAAAAAGTATGTAATAGCTTTTAGTTTTTCAATAGAAAGAAATGCAAATAATTGCGAATATGCGGTAATTTTTTTCTTCGTACAATTAGAATCTTAACGTTAAATAATGCTTCATTTTTTTGTAACTTTGATTTAAAGAATTAAATGATATGGATATTCAAACTTCTAAAATTGAGCTGGTAAAATTGATTCTTGACATTGAGAATGATAAATTCATTGAAAAAATCGTTGACTTTATCAAGAAAGAGAAAGTTGATTTTTGGAATGAATTGAGTTTATCTGAACAAAAAGAAATCGAAAAAGGAATTGAACAATTGGATCAAGGGAAAAGAGTTGCTTATGATGACTTTTTGAAAAAGATTTCTTAATGAAGGTTTTTTTATCAGAATTAGCTGAAATCAAACTTCTCAAACTGAATAATTTTTTATTAGAAAAATGGAGTTTGAAAGTTAGAAATGATTTTATAAAAAAGCTAACATCTAAAATTAATCAAATTTCAGAACATCCTGAAAGTTGCCCTCAATCAAATGAATTTGAAGGACTTTATAAATGTGTGGTAACAAAACAAACCACTTTTTATTACAGAATAAAATTTGATCGAAAAGAAATTGAGATTATTACAATATTTGATACAAGACAAAATCCTGATAAATTAGAAAAAGACTTGAAATAAGTTCAAACTTTATTTCTAGGATAGGCAATTTGATAGTACAGTCAAAAATAATTAGCAAATTTGTGGTAATTTTTCTTCATAAAACAAAACCTATTGCAAATACCAAAGAACCATTCGTTACGGATGGTTTTTTTATGGATAAAGTATATCTTTGTTAAAATTTTTTGTTAGTTATAATTAATACCCTATTCAAGAATATGTTATTTTCTTTGATTATTCCCGTTTATAATCGTCCTGATGAAGTGGAGGAGCTTTTAGAAAGTTTAACCCAGTCTGATTATAAAGAAGATTTTGAAATTGTAATTGTTGAGGATGGATCGTCAATAAGATGTGAAGAGGTGGTGCAGAAATACGATAACAGATTATCGATTTCCTATTACTACAAAGAAAATTCCGGACCGGGGGATTCCAGAAACTACGGAATGAGAAAAGCCAAAGGCGATTATTTTATCATCTTTGATTCGGATTGTATTATTCCAAAAGAATACCTCAGCGAGGTAGATAAAGCATTAAAAGCAAATTATGTCGATTGTTTTGGTGGACCGGACAGGGCGCTGAAGAGTTTTTCGGATATCCAAAAAGCCATCAATTTTGCCATGACGTCTTTTTTGACGACCGGTGGAATCAGGGGCGGTTCTGAAAAAATAGACAAGTTTCAACCGCGAAGTTTCAACATGGGATTGTCCCGAAAAGCTTTTGAAGCTTCCCATGGTTTTGGGAATATCCATCCGGGTGAAGATCCTGATTTATCCATTCGTTTGTGGGAATTGGGATTTGAAACAAAATTATTTCCCGATGCTTATGTGTATCATAAACGAAGAATCGATTGGGATAAATTTTCGATTCAAGTCAATAAATTCGGGAAAGCCAGACCAATACTTAACAGTTGGTATCCGCAATACAATAAACTTACTTTTTTCTTTCCTTCCGTTTTTATACTTGGATTTGCGCTGTCTTTAGTCTTGTTAATTTTTACCTATGACTTGTTACTGAAGTTGTATTGTGTCTATTTCTTTGTATTATTCCTGGTTTCCACCTATCAAAATAAGAGTGTCAAAATTGGCTATCTGTCAGTGACTGCGGTTTGGAAACAATTTTATGGTTATGGTACCGGTTTTATACAATCTTTTGTAAAAGTGATTCTGCTTAAACAAAAACCACAGGAGGCATTTCCGGAATTATTTTTCAAAAAATAAGATGACTCAAACAATCGGATTGACAGGCGGAATAGGGAGTGGAAAAACAACCATTGCCAATTATTTTTCTTCATTTGGGATACCGGTTTACATCGCCGATCTGGAAGCCCGAAAAATAATGCAATCCCCTGAAGTTGTCGAGACATTAAAGAATACGTTCGGCAATTCTATTTTTCAGGATACTACATTACTAAGAGAAAAGCTCGCCGAAATTGTGTTTAACGATCCTGAAAAGTTAAAACAATTGAATGCCATTGTTCATCCTGCCGTAAAAAAGCATTATAAAGAATGGCTTGCGGCCCACCAATCATTTCCTTTTATCATTTACGAATCGGCTATTTTATTTGAAACGGGAAATTATGCCGATTTTGATCGTATAATTACCGTTACAGCCCCTTTAGAATCAAGGATTCAAAGGGTTATTGAAAGAGACGGCACTTCACGGGAACAGGTTTTGAAACGCATCAATACACAATGGACAGACGAACAACGAATTGCAAAAAGTGATTATGTAATTGAAAATTCGACTATTGGGGGCGCTAAAAAAGAAATGGAAAAAATTCTTAAAATTTTAAAGATTAAACAAAAGGACTCTTAAATGTTAATCTTTGGTTAATGGATTATCAATCATACTGTTAAAATGTTAATTTTGCTCTGATGAGTAAATTATTTTTTACATTATTGGTTGTATTGATGAGTTTGTCCTTGATAGGGATTATTCTGGTACAGATGTATTGGTTTAATACCTCTTTCAAAAACAACGATGAACAATTTAAATATCATGTAAAACAGGTACTTGGCAATGTGGCTGTAAAGCTCCAAAAACAGGAAGCCTTTAGTTTTTATGATAAATACAATCGTTATAAAGACAGTACAGGTACCATTCCGAAAAAAACGGAGTTGTTAGAATTTTATTATGTTCAGAGAAATCCGGTGACCAATAATACCATTGTATATTCCAGTGGTCTGACTTCAGAAGATTACAATATTTCGTCTTCGCTGTTTGGTAAAAAATTTGGCAACGAAAGGTTTAAGAATTTTAATTCTAAACGCGTAACCGAGATATATAATAATAACGAAATTGATAAATCGACATTACAGCAAAGTTTGATTCCCGATGTTAGGACAGAAAAGTCTGGGAGTTTGGATGTTTTAGATAATGCAGCATTTGAAATTTATTTCAAAGATATCGCTTCGGCAATGCCTATTGATGAACGGATTTCAAAGGAAGGTCTTAAGAAATTGATTAAAAAAGAGTTGGAGGAATACAGTGTTGATACCAAATTTGAATTTGGAATCCAAAGCAATGGGACTCAGACAAAAATAAAATCGGATGGTTTTCATTTTGTTAAAGATGCTACTTATTCTATTCCTATTCTTGCTGATAATGAGGGAGTTGAAAAGTATGAATTGTCAGTTACTTTTCCGAATAAGAAAAGGTTTTTATTGTCAGAATTGGTGAGTATCACAATTCTATCGATCATATTTACGTTAATTATCATCATAGCCTATTCGAGTGCCTTGAACCAATTGATTCGTCAACGTCAAATATCGGAGATAAAAACCGATTTTATCAACAATATGACCCATGAGTTTAAAACGCCTATTGCCACTATTAATTTGGCTTTGGATGCGATAAAAAACCCAAAAGTAATTGAAGATAAAGAGAAAATTTTTAAATACTTACAAATGATTCGGGATGAAAATAAACGAATGCATGCGCAAGTTGAGAATGTTTTAAGAATATCGAAATTAGAGAGAAAAGAGTTGGATATAGAAAAAGAATCCAGCAATGTGGAAGATGTCATAAATGATGCTATTGAGCACGTGAATTTGATTTTGGAAGACCGACAAGGTAAGATTACGAGTCATTTTAATGCCAGCCGAAAAACGGTATTAATCAATCAGGTTCATTTTACCAATGTAGTTGTCAATATTTTAGAAAATGCCATTAAGTATTCTCCAGAGATTCCGGAGATTGAGATTTTTACGGAGAATATTAAGGATATGATTCTTATAAAAGTAAAAGATTATGGTTTAGGAATGAGTAAAGTGGCTCAAAAACGAGTGTTTGAGAAATTTTACCGCGAACATACCGGAGATTTACACAATGTGAAAGGGCACGGTCTTGGGTTGGCTTATGTAAAAAGGATTGTAGAAGACCATAATGGCCAGGTTTTTGTTGAAAGTGAAAAGGGAAAAGGAAGTACCTTCATTATAAAATTACCCCTAATAAATTAAATTATGGAAAATATAAATAAAAAAATACTTTTAGTAGAAGACGATTTGAATTTTGGTGCAGTCCTTAAAGACTACCTGACTTTAAATGATTTTGACGTTGTTTTGGCTAAAAACGGGATGGAAGGTTTTGAGAAATTCAAAAAAGACACCTATGATTTATGTATTCTTGATGTCATGATGCCTTATAAAGACGGCTATACCCTGGCAAAGGAAATTCGTGAGAAAAATGCCGAGGTGCCCATTATCTTCTTAACGGCAAAATCAATGAAAGAAGACGTCTTGAAAGGCTATAAAGCCGGGGCTGATGATTACTTGAATAAACCTTTTGACTCTGAAGTATTATTGATGAAAATTAAAGCCATAATTCAAAGAAAATCGGCAGATGTTAAGACCGAACAGGTTCCTTTTGAATTTACGATCGGTAAGTTCCATTTGAACTCTAAACTGCGTTTCTTAACTTATAAGGATGAAGAGCCGGTAAAATTATCTCCAAAAGAGAATGAATTATTAAAAATGTTGATTCTTCACGAAAATGATTTGATGCCAAGAGAGTTGGCATTGACAAAAATCTGGAGAGACGACAACTACTTTACTTCAAGAAGTATGGATGTGTACATCGCCAAACTAAGAAAATATCTTAAGCTGGATGAAGATGTAGAAATCTTGAATATCCATGGGGAAGGATTCCGATTGGTGATAAAAAACAAAGCGATATAAATTGCAAAAAGGCTTCGAGAAATCGAAGCCTTTTTTTGTAGTAAAAGCAAGAATGCTTGTAACAATTCCTTTTAGGATTTGAACACCTTGTCTAAAAATTGAACCATATGGGCTACGGTTGGTTCAAACCAAGGGTGAAACAACCAAAAAGGATGCACTTTTACATCAAATTGATGTACTTCATTATAAATACCGTGTTCGTTCAAAATGCCAATCATTTCATTTTGACCGGCTGTGAATCTCGAAAATCCACTGTTAAGGAAGAGTACCGGAGGTGATTTTTCATTTACCCAAAAAATGGATGATGCCTCTTTCCAAATAGCCGGTTTTTCGGTAAAAGAACCGCCCAGCCATTCAATATCGGGAGAATTGGGTTTTCGTGTTAAATTGAGTGAACCCGGAGCCATAAAATCCAGAACACCGTCTATGTCAATTACCGCTTGTGTGGCACTGGAGTGTCCCATATTTCCCTGATGGCCTTCAAAGTGCTCCACACCGTTGGTCATTCCCGTTAAAGTAGCCAATTGGCCTCCTGCCGAACAACCGCTGATGGCAATGCGATTTGGGTCAATGCCATATTTTGCGGCATTGGCGCGCATCCAACGGATAGCAGACTTGATGTTATATACTGCCTGGGGATATTTGGCTTCGAGCGAAAGCTGGTATTCAACCGCAACAGTTACATATCCTTTAGCGGCAATCTGCATCGCCATGGGTGCTTGCAACGATTTGTCCCCCGACCGCCATCCGCCGCCATGCACCATGAGTAAGGCGGGATAGGTACCCGATTTCGTGGGGTGGAATAGATCTAAATGCAATGCCCTGTTTGTAGTGACAGAGTCATTCAAAACCGTATAAACCAAATCCCTTTCGGCCGTCACACCCGCAGGAAGGATGGGTTTAGCCGGTTTCGCTTCGGGAAATTTTTCCGGATATTCGCATAGGCCTGATGAATGGTAAAAGAGGTATCCCGCGGGATCTTTTTTTCATTGCTGCCCGTTTGTGCCATTACGCCCCATGCAGTGCTGCTAAGCAATATGATCGATAAAATATTTTTTTTCATATTGTAGTAAATAAAGTCGTTTTGTTGATTAAAAATAGTTTTGACAATTGGAGTGGTAGCCAACGCTGTCGAAAATACGAATTAATTATAAATGAATTAGTTAAGTACATGACAAAAAATTAAACAGACTATGTTCTAAACTATTGAACCCTGTCAAAAGGAATTTTGACAAATAGTCCAATCCATATTTGAATACGCTAACAGCTCTTCTGCCATGCTTTT